>CAZVJB010000009.1:0-92258 GCA_964627625.1 uncultured Halobacteriales archaeon
GCGCGGCTAGGCCCTCGTCGCCGAGCGCGTCCAGCGCAGCCGATGCTGCGGCGCAAACGAGGGGCGAGCCGCCGAACGTCGTGCCGTGCCCGCCGGCCGGCATCGCGGCAGCCACCTCCTCGGTCATGCAGGCAGCGCCGATTGGCAGGCCGCCCGCCAGGCTCTTGCCAAGCACCACAATGTCGGGAGCCAGTCCAGTGCCATCGATGGCAAGATTGCGACCCGTGCGTCCCAGGCCTGTTTGCACTTCGTCGATTATCAGAAGGGCGCCGTGGGCGTAGCAAATCCGCTGCGCGGCCTGCAGAAATTCGTTCGTGGCGACCGCGAGTCCGCCTTCTCCTTGAATCGGTTCCAGGATGACGGCGGCGGTCTGGTCGGTGACGGCGGCGGCAAGCGCGGCCTCGTCATTGAGCGGCACGAAACTGGCGGGGGCCAGGACGCCAAGAAAGGGCTCACGGTATTGTGGCCGAAAGGTCGTGGTCAGGGCGCCGAGGGTGCGGCCGTGGAAACTGTTGCGGGCCGCCACCAATTTGGTCCGTCCCGTCTTTGCGACGGCGTACTTGATGGCGGCTTCGACGGCTTCTGTGCCAGAGTTGGCAAGAAAGGTTCGCGTGAGGTGGCCGGGCAGAATGCCATGCAGGCGCTCCAGCATTTCGCCCCGCACTGGCGACGGGACCGTTTGGGTTGTGTGGATGAGTTTGGCGGCCTGCGCCTGGATGGCGGCAACGATTCTGGGGTGTGCGTGGCCGAAGTTTGCCACCCCGTGGCTGGCCCCGCCGAGGTCAGTGAATGCGGTCCCGTCGACTGTGAAAAGCTGGTGGGCCTGACCGCGCACGAAGGCGACGGGCTTGGCGGGGAAACTGCGCGCCAAGTGGGTGTGCTCTGGGTCGCGGGCCGTCATGCAATCACCGTGCCAATGCCGGCCAAGGCATCGGCCACCGGGCGCTCCCGATTGGCCGAGCCTAGAACAACGCGGGCTACGCCGCCTTCCAGCGCTTCTTGCGCGCCGAGTAGCTTTTTCTTCATGCGGTCAAGGGCGACATCGTGGCCCTCTTGCAGCGCTGCGCGCGCGATTGTCGGGATGAGGCTGCTTGCGTCGTTCACGTCGCGCAGCAGCCCGGGAACTCCTGAGAGAATGACGAGGTCTGTTGCACCGAGTGCCGCAGCCACGGCGGCGGCGGCCCGGTCGCCATCGACGTTCACGGCCTCGCCGGTCGCCGTAATGGCAGGCAACGTGAGAACGGGGCGATAGCCGGCATCCAAAAGAAGACGGAGTAGCGCGACGTTGACAGAAATGACCTTGCCCGTAAAGTCGTCGCGCAGCAGGAACTTCTTGCCGTTCTCGACAACGCGGATGGCTTCCTTGCGTTCGGCAACCCAGAGGCGCCCGTCGACGCCGGACAGGCCCACGGCGTTGCAGCCGAGCCGTTGCAGCCGTAGGACAAGGTCGTTGTTGATGCGACCGCGATACACCATCTGGATGATTCCAATGGTCTCCAGGTCGGTGACGCGTGACGTGTAGCCGCTTGGGCTCGTGACGAAGCGGGGCGCATGGCCGAGGCGCTTACTGGTCTCCGATAGTTCGTGGTTGCCACCATGGATGAGGACCCATGGCTCCGCCCGGCTGGCAAGGTCGCGCAGGACCGCATCGACGTCGAGGCCGGCCCCGCCGCCCAGTTTGACAACCAACACGTTCCCCATGGTCACACCGGGTGGAGAGGGATCTGTTCGAGGCCGGTTCGCTCGTTGAAACCAAACTGCAGATTCATGCATTGCACGGCAGAGCCCGCTGCACCCTTTACGAGATTGTCGATGGCACACGTGGCGACAACGCGTTGCAAGCCGCGGCCGGCCTCTTCAAGGTCGAATCCGACATCGGCGTAGTTGCTGCCGGCGACAAGTTTGGGATCGGGTGCGCGATGGATGCCGCTGCGTTCTTTGACCAGGCGTACAAACGGCTCTTCGCCGTAACTGGAACGATAGGCTTTCCAGAGGTCCTTTTCGACCGTCGTGGCACCCTCCGGCAAGAACGCGTGGCAGGTTGCAAGGACGCCGCGCACGAGTTCGACCGCGTGGCCGGTGAAGTGGATGGCAGGGCTGGGGCGCCCGCCGGCGCTCGCGAGTTCCTGCTCGACCTCGGCGACATGGCGGTGCCGGGTCGGGGCGTACAGGCGAATGGCGCGGCTGCGTTCAGCGTGGATCGAACCGAGGCTAGCCTCGTAACCGGAAGCGCTGGAGCCAATCTTGATGTCAGCCACGACGGTGTCGCCCAGTAAACCGGCGCGGGCGAGCGGAAGAAGAGCTAGGTTGATGGCCGTCGCAGTGCAACCGACGCCCGAAACCAGCCGCGCCTTGCGGATGGTGTCGCGCCGTGCTTCGGGCAGACCGTATGCCGCCTCCGCGAGTAGGTGGGCGGCCGTGTGGGGTTGGCCGTACCAGGCTTCGTAGGTATTGGCGTCGCGCAAGCGAAAATCGGCAGAGAGGTCGATGACCTTGCTGCCGGCGTCGAGGTACCCCGGAACTGCGTTCATGCCGGCACCGTGGGGCACGCAGGTGAAGACGACGTCTGCCGCCGGGAGTTCGCCCCGTCCGACGAACTTCAGGAGGGTGCGGCCGCGCAGGTTCGGGTGCGCCTTGTGCACGTACTCGCCTGCCAGTTTTTGGCTCGTTGCGCCAACGACTTCGACGTTGGGGTGTTGCAGAAGCAGGCGCAGGAGTTCGCCGCCCGTGTAGCCGGACGCGCCAAGGATGGCGGCCGTGACCATCAGCGTCGAGCCTCGCGGATGCAGAAATCGATTACCTCGCCAGGAATGTCGACGCCCGTGGGGGCGACTGAGTTCTTGAATTCCATGGTGTGATTAATCTCGTGGACGACCAGGCCGCCCGGCGCCTCTCGGTCCTCCATGAGGTCGAGGGCCAGGACACCGCCGCCGACCGCGGCCGCCGCCTTCTGGCAGAGTTCATGGAGCGCCGGCGTGACGGGACACAGAGTCGCGCGGCCGCCTTTGGCCGTATTTGTGATCCAGTGCGGGCTGTTGCGGTAGATGGCTGCGATGGTGCGGTCACCCACGACGAAGGCACGAATGTCGCGATGTTCCGCCGTCCCGTCGGCGCTTGCCGGTTTTGCCACGTAGGCTTGGATGTAGTAGATCTGCTGCAACGGGTTGGCCAGGGCCTCCTTGTGCTCGAGCACCATCTCGGCCTGCTCGGGGTTGTCCACTTTCGCCAAGAGCCGTGCCCAGGAGCCCATCGTGGGCTTGAGGACGGCCGGGTAGCCGACTTCGGCGCAGGCACGCAAAGCTGCTTCGCGTGTGAAGGCGACGCGGGTTTTCGGGGTCGGCACGCCGGCGCGGGCCAAAAGCAGGCTCGTTTCGGCCTTGTCACCGCACCTTTGTGCGACGGCAAGGCGATTGACCGAAGGCACGCCGTGGGCGTCGAGGAACTTCAGCACGTACAGGCCGCGATAGTAGCTGAGTGAGCGTTCCAGGACGACGTCGACGTTCCAAGGTTTGGCGTGGATGTCCAAGACGGCCTCATCATCAAAGATGGGCACGAGGTCGACGCCGCGCTGTTTTGCGGCGTCCATGAGCATGCGCTCGTCGTTGCGCAGCCGCGAGTAAACTAGTGCGAGCCGGACCATGCGCGGGAACCCTCAGCCGTCGGCCGTCACTCGCCCCAGTCTTCTTCGACGTCGGGCGCTAGGGCCAGGACGAGCGGGGAAAGGCTGCGCACTTCCAGTTCGGCGCTGCATTCGGGGCAATCGAGGATTTCTCCCGGAAGTGTGGGCGTGGCAGGAATTGCGGCGGCGCACTCGGTGCATTCCGGGCGGGGTGCGGAGAGAATCTGGGCGACTTCTTGTGACATGGTTGCGTTCCTCGTTGCCGGTCCAGGTTTGGTCCATGGATTCCGTGGCGATGGTACGTGATGTAGGCCAATACTTAGCCATTATGCCACTAATTCGTAGTTCATGATGAAAAAGCTGCGAAAACCGGGGAACCAGGCCGGCGGCCTCGTCGGCGGCTCCCGCGGCGGACGACGACCAAACGGCGCCGTTGGCGAATTGCACAAATCCTGTTGGCGGTGGCTTGCGGAACCACGGACGTCACGGAAAATCACGGAACCGAAAACCTGCTTGATGACGACCCGCGGCCCAATCCCGCAGTCCCCCGACGGCGGCGCCTTGTTGAAGGAATGGAAGGATGAATTGCCCCCGGCCGGGGCGAGCGAATGCCGCTGCGAAGCGAGGCAGAGCGAGGGTTTGGCAAGGCCGCGCAGGCGAAGCGCGCGGGCAAGGGCCGCCGGGGGCGGGCACCGGCGTTGGGGATTCTTCATGAACCCGATCGGCCCCATGAACCCGATGACTTCTGCCGACGTATGCGATTCGTCGTCACAATCGGATTCATCGTCGGCATCCGGTTCATGCGAGGCCCCCCAGGCAAGGCCGCGACCGATCGGTCACGCAACAGGCCGCCGCCGGCGCAACGGCGCAATCGCGGGTGGACTGGGCCAAGCAAGTTGGCCCTGCATGCCAAGGTCGCCTACCAGGCTAGGGCATCTGCCGGCCGCAGCAAGCGGGCAAGTAGCGCCATTTGCGCCCACATGCGGTTCTCGGCCTCGTCGTAGATGACCGAGCGCGCACCGTGCGCCAGGTCGTAGGTTGCTTCCTGGCCCCAGTGGCCGGGCAGGCAGTGCAGGAAAATGGCCCCGGGCGCCGCGTGCGCCGCCATCATTTCTTCCGTGAGTGTGTATCCGGCAAATGCCTTCATGCGCTGCAACGCCTCGGCCTCGTCGCCCATTGAAACCCAGGTGTCCGTGGCAACGGCATCGGCATCCTTGAGGGCGAGTTCCGGTTTGCGGTGGAAGGAGATGCGCGTGCCGTGCTTCTCTGCAAGCGCCCGTGCGCGTTCGACGACTTCGGGGTCGGCATCGTAGCCTCGCGGTGTTGCGACCTGGATATCCATTCCCACCATGGGCGCCCCAAGCAGGTAACTGTGCAGCATGTTGTTGCCGTCGCCGACGTAAGCGAACGTCTTGCCCCGCAAATCGCCCAAGTGCTCGCGCAGGGTGAGCCAATCGGCAAGGATTTGGCACGGGTGTTCGAGGTCGGTAAGCGCATTTACGACCGGAACGGTGGCGTAGCGGGCAAGTGCTTCGAGACTGGCATGGCTCTTGGCCCGGTAAACCAAGGCGTGGCCGTAACGCGACAGCACTTGGGCCGTGTCCTCGATGGATTCGCCGCGCGACAATTGGCTGGTCTGCGCGTCGAGGTTGATTGCGATGCCGCCGAGGCGCTGGACGCCTACTTCGAAACTGACGCGCGTCCGCGTTGAGGTTTTCTCGTAGACCATGAGGACCGCCTTGCCCTCCAACAGTTGTGGCAGCGGACCGCGACGAGCCTGGGCCTTGAGCTCACTCGCTTCGCGAAGCAAGTCATCGAGATAGGGCGCAACGTCCTGCATTCCCAGTACCGAACGCGCGCCAGGAACAGCCCCCGGCGCGGCTGCAACGGGCACGCTTGGCAGCGTGGGAGGCGGCGGCGCGTGGACGGCGTCCGCGCGGGCGGGAGTGGTCTTTGTCATCTAAGTCGCCTCCAGGAGTCCGGGAATTGGGCGTGTAAGCAGATCCAGCGGCTGTTCGACAAGGTTCTGCGCGGCACGGACGCGTCCGGACAATTCGGTGGCGCGGGCGGCAAGGTCGTCGAGGGTTGCCGCAACGGCGGTCGGGGCTGGCCCGCCCCTTGTCGCGCGGCGGGCCGGGTCCGGCTGCACGACCGCTAGGGCTGCGGCCAACTGCGTCGCGTCGAGCCCAGCCTGCAGAAGTGCATCCTGCAGGGAGGCGCCCGCCTCAACCTTGGCGTAGGCTGCGGCGGCCGTCGCGTAGGCAGTGCGGAACGGAACGCCGGTGCGAACGAGGGCTTCCGCCACGTCGGTTGCAACGATGCCGGGCTTGGCCCATTGGGCGGCGCCAGCGCGTGCATCATACGTCATGCCTTCGACGAGCGGCGCGAGCAGTTCCGCGGTTGCCGTTGCATCGGTGAGGGCTTGCACGAGCCACGGCTTTGTGAGCTGGAAATCGCGATGGTACCCGAGGGGGAGGCCGCCAACGATTCCGGTCACCGCCGCAAGTGGGCCTGCGAGAGCCTTGCCGCGGCCACGGGCAAGTTCGAGGGCGTCCGGGTTGCGTTTTTGCGGCATCAGGCTCGACCCCGTCGTGTAACCCGCCGGTAGGGCAACAGCGCCCTGCGCGAAGAGGTCGAGCAGTTCTTGGGCGAGGCTGGCCAGCGCCAGGCCGGCAAGTGACGACGCGGCACAGGCGCGCAGGACCGCGTCGCGGGAACCCGTGGCGAGTAGAGCGCTGCGAGGCGGACGCAGTCCGAGTAGGCGAGCCGTGAAGTTCGGATCGAGCGGCAACGTTGAGCCAGCCACCGCGCCGCTGCCGAGTGGTGATTCGCCAACATCATCGAAGGCCGCGAGCGCGCCTGCCGCCGCGTCTTGCAGGCGGGCGGCGTGGGCGGCAAGCAGGAATCCGAAGGTTGCAGGCTGTGCCGGCTGGCCGTGCGTGCGAGCTACCCATGGCGAGGCGACGTGCGCGCGCGCCTGCCTTGCAAGCGCGTCCGAAAGGCCGAGGAGCGCTTGCGCAAGTTGTGCTAGGCCGGAGCGTGCGTAGAGGACGATGCAGGTTGCGACCTGGTCGTTGCGGCTGCGCCCCGTGTGCAACTTGCGACCCGTGTCGCCGAGTTGCGCGGTCAGGCGCGCTTCGATGTTCATGTGCAGGTCCTCGAGGTCTGCGCGCAAGGCGAATTGGCCCGCTTCATGGTCGCGCAGGATGGCGCGCAAGCCTTCCAGGAGGGCCGTGGCTTCTCGCGGCAAAACGAGGCCAGCCTTGCAAAGTCCAAGGACGTGCGCGCTGGAACCGGCCAAGTCATGCACGATGAACGGGCGGTCCTCGGCGACGGTCTGCGAATAGGCAAGAAGGTCAGGGTGGAGGCCGGAGCCGGTGCGGGCCTGCCAGAACGGCTGGCCGGTTGGCGACTGTTGTGTCATTTCTTGGCCTTCACGACGATTTTGGCTTTGCCGGATTTCTTGCCGTTGGCCTTGACGATGGACGCCTCGATGGTTTTCTGTCCCGTGAAGCGACCAGCGGCTTGGCCCGCACGGACGGCGTTGGCAGTCTCGGTGGGAAGGCTCCAGATTTCGATGAAGCCCTCGGAGGCCTGGTGGTTGAAGGAATCCTTCGTGCCATACGTTGCCAGGTTGTCCTTGAACAGGCTAAGCGGGCTCGTGCGACCCAAGATGGAGAGGCCGCCCTTGTAGGCCTGCACCTTGACCGTGCCAGAGACATGTTTTTGGATGGTGTCAATGGCCGCGCGGATTGCGGCCATGACCGGGGCGTACCATTGGCCGTCGTAGACGTTCTCGGCGAACTTCTGTTCGAGGTAGGGCTTGAATTTCATTTCCTCTTTCGTGAGGGTCAGGGCCTCGAGGGCTTTCTTGGCAAACAAGACGGTCATTGCGGCGGGCGCCTCGTAGACCTCGCGGCTCTTGATGCCGATGAGGCGGTTCTCCACGTGGTCGATGCGGCCGATGCCGTGAGCGCCGGCGATTTTGTTGAGTTGCGCCACCAGGTCCCAGAGCGGCAGCGCCTTGCCGTTAAGTTTCACGGGGATGCCGGCTTGGAAGGTAAGCTCGATCGTGGCCGGCGTGTCCGGCGCGTCACGTGGGTTGGCGGTCCAGGTGAAGGCGTCGTTGTGCGGCGCGTGGGCCGGGTCTTCCGTGTCGCCTCCCTCGATGCTGCGACCCCAGAGGTTTTCATCTGTGGAATAGGTCGAGCGCTTGAGGTGTGGAATCTCGAGGTCAAACTTGTGCGCGTACTCGACCGTGGCGACGCGCGTCATCGGGTGCGAGCGTTGCGGCGCAAGGCAGACGAGACCCGGCATGAGGGCCTTCACGCCGGCTTCGATGCGGACTTGGTCGTTGCCTTTGCCCGTGCAGCCGTGCGCAACGGCGTCGCCGCCTGCCAGCTGGACGGCTTCGACGAGTTTCTTCGCGATAAGCGGGCGCCCGATGGCGGTCGCCATTGGGTAAACGCCTTCATAGAGCGCGTTGGCGCGGATGGATGGCGCAAGAAAATCATTGCAGAACTCCTCGGCCGCCGGCAGAATGATGCAGTCCGCGGCGCCGTTTGCCAGGGCGCGGGCCTTGGCTTCGGCGAGCTGGGCTTTGCCTTGGCCGAGATCTAGCATGGCGGCGGTGACCTTGGCCTTGTGGTGGACTTTCAACCAATGAATCATGACGCTGGTGTCGAGACCGCCGGAGTAGGCAAGGACGATGTGCTTGGGCACAGTCGAAATCCTTCCTGTTGACACTTAAGGCGCGCGGCGATTTCTCGCCACCATTGGGCACGCATGTCTAAAATGGGACATCGCCTTTGCTGCGGCATGGCCAAGAAGTCGCGGCCGAAACCGCCCGCCGGCTCCGTTGCACACCAGGTGCGCAGTTACATCGATGCGCGCCCCGTTGTCCGCGATGCGTTGGCGATGGACATCGTGAATCTCTCCGCCCTAACCCGCCGCATCCGCGACGAGACAGGTCTTGGCTCCGAGGAGGCCGTCTTGGTCGCGTGCCGCCGGTACGTGCCAAAGAATGCCAGCCCCGATTATCAGCAGGGCATCCGACGCGTGCTGGACAAATCTAAACTCGAAGTGCGCACGCGCATGGCCGTCCTTACGGCGCACCCGTCTTGGAAGCTTTTCGGCCGTCTGGAGAAAGCCATGAACCACCTCGGTGGGCGCAGCCACCCAATCCACATCCTGCACGGCAGCGAATCCATCACCATCATCACGGATGAGACCATCCTGGGCGAAATCGAGGAGATCCTGGGCGGCGAAGATATCATCAAAGTGCGGCGCGGCCTGGTCGAGCTCAACATCCGCAGCCCCGACTCCATTGAGGATGTGCCCGGCATCCTGGCGTTTCTCGCATCAAGTCTTGCGGCAAAGGGCATCAACTTCGTCGAAGTCGTAAGCTGCTACAAGGACAACATGTTCCTGATTGGCGAGGATGATTTATTTGCGGCATTTTCGGCGTTGAACGGGCTCATCAAGACGTAGCCTTGCGTGCGCGGCTCGCCGGCACCCGGGGTCGCGCGGCCACGAGGGGGCGCAACGCCGCCCGCCGTGCGCGCTTCGGCACCAAGGCCGGCTGCGCAACGACGGCCGCGACCAATGGCTCGGCGTCGGGGACCGGCGTGCGCAGGAGGCGTGCCCCGAGAAGGATGAACCAGGTGGCAATCGATCCGACAAGGACGCGCTGGGCAATCGCGGCGAAAGCAAGCTGGTGCTGGGTGCATATGACGTAGGTGACGGCGGATGCGGTCACAAGGACACCGATTGCCAGCGACGGGCCGGCAAACGAGCGAAACCTTGTGCTGCCGCGGAAGGCAGGGACGAGGACGAGCATGGCCGCGCCCGAAAGGACAAACGTCGGCGGCCCGACGTCTTCATGGATGATTCCGGGGAGTGTGGCGTTGTCGGCATCCCGGTCGACCGGAAAGGCGCCCATTGTCAAGGCACCGATCCCCGCAAGCCACAGCATGATGAGGCCTGCCCGCTGGGAACCCGAGGCGGCAAGTCGCGGCCGCAGCGCAAAGGTCAGGGCAGCACCGCCGATTGCGAAACCGAACAAGGCGACTGCCCACAGCAACCAGTACCTGCCATTGGCGAATTCGCTCATGTGCCATGGTTGGGCCGACAAGGACGTGGCGTGCAGGGCGAGGACGGCGACCACGAATTCGGCGACGCCGGCCAGACCTATGAGGGCAAGCAGACGGGTGCGTCGTTGCGTCGGCTTGGCGCTCTGTTTGGACTGCATACGCGCGGTCTTCCAACCCCCAAGTATTAAGCAGTCCCGCCGCCGACAATCTGGAGTGGAGCGAAATGCTGGGACGAAATGCGCTTTGTCCGCAGAAACAGCGGCAAGAATGGCAGGAAGGCGCGACCAGGGACAAAACCGTGTACCAAACTGGCATGATCACGCGGCTTGTTGGCTGCCTGACAGGTCCGGTTTTGCTCATTTTTCGGCGACTACGCGCGCCGCGCAGCGACCACCGCGCGCGGGGCGGGTCGGTGGCTGCGGCGGCGCGGCGGGTGCTTTGCCACCCTCGCCGTGGCGGGCGGGCCCACGAGGCCCGCACGCAGCATCCACGCCATTTTCTCGTGCTTTTCCATGAGGTCGGTGAGGAAGTTCTTCGTGCCCTCGTCGTCATACGCTGCGCCACAGGTTTCAAGGTCTTCGCGCAGACGGCGAATCACGGTTTCATGGTCGTTGCACAGATCCACCAACATGTTGGTGTGGCTGCGCGGGGCGTCGTCCGGTTCCGACAGGCGTGTTGCGGCAAGGAAGCCCTGCAGACTGCCGAGGGAACGGCCTCCGAGGGCGCGCACGCGTTCGGCCACAAGGTCGACGACGTCGTTGAGCGCATTGTATTGCTCGTCGAGGAAGCGGTGCAGTTCAGCAAATTGCGGTCCGGTCACGTTCCAATGGTAGTTGCGCGTCTTGGTGTAGAGGAGAAATTCGTCGGCAAGAACACAGTTGAGGATGCCACATACGCCTTCGCGCTGCTTGACCGATAGCCCGAGATTCGCCTTGTCCATACCATTCCCTTGTGGCGCTTTGCTATGAAGGTTTCACGGACATCCTTGTGGGCCGACGTGTCCGCTCATTAGGACAAACGCGGTGCAGCCGAAGCACCCTGCGGGACGGTTGCCACTGCCGCGGCAAGCGGCGCCACAGCCCCCAGCAGGTCAGACTCCGGAATCACCAGGGGGGGAGCGAGCCGTACGACGGATTTGCCAGCTTGTCCGACGAGATAGCCGGATTTCCGCATCGCAGCGGCAACTTCCGGTGCCGATTGCGAAGTGAGCGGTACGCCGAGGAGCAGCCCACGCCCGCGGGCGGTCAAGCCAACCTCGTAGAGCTTGCCGAGCATTGCCTTGCCGAGTTGGCCGGCACGAGCGACCAACTGCTCCCCTGCAAGGACATCGAGAACCGCATTGCCGGCCGCGCACGCGATGGGATTGCCGCCAAACGTGCAGCCATGGCTGCCGGGCCCCAGCAATTTGGCGACGGCGGGCTTGGCCAGCATCGCTCCGAGGGGAAGCCCGCCGCCCAGCCCTTTGGCCATCGTGATGACATCCGGGTCGAGGTGGTCGTGTTCAAAGCCGAAGAACTTGCCCGTGCGGCCGACGCCGGTTTGTACTTCATCTGCCACGAGAAGGGCACCGTTTGCCGAGGTAAGGCGCGCCGTCGCGGCCGCGCATTCCGCCGACATGGGTGTGACGCCTCCTTCGCCTTGCACGGATTCGATGAAGACGCCGGCCACCCGATTCGCTGCAAAGGCAGCCTCGAGCGCCGCCGGGTCATTGAACGGCACATGCACGATTTGCCCTGGCAATGGGGCGAACCCTTCATGGTAATGGCTCTGGCCGGTCAGGGCCAAGGCGCCCGTCGTGCGGCCATGGAAGGAGTTCGTGAAGGCGACGATGACGGCGTCGGGCATCGCTTGGGCGTGGGCGTGTCGGCGCACCAGTTTGAGAGCCGCCTCGTTGGCCTCCGTCCCCGAATTGACGAACAGGCATTGGTGACCGCCTGCGAGGGCCTGCAAGCGTTCTGCCAGGAGCAGGCTTGGCGCGTTGGCGTACAGGTTCGATGTGTGACCGAGGGTCGCAACTTGTTGCGTCACGGCCGCAACCACGGCGGGATGGGCGTGGCCTAGCACGTTGACGGCGACGCCCGCCATGAGGTCGACGTAGGAGTTTCCCTCGAGATCCTCAACCTTGGCGCCGCGGCCGCGCACGAGCTGCAACGTCGGCGTAGCATAATTCGGCAACATGGCGGCCTGCCAGCGCGCCCCAAGCTCGGTCATGGCCGCACCTGTGCGGCGGCCTCAACCAGAGTTCCATCGGGCCGCCCATTTACCACGGCGGCCTGCAGCGTGCCAGGCGCAAGCCGCGTGATAAGGACACGACCGACGCCGGCTTCCACCGCGGCGACGGCGCCGTTCAGTTTCGGGATCATCCCGCCAGTGGCCGCGTTGCCAACGAGAAGGCGCGCTTCGGCGGGGGACAGCCGGGACAGCGCAGCCCCGGCTCCGTCACGGACGGCTGCCACGTCTGTTGCCAGGACAAGCCAGTCGGCGCGAATGGCCACGGCGACGGCGCATGCGCCCTCATCAGCGTTGATGTTGAGAGGCCCTTGGACGTCGAAGCCGACGGGCGTCACGACGGGGACGTGCGTGGGAGTCGCAAGCACCGCCGCGGCTCCGGCAAAGTATGCCACCGTTCCGACGCGGCCAAGGTCGCCGCCGGGAATGCGTTTCACGTTTGCCGCAATCGCGCGCTGCGCGGCAGGCATGGCAAACGTCGCAAGGCCGTGGAGCGCGAGTTCTCGGGACAATTGGGCGCCAATCTGGTCCATGACTCGTAGCACGACCGCGGCGGCGGCTGGACTGGTCACGCGCAGGCCGTCAATCTTGCGCACCGTTTCGCCTAGCTCGCCGAGGGCCTGGTCAATCTGTGGCCCGCCGCCGTGGACCAGAACGACGGTGTGGCCGGCGGCGCGCAGCGCACGACATTCGGAGGCAACGAGGCGGACCTGGTCCGGGTCGAGTACGACGTTTCCGCCCAATTTGACAACAACGCGCACGAAGGTCACGTCGTGTAGGCGGAGTTGAACGTTACGTATTCTTCCGAAAGGTCGCAGCCCCAGGCTTCTGCGCTGTAGTCGCCTAAGCCGAGACGGACGCGGATGCGCACTTCCTTGGCCTTGAGCACATCGCTTGCTTGCTGCAAGAGGTTTCCCGCCAACGGCTCGCCGCGTTCGAGGACGGGCACGGAACCGTGCTCCGATTCGAACCAGAGGCTTACCTTGTTTGGGTCGACGAGCGCACCGCACGCTCCCACTGCGGCGACGATGCGGCCCCAGTTGGGGTCCTTGCCGTGCAGGGCCGACTTGACAAGGTTGCTGCTTGCCACGGCGCGGGCGATGGAGCGCGCGTCCGCCAGGGTCGATGCGCCTTCGACCGCGACTTCCATGAGGCTCGTTGCGCCTTCACCGTCGCCTGCAATGTGTTTGGCAAGCGTCTTGCAGGCGATTTGCAGCCCAGCCTGGAAAGCAACGGCTTCCGTTGTGCCCTTGCGCAGATTCGGCCCGCCTGCGGCGCCGTTTGCGATGACCGCGCATGTGTCGTTGGTGGATTGGTCGCCGTCAATCGTAATCATGTTGAAGGTCGCATTTACCGCCTCTTTGAGATTGGCCTGGAGGAACGTGGAGTTCAGCGGCGCGTCCGTCACGAGGAAACTCAACATCGTCGCCATGTTCGGATGGATCATGCCGGCGCCCTTTGCGATGCCTGCGATGTGGAATGTGCGGACAGTTCCGCCTGCGCCAGGGACTTTGACCTCGACAAAGACGTGCTTTGGGTGGCTGTCGGTCGTCGTGATGGCCTCGGCAGCCTCACCGCCTGTGGCATCGCGCAGAGTTTTGGCGCATTCATCGATCCCCGTGATGACCTTCTCCAGCGGCAGGGGGCGGCCGATGATACCGGTGCTGCAAACGATGAGTTGGTCGGGCGTCAGGCCGAGTTTGGCGGCCGCGTGCACGGCCATGGCGCGTGCATCCGCCAATCCTTGTTCGCCCGTGCACGCATTGGCGTTGCCGGCGTTACAGACGATGGCGCGGATGTCGCCATTCTCGACGTGCTCCCGGCTCACGATGACCGGGGCGGCGCAGAACGCATTTTGGGTAAAGACGGCGGCGCCCTTCGATGGGCGGTCGCTCACGATGAGGCAGACGTCGCGGCGCTTCTTCTTGATTTGCGCCCACACGCCTTGGGCAAGAAAGCCCGGTACGTGGTTGAGGTGGCGGTCAGGCTGGACGGTGATGCTGTAGGCCGGGCTGGCGGGGGTCGTGGTCTGGCTCATGTCGTTCAGGCTCGGTTCGGCGACTGCGTTGTGGGTGAGTTTGGCGACGCTGCGGCGCCATCCGAGAAGGACCATTAAGGACCGCCCCCGATGGCCTGCAGTCCGGTTGCTTCGGGGAAACCGAGGGCAAGGTTCATGTTTTGGATGGCGGCGCCCGAGCCCCCCTTGAGGAGATTATCGATTGCGCAGCGGGCCACGATGAGGCCGGCCTCGGCATCCACGTCGACGGCGACGTCGGCAAAGTTGCTGCCCCGCACATGGCTCGTGTCAGGCTCGGGGACGATGCGGACGAAGGGCGCGTCGGCATAGGCCGACGCATAGGCAGCCTTGACCGCGTCGGCCTCGAAGCCGGGCTTTACGGCGAGGTAGACCGTCGCCAGAAGGCCGCGATTTTGGGGCACCAGGTGGGGCGTAAAACGAACCGGTCGAACCGGGACGGTCTTGCCGTTGGCTTCGACGCGGTGTGCGGCGAGGCGGATCTCGCCGAGGTGGTCGTGGCCAAGGACCTTGTAGGCGCGGACGGCCTCGTTGGTTTCCGCGTACTGCAGGTCGGCGCGCGCGCTGGCACCGGCCCCGGACACGCCGGATTTGCCATCCGAGATGAGGGGCCCGACTCCCACAAGATGCGCCTTGAGGGCGGGTCCACTGGCGATGAGGGTAGCCGTCGGATAGCAGCCTGGATTCGCGATGCGGCGGGTCCCCTTGGGAACGGGCATGAACTCCGACAAGCCGTACGTCCATCCGGAGCCTTTCTCGAAGGCCAAGGCACGATGGGCCCGGGACAGGTCGATAAGCAGGGGGACATCCGGCAAGTCCGCGGCGTGTATGAGGGCCTGCTCGCCGTCGGTTGCCAGGAAAACGACATCCGCGTCGTGGGCGGCGCGGGCGTCCACCATGACGAGGTCGCGTCGGTGCCGAAAGGCGGGCACGGAGTCACCGTACGGAGTGCCGGCCGCGCCGCTTGTTACGGGAGCAATCGAGCCAACTTCTGGATGACTCACGAGAAGACGCATTAGTTCACGGCCCAGGTAACCCCGGGCGCCGATAACGGCAACGTTCACCATTGCAGGGATGGATGATTATCGGGCCGGCATTGATTTAGCCATGCTGGCGAGCAGGGAACACGAATGGGCACGATTGTCCTATTTCAGACACGCTGCCGCGCTCACTCCCGCACCGGGCTTGCGAGGTTCGCCAGCAACGCAAGGTGAGAGACGCCGTCTTTGTGCCCGTGGGCAATGGCCTTCCGGATGGCATCAAGGTCGCGGGTCAGGCGATGCAAACCGGTCGGGTACGCGGGGCGAATCACGCGGACAGTCACGCCCTTGGGCGGGCTGTCGGCGTACCCAATTGCCATTTGCTTGATCTCCGCGTGGCGCAGGATGCCGTCGCGAAGAGTTGGAAAGCGGCGGGCCGTGAGGCGGGCGAGCACGGCGTTTTCTTTGCGAATGGTTCCCTCCGGCCAATTCACGATGAGGGTTACGTCGGTTGCGCCATCCTCGACGGCCTTGCGCACAGGAATCGGATCCGTGATACCGCCATCCAGGTACAATTCACCGTCAATGCGCACCGGCAGGCCTGCCGCAAACGGCAGTCTCCCCGTTGCCTTGAGCCACGGGATGACTCGCCCTTGGCGGAGGTCGTGATAGGTCGTGCCACCGTCGCGCAACCGACTTGCCGTCACAATGACGGGGTAAGGCGAGCGGTGGATAGCGGCCTGGTCAATCGGATGCTCCACGTCATAGACGATGTCGTAGAGCGCATCGTGGTCGAGAAGCGGGCCACGTCGGCGCAGGAACCGGCGGTAGCTGAGGATGCGCCGATCTGCCGCGTAGTCCCAGGTCCGCTGCGCATGTCTTGCCTGACCGGCCGCAAACCACGCCGCAAGCGCACCGCCCGCAGAGGTTCCGTAGACAACGTCCCACTTTGTGTGGCCGGCCTCCTCGAATGCCGTTAGCACCCCGTTGGCGTACGCTGATTTCATGCCGCCGCCCTCGATGACGAGGGCTCGCTTGGCGCGGGGCACGCGTGGTGCGAGCGGGATGCAGCGGAAAAGTCGAGCGCTGTGCTCAGGCCCGATTTATGGCGTGGATTGCCTTGCCGTGCAGTGCTTCGGCGGCTTCCATAATCCCTTCCGACATTGTGGGGTGCGGGTGGACCATCAGGGCGAGGTCTTCGACCGTTGCGCCCATTTCGAGCGCCAGGACCGCCTCTGAAATCAAGTCGGATGCGCCAGCCGCGAGGATGTGAATCCCCAGGACCCGGTCGGTCTTGGCGTCGGCTACGACCTTGTAGAAACCATCGGACTCGGACGCGGCAAGGGCACGCCCAAGCGCCCCCACGTTGAATGTCCCAGTGCGCACGTCGTGGCCGGCCGCCTTGGCCGCTGCCTCCGTCATGCCTGCCGTTGCAATTTCTGGGTCGGTGAAGATGACGCCTGGAATCGTGATCCAATCCGCGGCTGCGCCCTTCTTGCCGGCGATGGCTTCGGCTGCGACGATGCCTTCCTTCGACGCTTTGTGCGCCAACATCGGCCCATGCGTGATGTCGCCGATGGCAAACACGGACGCGACATTGGTTCGCTTCTGCAAGTCCGTCGGGACAAAACCGCGCTCGTCGAGTTTGACGCCGGCCTTGTCGAGACCCAGATTCTTGGTATTTGGCCGCCGGCCCACCGATACGAGGACATACTCGCAGTCTAGATTCTGCTCTTTCCCGCCGGAATCGAACGTCACCTTGACGTTTGCTGCTGCGACTCTTGCCTCCTTGGCGCGCGCTCCCAAATGGATGGTGAAACCCTTGCGTTTCAGGATGCGCTCGAGACCCTTGGCGATCTCGATGTCGACGCCGGGCACGAGTTGGTCCATCATTTCGATTACGGTGATCTTGCTGCCAAGATTAGCGTAGGCGCAGCCGAGTTCTAGGCCGATAACGCCCCCGCCTATCACGACGAGGTGCTTGGGAACCTCGCGCAATTCTAGAGCACCGGTGCTCGACATGATGCGCTTTTCGTCGCGGGCGAACCCGGGAATCTCAATAGTGCTGCTACCGGTTGCAAGGATGATGTTGGTTGCGTGGATGGCGCGCTTTCCCCCCGGTCCCGCAACGTCAATCGAGTTAGCGCCCGAGAGGGTAGCGCGGCCCTGGATGACTTCGACCTTGTTTGCCTTGAGGAGCCCCGAAACGCCCGTGGTAAGTTTATCGACGACGGATTGTTTCCACGCGACCAGTTTTCCCATGTCGACGGCGGCCGCGCCAAACGAAATTCCCTTGTCGGCCGCGTGCGTGGCATGCTTGTAATCTTTGGCGGCGGAAATGACCGCCTTCGACGGAATGCAGCCAACGTTGAGACAGACGCCGCCGATTTTGCCTTCGTCAATCACGATAGCGCGCAGGCCGAGTTGTCCGCAACGGATTGCCGCCACGTAACCGCCCGGCCCAGCGCCGATCACGGCGACATCGTAAGCGCCGGCGGGCTTGCTTGCCGCGACTTGCCCCTGGGCTTGGACCATTAGAGCGACTCCAAAAGCAGCAATTGTGGGTCCTCAAGATAGCCCAGCAGCGTATTCGCGAACAACGCGCCGTTGTAGCCGTCAACGATGCGGTGGTCGAAACTGAAACTCAAGTTCATGCGCCAACCAATTGCGATGGCGCCGTCCCTGACGACCGGAACCTGTTTCATCTCGTGAACACCCATGATGGCGACCTCGGGATAATTCAGAATCGGCGTTGCAAGGACACCACCGATCTTGCCGAGGCTCGTGATTGTAAAAGTAGAGCCCGTGAGTTCTTCGAGTTTCGCCTTGCCGGCGCGCGTCCGCTCAGAAAGGTCGGCAATCTCCCTTGCGATGTCCATGAGCCCCTTGCGGTCCGCGTCCTTCAAGACAGGGACGATGAGGCCCGACTCCGTCGCCGCAGCCACTCCGATGTGGTAGTAGCGCTTCTTCACAATCTCCTGGGCGTTTTCATCAAACGCGACGTTGACGTCGGGGTGCTTTTTCAGCGCCGCAACCGCGGCCTTGACGATGAAGGGCAAGAAATTCAGCTTCACGCCCCGCTCTTTCGCAACCCCCTGCGCGGCATCACGCAACGCCACGAGTTTGTCGCAATCCACCTCGGCAACGTACGTAAAATGCGTCGCCGTGAATTTGCTGCGCTCCATGGCTTTGGCGATAGTGCGCCGCAGGCCGCGAAGCGGCACCCGCTCCTCGCGGCTTGCGTCCGAAGAGTACTTGACGTCGGCATACGAGAACCGCACTCCGCCGGCCGCCGGCTGCGCCGATGGGTTGGCGGCAGGTGCTGCCGTGCCGACACGGTCCAGGTCCTCCTTCGTGACCCGGCCGTTCTGGCCGGTGCCGAGCACTTGGTTGATGTCGATGCCGCGCTCACGAGCCAGCCGACGAACCGCCGGTGCGGCGGTGGCCTTGTAGCCTTGCGGAACCGCGGCGGCAGCCGGGCCCGCTGGCATCGGCTTCGTTGCCAAGCCGCCCCCATCGCGGCGCTGGATGACCTTGGTTGCGGCCGCAATTTCTTTTGGCAGTTCGAAAAGGGTTTTTTCCTCATTCGCCTCACCCGCGGGGGCAGCCGGAGATTTCGCAGGCGGCACAGATTGCTTGGCGCCGGTTTTCTGCACAATCGGTGCAATTTGCGGCTGGGCCGGCGTGGTTGGGGCGGCCGCCGCGGGGGAGCCTGGTGACGGCGCAGTGGCAACAACCCCATCCTCGTCGATGTCGACGATGACGTCCCCGACTTTTGCCATGGCGCCCTCCTTGAGGTAGTGCTTGGCGATGACGCCCTTGCGGGGACTTGTGAGTTCGACGGTGGCCTTGTCCGTCATCACTTCGACGAACGGTTCGTCCTCAGCGACCGCCTCGCCTTCCTGCTTGATCCAGCGGACGATCTCGCCCTCTTGGATTCCTTCACCGATGTCGGGGAGTTTGAATTTGAACATGGCGCACCGATTTTTTTATTCTCTTCAGAAATTGATGGTCTCCTCGATGGCCGCCATGACCTTGTTGGCATTCGGCATGTAGAGGTTCTCCAGCGTGTAAGGGAACGGTACATCATATCCCGTGACGCGCTTGACGGGGGCAAGCAGGTGTTCGATGGCGTGCTCGGCGATTGTGGCCGACACTTCACTGGCAAATCCGCCGGTAAGCGGCGCTTCGTTTACGATGACGGCGCGACCGGTCTTGCGCACGGAGTCCAGGACGGTCTTGCGGTCCCAGGGGTTGATGGTCCGAAGATCGATGACCTCGCAACTGATACGGGACGCCGAAGCCGCCTCCGCCGCCGCCGTGCACAAGGGCAACATGGCCCCGTACGAGACCAACGTGACATCGTCGCCTTCCCGGACGACGCGCGCTTTGCCAATGGGCTCCGTATAGTATTCTTCCTTGACGTCGCCCTTCACGGCGCGGTAGATCTTCTTCGGCTCCATGAAGATGACCGGATCGTTCGAGGCGATGGCTGCATGCAGCAGTCCCTTCGCGTCGTGCGGGTTGGACGGGATCACAACGGTCAGGCCTGGCGTGTGCGCAAAGTACGCTTCCCCCGACTGGGAGTGGTAATGTCCCCCACGAATGCCGCCGCCGTACGGTGTCCGCACGACCATCGGGACCGTGTATTGACCACCGCTGCGGTAACGAATTTTCGCCGCCTCGGAGACGAGTTGATCAAAGGCGGGGAAAATGAAGTCCTGAAACTGGATTTCCGGAACTGGGCGGAGGCCGTACATCGCCATGCCAATCGCGCCGCCGATGATTAGCGACTCGTTAAGCGGCGTGTCAAGGACGCGGGCATCGCCGTATTTGGCCCAAAGGCCATCGGTTGCGCGGAAGACGCCGCCGTTCTTTCCGACGTCCTCGCCGAGAATGCAGACGTTTTCGTCCCGCGACATTGCTTGGTCGAGGGTGTGTGTCACTGCTTGGATGAGAGTCATGGTTGTCATGGTTTTCCCCCCTTCCGCATCGCCGAAGGATACGGCGCGGACATTGAATGATAGGCGAGCATCCCGACCGCTCCCACGACAAGGACGGCCAAGTAGCCGACGCCGCCGAAAGCCAATGCAACGAGGTTCGCGGTGATGACGACGAGCAACACCGTACCGCCCGCCAGCCACGCCGACGAGGGAGGCACCTGCATTGTCATTGGGAGACCTCCTGGCGGGATTTCTTGCGGGCTGCGGCGACCGCCGAGATGAAGGTGCACGCGAACATGACAAGCGTGGGCACCTCCCATGCGAAGCCAGAAGCGTTGAACAGGCCGGCAAAGATTGTTCCGGCAAGGAGCCCCATGCCGAGGCAAAGCAATGCCATGGACTTCGCCGACAACGAAGCCGACCATGAGGCGGCGCTGCGCCAGACCATTGCGATCAGAAAGAGCCATGCAATCACTATGCCGGCAAGGATAGCGTAGCGCAGTGCGCCATCCATCTAGACGCACCTCACGCACAGCCAGCAGAACCCGCCGGCGCCGGCGGCCCAGAGCGCGTTGATGGCAAGCGCTGGCAGCATCAGGCCGCCCCCGCCGCGAAGGAACCACCGATTTCACCGATTGCACCGATACCGACGTCGTTCGGTGTCATCGGTGAAATCGGTGGTTTGGCCGACGTGGGCGTGGCGCACATGCTAATGGCTCCCTGGCACGCCGTGCTCGTCGTAGTCCTTCTTCATCGCGGCCCGCTGCTCCTTGAGGAGTTCGGGGACGTTTTCGTACACATCGTCGAACATCGATTCAACCGGCGGCATGGTCGCATTCTTTTCGGCGGCCTTGATGGCGTCGTTGACCTCGGTTTCCGCTTCCTTGGCAATGCGGGCCATTTCGGTTTGTGGGATGATCTTGTTCTTCAGAAGGTACGCCTCGAAGCGCTTCAACGGGTCCTTCTCGGCCCACTCCTTGAGTTGCTCGGGTGGACAGTAGCGGCTCGGGTCGTCGCTTGTGCTGTGGGCGGCCATGCGGAACGTGACGAGCTCGATTAGGCTTGGGCCTTCGCCGCGACGGGCGCGGTCGACTGCCTCCTTCGTGACCTTGTAGACTGCGAGGATGTCGTTGCCGTCGACTTGAATGCCCGGCATGCCGTAGGCGACCGCCTTGATTCCGTACGACTCCGACGCGCTCTGTTTGCTGTTGGGCACCGAGATGGCCCAGCCGTTGTTCTCGAGCATGAAGATGCAGGGGCTCTTCGTGACTGCCGCGAAGTTCATGCCGCTGTGAAAGTCGATTTCGCTGCTGCTGCCGTCCCCGAAGCTCGTCATGGCAACTTGCTTCGTGCCCTTGATTTTCATGGCGTAGGCTGCGCCGGCGGCCTGGACGACTTGCGTTGCGAGGGGCGAACTGATGCTGAAGAAATTGATGTCCTTGAACGAATAGTGGACCGGCATCTGGCGGCCTTTAATCTCGTCGGCGGCGTTGCCGAAGCACTGGTTCACCATGCGCAGCATCGATACGCCGCGAAGTAGGGGCGTGCCGGGGTTGCGATAGTGGGGGAAAATCCAGTCATCCTCATTGAGAGCGTAGGCGGCCCCAATGTGGCAGGCCTCTTGGCCGAGGCAGGAGAGGTAGAACCCGATACGGCCCTGGCGCTGCAGGAGGATGAGTTTCTCGTCCATTTTCCGGACGCGCACCATCGTCGCGTAGAGGTGCCTGAGGTCGGCGTCCGAGAGGTCAAGCTCGAGGTCCTTCTTCTTGCTCTCCAAAAGGGTCAGGGGCTTTTCCGGCACGCAACGCCTCAATCCGACGGAAGGCGACCACCGGTTTAAGGGTGAAGGGTAAACGCATGAATCTACATTCATGCGTAGTGGACGCTGCCGGAACGGTGACGCTTACGGTCACAGCGAGAATCCGCGAACATGCGAATTTTGTTCGTTACGGCAGTCCTGCTTCTGGCAACCCTCCTGGCCGGGTGCGGCGAGGGCTCTGACAGTTCCAAGACGGGGAGTGGATACGCAAGGCACAAGCCCACAATGGGCGACTCGATTGAGGCATGCACCGCCGCCGACCAGGCCGCATATCACCTTGTTGCATGCGCTCGCGCCGGCGTCGACGCCGCCACGTGACGACCGCCCGCCGACACTCGCGCCTTGGCCCCGCACCTTCTTGAACCGCAAGTCCCTCGCGCCGCCATGGCCGCCCGCTCGATTGTGATCTACCTCCTAGCCCTTGGACTCCTTGCCGGATGCACGATGCCGAGCGAAACGGCGACGACCAGCGCGGAAAAACCGATTGACGGCTCGACGTACAAGATTCACGTGATTTTCACTGCCGCATCAGTCCAAGCTGACCAGAATTTCACCTTCCCCATGCAAGTCGATGGGACGGTCGTGACCCACAGTCCCCACATCGGCGCGCATATGGGACTCAACCACGTCGAGGCCGCGCAAGCGTCCAAAACCACCTACGCGATTGCATGCAAACACGTCGAAAGCCAAATCCCCAACGACTTCGACGTCACCTGCACGGCCCCGCACGACCCAGGCACGTACTACCTGCGCGGCCATGCCCAAGAAACGCGCGGCGAGACGGTCACGAACTGGTGGAGCGACGAAGTATCGTTCCAGGTCCACAAGTAGGCGGGCCCCCCGAAACTAGGTTTTCAATCCTGATGCCTGCGGCAACGGGCCCCCCCGATTCGGCGCAAGCATGTAATAGCGGCCCGCTGTCAGCAAAATCGTGGGTCGGGGCGGTGAGGAAGACGATCTCGGCGTTAGCCGCGCCGCCGTCGCCGAGGGCATCGACCCCCCAGTCCTCCCCCCTGCGACGCCCGCCGAGTCCCCAGCCCCAGGAGCCGGACCGGCCGAGGAACTTCCGCGACTGTTTGCCGGCGGGCCGAAAACCGCCAGGGCCTTGCCCCAAGAGGATTATCGGCACCCGACTGGCGTCGCGGAACTCGATGCCTTCCTTGGCGGTGGCCTGCCCGCTGCCTCCGTGTGCCTCCTTATGGGGCCGCCTTTCGTGGGCAAGGAGCTCATGGCGCGCCTGTTTGTCTCCAGCGGCCTCAAGCTTGCCGAAGGGGCCCTCGTTGTCCTTACAGATACCCGCCTGGGTGGGGCCCGCGCCGGCCTACAGCAACTCGACCCCGATTACCGGACGCTCGAGAACCTGGGTCTGATTCATTACATCGACATGCGAAGCGGCACTGGCTCGGCCGATCCCAACCATCATCTCGCGCGCTACTTGGGACCGCCCTGGTCGGCGGAATCTCTAAGCCAGGCAGTGGCGGACGGCTTCGCGCTTACCGCAACCGACCTGCCGGTGCAGCGTTTTGTCTTGGCCTCCTTGACGACGTTCCACGCCTTCGTGGGGTCCACCGTGACGCTGATGGCGCTCATGCGCGTGGCCGACGTCGTGCGTTCGCACGGCGCCGCCGGAATGATTCTCGTGGACCCGGCCGCCCACGCGCCGGCCGAGCTGCAGACGATGAAGCGCCACGTCGACGGGGTCATCGAGTTCCAAGACCGGCTGCAGGGGACCGAGATGCGGGTCGTTGGGTTTGGCATGTCCCAGCCGTCGCCATGGGTTCGCTACCAGGTGCGCGCCGACGCCATCGCACTGTTAGGCTCCTGGAACGAAGGCCGCATCGCCTAGGGCGGCAGGGCGCTACGGCTTCCAGTCCTTGAAAGACTGGTAGGCGCCCTCGGCACGGCGTGGGTTGACGGCCAAGTGCTCGAAGAGCCACTGATACCACTCGCCCCACCGCGGACTCTGGACTTCAGCCCGCTTCCAGGCGACATACTTTTCCAGTCTGCGCCACGACTCGCGCAGGAATCCCCCGATGGCTTGGTCCACGGTCTCAATCGGCACCATCCGGTTGTAGACGAGGACTCCAATCATCTCGAACGTCATCATGACGGTTGTCGCAGCGTCCTCCATGTCGCGGCCGCCATCCCGAACGGCTTGGGCCTCGGCGCCCAGGGGAAGGGAGTAAACCTTGGCGAACGCGTTGCGGAATTCTGACGTGTTGAACGACGTAACCGTCGCGAGGGCGGCGGAGGCCTTGCGGTGCTGCTCAGCGCGCCACAGTTGGTAACCGGCAAAGCAGACGGAGAGAACGATGGCCGAATACGAGGCAATCTGGAAGTACGGAAGGTAGTCGCTGGCGGCCATCAAGTCGCCGCCGGATTCGCTTCCCGGATCATCCCTTCCATGAACAGTTCCCCCGCCTTGTAACTCGAACGCACGAGAGGACCCGACGCAACGTACAAGAAACCCATCTGTTGCGCCAGCAATTGATACGCCTCGAACTGGTCTGGGTGCACGAATTCCGCAACCGGCAGGTGTCGCGCTTCCTGCGTCGGCCTCAGGTATTGGCCAAAGGTCACAATATCTACGCCGACGGCGCGCAGGTCACGAAGGCATTCCTCGACTTCCTGCGGCGACTCGCCGAGGCCGACCATTATGCTGGTCTTCGTGAAGCGCGCCCCCATGGCCTTGTAGTCCTGCAGGACGAGGAGGGTCTGGTCGTAGTCGGCGCGCTTGTCGCGGACCGAGGGGCTGAGCCGGCGGACGGTCTCGATGTTGTGCGCGACGACGTCGGGGGCCGCGTCCAGGATGATGCGCAGCGCGCCGGTGTCGCCTTGAAAGTCTGGAGTAAGCACCTCCACGAGTAGGCCCGGATGGTCGGCCTTGCATTTCCGGATAACATCGGCAAAGTGCGCCGCCCCGCCGTCGGGCAGGTCGTCGCGGTCGACGCTTGTGATCACGACGTAGCCAACACCCATGATGCCAATCGTCTCGGACGCTTTGCGGGGCTCGTCCGGGTCCAATGCACCAGGTTTTCCAGTGGGAACCGAACAGAAGCGACAGCCGCGCGTGCAAGTGCCGCCCATGACCATTAGCGTCGCAGTGCCGCGACCCGACTTGCCGCCAGACCAACACTCGGCAAGATTCGGACAACGAGCCTCCTCGCAAACCGTAGAAAGGCCCCGTTCCCGAAGAGCCGCCTTGATCGCCGCGTACTGCTTGCCGCCGGGGGCACGGACCTTGAACCACTCGGGCAAGCGTGGTCGACCGCCAGGCGTCGTGCCCAGAAGGGGCAGGTTGGGCAGGCCGGTCACATCACGGCGACTTCGTCCAGGCGGAAAAGGATTCGGCTGGCCATCGACTGCCTCCTCTGCTCTTGTCAATGGCTCAGGCCCAGCTTCTCGTTGAGCGGCACTGAACGCACGGCAAGAATTGCGGCGCACGGGAATACGCCGCGAACGACCAGTGCCGCGGGCGAACACAAACGGCGTCATGGGATTCCCGCAGTCCTCCGACGGCGTCTACTTGCACGACGGAATCCCCCTGGAATCGCATTGTAGGAAACAGGGAGTGGCCACAGCCGGGGCGAGCCCAACGAGCCCGCAGGGCGAGGCAGGGCGAGGGCTTGGCGAGCCCGGCGTCGGAGCCAAAGGCGAACGAGGGGGGGGGGGCAAGGGTCGCCGGCGCGCCGAAAGCCCCGGCCTCGACCGAGAAAACCTCCGCAACCGATCCGCCGAACGCGCCGACGACGCCGAATTCCGTCCTTGCCGCTCGAGTGGTCCTCCCGGCGGCCCAAGCAGCCGGTCGCGCTACGCGCGGCGGCGTGCCCTCGCCACACCCGACTCGCGTCCGCACCTGCGGGGCGGCGCTCGGCCCCGGCCGGGAGGACTCCCCAGCTTTTCTCGAGCGCAATCCATTTTGAGGGCCTGCTCGTGCCGGCGGTCGTCGTCGGTTTGGTGAGGCCCCATGGGGGGTTTGGGGAAGCAAGTTGGTTCGCGGTCAATCGATGGCCGTCAAGGAAGGATCCGCGTTTCCCCGATGGCAAGGTCCCACAAATCTTCCCGCGCCAGGCCAGCACTTGCCCAGGCGTTGCGGACCTTTTCTAGGGGTTCCATGAGCGGTTCCTGCGTGAGGACAAAAGTGCCCCAATGCATTGCGGCCAGCCGCCTGGCGCCAAGGTCGCGCGTTGCCTGGACGGCCTCGTCGGGGTCCACGTGCACGGCTTTCATGAACCACCGCGGGGCGTACGCTCCAATGGGCATCATGGCGGCGTCAAAGCCGTCGAAACGCGCGCCGACCTCGGCGAAGCGCTTGCCGAAGGCAGTATCGCCGCCGAAGTAGAGGCGCCGCCCGCCGCCCTCGATGACCCAGCCGCCCCACAAGCTCCGGTTGTTGTCCCAGCCGACGCGGCCGCTCCAGTGGTGGCCGGGGACGAAGGTGAAGGCGACGTCGCCGTGCGTCGCCGTTTGCCACCAATCCAACTCGTGGATGTTCAAGAAACCGCGACGGGCAAAAAAGCGTCGCACTCCAAGGGGCGCGAAGATGGCGGTGTCACGAGGCAGCCGTCGGACCGTCGCGGCGTCAAGGTGGTCGTAGTGGTTGTGACTGATTACCACGGCATCAATGGGTGGCAAGTCCTCCCAGGCGACGCCCGGTGGCACCAAGCGCGGCGTGAAGTTGGGCAGACGCTTGGCAAAAATGGGGTCGGTCAGGATGGACAAGCCAGCTAGACGGAGCAGGTAGGTGGCGTGGCCAATCCAGGTGAGGCTTGCCTCGCCTGCGCGAAGTCTTGGCAACGGGCGGGAAACGCGGGGGACACTTGCCGCGTCGCGCTCGTGGTGGTTGCGCCCTTTGAATCCACCCTCGCGGAGGATGCGAAGGACATCCCGGAACCCTGGCACCGGCGCCGTCAGGCGGTCGGTGAAGCGGGCGGCCACGGGCCCCAAAGGCAGCCGCGCCTGGAAGGCGTTGCGGTAGGCCGCCGGCGCCGGGCAGCTGGGCGTTGTCTCCAGGCGAAGCCTTCATGCCCCGGACGCGGTCCAAAGCTTGCCCGATGCGCATTGCCGTCCTTCTAGCAGACCGCTGCCAACGCCCCGGGGCTGCGCCCCCAGGCCTCACTCCCCGCGTCGTGGGGCGCTCGCACGGCTCGGCCCCACATAGCCACCTTGAGGAGCGTGCCGCATGAGAATCGCGGTGCTCCTAGCAGACCGCTGCCAACCACGCAAATGCCAGCAGGAATGCATTCGTTTCTGCCCGCCGGTGCGTAGTGGTGTCATTGACACGATCAAGATGGATCCGGCCATCGGCAAGCCGGTCATTTCCGAGGAGTTGTGCATCGGCTGCGGCATCTGCGTCAACAAGTGCCCCTTCGACGCGATTCGTATCATTGGCCTACCTGAGGCGCTCTCGGAGGACCTCGTCCACCAGTATGGCAAGAACGGCTTTCGCCTATTCCGGCTCCCCGTCCCGCGCCTTGGGGCGGCAACCGGCATCTTGGGCCCGAATGGCATGGGAAAGACAACTGCGATCAAGGTCCTGGCCGGCGAAGAAATTCCCAACCTTGGCGAATGGGAAAAGAAACCGACATGGGACCCCATCCTTGCCAAGTACAAGGGCACGGAACTTGGTGACTACCTCAAACAGGTCGTCGACAAGGGTGTGCGAACGGCCCGCAAACCGCAGTACGTAGACCAATTGCCCAAGGCGTTCAAGGGCCGCGTCCGGGATTTGCTGAAGAAGGCTGACACCGACGGCCGGTGGGATCTCGTTGTGCCGCGACTCAACATTGACGGCGTCATGGAACGCGACATGGACCAAGTGTCGGGCGGGGAATTGCAGCGCATCGCGATTGCGGCAACCCTGCTCAAGGACGCGGACGTGTACTTCTTCGACGAGCCGTCGTCGTACCTCGATATTCACGAGCGTCTGCGCGTTGCCCAAGTCATCCAGGACCTCGCTGAGAAGAAGCGCGTCATCGTGATTGAGCACGACCTAGCCGTTCTCGACTTCCTCACGGAGCAGGTCCACCTCGTCTACGGCGACGAGGGCGCCTACGGCGTCATGACGGCGGCGCGCAACGTGCGCCACGGCATCAACACTTACTTGGACGGATTCCTTGTTGAGGAGAACATTCGGGTACGCGACGAAGCCATCCGGTTTGAGGCGCGCCCGCCGCGCCCGAAGGCCGACATGATTGACCTGTTGGATTTCCCTGCCCTGCACAAGGATTTCGGGACCTTCAAGGTTGCATCGGACGCGGGCACAATTCACCACGGCGAGGTGGTCGGCGTCGTAGGACCAAACGGCACGGGCAAGACGACGTTCGTCAAAATGCTCGCCAAAGTTTTGCCACCAGACGGCGATGCTCAATTGCCGGATGTGAAGGTGTCGTACAAGCCGCAGTACGTCAAGGCCGACTACGAGGGCACGGTTGCCAACTTATTGGCCTCGCAGGCGCCGGACCTGCTCTTGTCGGGTTTCGCGGCCGCCGAAATCGCGCGCCCCATGACGCTCAAGCCCTTGCTTGAACGCGAAGTCGCAAGCCTCTCCGGCGGCGAACTGCAGCGCGTCGCCGTGGCGCTGGCACTCGACCGCGAGGCAGACATCTACCTTCTCGACGAACCTTCCGCCTACCTCGATGTGAACCAGCGCATCCAGGCGGCGCGCACCATCCGGCGCGTCATGGAGAAGAAATCCAAGTCGGCGCTAATCGTCGACCACGACGTGTACTTTCTCGACCTCGTAAGCGACTCCATGATGGTCTTCGGTGGTGAGCCGGGCATTCGCGGTCATGCGGGCGGGCCTTACCCGCTGCGCGACGGCATGAACCGCTTCCTGAAGGATGTGGGCGTGACGTTCCGGCGAGATTCAGAGACGAAACGGCCGCGCATCAACAAGACCGGCAGCCGACTCGACCGGGAACAGCGCGCAAACGGCGAATACTATTACGCACCGGACGAAGGGCAATTGGCTCAGTAAAGCAGCCGCACTCCCCATCACGGCGACGCGTGGCTCCTGCAACAAGAATCTAAAGCCGCGCGTCGCTAAACGTAACCGTGGCTTGGCTGGCACTGACCGTCAAAATCGTCCTCGGAATCCTTGCCGGCCTTACCTCTATCGTCGGCATCGCGTACGCGGCGGACTACGGGATTGAGGCGACCGTAACAGAAGTGCACTGCGCCGGAGGGGACAATCCATTCTTCCCCCGCATCCTCGCGAACGATTCCAGCGTCACGGTGCACACCAACCTCTTCAGCATCGGCCACACCGTCTCGTTGTCGCGCGACATTTGCATGGCGGTTCGTCCGAACAACTTCGTCATCTACAATATCCGAAGCGGCCACACCACCTTGTACGAGGATTCCTCCATGTCTCGCTGCCTGTACGACAGCAATTCGGCAACCGGCGTCTGCACGTAGTCCCACCCCCGTCGGACCCGTTATCTACTCCCGCCAACTCGCAAGCAGCATGGCCGAGAAGGCAGCGACCACAATGACCGGAAAAGCCGCCCTGGCGGACGGCAACGTCATCCAATTTGACTACACGCTCTGGGTCGACGGCAAGCTCGTCGAAACGTCCCAGGAATCCGTTGCTAAGGAGAACAGCATCCACCGGGACAACCGGCGTTACCAGCCCCTCACGGTCACGCTGGGCGCCAAGCAGATTATTCCTGGCCTTGAGTCGCACATTCGCAGCCACGGGGTTGCGGGCACACCCGTGACGGTCGAGCTTGCAGCCGGCGATGCATACGGGGCGCGCGACCCGCACAAGATCAAGGATGTCCCGATGGCGCAATTCAAGGCGCAGAAAGTCGAGCCGAAGGTCGGCATGACGCTCACCTACGAGAATGAACGCGGCGTCATCACCCGTGTCGCCGGTGGCCGCGTCCGCGTCGACCTGAACCATGACCTTGCGGGAAAGCCCCTGAAGTACGAGTACACGATTCGCCAGATCCTTACAGACGAGAAGTCCAAGGTCGAGGCCGTCATGGGCAACTTGTTCCCGCCTGGCTCCTACAAGCTCCACTTTGACGCCGACGCCGTGAGCCTGGAGGTTCCCGACCAAGCGAAATTCGACCAGAACTGGCTCATGGCCAAGTTCCGCGTCGTAGGCGACCTGCGCAACGCGACCGACAAGAAGAAGGTCATCAAACTCATCGAAATCTACCCCGTAATGCCGGATGCGCCCGCCGAGGAAGAAGGCCACGAGGGCCACAACCACCCGCCTGGCCAGCATCACGACGCGTGACGTTCGGCCTATTTTGCCAATCCGGTGGCGCGTAGGCAATTGAGCGCGTCCTCAATCGTGCGCAACAGCCCGAGCGGCGATTCAGCCTCGGCATCCATGACGAGCGCCTTGCCGTCGACGTAGGCCGTCAGGAAGTCGCCGTTATCGGCCTCGAGCGCACGCCTGGCCCGCTCAGCCGCAGCACGGTCGGCCATCTGCAGCCGCACCGTTGCGGCATGCGTATACGTCATGCGGCCCCCAGGAACTTCTGAGCCAAAAGTGCGTCGTCCAACGCTGCGATGAAACGCTGGGCATCGGTTTCGGCAAACACGGCGCCCGCAGCGACGGGATGCCCACCGCCCTCGCGCCCGACCGCGCGCGCCGCCGCTTGACAGGCCTTGCCCAAGTCCATTCCGGCTGCAACTTGTTTCTCTGTACCGCGCGTCGAGGCCTGGACAAGGCCGTCGGGGCGCCTGGCAAGGATGCAGATGGGCGTTACCTTGTCATCCAGCATGACGGTCATTGCGACGCCGGCGACCATGCCCGTGTAATCCGCCCGTTCGCTCCAGGCAAAGCGCACAGCCCGACGCGCTTCGAGGCCCTTGTCGCGAAGCGCACGAAGACCGGCAACCAGGGCCAGCTTGTAGCGCGCCAGGCAGGCCATGGCTTCTGCTTTCGCGGCCGGGTCGCCCATGAGGTACGCGATGCCCGTCGCCGCTTCGCCTTCGCGGCCGCAGGCGTCAACGATGCGAAAGACGTGGCGCAAACTGGTGGCAAGGCGCGTGTTGTGGTCCGTAGTGCCAACAAGGCTGGCAACGTTGGCTGCTTGGCCTGCGGCAAGAAGGCGCAAGGCGGCGGCGGAGACGAGCCGGGCCTGTTCCTCCTGCGTCAAATCCTCCACCTCGGCCGCCGGGTCGATGCCCTGCTCCTCCAGGAACCTCCAGGCGGACGGCGCATCGCCATGAATGCCAGGAATGGCCGGAGTAAACCGCGCCATCGCCTCGGCAAGGTCCGCGCCGATGAAACGCGGCTGCGTGACTTGGCCCACCAGACCGTCCCTGCGACAGCGCTCCAGAATCTCTTGATTCCAGCCCTGCCATGTCGGCCGCTGCTGCCAGTCGCCAATTGCGCCAGACAATCCGGACGGCGCCCACGCCCAGGCGGCCTCCCCGCAGAGGGCAAGCGCGAAGGCGACGGCCGTCGTGGCGGCGGAGGCGTCACGCGAACCGTCGAGGCCGCATAGTCGCGGGTTGAGAAGGGTGAACGTCGGCGTCGTTGCCGCCGGGCCGTCGGCGTTATGGTGGTCGATTACGAGGATCGGCTTGGCCGACGCGGCCGCCAGTTCTGCAAGCAGGGCCGCGTGGCTTGTCCCTTTGTCGAGAAGGATGAGGCCCTGGAAATCTTCAGCCGCAAGCGCACGGTAGGCCGCTTCGTCCTTGGCACGGCCGGCGCGCACCGTGAAGCGGTGGCCGTGCCGGGCGAGGGCTTGCGCGGCGATGGACGCAGCGCATAATCCGTCAGCGTCCGTGTCGCAGGCGAGAAGCCAATGCGTTCCCCGCGGACGGGCACGCACCAGGTCAGCCGCTTGCCGCGCGGCATCATGGAAGCGGGCAACATCCGTAATTGGACCGGCGGCGCCCTCCTCCTGTATGTCCCGCATCATGTTTGGGACTGCGTGCGGCGCATAGCGTTTTGCGGGCCATACCGCGAATGGCCCGAATTGCCCGAAACCTGCTTGATGTCCGTCAATGAACCATTCCTTTCGTCCTCCGACGGCGGCGACTTCTTGCAGGAATGGCAAGGACGCAAGGGCGCGGGAGCGCCGTTGAGTGCCGCGAGCCCCAGGCCGCGCATGGCTCACCATGGTAGGCCTCGGATTCTAGTGATTCCGTGGATTTCGTGGACACCCTTGGTTGGTCCACTAGATCTCCCAAATCCATGCATTCCCAGGCCGCCATTGCAGGCCGCGACTGACTCGTCGTAGAAGGGGGAGCCGACGCAGCGAGGAATCAACGCCCGGCCGAGTGGCAGGCGGCGTTCCCGCCCGGCCAGTTCGTTGGCGTTCGTGAATTCCCTTGTTTCGCCTAATCGACGAGCAGCCGGGCGCCGTCGCGCGTGTAGTTCCAATCGGCGCCGAGTTCGCCGCGCGATTGGTAGTATTTGGCAAGCCCGCGGATGCGCGACTCCATGAGTTCCAGACCGCGCAGGTTGTGCAAGTCGCGCGAATTGGCGTTGAGGTGCTCCTGGAGGTGAATGGAACGGGCGATAAGGTTCTGCAGGTCCTGCGGCAGTTTGCCGGCAAGTCCGCCGTCCTTGATGATTTGGGCAATCTTCTTGCCGGTGAGCTCCTGAACCGAAGGCACGCCGTAGGAGTCGCGCAGGATGAGGCCAATCAGGGCCGGCTGCTTGCCGTCCTTTGCCAACTCGAGCACTTTGGCTTCGGCTTCGCGTGGCAAGAGCGGGACCCACTTCGGGTGGGAGTCGCGGACGGGCTTCGAACTAGCGTGGCGGGACATGGGGGTCACCAAGAACGAACGCGCACGGTGCCGTCTCATCGAGCGGCAGGATACGCGTCCAAGGTTGGCGACTAAGAGGAGGTATTTGACCCTATTTGCGGGGCTTGAGGGCCCGATTTCACAGAGCCGATTGATTCCACAAAGTCGCCGGTGCTCAGCCGACGACGGAACCACGGAAGTCACGGAAAATCACGGAACCTAAAACCTGCTCGTTGAAGACTTTCGAACCATTCCCGCAGTCCCCCGGCGGCGGCGTCGCCTAGAAACAGGAATGGAACGATGAATGGCCCCGGTCGGGGCGAGCAGGCCAGCCGACGAGCCCGAAGGGCGAGGCGGCGTGGCCGACGATGCCGAAGGCGGGTCGGTCCTTGGCGAACCCGGCCGTGCGAGGGTTTGGCAAGCCCGCGACGCGAAGCGAGCGGAGGCCTGGGCCGCCGGGGCCCGGAGCCACGCGTGCCCGTCCACCGATTTCACAGACGGCTATGCCCACGTGCCTGGGATTTCGGGGAGTCCATGGCGATTTTTGGGATTTTGCGACCCCGCTCGACTCGGCGAACCCCTGAGCGTACTGAAACCAATAAACGCGCCCTGGGCGGTTCAGTGCGTTCAGTGAATTCAGTGGTTTAGTCGGGGCAGCATCGCGCCCGCGCGTGCCTTTGCCCTAGATCTTGACCCAAGCCAGTCCCGCGGCCATAAGCAGGCCAGCGACTAGGTGCAATTGGATCGTCATGGCGCACGCCTTCGCGAGACTGCGGCTGCCGTAATTCTGGATCACTTTCATGATTGCAAATGCGCCAAGAATCGCGGCCAACAGACCGATGAGCGCGCCTTTCGTGAAGGTGCCTGCGACGACGAGGCCGGCCAGCGCCGAGAAGGCGCCGACGACGATTGCGAGATAGCCCCAGCGGGCGCGGCGCGTTCCGAGGGTTGCGACCAGGTGGTTTTTGCCCGTGTGCAAGTCACCCGCGACGTCGGGGAATTCATTGACCCAGAGGATTGCAAGCGTCAACAAGCCGATAGGAATACCGACCAGGAAGGAGGCGACGCTGACGTGGCCGCTAATCCCGTAAATCGCCCCGGCTGTCAGCAAGGGGCCGAAGTTGAGGAAGGTCGTGAACTCGCCCAGGCCACGACGGGCGGCGAGGCGAAGGGGCGGAGCCGTGTAGAAGAAACCCATGATTGCACCGGCGGCGCCGAAGGCCAGAACGAGGGGCTTGCCCATGAAGAACAAGGCTGCGCCGAGGCCGGCCGCTACGAGGATGGACACGGTCCCGACCATGAACATGCCGCGGGGCGTGATAAGACCAAGTTCAATTGAACGCGACCCGCCCGAGAACGGCAGGAAGTAGTCGTTGTTCGCTTGGTCCGTGCCGGTTTTCCAGTCCCAGTAGTCGTTGAAGGTGTTGGCCGCAAGATGCAAAGCGAGGCCGCCCGCCATGACCAGGCCAAAGGAAATCCAATCAATCGCGAGGCCGGAGGCAGACTGGGTCGCAATCCACGCAGCAGCGAGCAGGATGGGAACCATGGTCGCGGTCAGAAACGGCAGACGGCCGACGACGACGCCTTTGAAGATGCGTGTGGCAAAACTGGTCTTCGGCATGATGGCCGCGGGGTCCACTTCTTCGAGCACGGTCGTTGTGCCGCAAAAGCCGACCTGGGTGCCTCCGGACTTGCCGCCGTGGAACGTCGGCGTGATCCGGACGTGGGCTGCAATCTGAGTCCCGTCCTTGCGCACGAAGACCGTATCCGTCTCGAAGGATCCCTTCGTGCTGGCCTCCTTCAGCCAGCGCGGAACGTGGCCAAGCACAATCTCGCCCGGCGAAAACAGACTGACACGGCGCTTGCCGATGACCTCGTCCGGGGCGTAGCCGAAAATGCGGTGGGCGCCCTCGTTGTACGTCTCGATACGGCCCTCCATGTCACATGTGATGACGCTGACGTTCTGCTTGTGGGGTTGCAGTTTCGCTTTGGCGGCAAGGACGGCGTTGGCCATAGGCTTCACGAAGGATTCAGGAGGACGCCAAGATAAGGCTTCACGACGGAAACAACTGGCAAGAAGTTGTAAGCGCACGAGCCCGCGGCGCGCAGCCGACCGCGGGGGCGAGGGGTACTTTCGCAGGTGGGACAAATGACAGGGAGGTATTCAAGCAGTAAGCTCTTCGTCCCGGCGGCCTTGCGCGTCTGCAGTGCACAACGACCTGCCGCACCTGCGCGAATTGTCGTGCTGTCGAGCCGAGCCAGAATGCCCCCTGTGCCCCATGTTGCCGGCAAACGCGCAGCGCAGCCTCAAGGAGTTGGCAGAGGCTGGCCTCTACGGGAATCTCAAGCAGGTAGGCGGCCCGTGATGCCGCTCCACCGCACGAAGTAGCCCGCGGCAAAACCCATCAAGTGGTAGACGAAAACGAACGGCCCCGTGAATCGAGCGGGGCCAGCCGTCGCCTCGAAAGCCACGACCAACGTCGCAATGGTCAGGGCGGCAAGCGGCGATGCCATGCTGGCAACGGCCATGCCCGCCGTCGCGAAGGCAATGACACTGAAGCCAACCAAGGGGATTGTCATGGCCTCGACGCCATAGGCCCAACCCGCTCCGGCAAGGGGTCGCACGAGCAACAGGTGCAACAGGAGGACGCCGAACAGACTGATGGCGTACGCTGCCCCCAGCGTGGTGACGATTGAATGGCCGCGTGCGGCGACCGGGAAGGCCAACGAAAACAAGGCAAGGTTGAAGGCGATATGCACGACCGACGTGTGGAAGAAGCCGGCAAGCAGGTGATTCCACCATCGGCTTAGGGTTGTTTCGGGAGTAATTGCCACGGCCTGCAGAACCGTGGGCCGGATGGTGAGCGTGCCCCCGCTTGCCAGCAGATGGGTGACCGCGAGGATGAACACGACGCCGGACCAGACGGCGATGGTTCGTGCCTGCGCGTCCAACTCCATCGCCGTGCCATTGGACCGGCGCCCTTCAGCTTTCCTGCTCGCTCAGCGCGTCTGTACGAACCGCTACCTAGACGCGCGTTGCAAGCCAAGCGTTGACGCCGTCGAAGATGTACTGCACGGCGAAGGCCACGGTCAAGAGCCCCATGATGCGCGTGATGACGCGCCGCCCGTTTTCTCCGATGACATGGCTGGCGCGCGACGCAAGGAGGAGAATCGTCAGGCTTGCGGCCATAGCGAGAACGATGCAGATGCTGATGACCGAAAGCGAAAACGTAGTGCCTTGCACGATTACCAGGCTGATTGCGCCAGGCCCGGCCAACATTGGCAGGCCGAGCGGCACGAGGCTTGGGTCATGGCGCCGGGGCGCGATCGGATGCGAGCCGCCCGTTGTGACTTGCAGTTCGCCCTGGCCAATCTCGGCCTGAGGCACTTCTTCGCCTTCCTTCAGCATGTTGAGGCCGATGAGGGTGAGCAGGATGCCGCCTGCTACCTGTAGGCTGTAGAGTTTGATGCCCAAGTACGTAAGCAGAAGTTGCCCGCCGATGGCGAAGGCGCCAAGGACCAAGGCGGCAAACACGGTGGCGGTGATGGCGACGCGATCGCGCGCCCGGCGGTCCATGCCGTTCGTGAGCCCGAGGTAGAGGCCTATCGACGCCAGCGGGTCGACGACCACGAAGAGCGGCACGAGGGCCAAGAGGAGGGCGCTTGCGTCCACGCATTTCGCACAAGGGGCCGATACATGAGCCTGCGGTCCGGCTGCCGCGCTACGCTTCAGGTGACGGCGCGCCGCGACCGGCAGGGCTATGCCGCAGCGACGAAGTCCGCCGCAGCCAGTCTTTCTGGCGGTGCGCGTCCATGGCCATCACGGGAAAAGAAACCAAACCGCTTGTCCGGACCGCGATGCCGGGACCCAAGACCCAGGCCATTATGGGCCGCGACGAAAGGTTCCTGGTCACAACGACCAAGACATCGCCCGTTGCTGCGTCCGTCGGGCGGGGTGTCGTCGTCGAGGATGCCGACGGGAATACGCTCTTGGATTTCGCTGCGGGCATCGGTGTTCTCAACACAGGCCATTGCCATCCGCGCGTCGTAAAGGCTGTGCAGGAGCAGTCGGCGAAGCTCATGCATTTTGCCGGCACGGACTATTATTACGACATCCAGACGCGCCTTGCCGAACGCCTCGGCGCCAAGGTGCCCATAGCGGGTCCAGCGAAACTTTTCTACTGTCAATCCGGGACGGAGGCCAACGAGGCGGCGATCAAGGTCGCCAAGCACCACTCGGGCCGGCCGCTGTTTCTGGCGTTTCTGGGCGCGTTTCATGGACGTACTCAAGGCTCGTTGTCGTTGACTGCGTCGAAGATTCGTCAGAAAGAGGGCTTCTTCCCGACGATGCCGGGTGTCTTCCACACGCCCTTCCCCAACCCATACCGCAACACGTGGCACATCGACGGCTACGAGGAACCGCAGGAACTTGCCAACCGCGCAATCGAGTCCATCGAAGTCCTGTTTGAGACCCTCATGCCGCCGCACGACACTGCGGCCTGCTTCTGGGAGCCCGTGCAAGGAGAGGGCGGCTACGTCGTCCCGCCCACGATGTTCCCCAAGATGCTACGCAAACTCTGCGACGACCACGGCATCCTGCTTGCTGCCGACGAAGTCCAAACCGGGTTCGGGCGCACGGGAAAATGGTTCGCTGCCGAACACTTCGGCGTCAAGGCCGACATCGTAACCATGGCGAAGGCGATGGGGTCAGGATTCCCAATCGGCGCCTGCGCAATCCGCGCCGAATTGGACTTCCGCCAAAAAGGCAAACACTCCAACACCTACGGCGGGAATCTCGTCGGTTGCGCCGCCAGCCTCGCCACCCTCGACGTCCTCGAGAAAGAAAAACTGGTGGACAACTCCGCCAAGATGGGCCGACGCCTCGGCAAGCGGCTGGATGAGATGGCAACCCAGCACGGCGGTATCGGCGACCATCGCGGACTCGGGCTGATGCGTGCCCTCGAATTCGTGGAAAAAGGGTCCGCCAAAGTTCGCACGCCGGATGCAAAACTGCGCGACGCCGTCGAACAGGCCTGCTGGAAACGCGGGCTAATCCTACTCGGCACCGGCAAGTCGAGCCTGCGCGTCATTCCGGCCTTGAACGTGAATGCGGCCCAGATTGATGGCGCCATGGACGTGCTTGCGGCCGCCCTGAAAGCGGTGAAGGCCTGAAAGAGCCAGTTGGCGGCGACGGGCGGCAACGGGAATTTGGCCGGGCCGCTTCAGCCCAGGCCGAACGCCCGGACGGCCTTGACCGCTTTGCGCCAGGAGGCGAGTCGCCGTTTGACGTCCGGTGGGGCCATGCGCGGCTTGACCAGGTGGTCGCCCTCACGCGGTCGCCGGACGTCGTCCATGCTCCAGACTCCGGCGCCAATGCCGGCCAGCATGGCTGCCCCAAGCGCCGTGGTCTCGACGTTTGCCGGCCGCGCCACGGGGCGCTGCAGCAGGTCGGCCTGGAACTGGATGAGCGGCGCGCTTTGGCTTGCCCCGCCGTCGACGCGCAGCCGCGGCACCCTTACGGCTGAGTCCTTCTCCATGGCCCAGACGACCTCGGCCGACTGGAACGCGATGCCTTCCAAGGTCGCTCGAGCCAAATGCCGCCGGTCCACGCCCCGCGTCAGCCCCAACACAGCGCCGCGCGCCTCCGGGTCCCAATGCGGCGCGCCGAGGCCAGTAAAGGCGGGCACAACATGCACGCCGGCCGCGTCGGGCACGTCCGCGGCCAACCGGTCAACCTCGGGTGCCGCCCGAATCATGCCGAGTTGGTCGCGCAGCCACTGGATGGCCGCGCCGGCGGTGAACACGGAACCTTCGAGGGCAAACTGCGCCCTTCCGGTGCTGGCTGCGCGCGTCGCTACGAGGCCGTTGCGGCTGTGGACCGCCGTTTGCCCCGTGTGTTGCAGGAGGAAACATCCCGTGCCGTAGGTGTTCTTGGCCTCGCCTGCGCGGGTGCAGCCTTGACCGAAGAGGGCAGCTTGCTGGTCCCCGGCGATGCCGGCAACAGGCACGTTGGCGGCCTGCCATCCGGCGGCTTGCGACGGCTGGACCCCCGGGCCACGCGCGACGATGCCGGCGGAGGGGACAATCTCTGGCAAGACCGCTTCGGGAACACCGAAAAGGTCGAGCAGTTCTTGGTCCCATTCGCCGGTGCGCAGGTCCATGAGCATCGTCCTGCTCGCGTTGGTGACGTCCGTCACGTGCCGCCCCGTGATGTTCCAGGCAAGCCACGCGTCGATGGTGCCAAACGCGAGCCGCCCAGCCTTGGCGCGCAGCATCAGCCGCTCATCGCGCAGGAGCCACTGCAGTTTCGTGGCCGAGAAGTAGGGGTCCAGCACGAGGCCGGTGCGGCGACGAATCGTGGTGCCCCAGTGCGGCTTGAGGCGCGCGCACATAGCGGCAGTCCGGCGGTCCTGCCAGACAATGGCTGGTGCCACGGGCTTTCCGGTCCGACGGTCCCACAAGACCGTGGTTTCGCGCTGGTTCGTGATGCCAATGGCGGCAACGTCGGCCCACTCGTGGCGGGCGGCCCTGACGGCGTCGTCCATGGTCTGCCGCGTGAGGCGCCAGATGAGGGCGGGGTCCTGCTCCACCCACCCTGGCTTTGGATAGGATTGCGGCACCTCGCGATACGAGCGCCCGAGCACGGAGCCCCCCGGCCCTACAACGAGTGCCGTGACGCCGCTGGTGCCTTCGTCGACGGCAAGGACGGCCTGCTTCACACGAAGGGCATGGCAGCCGCTGCCATCAAGGCTTTGTCGCAAGTCCGCGTGCGACGGCTTGTGCCTCTCTTTGCCGGCCGCATGCTGCTGGAAACGGAGGTTATCGAGGGCTGGCTTGAGGTCGACGCGGGCAAGGTCACGGCTTGGGGCGACGGCGAGCCCGACGACAAGCCGCAGGCACGCGGCTGGATCGTCCCTGCGCCCGTCAACGCCCACACGCACGCAGCCGACAGCTTCCTGCGCCCGGTTCCCGGCAAGCCGACCTTGGTCCACGAACTGGTCGGGCCAGGCGGATGGAAAGAGACACGACTTGCCCGCGCCCGGCCGGATGAGATCCTGGCGGGCGTCGCGGGCTACGTCCAAGAGATGGCGGCCGTCGGCACGGCGGCCTTCATCGATTTCCGCGAGGGCGGCCTGGATGGCGTCACGTTGCTGCGCCAGGCAAGCCATGGATTGCCCGTCGCCCCAGTCATCCTTGGGCGGCCCGCGCGCAACGATTTTGAACCGGAGGAGGCGGCGCAATTGCTTGCCGCAGCCGACGGCATCGGGCTCTCGGCCGGCCGCGACTTTCCTAAGGCGGCCGACGTTGCCTCCTGGGCGGAAGCCTGCCACAAGGCGCGCAAGACCTTTGCGCTGCACGCAAGCGAAGCGCGCCGCGAAGACATGGGCGCGACCGTGGCCCTGGCGCCAACCTTCGTCGTGCACGCGACAGTTGCGCCCCGGTCCGACCTGGCCGAGCTGGCCGACGCCGACATCCCCGTAGTCGTCTGCCCGCGCAGCAACGCGCATCACGGCCTGCGCACCCCGATTGCTGCGCTGCTCGACGCCGGTGTACAAGTGGCCGTCGGAACGGATAACGGCATGCTGCAGGACGGAAACCTCCTGGCGGAACTTGCACAGCTGCATGCGTGGGCGCCGGCAATCCCCGTCGAGGACCTGCTGCGGGCCGCGACCTGGAACGGGCGCCGCCTTGCCCGCCTTGCGACGGGACCGCCGCGCAAGGGGCAAGCCGCGGATTGGATCGTCCTGCCTGAACAACCGTTTTCCCAGGCACCGGACCGCCGGCCCGGATTTCTCGTCGCGGGTCGCGGTGCGCCATGAGCCGAGTGACCCAGCCAGACGCCGTGGAAATCCCGTGGCGCGAAGTCGTTGCACTGCTTACCCATCCGCTCTGTCAAGGTACCGGCGCTATCCAGGTCGTGTCGCGGCAGGAGTTCTGGGACGAGGACGGCTTGCCGTTCCATTTCGAGGGGGGCGGCTCCGTCTGCCACATCATCCCGGACCGTGGCTTCCGCAAGGAGGCGCTTGCCGGCTCGGAGGACGAGCGGGTCCTCATCGTGGATTGCCCCGACGACGAGGGGTGGCTAGTGCCGGAAGACATCGTAGCGGATTGGATGGCGCGCAACGTGACCGTACCTGCCCTCGACGACATGCTGCTGTCGCACCGCCTCTATGAGTATCTCACCCATCCTGACGACGACGGGCTGTCGCGCGGCGGAAAAGGGGAACTTGTCCAATGGGCTCCCGGCATGCCGAACCTGGCAAGCATCGCGGCCCCGGAATTCCTACCAGACGACCCGGAAGCCCCCAAGGTCAACCGCATCCGACGCACTTACGCAGCCGCCGTCAAGGATCTCCTAACCCAACTGGAACGCCGCTTCGAATTGGAGGAAATTGAGTTGGGCATCCGCTTCGGCAAATCCACGTCCGCCCCTGACCTGGAGCCGGAAGGCGCCGGCGCAGCGTAGCGCGGCTGGCTTCGCGATGCTGAATTGATAAGGGCCGGCGCGCGGAAACCTGCTTGATGTAGGCCAACGAACCATTCCCGTAGTCCCCCGGCGGCGTCGTCCACTTGTTGAAGGAATGGCGCGATGAATCGCCCCCGGTCGGGGCGAGCCGGCAGCGCCGCGAAGCGTGCGAGGAGGCGAGGGTTTGGCACGACTGGCGCGCGAGGCGAAGCGAGCGGGCAAGGCGCGGGCCGCCGGGGGCCGCTTGCACCGTTGGGGGATTCTACATGAACCCGATCTGCCCAATGAACCCGATACGGTCCACCGACGCGGTGAATGCAACGGGACAATCGGGTTCATCGGCGGCATCGGGTTCATCCGAGACCCCCCAAGGCATGGCCGCGACCGATTGGGCGTGCAACAGGCCGCCGCCGGCGCAACGACGAAATCGCCGCAGGGCGTGCCAAGCAGGTATCTGGAAGGCCGTATTCAGCCGACGCCTTTTCAACGCCCGCCGCGTGGCCAATGCCGTGCCCGACAAGACCGACCTCGTGATGGACCTCGCCAAGCGCCGCGGTTTTCTCTGGCCGAGCTACGACATCTACGGCGGTGCGGCCGGCTTCTACGACTACGGGCCGCTAGGCGCCGTCATGAAGAAGCGCTTCGAGGATTTGTGGCGCCACATCTTTGTCACGACCGAAGAGACGCCAATGGCCGAAATCTTCTGCCCCCGCGTTACTCCCAGTGAAATCCTTGAGGCGTCTGGCCATGTTGCCGAATTCACAGACATCGTCGTGAAGTGCGCCAAGAGCCATCCGAGCCGCGCCGACCACCTCGTTGCCGCAGCTGGCTACAAGGGCAACGCCGGCATTCTCAAACCCAACGAACTTGACGCCCAAATCCTCTTCCTCAAGGCCAAATGTCCGACCTGCGGCGACACAAATTTCTCTCCCGCTGCTCGCCAGAATCTCATGAATCAGACGGAGATTGGCCCTGGCTCGGGGCGGGTCGGATACCTGCGGCCTGAGACGGCGCAAGGCATCTTCACCGACTTTCCCCTCCTCTTCCGGCATTTCCGCGAACGTCTGCCCTTCGGCGTCGTGCAACTTGGCGGCTCGAATCGCAACGAGATTTCGCCGCGCCAAGGGATGCTGCGGCTGCGCGAGTTCAACATGATGGAAGCTGAAGTCTTCTACGACCCCGGCGCAAAAACCCATCCGCGCTTTTCCGAGGTCGCGACGCGCACGGCCACGTTCGTGCCGCAGACGGACGAGAAGGATCACGTATTGTCCTTCGGCGACGCGGTCAAGCAGGGCATGGTCGCCAACGAGGCGCTGGCTTACTGGCTGGCACGAACCCAGGAATTCCTTGTCGCAGCCGGCGTGGATCCGAAGCGCTTGCATTTTCGCCAGCACCTCAAGGACGAGATGGCGCACTACGCCGCCGACTGCTGGGACGCCGAGTTCCACAGTGACCGGTACGGCTGGGTGGAGTGCGTGGGCATAGCCGACCGCGGAAACTACGATTTGACGCAGCATGCAAAGAAGTCTGGGACGGACGCCGTCGACGGGTTAAGCGGCATGCCGTTTCGCAAACTCAACCCGGATTTCCTGCGCTTTGTGAAACCCGAGGCAATCGCATTTGCAGCCGTGGATTACGTGCCGTCAAAGAAGTTCTTCCCCACCCTCAAGCAGAAAGGGAAAGGGGCCGAGGCCGCCATGGCCCAGCAGTCGCCGTACGCAGTCGAAGCGCTGCGCCGCGGAATTCGCGCCACGACATGGGCGCGGCGGGACGAAGAGTGGCTCATCACGGAGAACGTGGCCAAGACGGAGCCAGCTACGCAACCGTTGCATGTCAAGGTCGGCGCGGAGTCCATTGAAATCCCCGCCGACTGCTACAACCTCGTCACCAAGGAAATCGTCGTGCAGGGCCGCCGCGTCATCCCTTGCGTCATCGAACCCTCGTTCGGCGTCGACCGCATCCTGTACGCCATCTGGGAGCACGCCTACGAAGCCGACACCAAGTCGGGTGAACCCTATGTCCGCCTGAAGCTGAGCCGCAACGTCGCCCCCATCCAAGTCGCCGTCCTCCCCCTTACCGGCAAGGATGGATTGCCGGAAAAGGCAAAGAAAGTTGAGTGGAGCCTACGTCGCGCGGGTTTGCTCACCGACTTCGACGAGTCAGGCTCGATTGGTCGGCGCTACGCCCGGCAGGACGAGGTCGGCACACCGATCTGTGTCACGGTCGACAACGAGACCATGGTAGACGGCGCGGTGACCCTGCGCGCGTTGAAGACGGGAGCCCAGGAGCGCGTGGCCATCGAACGGCTTGTGGAGGAGTTGCGCGGCCATCTGGATTTCGTCAACGATGACCGGGCCATTTTCTAGGCCTTACCGCAGCGCCAGCCGTCCGGCTCGCAGAGAGCCATGGCGAGGCCTACTATGCCGATGGCAAATCGTGCCCCGGCGGCCCCCGCCAGCGCTCGCTTCGCGCCGCGCACGGCGTGCCAAGCCCTCGCGCCGCCTTAGGGAGCGCTTGCCCGGCCGGGGTTTCGATGGCTCCCTGTTCGACCCGCTTTCTGCCGCGCCAGCAGCAGGAGCACGCGTCTGCTTCCGGTCGGGCACGGTATTGGGTTCATTGTCCCGCATCGGGTTCATCGTCCTTCCCCAATCAATGGGGAATTTCCATGAACCCGATTCCTGCGCGTGAACCCGATTTCGCTACTCATGAATCCTTCCCCGGCGGGCTACCCCGGTACGCCGCCGTCGAATCTGGCGTGCGGCTCGCTTTGCTCGCCGGCGCTCGCGCGCCCTTGCGTTCGTTCCATTCCTTCAGCAACATGACGACGCCGTCGGAGGACTGGGAGAATGGGTCATCGGCCATTGTACGCAGGCGTTCTGCATGCGGCCCGTCCTCCACGGATTCGGTGCAATCGGTGCACCCGTGGAGCCGTGGGTTCGGCCTGCTCAGCGCGATCGGTGGATGCTGCAAGCTTGGCGACCAATCGGATGCGTGCCGGACCGAAGCCACGGCGACCGTCTCGCTGCGTCGTCCCCTGCAATGTTGCGCTATGCCTTCGCAGGGTAAGCGAACATGGGCCCGAGGAGGCCTTCCTTGAGCGTGACCAGCAGTCCGGCGCTGTCGTTGTTGTCGCCTGCGTCTTGGCCATCGGTCGCGCATTCGCCCGTGCACGCATCGACGAACGACGCGTAGGGGCGGCCGTCCGGTCCTACGACGACGCTGATGAAGTCGACCATACCGGTGCAGCGGCCCGGGCCGCAGGGCCCGCGAACGATGGGGTCGTCGGCCGGTGTTGCGCGAATCGTCGTGAACGTCGCGTTAGGCGAGTTTGCGTCCACGCTCACCGTGAAGTAGGCCGCCCATTCGAGTTCGTCGTCCTTGACGTCGTTTGCGACATCGAGGGTGCCGGGGTAGGCAAGCACAATCCGGCCGTCTGCCCCGGCCGCCATGGCCGGGATGTTGGCGGTCAAGCCGGGCGGTGTCGCGGCGACGACGGCAGACCAGGTAGCGCCGAAGTCCTTTGAGAAGGCGAGTTGCACCGTCTCGTTGTTGTCCAGGAAGGCGTAGTAGACCGTCCCGTTGGCGTCGACTGCCACGACGGGGTCGACGTTGGCCGGGACGATGTCGGAGACCGTGACGAGGTCCCAGGTGAGGCCGTCATCGCGCGTCACGCCGAGCGCCGCGATGTGGCCGCAAAGCGACGAGGGCAGGTACACCGTACCGTCTGGCCCCGACTTGGGGTGACCGTGCACTGAACTTCCGCTGCACGACAAGAAGTCGACATCGTAATCGGCGACCGTGTACACCGGGACGCCGGGCTCCCACGTGAGGCCGCCGTTCAGGCTGCGCGAACACGAGGCGCCAGCGACTTGATTGACGCACTGGTGCAGCACGTTTTCGTATCCCACCGTCGCGGCTACGCGCGGCGCTGCGGCGACCATGCTCTGGTGGTCCCAAGGCGGATTGTTGCCGCATCCCTTGGGGTTGGTTGTCCACGTGGCGCCTTGATCGTCGCTCCACGAGAGCGGGGCACAGACCAGAATCGGTGACATGGCGAATTGGAAGACGCGGCCGGTTGCGGAATCGACGTAGATGAACGGGTCGTTGGTCTCAGGGGGAATGGATTGGCCCGTGGGCAGACGCGGGCCCACGGCAGTCCAGTTGACGCCGCCATCTTGCGACCGATAGATGTCGGGGCCGAAACCGACGGCGACGCCGTCTGCCCCGTCGGCCGTGGCAAAGAAGATGTTGCCGGCGGCGTCGACCCCGATGGTGGGTTCAAACGCCTGCTCGCCCACAAGGTATGCAGCGGGCGTGAGGCCGAGTGCTGCGGCGGGGTCCAAGTTCCTGCCGTGCAGAAGGACGCCCTCGGGCAACTGAGCGACCGGCGCTTGCGTGGTGGTCGTGGCGGGCGGCGTATCGGACGAGCAACCGGCAAGGGCCGTGATGCTCAGGAGGGCGACGAACAGGATCGAGCGCATGGTTCCCCCCGGAGCGCCGGCATTCATGAACTTGTTGGCATTCCGCCTGCAGCTAGCCGCCCGCAGCGTACTGCTCACGTTCGTGCTGGGAAACGCGAAGCGCGTGGAAAAGCAGGCAACCTGCTTGATGAAGACCATCGACCCATTCCCGCAGTCCTCCGACGGCGGCGTCGCGCACTACTTGATGGAATGGAAAGAATGCAAGCGCGCGGCAGCGCCGGCGAGCGCAGCGAGCCCCGCTTGTGGTCTTGCCAACCCCGGACGATCCACAGAGTTCACAGAGCCCCACAGAGGGAAGTCTGTGGTCTCGGTGAGCTCTGTGTTTCGTCACGAATGCGACGCGGCATCCTCAAGCAACGCTGCCCGGCGGCCCACCGCATCGCGCCGCGCTACGCGCGGGCTCGCTTCGCCACCCCCGCGACCTTCAGAAAGGTCGATCATCACGGTTGGGGCCTGCGCCTTTCCAAGGCTCCGGCCCCAAGCCAGCCAAGGCGCAATGCATCACGCGCGGCGCCTGCGGCGGCCGCGTTCGGCCCACGCCGGGCAGAAAAAATATCCGGTTTCCAATGTCGTCTTGGAATTCGAGCGATTGGTCATGGGCGTGCACGCCGCCGTCGGCGCAACGTCGGAATCGCCAGAGGACTAGGCCAAGCAAGTCAAGCCTTTACTCACTTCTGCGACTGCCGCACGCGCTCGAAAAGCAAGACGGCCGCAGCGGCACTCACGTTCAGGGACAGGTCCCCGCCCGGCGTCGGGATGCAGACGCGTTCATCAATGACTTCCAGAGTATGCTTGGAGAGCCCGTCTGATTCGGAACCCAAAACGATGCAGACGGCGCCCGCGAGTTTGAGTCGCCACGGCGCTTTGCCGCCATTTGCGTCCGCGCCCAAGACCCAGACGCCTTCGCGCCGGAGCGTCGCAATGGCTGTTGCGAGACTCGAAACATGCGCCACCGGAAGAACCGAGAACGCACCGGACGCTGCCTTCACGGCGCCTGGCCCGATGGTTGCCGTACCTTTTTCCGGCACAATCAGACCGTGCGCGCCAGCAAGAAGCGCGCTCCGCGCGACGGCCCCCAGGTTTTGTGGATCTTCGATGCCATCCACGGCGACGAGAAACGGTTCTTCACCGGCGTTGCGGGCGATTTGCACGAGGTCGCGCACGCTCACGTTGGCAAGGGGCGCCACAAGCGCGCCAACGCCCTGACTCGCGGACCCGACGGTGCGCACGAGGTCGCCGGGCGTGACGTAGCGGACGACGAGGCCGCGCTTCGTCGCCTCCTCGATTACGGCCTCAAGTTGCGGATCCTTTGCCGTCTCGCGGGACACCAGAACCGAGTGCACTTCGCGGTTGCTGCGCAGCGCCTGGAGGACGGCGTGCCGACCGACGATGCCTTCGCGTTGCGCCACAAGCGGGCGACCTGTTGGACCTTTAACTAGGCAAGCCCCAAACAAATCCTAGATTTGGCAGGTGATGTGCAGGTCGAAATCCTGCGGCGCGACCAAGGCCGCATCGCCTTCGGGAAAGACTGCGTAGCGGAACGTCACGCCCACCATGGCGGCTTCCCGCAGGTCAACGGCAAAACCGGACGCGCCGGCGCCGGATGCCACGAGTTCGTCCCCCTGACGCACCTCGAGCGCCAATGTAGGGGGCGCGGCAACGCCGGCCGGCCACGACAGGACAAGGCGGCATGATGCGCTCATCGCTGGCACGGTGAAGTCGCCAGCATTCTCGCCAGCAGCGTTCACTGCCATGCCGTTTAGGGATCCGCCTTGGACCATGCCTTGCCGCGTCTCGTTGAACGTCAATTGGGCGCCGCGACTTGCGTTCGAGCCCTTTGACCCGTCGGGGGTGAGAATGTCGCCGAAGCCGCCGGTTGCAGCAAACGCCCACGCCACGGCGATAACGGCGCAGAAAATGCCAAGAACGACGGCGACCGTCTTGCCGTTCGACCGCCGCGCGGCCGCCATGTCGGCGGGCGGCACGACGCGGGCCGGCTCGGCCGGTTTGGGCTTTGCCTTGGTCGCGTCAGTCGGCGCCGCCGTCGTTGCAACGGTCCGCGAGGAGCCTGCGTGCGCGGCCGCGACGGAACCCGCGATTGTGCGGGCAAGTTCGCGGCGGCTCATGGACCCGCCCGTCACGGCGAGGATGATGCCAAGCAGCGTCATAACGAGGCCGGCGGCGGCCGCCGTTGCGCCGGCCTGGATGGTTGCCTCATTGTTCCGGCTTTCGTTGCCGTTGCGAAACAACCCTTGCTCGCGGTTGTCTTGCTCTTGCGAGTATCCGTACGCCGCGGCGCCAAGGCCTACAAGCAGCGCCAGTAGGCCAAGCACGAGAAACGTGATGCCGAAGCCTTTGAGAATGCCGCCTGCCACGCATAAGCCAGGAGCCCGCCTTATCTTAGGTCTTCTGGACGACGGCCTACGTCCGGTACGGCAAGCAGGCGCGCGCTCGCCGTGGCCACGCGGCCCCGGCCCAGGCACCAGCACGCTTGTGTGGCGCGCAGGATTGCCGGCGCCGTGGACCCGGTTGCTACGCAACGGCTGTGGCTGACCGAGCCACGACGAGCCACGGCGCTTGCTAAAGTCGTGGCCGTGCGAGGGGGGCAATTCGTGCTGGACCGTAGCCTGTTTGCGCCAACAAGCCATGCCCACCGCCACCCGCAACCCCACGACACGGGCACGGTCTGGATTGAGGGCGGCCAGAAGCGTCGCCTCGACCGCTCCTTCTTTCGCGACGGCAACCTTTGGCATCGGCTGCGCGGCACGGTCCCACCTGTCGGCGTAACGTTGCAGTGCCACCTCGACCAAGACCGGCGCGAACTGGAGTCGCGGGCACATACGGCCATGCACCTCATGCTTGCGGCCCTGCACCGCGGCGGCGGCCCAGCCCTCGTCGCCGACCCGACGGTGAAGGGCGGCGGCACCTTTCGTCTAGAACTCGCAGAGTCGTTCGTCGCGCCAAAGGTCCTTGCGGCCTGGCTTGGGCAAACCAACCAATGGATTCTCCAAGACCGCAAAGTGAGCCTGGAACATGTGGTTCGTGGTCTCGAATCAAGAGCGCTGGACGCGCAGAATTTCCAGGTGCCAGATCCGTACCCCGGACCCGACACGACGTTGGACGCAATCCGCATTGACGGCGTCAGTTGTTACCCCTGCGACGGAACTCATGTCGAACGGACCTCCAAAGTGGGCGGCGTGCAAATTGTCCAGGCCCATGCCGCCGGGGCAGGGTTCGTTGTCGTCGGCCGCGTGATCTGACCCGCAGCAACGGGGCTACAACAGGCACCAAATAGGGGTTTGGCCTCGCGCGCTCCATGACCTGGCGTTCCACCCTCGTTGGCATCCCGCTCTTTATCGCCATTTTGGCCGGCTGCGCAAGCAGTGATGTCCTAACAATCGACGATGAATTCCCGTTGCCGCCCGTCGCGTCGCTGCCGGTCTTCTCAGCCCCCGTCGTCGTCGGCGCCGGCAGCGAGCCCGGACTCCTTCTTACGAACGGCACGATCTGGGCCCATGCCCCTGGCCAGATGTGGCGGTCCAACAACGGGACCTTCTGGTCTGAAGTCAGCCCCGGAGCCGCCCTCGGCGTCTTCGGTAACGACGCGGAGATGGCGCAAGGATCCGACGGCACGCTCTACTACTCCGACTTGCAGCTCTTGACCTCGATCTCCGTCTACACTTCGACGGACAACGGCGTCACCTGGAACTACTTCCCCGTCGCCTCGCTTGTCCCGGTCGTGGACCGCCAATGGATGGCAACCGGACCGGACGTCGGCCCCCTCGCCGGCGCCCACCACGCCGCGTACCTTGCCTTCAACAACCTCGCCTCAAGCCCCTGGGTCACGAAGTCCACGGACGGCGGCCAGACGTGGACCGGCCGACTCGTCGACCCGACGCAGACGCAACAGGACTTCTGGTCCATCGGCAACATCGTCGTGGACCCGAAGGATGGCGCCATCTACCTCGCCTGGTCCCTCGGCAATGCGGCCCAAGGCATCGGCCCCGAACCCCCGACCGTCGACTACCGCATCCGCATGGTGAAGAGCATGGACGGCGGCCTCACCTGGACAGCCAGCACGATTCTCGACCCCGCCGGCAACGTCGGCTACCTGTTCCCAGTCTTGGCGTTGGACGACGTCGGCAACCTGTTCCTGACCTGGTCCGAGGACATGGGTGGCCACCAAGAAATCCGCCTCATGTCCTCCAACGACAAGGGCTCGACATGGTCCACGCCGGTGCGCGTGAACCAACACAACGGCACCGCCATCATGCCGTGGATTGACGCCAGCGGTGACGGCCACGTCGCCATCGCCTGGTACGGCAACAACGCGACCGCCCTCTCCGACAACGCCGCTGGCGACTGGTTCGTCTACATGGCGCAATCCATGGACGCCAATGGCACGGCCCCGACCTTTAGCGAAGTCAAGGTCCGCGAAGAATCAATCCGCAACGGCGCCATCTGCACTCTCGGCATCGCCTGCACCGGCAACCGCGAACTGGCCGACTTCTTCCAGGTGCGCCTCGACGAAGCCGGAAACGCCCACGTAGTGTTTGCCAGCACAGAGGACGGCGACGGCACCCAGACGTTGTACGCCCGGCAAATCGCCGGCCCGACCCTGTAGGCGCGAGTCGCAAGCCTCAAGAAATCCTGCGCGAAGTCGGGGGCATGGCTCCTGACCCGAAGCTGGACGTCAACCGCGCCGACAAGGCCGCAGCCGAACGCCTTGAGATGCTCAAGGAATTGGCGAAGATGGCCAAACCCACGGGCGCATCCGCGAAGGGGAAGAGTGAGGAGAAGGCGGACGAGGAAGAATAGAAAGTCCACGTGGCCAAGTGCCGGCGGCCCGGGATTGCGGGGAATGCAAGCTGATTGTGTGGACTTTCACCTCGCCCCCGCCAAGGGCCAAGCACGCTCATGACCTTCTGCTGGTGTGGACGATCCACTCACCTACGCCATCATCGGCGCCGCCATGCGCGTGCACAAGGACCTCGGACCAGACTACCTCGAAGCCGCCTACCACCGAGCGCTGGAGATGGCGTTGACCGATGCGGGCGTGGTCTTCCAGTCCGAGGTCCCGCTTCCCCTGTTCTTCGAATCCCGACCGCTTGGTGTCCCCTTTCGCGCCGACATGGTCTGCGCCGGCTCCGTCGTCCTGGAATTGAAGGCCCTCCCCGCCGTCGGCGGCCGCGAACGCCGTCAAGTCGCGCACTACCTTAAATCGACCAGGATGCCGCTCGGCCTGCTCATCAATTTTGGCGAGGACGCCCTGCACGTCGAGCGCATCACGGGAAAATTCCCAATAATCGCCGTTGACTCCCCGCAATCCCAGGCCGCCGTTCCATAGACCGTGACCAGAAAATGGCGGCCTGGGATTCCGAGGATTGCCCGGCGATTGTTGGGATTGTGTGCTAGTGGTCCGGACACGAACTTAATCCGCGAAACCCGCAGACCAGGCAATCCTTCCCGGCTGGAGGTAGGCATGAATCCGGTTTGGGCCGTGGTGGTACGGTTGCCACGCTTCGAGAGCGTGATGAGCCACCGTACCGTTGGCCATGGCTAGCGTGAACCGGAGCGTCCCGACTTCATTGGCAAGGCCACCATCGTCGAACAACTCCAAGGTGCCGCCGACCTCCATCTCGAAGGACTTCGTCTCGTTGAAGTCCTCGCGGCCCGCCACGACGAAGACCATCTGCAGGGACCCGCTGACGCCGACCCCCGATTCGTTGACGACTCCGATCTCGGCCGGGTCCGAGAAAAGGCAACCCGCGCTCAGGACTGCAACGGCTAGGCAGGGGAAAACGCGCATCCTAGTACGTCCGCGCAAACCGCAGCGTGTCCTTCGCCTCTTTCCCGCACACACCGCACGGTCCCGCAGCAAATGTCTCATCGACGGGGACGCCCAAGGTCTTGATGTCCAGGGTCATCTCGACTTTGGCCGCACATTCGGTGCCGCAGATTGGCATCGTGAAAATGTAACCGACCGGCGTCTTTTGTGCCTCGTCGTCGAGCGTCTTGGCTTCGTCGAGGGTCTTCGGGTGCTTGATGCGCGTTGCGACGAAGGCGGCTTGGCGGTCGAGGAGCGCTTTCTGGATCGATGCCAGTGTGTCCATGACGCCCTGTTCCAGTCCGTCCATCGGAATCGCGCGCTTCCCGTCCTTGCCCATGTCGCGGCGCGCGGCGAAGACGGATTTCTTCTCGACGTCTTTGGGGCCGATTTCAAGGCGCAGCGGGACGCCCCGCAGCTCCCAGTGGTAGTACTTCTCGCCGGCGGACTTGTTGCGTTCGTCCAGCTCGACGCGGAAGCCGGCGAGGCTCAGCCGATCGCGCACGGTCTTGCACGCGGCGACGACAGCCTCGTCCGTACCTTTGAACAGGACGGGTACGACGACGACTTGGATGGGCGCGATGTCGGGAGGTAGAATGAGGCCGTTGTCGTCGCCGTGGCAGCCCACGACGGCACCGACCAGGCGTTCGCTCATGCCGTACGTCGTCTGGTGGCACAGTTTGTGGCCTTCCGATTCGGATTCGTACTTCATGTCGTACGCCTTGGCAAAGTTAGTGCCATAGTAGTGGACCGTCGCGCATTGCAGCGTTCGGCCGCTTGGCATGACGACGTCGGCGCCCGTTGAGTCGACGGCACCTGGGAACTTGTCCCAATCGGGGCGCCGCGAATAGATTGCGGGCAGCGCGAGTTTCTCGTAGACGTGGCGCACGATGTCCAAGTCAATCTCGACGTGGGCGCGGGCTTGTTCCTCGGTGGCGAATACGGAGTGGTCTTCGAAGAAGTGGATTTCGCGCACCCGCATGAAGGCGCGCGTCTGCTTCGTCTCATAACGGAAGACGTTGCAGATTTGGTACGTCATCAAGGGCAAGTCTGAATGCGAGCGGATCCACAGCGGGAAAATCTCGTACATTGCACACTCGCTCGTGGGGCGCACAATCCACCGTTCGCCATCAGGCAACTTGTTCTCGCCTGCATGCGTCACCCAGAAGACCTCGGCGCCGAAGCCCTTGATCTGGTCGGCCTCCTTCATGAAGAGCTTCTCCGGAATCATGAGGGGGAAGGCGACTTCGTCGTGGTGGGTGCGCACCATTTCCGCTCGCGTGAACGCGTCGATTGCCGACATGAGCCGCTGACCGTACGGCCGCCAGATGTTCATGCCCTTGATCGGATACCGCTTGTCCGTGAGTTCGGCGACTTCAACGACCTCGTTGTACCACTCCATGAAGTCCTTCGACTTGGGGACGGCGGTGGCGGGCATGACATTGCGGGGACTCTGCATTCGGATAAAAGCCGGCGGGCCAACGAAGCGCTGCCCGAAAACCTTGCAATCCCTGTTTCGTCGAACTAAGGGCGGTGCCGCCGGCGGCCCTCGCCCGCCATGCTCGCCTTCGGCTCGCGCCTGGGCTCGCCAGACCCTCGCGTACGCGCTCCCTGCGGTCGCGCGTGGCTCGCCCCGACCGGCGGCTTTCAACGTATACAAATTCAACTTGAGGTCCTGGTGCAACTCGTCGCCGCCGTCGGATCAACGAGAGTGACCTGTTAGTGGATTTTGTTCGAAACACGTTAGCCGTTAGCCCAATTGGCAACTAGAAAAATGAAAGGTCACGACCGAGCCGAACAAGTGGTACGGCGCCGGCGGCACTGTGTGGGACCCCTTTGACTTTCAGGGTCGCGTGGCTTGCCGTGCAACCGTTGTGGGGGGCGACCCCCCGAAGGGTTGTGGCTGCGGTCGTGGCCAAACATGTCTTTGTCCGCCCCCCTTGACATACCTTCCTACCGCGACCGATTGCGCTTACCGCCGTGCTTATGGCTGGATCGTCGTATGGCCCTCTGGTCGATTGCCATGGCTACACGACGCACCACCCGAAAATCGGCCGGAAAGCAGACCAGGGCCCCCAGCAAGGCGGCCCCGAAGTCATCACGTCGCCGAGCCACGCCCCGCAAGGCCGCACGCAAGGTGGCCATCCGAACCGTTGCGGCAAGGAAACACACCGCCGCAACTCGAACCACGAAACCCGCCCAATCTGAGCCACCTCGCGTGCGCAAGACCGGCCCCGCCGTCGTGAATTTCCGCGAACGTTTGCCACCTACACCGCTTGCCGAGGCGCGGCCGCTGCGCATCGTCATCTTTGGCGCGTCCGGCAACCTCGGGCGCCGCATTACCAAGGAAGCGTTGTCGCGTGGCCACCAAGTCACGGCCGTCATGCGCAACCCCCAACGCCTCGACGTCGAGCACCCAAACCTACGGCCGCTGCGGGCCGACGTGACCGACCCGCTCCTAGTCTCCACCGTCGCGCGCGGCCATGACGTAATCATCTCAGCCATTGCACCCGCCCGCGACAGCCCCGAGTCACTCGCCCAAGCAGCCAAATCCCTCCTGCAAGGCGCCCGCGAGGCCGGCATAAAGCGCGTCATGGTCGTAAACGGCGCCGGGAGCCTCAAAGTCGGCAAGGGCAAGATCCTCATGGACACGCCGCAATTCCCCAAAGAGTGGCGTTGGCTTGGACAAGCCCACAAGGACGCGCTCGACGTCCTGCGCGAAGAAGGCACCGGCCTCGACTGGACAGCCGTGAGCCCCGCCGCCCGGATTGAACCAGGAAAACGGACGGGGAAATTCCGCCTCGGTGGCGACACGTTGGTCGCCGATGCAAAAGGCGAGAGCCGCATCAGCATGGAAGACTACGCTGCCGCTTTCATGGACGAACTTGAGGGCGAACATTATGTCGGCCGACGCATGACCGTGGCCTACTAGACCCATCATGCCGACCCCCAGCCTTTTCGTGGGTTCCCCCGTCACCGAAGGCATGTCCCAAGTCCAGCCCATGCTCCTAGCCGGAGAATGGAAGTCCAACGGCGCCCTGGACGATGTCGTCGATCCCGCCCGTAACGAAGTCCTTGCCCAAGTGCCCCGCGGCACCAAGGACGACGTCGATACTGCCGTGGCCGCAAGCCGCACCGCCTTCGAGTCAAAGGACTGGAAAAACATGGACCCGGCCCAACGCGGGCGCATCCTGCAAAAATTGGCGGCTTTGACGTACGCCAACGCCAAGGAACTCGCCCTCATTGAATCGCAAAACAACGGCAAGACCCTGAAGGAAGCAACCGGCGACGTGCGCTTTGCTGCCTGGACGCTGGAATACTTTGCCGGCTGGAGCGACAAGGTCGAGGGCCGCACGATTCCGGTCCCCGGCGACCGCCTCGATTACACCCTGCAGCAACCCTTGGGCGTCACGGCGCACATCGTCCCCTGGAACTTCCCTCTGCAACTCGCCGTCCGCTCCATCGCCCCCGCCCTCGCGGCCGGCTGCACGGTCATCGCCAAACCAGCGAGCCTCACGCCCTTGTCGCTCCTGCGCTGGGCAAAACTCGCGGAAGACGCGGGGGTACCCAAAGGTGTCCTACAAGTCCTAACAGGCCCCGGCGGCGAGGTCGGCGGCCGGCTCGCTTCCCACCCAGACGTTGACGGCATCACCCTGACCGGCTCCGTCGCAACGGGCGTCAACGTCATGAAAGCCGCCGCAGAAAACGTCACACCGGTCACCCTTGAGCTCGGCGGCAAGGGCGCCCACGTCGTCCTCGCCGATGCGGAAATCAAAAAGGCCGCGAAGGGCATCTGCTTTGGCATATTCATGAACGCAGGACAAATGTGCTGGGCAGGCTCGCGCCTGCTTGTGCACGAATCCATCCACGACCAACTCGTCGAAGCCGTCAAGGCCGAAGCGATGACCTGGAAACTCGGCATCGGCACCGAAGAAGGCGTCCGCATCGGCAGCATGGTCAGCCAGGGCCAACGTAAATCGGTGCTTGGCATGATCCAGAAGGGCACCGACCAAGGCGCCACCCTTGTGACTGGCGGCAAGGCCCCCGCCGACCCCAAACTCGCAGCGGGCGCTTTTGTCGAACCGACCATCCTCACACACGTCGAGGCCAACAACGTCACCTGGAAGGAGGAAGTCTTCGGCCCGGTCCTGAGCGTCATGCCCTTCGCGACCGTCGACGATGCCGTCAAACTCGCAAACGGCTCCGACTACGGCCTCCTGAACGGCGTCTGGACAAAGGACCTCGCCAGCGCCCACAAACTGTCCCGCGACCTCCAGTGCGGCATGGTGTCCGTCAACGAGTACCCCATCACGTTCCCACAAACGCCGTTTACCGGCTGGAAGAAATCTGGCATCGGTGCAGAGCAGGGACGCGACGCCATGAACTTCTACACGCGCACGAAAAACGTGAACGTGAATTTGGGATAAGGCGCAATCCGCGAGTCATTTCATTCGCCCCAGGCGAGCATGGAAAGGTCGCGGGTCACCTGCACGTGCGTGCCCGTGCTAGCACGTGCAAACCCGTGCATGCACGTGCAACCAGGAAACCCCCATGACCAACCGTACCGACTTCAAATCCATCGATTTTCCGACCGTTCTACACGAGCGGCTTATGCAAAGCCGGCTGCACCATCGCCAGGCCATTTGGGAGGTCGTCGTGGCCGCCCTCGACTTTTGGGATGAACACGGAGGTTGGGACCCGGGCACGCGGCCGTCGTGCCCCTAGGGCTTTTCACACCCGCCGCTTTGGCGCAGGCCATGTCTTCGGAATTCGTCACCGTCACCCGTGAGCCCGGCGCCGTTGCTGTCGTCACTTTCAACCGTGCAGAGTCGATGAACTCCTTCGACCCCAAGGTCGTTACGGAACTCCACGGCGTTTTCCGAGCCCTCCTGGCCGATGACTCCGTGCGCGCCGTCGTGCTGACGGGCACCGGGAAGGCGTTTTGCGCCGGCGCGGACGTGCGCGAATTCGAGAAGGGTGTACAATCGGGCAGCGCCGTTCAATGGGTCCTCGACGCCACCGCCGCGTTGCATCCGCTCCTCTTGGAAATCCAGGATTCCCCCAAAGTCTTAGTCGCGGCAGTAAACGGTGTTGCGGCGGGCGGCGGCCTCGGCCTCGCCCTCGTCGCAGACGCCCGGATCGGCAGTCCGCAAGCGCGCTTCGCGGCGAGCTACTTCCGCCTCGGTCTGTCCCCCGACGGCGGCGCCACTTGGCTCTTGCCGCGCCTCATCGGGCACCAACGCGCCAAGCAGTTCTTCTTCAACAACGAGGTCATGGACGCCGACGAGGGCTTCGTGACCGGCGCGCTTGACCAGGTCGTCCCAGCGGACCAACTCCTATCACGAGCAATCGAGGTGGCGCGCTCGTGGGGCGCGTGGGCCAAACACAGCCGCGGTGCGACCAAGAAGCTCCTTGCCGCGTCCGAGAATCACGACTTTGGCACGCAGCTCGACTTGGAACGGGGCCTGATTGCAGCCGCGGCCGGGACTAAGGATTTTGCCGAAGGCGTCACCGCATTCCGCGGAAAGCGGGAACCAAAGTTCGGCTGACCCGCCCGCCTCGGTTCGGTGCAATTGGTGGAAGCGGTGGTTGCTTGGCTGGCGTGGCCACGCCCGGCCAAACCACCGATTGCACCGATGTCACCGAATGCGGCCGCTGTCGCTGAATCCGAGGACCGGCACTCCCATCAACGTCTTGCGGCTTCGCCGGCCCGATGCCCACCGTCGACCTCCACTTCACTGAACAAGGCCCCGCCACCGGCCCTGCCATCGCCCTGCTGCATGGTTTTCCCTTCGATGGCCGCATGTGGCAGCCGACCGCCAAGGCCCTGTCCGCCGCCGGCTACCGCGCCATTGTCCCCGACCTACGCGGTCATGGCAAGTCTCCGCTCGGCGACGGCGCGTCGACGATGGAGGCCATGGCGGACGATGTTGCGTTCCTCCTGGACAAATTGACAATCCGGCGTTGCGTTCTCTTGGGTTTCTCCATGGGCGGCTACGCGGCCCTGCAAGTCGCGCACCGGCACCGCGAACGCCTCAGCGCGCTCGGCCTCATTGACACCCGCGCCGACGCGGACACGGAGGAGGCGAAGGCCGGTCGTCGGACCACCGCCGCCGCCGTGCGCGAAAAGGGGATGCAGGTGCTCGTGGACGGGATGATGCCCAAACTCGTCACAGCCGCGACGCGTGACAAGAAGCCAGAAGTCGCCAAACTCCTTACGACAATGATGCTGGAGAATTCGGTGGACGGCGCCGTGGCGGCACTTGCTGGGCTGGGCAAGCGCCCGGACATGCGGGGGAAACTCGCCGGCATGGGACTCCCGGTCTTTGTGGCCGTCGGGGAGGACGACGTCATCACCCCGCCGGATGCTGGCAGCCGCATGGCCCACGCTTTTGCCATGAGCAGTTACGAACTCATCCCCGGAGCCGGGCACGCGGCCCCGTTGGAGCAGCCAGAAAAATTCCAGAGAGTTCTGCTGGAATGGCTCGCCACGATCGCTCCGGTAAAGCGCTAGCGCAGCATGGCCTCACGTCAGCAGCGACGCGGCGTTGTCATGCAAGATGAGACGATTTGCCTTGTCTGACAAGCCAAGCGCTAGGAACGACGCTACGTTCTTGCCCATTCCCGGCACGCCGGGGCCAGGCCAGTCGGACCCCCAGAGTGTGCGCGCCGCGAGCGCCTCCAGGTCGCCAAAATAGTCGCGCAACCGCGACGGCGGACAACTTGAGACATCTAGCCAAGCATTTTGATGCTCCGCGACGACGGCGAGCGCCTCCTTCGTCTGGAGCGGCCTTCCGCCGTGGGCAATCACGACCTTCAAGCGCGGAAATGTTGCGCAGACCTTTGCCAACCGGGCCGGGTCCCCGAACCTGTCGTTGGCGCCGGGAAACTTGCTGGTGCCTGTGTGGAATATGACCGGCATGCCACGGCGTTCGCATTCTGCCAAAGCCGGACGCAGGCGGCGGCCGTCTGGGAGAAGGTGCTGGTGGACGCTGTGGACCTTGAGTACACTTATGCCCAAATCGGCGAGTTTCATGACGGCCTCGGCCCCGTCGCCGTCGTGCCTTGGGTCGTATCCGCCAACCGCCACGAGCCGCTTCGCATCGGCCTCGACGTACGCCGCGACCCACTCATTCACCTCCCAACCGTAGCCCATGACTTCCTTCGCGCAGTAGTTCACAAGCCATGATTGCTGGATGCCTTCGCGGTCCATGTGTTCCAGAAACGCTTCCGGGCTCGCCATGAATTTCTGCATGAGCCCAAAGGTCGGATTCTGGCGGATGAGGGCTTGAGCGCCGGGCGTCATGAGGTCGAAGCGGTTGACGTGGACGTGCCCATCAATAACAGGAATGCCCGCGTGCGGCCAATTCGTCCGTGCGTCATGCATGATTGGCGGGCCGATGGTTTCCTGCTTCATGTGCGTGGCGGCCAGGGCGCGATACGCATCATTTCTTGTCGAGGAATCCGCGCACAAGGTCCTTCGATTCCGTTCGGCCATGTAGGCGCACGAACAACTCGATTTCCTGTCCGAGACCGTCCTTGTAAGGGAGGAGTGTGGCGTTGCGCAGGGATTGTTTGGCCATTGCAAGCGCCTCCGGGTCGTGGCGGGCCATTGCGGATGCTAAATCGACTGCCTGCTCGATGACCTTGTCTTTGGCTGCCACGATGTCAACAAGCCCGATGCGAAGCGCCTCTCCCGCATCAATCGCGTCACCAGATAGGACGAGACGGCTCGCTTGACCGTGGCCGACCAGCCGCACAAGGCGCTGGGTGCCACCGCCGCCCGGGATAAGGGCGAGGCTGATTTCGGGCTGCCCGAGTTTCGCGGCCTCGGAGCAGACGCGCACATCGCACGCGGTCGCAAGCTCGAGGCCGGCGCCAAGCGCATGGCCGTTTACGGCCGCCACAACGGGTTTGCCTAATCCTTCAATCACGGAGTAAATGTTGGGCGGTTGCAGGAAGTGGCGCTGTTCTTCCGTGCTGCGCGCCGCAAGTTCGACCAAGTCGGCGCCGGCCGCGAAAGCCGACCCGGCCCCCGTAAGGACGATGGCCCCTACGCTCGCATCATTTTCCGCCTCCTGCAGGTTCGAAATGAGGTCAAGTCGAATTGCGGCGTTGAGGGCGTTGCGGGAGGCAGCGCGGTTCAGCGTTAGGATGCGCACGCGGCCGTCGTCGCGCGACAGGACAAGCGAATCCGTCATGGCAGGGGGCGCTCCTTGGGTTGGCCGGTGGCCCAATCATAGATGCCTTTTCCGGATTTCTTGCCGACCTCGCCGCGTTCAACGAGTTTGCGCGCAAACGCCGGGCTGCGGTATTGTTCGCCGCCAAATTGGGCGTGCAGGTAATCACTAATCGCAAGGCGCACGTCGAGGCCAACGAGATCCGACAATTCCAGCGGGCCCATGGGGTGGCCATAGCCGAGACGCATGGCCGTGTCGATGTCGGGAGCCGACGCCACCCCTTCCTCCAGCATGCGCATGGCCTCGTTGCCAAGCACGATGCCGAGGCGGCTGGTTGCGAACCCAGGGATGTCTTTTGCAACGATGGTGGTTTTTCCTAGCCGCTCTCCGACGGCGCGGGCCGCGGCCATGGTTGCAGGCGACGTTGCGTCGTGGCGGATGATTTCGAGCAGTTTCATGATGGGAACGGGATTGAAGAAGTGCATGCCGACGACGGAGGCGGGCCGCGTGGTTGCCGCAGCGATTTGGGCGATGCTGAGGCTTGAGGTGTTTGTGGCAAGGACCGCGTGCGGCGGGGCCCAGGCGTCCAGGTCGCGGAATATTGCTTGTTTGAGGTCCATCCGTTCTGGGACAGCCTCAATCACGAGTTCACTGCCAGCGACGGCCTGCTGGAGCGGCGTTTTCCAATTGAGGTTTGCGAGCCACTGTGCCTTCTGTTCAGGCGTCGTCTTGCCTTTGGCGATGCCGGCGTCCCAGAACGCAACGATGCGCTCGGCGCCACGTTCCAGGCCGGCGGGGATCGCGTCGTGCAGGTACGTTCGATAGCCAGCCTGCGCACACACTTGCGCGATGCCGGCGCCCATCGTTCCGGCGCCGACGACGGTGACCGTACGGATGTCCATCGCGTGGCGCAGCCCGCGCAGCGTGAAAGGCTTGCTTAGGGACAATCCGTCCTACGACAGGTCGAAGGTGACCGAGCCTTGCGCCAGAACGGTAGCGCCAGCGAGGGTCACGCGGCCTGTCAGCGTAAAGGTCGTCACAGTCGGGACCTTGTCGGCTGCCAAGTCCAGCGTGATTGGTGACGTGGAGCCCGTTGCCGCCCCAAGAACGACCCCCGTCTCGTTGAGAACTTCGAAGACGCCATTGGGTGCTGCTCCCGTGAACGTAAATGTAGCGTGGGCGGCCGTAAACGAACCTCCCGTGTCAGAGACGATGTTGTCGGTCGTGCAGGAAGCCGAGCCGCCCCCGCCTACGAAGACGGCAGGCGCCGAACACATGGCGCTAACGGGCGTCGGCGTCGCGGCGGAGGCGTTACCGGCGGTCGCGCCGTTCGAGGACGTACCGGAAGACGTGGTCCCGCCCTTCGTGGATGACGAAGAACCGCTCGAGCCACTTGTTGCGGAACTTGCCGAGGTTGTCGTCGAGGTTGGCGTCGCACCGGCCGGGCCGGCCCCTTCAACAGGAGAGGAAGAATCGTCGCCGGACGGCGACGGGGCGTCGCTTGCGCAACCCGCGAAAGCCGTGACAACCAGGAGGACCGCAGCAATCGTGAACCGACTCATGGCGAGGCCTAGGTCACCGCCCTAAAAACCATATTGCCATTGCTTGCGGTAATCGGATTTACGCTGTCATGATACGACAATCGTGAAGGTTCCGCTTGCAGAGACCATGGCGTACTGTGGCGAGTCAAGATGCGCCCAGAGTTCGATAGAGGACCCGGAAAGGCTTTCGAGTGGGAAATCAATGTTGACTGGCCCGGCATTCGGCGAGGCGTGAACTGAATCCAATTCGTCCTCGTTGTGACCCAGAACAAGCATGGGGGTATTCCATGTGCCGGTGCCTCCCCAATCCAAAGTGACGTTCACGCTGGTAAAGCGGCCCCCCGTGTCCGACTTCATGGTCCCTGTTTCACATATTGGCAGGCCGCTACCCGCGCCCAGAGGGCCGACGACAGGAGCGGTTGTCATGACGACGTTATTGAATTCGCATATCACCGTAACAGGCGTCGGCGGGCTTGGGGGCGTAGGCGGCACTTCTGGCTGCGAAGTGGTCGCGTTTTCCTCCAGTTCGGCGGTGGTTGTCGGATTTGTGGTTGACGTCGTGGAGGATGAAGTCGTACTCGTCGAGGCGGGCAGGTCCTGCGTATCCGGCTCGGACTGTGTTGTTGGTCGAGCAGCGCCATCGGCCGACACCGTCGAGACATCCGATGTCGCGCATCCCGCCAAGGCAACAAGCAGGCTTGCCAAAAACGAGGCGATTGCCCAACGTCCAACCATGGTATAGGAAGAAAAAGGCGGTTGAAAGGGCTTTCGTCAACACTACGAGTCTAGAAGCGGCGGAAGTCCGGCTTGCGCCTTGCAAAAAATGCGTCCCTGCCCTCAGCGTGCTCCGGCGTCAGAAACGCCGCGGCCTGCAGGTGCGCTTCGCGCTCCAAAGCCTCGGTCAGAGTCGCGTTGGCGTTGCGTTGAAACGCCTGCTTTGTCAGGGCCATTGCGGCCGCGGGTCCTTCGACAAGCGCTTGCGCCAAGTTGGCAATGGTCCCCGCAAGCTGCATTTTTGGGACAGCCTTGAGGATGAGTCCCCAAGCCGCCGCCTCGGGTGCCGAGAACGGCGCGGCCGTCCACGCCAAGTGCTTGGCCCTCTGGAGCCCGACGAGGCGCGGCAAGAGCCAGGTGGCCCCCGTGTCAGGAATCAGTCCGACATGGCGGAAGCTCAAAGAGAACTGGGCATCGTCGGCGGCGACCGCCAAGTCACATTGGAAGGCCAGGACGGCACCGGCGCCGTAGGCGTTCCCTTGCACCTGCGCGATTACGGGTTTGGGGATGTCGTGGATGCTGTGGACGAGGCGGTTGAGACCGCGGCGCAGGCGCACGAGGGTGGCTTGTGCGTCGCCAGCAAAGTCGCGCATAACCTGGATGTCGCCGCCGGCCGAGAAGACGTCACCGTCTGCCGCAAGGACCAGGACGCGCACGGCCGGGTCGACGGCCGCCGCCTCGATTGCCGTGGCAAGGCGCGCTAGCGAGTCGAGGTCGAGTGCGTTCTTTTTTTCCGGCCGCGCAAGCGTAAGCGTAAGGATGCCGTTGGCCAAGTGCGCTCGGACCGCAGTCACGACGCGTCTACGGCGCGACCCACCTATGGGCGTGTTGGTCACGCGTCAAGCCGGCGCGGGCCTGGAGGCAGCACTTTGGCGGCCGGCCACGCGCTTGTTGCGCACGGCACCGGTAGGCGGCCGCGCATCCGCCAGAATCTCCGCCGAAACCTCCGCCAGAGGCACGCCGCGCAGCCGAGCCGACAACTCTGCCAACCGGCGACGTTCGGGCCCCTCGCGGGGGGCCGCAGCGAGGGCCTTGGCGCAGGTCTCGTCCGCCTCCTCGCGGCGCCCAAGCCCTTCGAGGGCGAGCCCGATCTTCCATGCTGCATCGGCGCACCGGTGCGCGTCGGCAGCGTCGCGGAAGGCCCCGAGCGCTTCCTGGTAGAGGGGGAGCGCCGTCGCCGCGTTGCCGGCGTGCATGTTGATGTCGGCTTTCTCGTCTTGGATGAGGCCCCAAAGGCGCCGGTCGCGCACCTCACCCGGCGGAAACATGGCGAGAATGGACAAATAGAGGGCTTGGTAGCCAGCGTCCACGAAGTCGAAGTCGCGCAGGTCGAGGTTTTCCTGCAGGAGTTCGAGGATCTTGCCGCGTTGGCCCGCGATAAGCAGGTGATGCATGGCTTCGAGACGTCCCTCGACCGTTCCCTTACCCAGAAAGTGTGCGGCGGCGCGACCGTGCAGGGCGGCCTTGTCTTCGAGCCGGCTGTAGAAAAAGTTCTGTACGACCTCGTGCAGTTGGAACGTGCCGCGGGCCTCGCTGACCAGCATCCGGCGGCGCAACCGGACGAGGGCAGTGTCCAAGCGGCGACGGGAAACTGCCGCCAGGTCCGTCGGGTTGAAGCCGGGCCGCAGCAGGCTCGCGTGGGCCAAGACCGTGCGTTCGTCATCGTCGAGGCCGTCGTGCAATTCCTGTAGGAGCCAGGTCTCCAAGTCGTGTTCAGGAATCCGGTCCAGGAGGGGTTCAAGTCCGCCGGCTTGGCGGGCTGCTTGGGCAAGCAATTGCAGCCCAAGGGGATGGCCGCCGCATTCAGCCCGCACGCGGGGCCGCAAATTGGCATCGACGGCAAGGCCGCGCGAGGCCAACAGGTCGGCCGCGTCGTCATCGGATAAACCGGCAAGCCGCAAAACGGCAAGGCCAGGCATGGCCGGGTTATGGACGATCCATTCACGGCTTGCGACTACGAGTTTGCCGTGGCGCACGCGGGCAACCGCGTCGGCCAGAAAGTTGCGTACCGCCGGGTCCTGCGCACGATGGGCTTCGTCGAGAATGAACAGGCACGGGTGGGCATCCATTGCAGCAATCGTTGCGTCGGCAAGTTGCGTTGCGTCGGTGCCGAGATTTTCCAGCAGACGGGAGTCCCCGTGTTGGGCAAGGAAAAGGGCAACTTGATTGGCGAGCCAAGCGACGGATTCGACGCCCCGCAAGGAACGCCAGAAAATCGGCGTCTCTGGCGCTTGTTGGCGGGCAAAACGCGCCAGCAGCGAGGTCTTGCCGATCCCGGGCATGCCCAGGACGAGGACAACGGGTTCGGGACCAGCGAGGACCCCAAGGTCGGCTTGGCGGCCAACGAAGCCAGTATCGTCCGGGATGGGTACGACGACGGCTGCCGGGGCAGAACGCGCCGCAGCCTGACCCACTTGGACGCTGAGCCCTGACGGGGTGATGGCGAGCGTGATGCTTGTGGCCGCGAGGCGGTAGAGTTTGACGTTCTTGCCTTGGCGTTCCCAACGCCCTTCGACCAGGCCAAGGCCTTCGAGCCGTTTCAGCCGGCGCGCCACCTCGCTCTCGGAGAGGCCCAGAAGAGCCCCCATGCGGCGCGGATAGGAGGGTTCTACCGCAAGGAGGGCCAAGATGGATTGGCTGGTGCGGTTGGCTAGTTCCCGCATGACCGTCTCTTGCACGAACTCTCATACTTTGGGGCCGACTTGAACCCCGCGCCCCAGTGGACGCCTCCTGAGCGCGTGTGGCTTGGCCGGGCGCGGACCTGGCCAGGCGTGTCGGGGTGTGGGAGGTGGTGGCAGACCCAGGTTTGTTATGGCCCCCCGGCCGACGGGCGTTTGGTGCTGGTCATGAACCCTATCCTGAAGCCTGCAACCGGAATCCTGGTACTTCTCCTCCTTATCCTCGCTGGAACTCTCGTATCGGCCATGCCGGGCTGGGTCCACCAAGCGCCGGATGCGGTCGCGTCCTGCCAAACCTGTTTGGAGTCAAGCGTGGACGCAAGCCTGCCGGAGGCCGCGGCCTTAGAAGTCATGGCGCTGGAACTGGACCTCCTCTCGTCCGATGCCAAGACCATGGCCCGGCAGGCCATTCTCCGGGCCGCCGAAGGCCCGATTGAGGCACAACGCGACCTCGAGGTCACAGCCGAGGCCGCGCTGGCCGTTGCAGGCCGTGCATCCGTCATGGCCGCTCAAGTGCGCCACCTTGCCAACATCGCGGTCGGCCGAGGGGCAAGCGACATCGAGCAGGAATGGCTCGACATGCAGGCCGCAGCCCGTTCCCTGGCAAGCGACGCTGCCCGACTGGCCGGCCAAGTGACGGCGTCGGCCAAAATCCTGCACGCCGAAGCAGAAGGCACACCGGGCGCCGTGCTGGACCGCGCGGCGCGCACCCTCGACGCGCTAGACCTGCTTGCGCAGCGGACGATGCATGCGGCCACCGTCCTTGCCGCTTGGGCGCAGGTAATTGTGACCCCGACAATCGAAGCTGCCGTGCACACAACCGAGCGACTCCTTGAGAAGGTCGCGGCGGTCCTGCCTGACAAGACCCCAGCCATGCCGCCGCCCCTCTGGCCGGTTTGCGACGTCCCGCAGGGCCAGTTGCAGGACCCGGTTCCCCGCTGCTACAACTAATCCCGTCCAATCTGGCAATTCAGCCCCGCTCCTCTCAAATCCTCCGTCAGGGTCGCGCGTCCCGTGGAGGGGTGCGGCTGTGGCAATGGCGTCCCAGCCCGGACCCGCTTCGGCCCGTCCATCGTCACATCGTGTTCCACCTGCCATCGCCTGACCGTTAGCCCCGTCGTGGACCCGCGTATCCCCGGGTTTGCCGAACAGGTCAAGGCGTTGCAGGACGAGGTACGCGCCGAAGAAGAGGAACAGGAACGCAATGGCGTCCGCTGCACAGTTGAAAACGCAGCGGCGCAACCGGAAGGGGGCGTCGTTCGGCTGCAAGCCACGTCCGGCGACCCGCGGGGTTTGGCGCCGGGCGCGACGGTGGAGGGATGGCTTGCGGGCGAGGATGAACCGTGCAACGTCGAGATTCTGCAGCGCGCCGGGAATGTTTTCGAGGCCGTTGCCGCCGACCGCAATTGGGGCACCCTGCGCAAGGGCGCCGAGGTCATGCTAAAACCGGCCAGCAACGCCACACTCTACCGCAACCTTCTGAAGGCATTTCTGGCCGTGAAGCGCCGCCATCACGGGTACACAGAGCTTGAGCACACCCAGGGCCTGCCGAAACTGCGCTTTGCCGCCGTGGCGGGCCTCGACGAGGGGGAGTTGCGGCCCGGGCAGGCCAAGGCGTTGCGCGCCGCATGCAATTTACCCGAAGGCGGCGTCGTTCTCATCCAGGGCCCGCCGGGCACGGGGAAGACGACCGTCATTGCGCGGTTTATCAAAGAGGAAGTCCGCCGCGGCAGAACAGTGCTCGTCACGAGTCACACGCATGTCGCAATCGACAACGCCATTCGCAAGGCCCTCCACGCAACACCAGCCCTGGCCACAAAAGTTGTGCGCCTCGGTGACGCCGGCAGGGTCAGCCCCGACCTAGCGAAGTTCCAGAAGCGCGTAAGCCAATTCCGCATGGATCCAGAGGACCCCGAATCGCGCCCCCTGTTTGCCAAACTGCAAGAAACGCCGATTGTAGCCATGACGCTCGACGCTCTGGCCGCCGCCGTTTTGGCCTCCGACCTGGACAACCAGGAAATCCCCCCCTTCGACACCGTCGTTGTCGATGAAGCCGGCATGAACGCCCTGCCCAAAACGGCAATTGCACACTACGTCGCCAAACGCCTCGTCCTCGTCGGCGACCCATTGCAACTGCCACCCATTGTCCGTTCGCGCCGCTTCGCGCAAGATGAAAACCACAAACGCAGCCACTTTGAACTCCTGCAAATGCTGCGCCCCGACCTCGCCGTTCTCCTGGATGAACAATTCCGCTGCCAGCCGTCCATCTATGAGTGGAGTCGCGACGCCATCTACGGCGGCCGTGTCACGTCGCATGCAGCGCAGAAACCAATCCCCGTTGGCAAACTCTTGGGGCGCTCAGTCACATCACGCGTTGTGTGGATCGACACGACCGCTACGCCTGGCAACAAGAGTACGCAAGTCGGTTCCAGCCGCGCAAACCCGACGCACACGGCAATCGCCATCCGCATTGCTCAGGAACTCATGGGTCATGGCATCGCGCCAGGAGAGATGGGTTACATCGCCCCTTTCCGGGCCCAAGCGGCGGCTTTCACCGACGCCGTTCTGGCAGGCAAAACAAAAACCGCGCATCTGACACGCATGACGGCTGCCACGGTGGACGCTTTCCAGGGCAATGAACGGCGCGTGATTCTGTTCGACTTGACGACCCTGCACCCCGCCAAACCCCACGAAGACCACCGCCGGTTGAACGTGAGTTTGACAAGGGCGCAGGAATTGCTCATCATTCTCGGTCCACGCCCCTTTGTCAAGACGGCAGGCGAGAACCCATATTGTTGGAGTCTGCAGAATTGGGCCGCGGCACAGGTCATCGCGGCGGTATAGCCACGCGTCGAGCACGGGACCGGACGCAACGGGTCCATGCAGCGTTGCATGAGGAAAAAGCCGCCTGGGCGATTTGAACACCCGACCTGCTGATTACGAATCAGCTGCTCTACCAACTGAGCTAAGGCGGCGAAACGATACGTTCCCCTGTCGCTCGGCACATGAAGTGGCATAAAGAGGCTACGCAAGCGCCGCCCCCTGTTGGCGCCGATGGTGCGTCGGAGGATGTCGCACGACTCTCCGTCGCTGCCAACCAAACATTCTTACTGCTTGGACATGTCGTGACGCCGTGCCGTCAGCGCCCCTTTTGAGAACTACTGTCGCCCTGGCCTTCGTCCTCTCGGTCATCCTGGCGGGCTGCACAGGCGAGCGCGCGGAGAGCCTCACATCATCCGTGCCGGGGGGCGAAGGTGACGGCGGGGACGTGCCACCGACTCTGGCCGCCACCGCCGATTCAGCCAAGGCCGTGCGCGAACTGCACGCCATGGCCCCCTACATCCCGCCGGGCCCCGTGGAGCCTGCGCCCCTGCACGTCACGGCGGCCCTTGACGAGGGGCGTGCTGTTTCGCGCCTCATGCCCGCCAGCGGTGGCACGATCGAGGCCACGGCCGCCGACGGGACGCGCTTCGTCCTCACCGTGCCGCCCCTGGCGCTCCTGGAGGAGACCACCATCACGATGACGCCTGTCTCCACCCTGGATTTCTCGGTCCCGGACACGGACATGGCGGGCGTGCGCCTGGAGCCGGAGGGACTGCGCTTCTACGACTGGGCCACTCTCGAGGTGTTCCCCGCCGATGGGGACGTGGCGAGGCCAGCCTTGGCTTACAGCGCCAACCTAGGCGACGGGTTCCACGGACGGCCCTTGGAGCCCCTGGGGGACCGGCTCGTCGTCAAGGTCCTGCACTTCACAATCTACACGGTCCACATCGGCCAACTCACCACCTCGCCCCTGGCTTCTCCCCCCACCGGACAGCCCGTCCGATGGGACTCCCAGCTCGAGCAGGCGGCGCAGGACCTCTTCGCCAGGGAGCGCCAAGCCCAAATCGACGGGACGCCCGGCGACCCGGCCTTCGCCGAGAAGCTCGGTCGCATCACCGACAAGACCTGGGAGAAGGTCATCCAACCTCTCTTGGCGCGCATGAAGGTGGACTGCCGCGTCGCGCACGCGGAAATGCACACCGCGCTTGGTTTCATGCGCATGTCGCAGATGTGGGGGCTTGCCGATGCCGCACGGGAGGACGCGGTCGCGACGGCCGTGTCGGCCGCCCTCGACACGTGCTGGAAGAAGATGATGGCCGACTGCTTCGATCCGCAGGACCCGGCCGACGTGCAGCGCGTGTTGTCCCTGGCTCGGCAAGCCGCCCTCCTGGGCGAGGGGGGCTTCGACGTCGACCACGCGCTGGACCCGGACAACCACCCGTCGTGTCCGAGCGTGACTGGCAACCTCGTGTACCGCTCCTCCGAGGAAGTCCAGCTCGAAGGCGGGCAAAAAACGACCATGGAAAATGCGATCGTGCACGTCCGCATGAAGAAGGAGGGCGGACGCCTGGTCGACATGGGCTCCACGGCCTCCTGGACCGGCAACCGGGATCTTCACACCTTCACGACGGGGCAAGGGTCCTGGGATCCCGGGTACCCGTCGTGCAGCCGCCTGGACGATACGAGTAATTGGGGCATCGCGTACGACCGCCCGGTGGAAGGGGCCATCGAGGACGATGCCATCGAGGTCTCGTTCGAGTCGTACGGGGCCTTGAAAGGCCACTGGGACAGTTACCACTGCCCCGTAGACAGGTGGGCCCCTGCGAGCTATGAGCACAACGACTACATTCAGGGCGGCACGGCCCCGGACGACGACGAATGGACCCTCGCGACGGATTGGGCCTGCGTCTTGGCGGGGCCTGGCCGCTACGACTGCTCGGGCTCCGAGCAGGAATCGGATGAGGGCTACACGTCGACCCGCACCTGGTCGGGCACGCTCTTCATGACGTGAGGGGGCCACGCAAGTCTCGACGCGCACCTGCACTCCGGCCCTAGCTCCGCCTGGCCCCCCAGGGAACCGAGCGTCCAAATCCTGGCGGGGAGCGTCAGAGTTCGCGATCGATTTGCCGGTCTCCTGCTGTCAAGAGGGCATTCGGAAGGCGAGTGCCGCCGACGACTAACCGGCCTGAAGCCGTGTCCCCGGACACATGGCAGGACGACCATTGCAAGTTTGCCCTCAGTCCGGCTTCCGTCGCATGCTGCCCGCCGCATCCGAGAATCCAAGGGCGTACGATGCCACCGCCAGCAACGCCTCACTTGATTTCGAAGTGCTCGCCGCGCATCGGCAAGTGGACGGTGGCGAAGTCGGAGAGATCCCCGACGAGTGCTTCACGTTGGTCGCCGTGGAAGAGCACGATGTCGTCTGCGCCCGTCGCCTTCGCGAAAGCGACGAGGTCCTTATGGCCGGCGTGGGCGCTGAAGTCGAATTTGCGCACCTCGCAGCCGAGTTTGTGGACCTTTGTGCCTGGGGCCCGGGGGTCGAAGTCGAGTTCGCCCTGTTCGAGAAGGCGACGGCCATTCGTGCCGTGGGCCTGGTAGCCCGTGATGGCGAGGCCGGATTTTGGGTCATTGCGCACGGCGTCGAGGTAGAACAGGATGGGGCCGCCATCCAGCATGCCTCCGGTCGAAATGATGACGTCCGCTTCCTGCAATGCGACGCTGCGGCCGCGGTGGTTGCGGATGTCCTTGACGCCTGCCATGGCGCGTTGATACGCGCCGGGCTCGCGCAGGTACTCAGGGTTTTGCGCGTAGATTTTCGCAACCGCGCGGCCCATGCCGTCGAGCCAAACGTTGAAGCCCTTTCCTTCGAACACCATGGCGAGTTCTTGCGCGCGCCCGACGGCGAAGGCCGCGACAAGCAGGATGCCGCCGCGGTTACGCACCTCATGTGCGTAGTCGATAAGTTCGCGCTCTACGTCGGCGCGCTCGGGGTGTTCGCGGCCCGCGTACGTGGATTCCATGAAGAGCACGTCCGCCTTGGTCTGTGTCGCCGCCATGACGAGCCTCTGCGGCTTCGTGTAAAGGTCGCCGGTGAAGACGAGGGTGCCGTTGGGGCCCTTCAGCTCCATCTGGCTTGCGCCTGGAATGTGGCCGGCGGAGTGCAGCCGCATGGTGTGGGTTCCGAGCGGCTTTGGGTGCCGGAAGTCCTGGTGGTCATACAGGCCAATCGTGGCCTCGATGTCGGCGTCGCCGTACGGTTCCGGGTAACCCTCGCTGCGCGCAATTTTCAATGAGTCACGGTGCAGAAGCGTTGCGACTTCGGCCGTCGGCGGCGTGCAAAGAACGCTGGCGTCGTAACGAGCGGCAAGCCACGGAATCATGCCCGAGTGGTCAAGGTGAGCATGCGTCAGAAAGACGCGGTCGATGGGCGGCGCCTCCAACGGGTACAGGGGCGGCTTGTCAGGCTCCATGCCGTAATCGAAGAGAAAACGGCTGCCGCCCGAATCGAGGACGAAGCCCAGCCTGCCGATGTCCTCTGCGGCGCCCAGGAAGCGCCCTTGCCATGTCACAATGCGGCCAGAGGCATGGGGCGGATAACCGGTCCGGTCGCGGCGCTACTTGCGGCGCCGCAGGAAGGCCAACATCGCCAAGGCAAGGAGGGCTACGATGGGTTCGAAGCCAGGCGTGCTCTTCTCGGGTTCCGTGGCCACGGCCGGCGTGATGACCGTAATCGCGCGGCATTGCGGGTCCTTGGGCGGCGTGGCACGGGCATCAACGAGCTTCTCCGCATCCGTCAGCGCGCTGCAGTCCTTGCCGTAGACACGGGAGTAGCGGGTCTGGGGCTCCCAGTAGGCGACCTGATCTTCGCCCTCCTCGTTTTGGTAGGTGAACTCGTAGCGCGGCGCGCCTACCTGGTTCAACTGGAGATCGTACTCGACGAGGGCTCCCGATGCATCAATCTCGACGGCACCGTTTTGGATTTGAGCGGAGCCGCGTTCGGCGCGGATGTAGAAGACGCGGCCCTGCGGCACGGAGTTGGCAGGGTAGGCGCCGACCACAATCTGACCCAGGTAGATTTCCAAGGTCTCGGTCTTGAAGTTGTTCGCGAGGTCGTCATCGTCTACTGAATCCGGGATCAAGACCTCGGCATGCAGGGTGTGTTTGCCGGCCGGATACGCCGATAGGGCAATCGCCACAACCTCGGGTGGTGCATATTCGGGAACAATCCCGTAGGGGTCAATCGTCGCGGCGTTGATTCCGACGAGCGGGCGCGTGAATACGTTCGTATACGTAACGCCGGTTGCGGTCGGGACTCCCGTGCAACCAACGTTGGTGCTACTGGGGCAGATGCGCAAGCACTGCCGCAGGTCCGAGGATGCCGGGTTGCGGCATTCGCCGGATCCCGGAAGCGAGAGTAGCAGTTGGAGCGGCACGATTGGTGCGTCCGCGGGGTCAACCGCCGGAACCAGCCGGGACTCTTGCTTGGCCAATACCGTGACACTCACCTTGTCCCCGGCCAGGAATGGTCCGGCGCTGACCGAGATGCTCTCGACCATCGCATCCACTACGGCGTGCCGGGTCTCGAAGGTGCCTGCCAGGTAGCTGGTCGGCGACGTCTCGCCTGCGTACGAGAATTCGTATGATGGGTCTGCGAAACGGTTGAAGACAACGTCCTGGATGGTGAATTGGTAGTTCGCGTCACCTAGCCTGAAGCGCGTGAGGTTGAAGACGAAGACCTGCGTCGGGGCGTCGCTTAGGAACCACTGCAAGTGCGGCTGGTCACTGAAGGGATCGATGCACTGGTTAGCATTCCGGATGATCGTTGTGGGGTCGCCGACGAGGAGTTTCTCGCCGACATCCGCCTCGCCGTTTGCGTTCAGGTCGACGACGACATCGATCGTGCCCGTCGCGCCTTCCACCGAAATGAGTTCAATCATCGTGCGTGTCGCGGGGCTGTAGGCACGGTCCAAAAGGCCGTCGCCATTCTGGTCGTACAGGTAGTCGCACGTGGTGCCCAAGTCCTGCGTGCCGAAGATGTCGAACGGGACCATGTCGCCCAGCCGCGGCAGCGTAATCTCCCAGCCGTTGCCGTCGTAGGCCAGCTGGTTGGCGACAATTAAAGCGTCGTGGTGGACGGCTTTCCCGGCCGCCGTACGATTGAATGCATCAATGTGGAGCGTCACGGCGGTGCCGATGTCATCGTGCACGTAGACGACCATTTGGAAGGGAAGTCCTTCGTAATTGACGTCGTGGATATCGGTCACGAAGACCGGTTTCGAGCGGTCCTCGACAATGGGGATGACGACAGGCGCAATCGCCGTACCAATACGGTCGTAGGCCCGCAACGCGACTTCTTGCTCGCCGTCGAACAGCGTGTCGAGGCTCATGAAGTACGGCGCTCGGAGTTCGACTTCGGGGCCTTGGGCAAGGAAGCTTACTGTCCCGTCGCCGTTCGTCGAACGGATGCAGGATTGATAAGTGAATTTCCATCCCATGAGATTGTGGTCAAAGATGGGGGCGACGGGCAGTTCCGTCACTGGGAAGGCCCAGAACACTTGGGGACGCAGCGTCTCACCGGTGCCCAGCGCATGCGGCGGTTCCCTGGTGAATCCGGGGAAGCAGTTGTTTGGCGTGAAAACGGCCGCGGCAGAGGTTGATAGTTGGATGCAGGGCGCATTTCCCTGGCCCAGTTGGGCCGGTGCGCCGTTCAGGCTGCACGGGTAGCTCAAGGTATCATCCGGTGCAAGTGCCGCTGTGACCTCAAACTCGCCGAGTTCGATATCGTCGCCGCCTTCGTGGATGGAAACGCCGCCCTGGCCGTCGTATACTCGCGAGTGGTAGAGGTAAGTGCCGACGATTAGGGCGGGCGTGTCGACGGGGACTTGGCCGACCCAGTAGGATTGCTCGTCCTGATGCGGATTGGCCTGGAAGGGCACGGTTACAATCTTGCTTGTCAGCGGCACAAGGATGCTCTGGGTTTCCGACACGTAAAGCAGGAGCTGGACGGCCCGGGTCTCCCTGTCATCGTAGATTGGACCATACTGAAACAGGATGTGTTTTCCGTGGTCATCCACGATGTCCGCACCTGTTCTGTTCACGCACTGGATGTTTGGATTCGGGTATGGTGTGTCGCAGACGAACGCCAATACGTCCGCAAAAACATCGAGCGGATCCGTTGCGACCGGATTCACCGTGATGACGATTGTGTCCATCGCGAGGGTGTAGTCGGTGACGCCTGCCGACGGCGCCGCAGGTTGCGCCGGCCTCGTCTGGCTATCCGAGACCAGCACGTCAATTGAATAAATGCAGGCCGTCGTCTGCCCGGGCTGCAATTTGGGCGACTGGAAGGAAAAGAATCCCTCCTCGGGCTCGTCAACAAAGACATCCTGGGGGTCACCCGCCACGATGCGGATGTCAGGCGCCGTGCCCGGCAAGGTGTTGGCGGGCCGCTGGCAGTTCTGCGCCGAAATGAATGCCGCCCCCGGACCGGTAAACGGGGCGGCAGTCGTATCAATGAACTGGCTGCCGTCGCCGATTGGGATGCACGGGACGCCGCCCCCCGGCGAGCCGGTCGTCGGGTCGGGGTTGCACGGGAACGGTGTTGCCCGGAACGAGAACTTCAGGTTCTGGCAATCGGGGTCGTACGTGAGCGCAGATAGGCCGCACTCGGCGGCGTACCGGGTGTTGATGGCAACATGGATGCAGGTTTCGCCGAAGCCGGCGTCCGGCGCCGTGCAGTTGTCCGCCGATTCATTGACCGTCTGGTCGGGGCCGGCCACGATGACGGGCGGCCGGTCCGGCGGCGCCGCGCCCACGGGGATCACTGCGGTAAGGGGTGCAACGAGCATCAAGGCGAGCAAGAACAGCGTTTGCGTCTTCATGGACTACCTCTTGCGCGTCACGACGACGAGGACGACGAAGAGCACCATGGCCAAGCCGAACAACAGCAGGATGAACCAGTACTGCATGATGTCGCGCAGGAACTCGCCCCTTGAGTCAATCGCGTGCGCTTCCTTGGTCACCGGGTCATAGTACTGGTCAGGCCGGCCGCCCTTCCCCGTATGATCGTAGGTCCAATCGGGCACCCCGTCGCCGGTTACGTCCTTCAGGATGATTGCGATGGAGGACGATATGGTGCCGTCGGCATTCGCCGGAATCCAGAAGTCTGGGGCACCGTCACCATTCGTGTCGACCGCCTTGTCCATTAGGCCGTCGCCGTTGACGTCGGCGCTGTACTCGATGCGCCGCAGCGCGCCGTTGGGGCCGCCGAAGAGAATGGTGTCGTTGAGGTCGATAACGCCGTTCATGTTGAGGTCGACGATGAAGTCTGGGTAGCCGTCGCCGTCCACGAAGGTCGGGATTAGCCTGAAGGCCCGCCCGAGTGCCAAGTCGAATACGACGTCCCACTCGGTGCCGCCCTCAAGGTCGATGAAGTAGTCGGGCAGTTGGTCCGCCGTCACATCGCGCGTAAAGGTCAGTTTTTGGACAATCTTGCCCGGGACCCAGACGACGTCCGGCATGCCATCGGAAGTCGTGTCGAGCAGGTGGTCGACGCGCGCGTCGAAGTCAACGTCCACCTGGTAGGTAAGGACGCCATCGGAATCGGTCCAATCGGCCCGGCCTTGCGGGCTCAGGAATTGCTCCAACTCGAAGGATCCACGCAGGCTCTGGGTGACGATGCCCGCTCCCTGCAAGTTTTCGCGGAACGTCTCGAAGCCATCGCTGGCATTGGGCTTGCAGCCGTCGTACTGTGAAACGGTGCAACTGTCCACGGCGTATTCGTACGCTTGGTCGCCATCGACATCATACAGCTCGTAGTTCAGAATCTTCAGCGTAACGGCCGTCGTCGCAGCCGACGCAGGGCGGTAGACCGAGTGAGCCGAGATGGTGGCCGTGTACCCGGGGCCTGAGCCGGTCGGGGCGACTTGCCCGGGCGTCTGGATAAAGACGCGGACCGTCTTGGATTCGTCAGGCTCCAGGATGAGGTAACAACTGGGCAGGTCACCTACGGCAGGCTGCGGCACGGGTGGCATAAGCGGGTCGTTGTTGTCGCAGTCTTCCCATTGGGTCGGGAAGGTGTCGGCCACGGTGCTTGGCAGGATGGCCTGCAATTGGACAACGTCCTGCAAGTCGCCAACATTCTGCAGGGTCACCGGGTAGATACCACGTTCCTGCGGTGCCACCCATTCGACGGGCGGTGCCGCCGTGACGATCATGTCGTATTCGCCCACGACGGCTTCCAGCAGCAACTGCGCGACTTGGGTTGTGTCTTCCTGGACGGTGCCGAAGATGAGGACCGAGGCCGTGTCGCCGGGTTCAGCATCGAGTGGGGCAACGATGCCGATTTCGATGCGGTTCGTGGTGACGGGGTCAAGCGGTAAGCAAGCCGGCTCGCCGAGGGTCGTGCAGTCCTCGACGCCTTTGGCAAGCAAGTAGCCTGGCGGTTGGACCGTGAGACTCACGGTGTTGTAGAACAGTTGCCAGCCGTCCGGCAGGTCCGAGTTGGACAAGAGGACGCTTTGCGGCGAGAGCCCTGTGTTGGCGACATCGACATCGAACAGCACGGTGCCGCCAGCCGCAACGCTGCCGCCGGGGGTGCCGGGTGGGACAAATTTGCGGGCGGGGTTGCTGGAGGCTGGCTCCCCGATGCGCGGCACGGCGGTGAGTTCGACGCCGTACACGGAGGCCATGTTGATGATGGCGTCCGTGAAGGTGAAACCGCAGTCATTCGGGTTTTCCGGCAAGATGAGGTCGCAGTCGTCGCCGATGCCTTGGATTCGGAGCGCAACACGGCTTGTACCGAGTTGCTTGGCCGGAACGAAGACTTCCAGTTGCTGGATGGCCCGGCCGCCGGAATCGACTTGCGGCAGCACGATGTGGGGCACATTGCAGTTCTGGCATTGCACTTCGTTTTGCGGCGGGTACGGGGTGTAACACTTACGGTTGACGTCATAGTCCGGGTGCGTGCTGGGGAGGCACATGAACTTGAAACCGAACGGCAAGTCCGGTTGGCCGCCAACACCCACGGAACTGGGTTCCGACTGGTAGTAGCCGTTGAACAGAACCGTCTGGTAGTCCGGGGCGTCCGCGGTGATACGGATGCGTCCGCCAGCGAGGTCCTGTAGGGTCGAGTGGGCAATGGTTGCCGCCTCGGCCGAGAGTTTCAGGGGCGGCTCTTCGGTGACGACAGGGAAGAAGTCGAGCACGCCGGACTGGCCGAAGCCTTGCAGGCTCTGGATTTCAAGACGCAAGGGCCGGATGGCTGGCGCCGGCTGCACGAGGCGCGGGTCCGTGATTTCCGCGAGCAGCGGGTCGCTCGGAACGGTGACACTCACAAAGCCGTGGAACTCGTAGCCTGCCGGGACTGCGACGTACTGCGACGACGAGACTTTCGGGTTCCACGCGTTGTAGAAGGCGCTGTCTGCCTCGGCGACGGCGACGTTGTACAGGTCATTGGTGGTTCCCACGTTCTTGATCGTGTACGGGAAGGCAATGGTCTGGCCGCGGTAGCCGAGCAGGCTGTCGTTCGGGTGCAAAAGGGCGAAACCGAAGACGCCCTGGACAAAGGAGCGTACCGTGATCTTGTCGTCGACGCCGCCGGCCGCCGGGGGCGGGCTCATGAGCGTGGCGCGCGAACTGGAGACGACGATGGCCATGTCGTCATAGGCACCGACGGCGGCGCCCGTTGGGGGTTTCGCCTTTACCTGGAAGTACACGGCGTCGTGCACGCCGATCGAGTGGCACGTCATCTGTTGGCTGCCGGCGTCCGTGATGCGGCAGTCGCGATTGGCGCGCGGCGTACCAGGTCCGCTCGGTGGGAATGGTGTTGGCTGCGTAATCCCCGCGCCACCGTCGCCGGAAGGCAGGATGCCTGTGCTCTGGATGGCGTCGCCCTTGCCAAGATTGGGGAGCGGAACGATGGTGTGCTTCCAGCCGTTCTGGCCGTTGTCGACGTTAAGTAGCAGGTCGTCGTATTCGTTGCCCAGGTTCGTGGCAATCATGTTGTAGGTCGCAGACGAATCTAGGGCGTCGATGTTGGCAAAGCCGATGACCGGCTGTTCTGGCCCAAGTTCGATGAGGACCTTGTGGCGCATGCCGTCGCGGTCGTTGCCTTCTGTATCGACCTGGTCGTCCCGGTTCGTGAGGCGAGCCGTCACGTCGAGGTTACCGCGAATGGAGTCATCGTTGCCCGACCGGTAAGAGAAGCGGAAGGTCGCCCATGGACTAGGTGCCGAGTAGCGGTAGCTCTGCGGCACAGCGCAGCTGCCGGTGATGAATGCGGTGCACGCGACGCCTGTGGCGCCAGCCTCACCGGCCGGAACATCCACGACTTGCACGCCCTCGCACCCCGTGTTGAAGGGGTTGCTATTGTTGTCGTTATCGCTGCTGAAAGGCGGCGTCCAGCTGAGTTCCACGAACACGTACTGACTGGTGTGGGCGGGCAAGGTCAGCCGGCCGAATCGTGCCTCGCCAGCGAAGTTGGCGTCGTGGCCGGCGCCGTACTGCGCGCCCGTGTCCGGCATGAGGCCTGTGCTTAGCGGCGTGCCGTCCCAGACGGTGATGTCGCGGGTAAAGCGCGGCCCAAGGGCCGGCCCAGCTCCGGGCGGCTGCGGGTAGGTCATGCCGGGGTCGGACGGCGGGCCCATGGGCGCGGTTGCGGGGCTGCCACCGAGGAGGCGGTAGCGCCAGCCGTCGGGGACACCGTCGCCGTAGACGCTACCGGAAGTGCCAACCTCGCAGTCGCCACGGTCTTCCCAGCCTTGGTTCTGCGCACACGAGCCGGGACGGCACGGCGCCCAGGAACCGGACAACTCGATGGAATCGGGGCGGTCGCCGCGGTTTTCCACGAGGAAACGGAAAAGCGAACCATCATCGAAGAATGTGTCCTGGTCGTCGGCCACGTACGTGCAGGGGGCGCCAGGCCCGCCGCCGCCAACACCCGGCCCGCCACCGGGAGCCCGGCCGGGACAAGAGACATGGTACTGATCCAACTCTCCGTCGCGCATGTCTATCTGCTGCTTCAGCACTGAGACTTTGACATCGTCAATCGCGTAAATCTTGATGGGAATCACGAGTTCGGGGCTGCACAGGGCGGCGGCGCCATCATTGACGCTGCGACAAGCCTTGAAGTGGAGAGTCCATGAACATTCTGGGGGTGCTTCGGCGGGAGCCTGCACGCGCACCGTCACGGCCTCGCGACTGGCGGCGAAAACTGGCAGGAACGTCGGGTTGATGGTGACGACGAAGCCTTCCGATGGGCAGGCGAGGTTGCCTGGGTCCATGGTGCTTGTAATCACGTAGTTGTCACGGACCGGGCCATGCTTCCAACCGCCAACAACATCCGCATCAGGATGGCCGTTGTAGACAATTAGGGGGAAGTTCGTGGCAAGCCCCGGCCTCGTGTTGACTTCGTCTTGCGGCGACCACAAGTACGGCGCCTCCGGCGTCGTATCTGCCGTGTAAGTTGTCCTGGTGTACAGGGTCTTGATGTCGTTGGTGACGGTGCTTGTCGCAACGACGGAGACGACCTTGAAGTCGCCAGCGCGCGCCGTCGTGGGCGGGATGACGAGCATGTCCACCTTGGCCTCGCCGCCGGGCGGTAGGGTCACGTGTGTTGGCGTAACCGAGGCGGTCCAGCCGCTGCCCGGGACAGGGATGGCAAGGCCAAACGTGTCGGAGACCGAGCCGGAGTTCGTGACGAGGAGGCTGTACTTCGTCGGCTCGTTGAGGGCGACGCGGTGGTCCACCGTCGTGCCGTCAATCGTCACGATGTGCTCGTCGTCGAAGTTGAAGTCGAAGCCGGTGTTACCGACCACGAATTGCGTCGCAAAGACCCAAAGCTTGGAGGATTCCTGAAACTCAATCTGGTAGACGCCATCGAGGAAGTCCTTCGCGTAAACGATGCGGAACTGGTAGTTTGCGATGCCCAGTTTGCGGTCGACATCGTCCGTGAGTTGGTTCGTCGGCCCGCGGCTCTGGATGGGGTTGATGAACGTGGCGTCGCAGCAGCCGACGAAAGAGGTGTCCTGGCCGACCGAGGAGTCCCAAACCGTCAGGCCGAGGCGCAAGTCAAGGGGCACGTATTGATCGTAGCCCGCGTGGCCCGGCGTCATGTCTTTGACGCGCAGACGCATCTTCATCTCGTCCAAGTTGTCCTTGGCGCAGTTGCCGGCGGCAAACTCGCGATAGTCCGCGCTGCCGGCCGTCAAGTTACACGGCGAGCCTGGGTCAAGTTGGGTTGCCGGTGGGGGCGGGGTTGCCGGTGTATTGGTGTCCATGTGGCCCCACGTGTTGAATTCGGTGGCGCTCCAGTGGATGGTGCGGTCGTTGACGTCAGCCGGACTCTGGGCCGAAGTGTGCGGGAAGTGGTTCGTGACCTCGTTGAAGCGATTGGCTGTCCATTGGTTGAGGCGGGCCGAATCGCTGTGGATCGTGAAGTAACTCTCGAAGCCCCAGCCGTCGAAGGCGACAGTGGCATCGCCGTCGCAAAAGATGGTGGCGGCGTCGTCGCAGACGAGGCCGACGGAGACACGGATGCGCTCGCCCTTCTGGATGACGATGCCGTAGGGTTGCGTCGGGTCCACGAAGGGGAATGTCCATGTGCCGTCAAACCGGGCGTAGCCTGGATTGAAGACTTGCGAGCCCGTCTGGTCAGGAACGGACGTGGCAAGATCGAACTCAGCGGCATTCACGGTCTTGACCGTGCAATCAGAGTTCAGGACACTCACGTAGAGACGCAGTCTGGATTGGTCGACGCGATTGCCGCGCATCCACATACGGCCGTCGAAGGCGCTGATGGTGGTTTCATCGAGAACCTGCAGATTGTTGACGAAGCAATTGAAATTGTCGAAGTCAAGGGTGTTGCCACCGACGAGCGGGCCGGCGCCGCTCGTGCTGTCCACGGCTTGCAGCGTGACCTCCTGCGGTGCTTTGCAGGCCACCGTCACGGGCGGACAGTCGTTGCGCGGTGTCCGCGTGTCGAGCCACCAGGTCGCCTGGCCGGGCGGTGTTGCCGGCGCGCCGACCGGACTCGGGGCGCACGTTGTGGTAAGCGCCGGTACACTGAGGTCGCCACAACCGTCAAGGCCGTGGAAGTAGAATTTGGCGGGCTCGTTGGCTTTGCGCCAGGTGCCGAACGGCGCTCCCGGCCCCCAGTCGGCCCGGATCTGCGCATCCTGTTCGTCGCTCGTGTAGTTCAGCACGGCCTCGACCGGCGCGGCGAACGTGGGCGCCATCATGATGAGCATGAGGGCCATGGCCATGGGCTTGGCGAGCTTCAGTTTGCGGGGTTCGGGCTGGACGGACATTGGATGATCACCGAGTTTGCCAGATAGGGGAGGCCTACCGCCACCCCGTTGCGGGGCGACGGTTGTTTTGTCAGGTTATAGCCGTTTCGCTTGGTTGCTTCGCTGCGGAAAGAAACCAAAGTTCCAAATGGACCCTCAGGCGGCGGGCCGGCGGGAAAGGCGGCGCAGGGCGACAGCCATCAGCAAAGCGGCCATCACGACTGCAGTTGGGAAAGGGGTGCCTTGGCCCTGGTCCGAGGAGTCGCGGTCCACCATGACCAGGATGACGTGTTCGGCGAGTTTTGCACTGTCACCGAGGCTTGCCGCCTGGAGGCGCAACTGCACGCGCTGACCGTTTGCCCCCTCGGGGACTTCGACCAGGACCGTAAAGCGTGCCGCCGCGCCGGGTTCGAGAATCGGGCTACGCGGCGTCGGCCCGTCTTGTAGGGAAATCTTCCATCCGTCAGGCAGGATGCCCGTAACCGTGACATCAAAGCGATCGGCCACGTTGCCGGCGTTGCGGACCGTGACGTTCACTTGCGCGATCGTGCCCGCGGCCACGTTGGCACGACCTGGCGCGACAATCGACGGCTCGAAACGTGCCCCGACGACGCCCACGAGGTCCAGTTCGGCTCCGGGGCGGCCGGCCAGAGTGAGCCGGACGTTGGCCTGCTCGCCATCGGCGGCGTCGAGGGGTGCCGTAAGCGCAACCTCGAGTTGGCTTATCGCATCTGGTGCAAGCTCGAAGTGGCGCGGCGTCACTTGCGCAATCCAGGTCGGTCGGTTGAGCGTGGCCTCGACGTCAACGCTGGCGTCAGCGGTGCCGCGGTTCTCAAGCGTGACCTTGAAGCGCACGGTCTCGCCGCGTTGCATCGCGACGCTGGCCGGGCCTTCCGTTCCAAACCCGACGGCGTCGCGGGCAACCACCTGGACCGGAATGGTTGTCGTCCCGGACCCGCCGGAAGCAAGGTCATGCAGAATCACGAGGTTGGTCAGCCCCGGTCGCTCGTTGTCGCCCACAACGAAGTGGACGGCAACGGTGGCGCTCTGCCCGACATTGAGGTCGAACGCGTTGGGGGTCACCGTCATGAACCAGTTGGGCGGAAACGCGGCGCCCAACTGCACGGATTCTGCGCGGTTGCCTGTATTGCGGTAAACGACCTCCAAATCACGGGCGACGTGCGGCGGCACCTCGAAGGTTTGCGGCGCATCGGCCCGGACGTCGTGGCTGACGTCGAAGGCCACGACGCCTGCTGCGACCCCGACTGCGGCAAGGTCCCCGTGTTCGTCGAGTCCGCCGCCGACGGGCGGTAAAGCCGGCGTTTGCCTCCACAACTCGGTCAGGTTTCCCGGCGCAAGCTGAAGGAGTTGGACCTCGGTGGCGGACCGAAGGAGGCTTATTGCGCCGTCATTAGAGATCACAAGTTGTCGCACCGCATCGGGCGCCTGGGCCACCGTTTTTTGCAGAGTCAAGCGAGGCGCAAAATCGGTGATGGCAACCAAGTGGACCTTGCCCGCGGTGTCGCCGGCAAGGCCGGCTGCCCCCTGCGTCGCCGTCGCCGTGATTGCGGACCCCAGGTTGAGAGTCCCCTCCGCGGTGGCTCCCCCTGCGTCGGTGAAAAGGGCCAACGTGCCAGAGGCGTATCCCGCCAGAATGGCGTGCGGGGACGCCGCCGCGACAGACACAGATGTCACGGCGCCCGCAATGGCCGTGTTGATGGCGGGCGCGAGGTTGGCCCGCGCGAAGATGTACAAGTGGTCGGCGGCAACAGCGAGACGGGCGCCATCAATGGAAAGGGCCATGCCGGTGGCCGGGGCGGTGATAAGAAACGGCGGAAAAATGGCGGTGAAGGCGAGGCCGTCGAAGGCGAACAGGTTTACCTGGGCCCGGTCGGTTTGGCCGGGGCCGGGTGTCGCCGGTAATGTTTCGAGAACGGCGATGGTCTGTCCCCGCTTGTCCATGGCCACCTGGGCAATCGGGTTCTGGAAAAATTGCCGCACGGTTTGCCCATCTGACACGTAGCCGGCCTGCACCAGGCCTCGGGTTGCGTCCAAGGGTGACATGGCAAGGTTGCTCCCGACCGCAAAACGCGTGCCGTCGCTGGAAATGCTCCCGGCGGCTGCCGGGCTTTGACACAGGTCGCCGAGGCGCGATGCACACGCGGCAAGGTCGGCGGAGCCCGTGTGGACAGAGGCGCCAGCGCGGTCCCAGATGTACCACGTCGCGACCGCGGGCCCGGGATTATTGGGCGTTGGTAAGGTTGAGCCGGGGTCGTCAGTCACGGCGAGAATCGTCCCCGTCGTGGCGACGGAGACCTGCAGGACGTTTCCGACGGTGGCAAGAGGCGGCCGCGGATTCGGGCCCGGCGTCGCCGACACCGCACCAGCGATGAGAGGAAGCAAAACCAGCGCGACGAGGGCAAGGGCAGTCCCAGCTGAGAACGTGGCCGAAGAAGCCGGCCTGAGCCGGGCGGGGACGGGCTGGCGCATGCCGACTCCGCTGGGGGTCCAGCGGGCCAAAACCCTTGCGATGCGCGCCGGCCGGCCCATTGCCCAATTCTCTCAGGGGGCCTGCAGATGGGCGGCCATCCGGTGGCGCACAGCGGCAAGGGTGCTTGGGTTGTCGTAAGCGCGCCGTGCGAGCGGCGGCGCGCGCAGCGCCGTGGCCAGGAGGGGCAAGGCGCGCGTCAGTTCGTCCACGATGGTGACGTCGGCAGTGCACGCCGTCCGGGACAACGGGTTCAAATCAATCGTGATGACGGTTTTGCCCATGGCTTTGAGTGCCTGAGCTCGGTCGCCGTCCTCTAGGGGGACAAGGACGACGTCGGCGCGGCCGATGCCGTCGCGGCAGCATTGGGCGCGGTCCGATGCAAGCCCGGGTATGCTGAAGTCCGGTCGGGCTCCAAGGACCGCGCCGGCTTCTGCCCCGGCCTCCTCCATGGCGGCAAGCAAAGCCGTCACGCGCTCCGGCGTCCGGTGGAACAGGTTGACCTCGAGGCGCAAATTGGGTAGGGCCGCGGCAAGCGCAAGGCATTGGCTAGCGGCAAGCGCCACTACGTTGCCATTAAGTGACAAGACAGGGCGAGTCGCCGACTGAAGCATGAATGATGCTTCATTAATGGCTTCAATGGCTTCCGGTGGCGTCCGTTCCCCCAAGAGGTAATCGAAGGCTTCCCCGCGACCGTGGGCGATGAGTCCAGTCGGGTGGACAAGGCCGCGAGCAACGGCGTCCTTGAGCGTCTCGCGAACGCGCAGGCTGGCTGCTCTAGGGTGGTCTGCAGGTATATGTGAACTTACATTCATGCGTGTTCTCCTGCTGCCGGCCGTTGCTGGCCCCACTCCATCGAGATATCGCAGGCGGGGGCCTTTTGGGTGAGCCAACCGAGGCTTACGCGATCTGCCCAGCCGTACGATGCAATGTTGGCCGGCGTGATGCTACCGGACGCTTCGATGCGGGTATTCGGGTGAACGCGCCGCACTTCCTGGGCCCAGGATTGGCCCGTCGCGGCGGGCTGGTTGTCCACGAGGATCCAAGTCGCGCCCGCGCCGGCAGCGGCCATGGCGTGCGGCAAACTCTCCACCTCGCAACAGACGTTGCGGCCCGGGTTGGCGGCGACGACCGCGGCCACGGCGGCCGCAACGTCGGCGGGCTGCGCCTCTCCCAGCGGCCGTTGGCACCAAGCCTCAAGGTGATTGTCCTTCAACATCGCCTCGTCCCACAATCCCATGCGGTGGCGTTCGCCGCCGCCAACGGCGATTGCCTCCTTCTCGAAAAAGCGGAAGCCGGGCGTCGTCTTGCGCGTCCCGGCCACCCGTGCCTTGCCTCCGGCAACCGCTACAGCATCGACGCATTGCCGCGTGGTCGTTGCAATACCGGCCATGCGAGCAAGGATATTGAGCGCAAGTCGCTCACCAGCAAGCAGCGCCCGGACGGGACCCGACATGGACAGGAGCATGGTTCCGGACTCAACCCACTTGCCGTCCGTCACGCGCACCGTGGCGTTGGCGCCGAGGCGTGCGAAAACTGCGCCGGCGTGCGCACCTCCAGCCAAGACCATGCGTTCCCGGGCCACGATGTGCGCGCTGCCGTTTCTATCGGGCCCGAAGAGGGCGTCCGAGGTGACGTCGCCCGCCCCCACGTCCTCAAGAAGGTACAGTCCGAGCCAGTCTACCGCCACGCGCCGCCCACGCAAGAGGGGTTTTTCCGTGTGCTGGCGCCCAGCGGCACAGACTCATGTGCCCTGCAGCTGGTTGAAGCGCGATGCTTCGTCACCTTGCCTGGCTAGTTCTCGTTGCCGCCGTGCCACCCGTCGGCGCGGAGTTGACGTTCGAAATGACGCCCATCGAATTTCCTGTGCGCGCCGGTGTGGACGACGGTTGGCCCGCCGCGGCAATCCTTTGAAGTGCACCTACCTGGCCACCCTGTGAAGGTCGGCATCGTCGGTTGTGGGGCCATCGGGTCCGAAGTCGCACGCGCGGCAAGCCAACTGCCCGAAGTGGCCGAACTCTGGCTCTTCGACATCGACACCGATGCAACCGCCATGCTAAGCAACCTGGCACGCACGCGGGTGGCCGGCTCTGCTGCGGAACTTCTCAAGCACGTCGACCTCGTGATTGAGTGCGCCAACAAGGGCGTTGTGCAGACCGTCGTCCGCGATGCGCTCGGTGCAGGCAAGAAGGCGATGCTCCTGACGATTGGCGCCCTTGCCGACGATGCCTTGCGCGACGACCTGATTGGCCTCGCGCGCAAAAACGGCGGGAAGATCTACATCCCGAGTGGCGCGGTGATGGGCGTCGACGGCGTCAAGGCCGCTGCGGCCGCGGACCTAAAGTCCGTGACCCTCGTCACGACAAAACCGCCTGCGGGTCTCGACCGCAAACTCGACCGCTGGACGCTGCTGTTTTCCGGCCCGGCCCGTGAGGCGGTGCAACGCTTCCCCAAGAACGTCAACGTCGCAGCGACGCTGAGCCTTGCCGGGCTCGGCTTCGACCAAACACATGTGCAAGTCGCCGTCGACCCACTTGCAACGCGCAACTCACACAAGGTCATTATTGAAGGCAACTTCGGCCGGGCACGCATCGAGGTAGAGAACCTGCCAAGCCCGACAAATCCGGCGACGAGTTACCTTGCATCTCTATCCGCAATTGCCTTGTTGAAGCGTATTTTATCGCCCATCGAGATTGGGGCGTAGGCTGGATTTTTCGGCAAGCGTCCATAAGTTCCATATACCGAGCGAGGGCCTGGAGACTTCCGTGCAGCAGTGGATTTTCGTGGCCGTCGTCGCCCTCGCGTTCGTCCCCGCGATACACGCCCAGGGCCCGCTCGATGAAACTTCCTACAACCGGGTCGTCCTTTCGGTTGGCGAACTCGCGCCAACGATTGTGGAGGACACCTTCAACGTCATCCCCTACATGGGAAACGTGACCATCAAGGTCAACGTCACGATTGGCTGCTTCGCGCTCTCGCAGCACGCTTCAGACCCCACCGTGAAGGTCGCCGTCGAGAACCTGCCCGGCTGGCTTATCGCGCCCGTCGTGACATTTGACTTCACGCCCACCCAGGCCTATCAGCCGTGCGCTGAGACCGGCACAGCTGGCCATGCCTCGCTGAACAAGGACTTCCTACTCACACTCAAGGCGGACGCACCGGGAATCGTCAAGCAGTTCCTGAACCTCACGGCAACCACCACAGCCAATGCTGGCGGCCGCATCCACGCGGACAAGAAGCCTCTCTTGAATCCAATCCAGGTTCAATTCCACCCCGAATTCACGATTACGCCGTCGGTGGCCTTCCCGCTCACCGTTGTCGGCCCCGAAACCTCGTTCACGGTCACCGTCGTAAACCGCGGCAATGCGCGCAACATGGTCATGATTGAGGGCATGCATGTCACGGCGGGGAGCCTGGCGGGACTTGGGCCCGAATTCTACGAGCCTGCAACGCAGGGCGGAGTCGACACCAAAGTTTTCCAGGTCACTTTCAAGGCCCCGGATACCTGGAGTGAATCCACCGTCGCCTTCGAGGCCGTAAGCCACTTCGCGCTGTCGGCCGAGTACGGCGCCGGGGATTTCCGCGCGCAGCAGGACGTCAAATGGGTCTTCACAAATGGTGGGCCGGCAACAACCCCGGACGACAACAAACCGGCGCCACTGCCGATGTTGCCGTTCTACGCGCTGGCCATCCTTGGGGCCGCACTCATGGCAAGCCGCCGCCGCGCTTAAGTGGAGTAAATGCTCGCCGGGCCGTCGCAGCCGTGCCTTACTTGGCTTCAGTCAACTCGAACATGAGGTCAAGCGAGCGCCGTGCGCCCGCCAAGGCGGAAGGAGAAATCTGCACGATCTGATCTGGCCGCGGCGACTGCAGGACCTGGAGGATGGAGGCCAGCGTGGTTTTCTTCATGTGTGGGCACTGGACGCACGAGCCGTAAATGTTCATGCGCGGCAGTTCCGCCCGAAGGCGGTCCGCCGTGCCGCACTCGGTAATCGGCATGACATCGACCTTGCCAACAGATTCGAGTTTGCGCGCGTACTCCATCATGCGTTCCGTCGAACCGACGAAGTCCGCTTCCATGAGGACCTTCGGGTCGCACTCAGGATGCGCAAGTATCACGAGGCGGCGCCCTTCGGCGGCCGCCTGTTCGCGCCACGCCCGCGCCGAGGCCGCGTCGAACTGGACGTGCACTTCGCATTCGCCATCGTGGATGTGCACCTTTTTCGTGCCGGCGAGTTCCTTCTGGAGGTGGGCGCCCATGAAGCGATCAGGCAGGAAAATGAGTTCCTTGCCGGGAAGCCGTCGTGCGATTGCGAGGTAGTTGGCGCTCGTGCAGGTGACGTCGCAGGCGGCCTTGACGGCAGCCGTGGTGTTGACGTAGCACATGACGGGGACGCCAGGGTGGGCCGCTTTCATGGCCAAAACATCAGCAACGGTTACGCCGTCGGCAAGCGAGCAGCCCGAAGTCGGCTCGGGGATAAGGACGGTTTTTGCCGGGTTGAGGATCTTGGCCGTCTCGGCCATGAAGCGGACGGAGGAAAACACGATGGTTTGCTCTGTGGCTTCCATCGCCTTCTTGGAGAGACCGTACGAGTCCCCCACCTCGTCGGCGACGCCATACACGATATCGGGCGTTTGGTAGGAGTGCGCCAGAATGATGGCGTTCTTCTCGCGTTTGAGTGCGTTGATTTCGAGCGTGATGGGCGCAATCATGCGGCACATCTCGAGACCCCATCGTTGCGGCTGGTTGATGCTGGCTTCGAGCCTGCGCGCCTCGGCCTCCAATTCGGTCGGACTCCAGTGTCGCTGCACCCCGTCGGAGGAAGGCCGGGGCGGCGGTGGAAGGTTCATCGCAAGGGGTGGTCCCATGGTGCCTGCTCTGCTTCACTTGGTGCGGTTAGAAAACGGTATCCCTCAGGGTTGCACGACAACAGGCCTGCCACCGTCGGGCTCATCCGTGTTGCCCGGCTCGCACCGACGTCCCCATGTCCTTTGAGATCCTTGACCGCGCCGCCGCGGGTCGGTTGGGCCGCTTCACGACGCCCCACGGCAAGGTCACTACACCCACACTCATGCCCGTCGTCAATCCCAACATCCGCCTCATCGCCCCGCGTGAGATGCGCGACCTTTTCGGGACCGAGATGGTCATCACCAACTCCTACGTCATCCACAAGCATCAGGCGCTGCGCGAGGCCGCACTAGATGAGGGCGTGCACAAAGTCATCGACTGGGACGGCGCACTCATGACCGATTCGGGAACGTTTCAGATGTACATCTACGGCGACGTCGAGGTCGGCGCCGAGGAGATCGTCAAGTTCCAGAGCCAGATTGGCGTGGATGTTGCGACCTGCCTCGACCTCTTCGTGACTCCCGACATGACGCGGATGCAGGCCGAGCAGGCCGTGCGCACCACAATCGAGCGGACAACCGCCAGCGTCGTCCACAAAGGCAAGTCGCTGCTGAATGCCACGGTGCAAGGCGGCGTCCACCTCGACCTGCGCAAGGCGTGTGCCGAAGCGTACCGGACCCTGGACATCGACTACCATACAATTGGCGGCGTCGTCCCCGTCATGGAACAGCAACGCTACGGCGACCTCGTGGAGATGATTCTCTGGAGCCAGGCGGGCTTGCGCAAGGACCGCCCCGTGCATCTCTTTGGCGCCGGCCACCCGCTTGTCTTCCCGCTCGCCGTTGCGCTCGGCTGCGACCTCTTCGACTCCTCAAGTTACGCCAAGTACGCCAAAGATGGCCGCATGATGTTCGAGTGGGGCACCGCGCGGCTTGAGGAGATGGCTGAACTGCCGTGCTCCTGCCCACCCTGCACCAAGCACGGCGCCAGCGGACTCAAGCAATTGCCGCCCGGCGAACGCGAACGGGCCCTGGCCGAACACAACCTGCACGTGAGCTTTGTCGACCTGCGCCGCATCCGCGTCGCCATCCGCGAGGGATCCCTGTGGGAATTGGTCGAGCAGCGCGCCGCCTGTCACCCGATGCTTGCCGCCGCGACTCGAAAACTGCGCGACCCTATTTACCAGGGGTGGTTGGAACAACGGGAACCCGTGTCGTATACGCGAGCTTTGCGCTACACGGGATCGCTTACGCACGGCAGGCCCATCTTCCGCCGCATTCGTGAACGCCTGCAGACGCGGGTGGTGCCCCAGGGCATGCCAGTCGAGATGGGAGCCGATTCCGACTGGGCAAAAGCGGGCGAGGTGCGCCTCGAACTCGGCATGCATAAGGAACCCGACAACAAGCCCTACGGCGACAAGCTCGGCAGCCTTGACCCCGCCATGGACCACGCCGTCATCAGCGCCATCGGCCCGGTCCCAATCGGCCTCGACGAAGCGTACCCGTTTGCCCAATCTGTCCTGCCGCGCCTCGACGGCCTTGACCATGGCCACATGGGTTGGGTCGGCACGACGAAGGACCTGTTCCTCGAGGCGCATGCGTTCGTCCCCGCGATTCCAGGCGGCGGCAGCAAGGAGGGAAAAGTCGACTTCGACCGGCTGCGCGTCATCCGCACGGCCGATTGGCAGTTTGGCGCCGGCGCGGGGGCAGCACTTACGGCGGGTGACTTGCGCATCGAGAAGTCCCGCAGCACCGAAAAAATTCGTACCGTGCACCTCGACGGCAAGCACATCCTGTCGTTGCGGGCCCACGACGGGTTCTGGACGCTGAAGCTCGCCGGGGCCCAGGTGCTGCTCGCGACGTTTGCCGCCCCCGCCAACCGCGTCGTGGTCGGAGCCGACTCTGTCCCGTTCAATCGCGCCGGAAAATCAGTCTTCGCGCAATTCGTAAAGTCCTGCGACACCGCCTTGCGACCCGGCGATGAGTGCCTCGTGGTGGACGAGACAGACCGATTGATTGCGGTCGGCCAAGTGCTTCTGAATGCCGAGGAAATGTCCGATTTCCAACACGGCATGGCGGTTCGCGTCCGGGAAGGATTACCCGAACTGCTCGCCAACAGCGCGAGTTAAGCCCATGCCACCCCGCCGGGCTCTCTTGCAGGTGCTATTCGCGCGGCCGCCCGGCCCCCGGCGGCCCTTGCCCGCCTCGCTCGCTTCGCATCGCGCATCGGCTTGCCAAACCCTCGCTCTGCCTCGCTTCGCATCGGCATTCGCTCGCCCCGACCGGGGGCAATTCATCCTTCCATTCCTTCAACAAGGCGCCGCCGCCGTCGGGCAACTGCGGAAATGGGTCGTTGGCTGACTTCAAGCAGGTTTCCAGGTCATGCGTAGGTTGCGCGGTTTCCGCCCTTCCCTGCACGCGAAGCGCTCCGGTATGCGTGCGGCCCACAATAGCCACCTTAGACTCGCGAGATTGGCGGCACTGGTTCCATCCGTTTGCGCGTCTCCACACGCAGGGGACGCGTCACGTTCCGGAAACGCGGCCTTGCCGCCACCCAAAATGCGTTTACCGGAAGCCGTCGCAACCGTCGCGACACCGTCCCACGGTTCTACGCGAAACCATGGGGTCTACGGAAGACGCCATCTGGGCGGGGGAAGGCTATATTTCCCATGCCGGTCTTCGGCAAAATCCCGCCCCGTGCAGAACGTGTAGGACCTGTGGAGCCGCTGGGAGGTGGCCTGCAGGACCTGTTTGCGCCGGGTGTGGTTGGGTGTATCACTTTGGCCGTCAATGATCTCTTTGGGCAGTTGCTTCAGGTCGAACCGATTTTCACCAACAAGGAAGTCATGCGGGCTTCCTACACTCCAGACGACTTGCCGCACCGCGACTCGGAGATTCGGTCCCTGGGCTCGCTCTTGGTCCCGGCCCTGCGCGGCGAGACCCCCTCCAACGTCTTCATCTACGGCAAGACCGGCACCGGCAAGACCGCGTGCGTCAAGTACGTCGGGAAGGAACTCAGCCTGAAAGGCGTCGAACTCGGAAAGCGCGTCAACCTCATCTACATCAACTGCGAGATTGTCGACACACAATACCGCGTCCTTCAGACCATCGCCAACCAGTTTGTCCCCGCGGAAAACTGGAGCCAGCGCATTCCCTTCACCGGGTGGCCCACGGACGAAGTGTACGAGGCCCTGCGCCGCTACGTTGACGGCTGGGTCAAGAACGACGAAGCCCCATGGACCCGGGACCCGACGCGCAGCGGCGGCGAAGTCACCATCATCGTCCTCGACGAAGTCGACAAACTGAAGGGCGACGAAGTCCTCTACAACCTCACGCGCATCAACGGCGACCTGCAGCACAACAAGGTCTCCGTAATCGGCATCTCAAACGACCTCAAATTCACCGAGTTCCTTGACCCGCGCGTCAAATCCAGCCTCGGCGAAGAATCCCTCATTTTCGCGCCGTACGACGCCAAGCAACTCGAGGACATCCTGGGCCAGCGCGCCCACATGGCCCTCAAGGAAGGCGTCCTTGGTGAAGGAGTGATTCCCCTGTGCGCCGCACTCGCCGCCCGCGAGCATGGCGACGCCCGCCGTGCCCTCGACCTGCTACGCGTTGCCGCCGAACTGGCCGAACGCGACCGCACCCAGAAAGTCAGCGACAGCCACGTGCGCATGGCGCAGAACAAGATTGAGTTGGACCGCATCAGCGAAGTCGTGCGCACCCTGCCGACCCAATCCAAACTTGTGCTTCTAGCCACGATTCTCGGCGAGGAACTGAACAAGGAACAGGGCATCCACACCCTGACGACGGGCGAAGTCTTCGATGTCTACAAGGAACTGTGCAAGAACACCGGCTCCGACATCCTGACGCAGCGCCGCATCACGGATCTAATCAGCGAACTCGACATGCTCGGCATCTTCACCGCCCGCGTCATCAGCAAGGGCCGCTACGGCCGCACCCGCGAGATTCAGATGAGCTGCCCCATCGACAGCACGAAACGCGTCCTGGAAGAAGACGAACTTATCCGCGCCGTCGTCAACTTCAAGCCACGCAAGCAGCACCGCCTCGTCTGAACCGACAACTGCTTGGCCGCGTCCGCAAGCGCTTCCGGCGTTGCGACGGCGGCGTCCTGATGCACATTGACTCGGTCGTAGCATCGGAGTGGCAGCCGGGAGGCTGAGGCAGGGATCATCGGGTTCATGGGACGAAATTGGGTTCATGCGTGTTACCCGAACGGCGGCCGGTGCCCCCGGCGGCGCGCGCCGTCGGCTGCTTCGCGACTCGCTCAATCCCGCCCCGCTGGGGCATCTCTGACAAGTCGGCGGCGTCCTCCCGGCGAGGGGCCGAACCCGGTCGCGAAGCGCCGCCTGTCGACTTCTGCCTTGGCAGGCTTGGGGCCGAAGGCTTGGAAAGCCGCTGGCCC
>CAZVJB010000010.1:0-89948 GCA_964627625.1 uncultured Halobacteriales archaeon
GGTCGATGAAGGCGTCGTCGAGCACAAGGCCGCAGGTCTCGCAGACCATCTCGCCGCGTTCGTAGTCCGACTGGATGTGGTCGGAGCCGCACTCGGGGCACTGCGTGATCTCCTCGATCTTCTGTTTCTCCTTCGTCTTCGGCTTCGCGATGTCGGCCATGAAAATCGTGGTCCTGGGCAGCCGGCGGTGCCGACCCCCTACCTGCTTTTTGGGTGAGTTGGATAAACACTTAAACCTTGCGGCGTTTTTGGCTTGCCACTTATCTAGTTGGATGGGCGTTCAACTTGAACCCTTCGGAAAGTCCCTCCTGGGGCGACTTCGACGTGAAGCGCCCCTCGGCGGCGCCGGCGCCGCAAACGAAAGGAACCTTCAAGCGCGGCACAAGCTTGGTCGTCCGCCCTTGGACCTTCTGCGCGAACCCCACCCCACTTCCCTCATTGCCCAGGAGCGGGTCGGGCCCGGCCCGGCAAGCGCCGGGTTCGTGGCCCTTGCCGTTGTGCTCGCGCTTGGCGTCTGCGCCGTCGCGGTTTACCTCGGGGCCGGGGGAGGGGAGGCATTTCCTGTGGAACAGGCGGCCGCAGGCAACCCGGGATCCACGTTCTACCCCCTGGGCCTCCAGGCAGCGCGCGGCGTGTCAGCCGTCGCCGCGGGCTTGACGCTCCTGGGCTGCGCGTTTGCTGCGCGACGCATGTTCCATTCCGACGGCGTCGGGCTGCTTGCCGGTGCGATCCTGGCGCTCGATCCAGGATTCCTCGCCATGGCGCGCCTGGCAACGCCCGACATGCTTGGGCTTGCGGCCTTGGCCGGTGCTCTGGCATTCTTCCTTGCGGTTTCCCCGCGAGCCCATTGGATTGGCGCCGGCCTGCTAGGTGTTGCCGCCCTAGTGGACCCGCGCACCGTACTCTTGGGCATCCCACTCGGATGCATGGCGATCCTGCGCGGCCACATCTACGCCGCCCCCCGCCACATCGGCATCGCGGCTCTACAGGCCCTGGCAGCACCGATTGCGGGAGCCATCCTGAATTACTTGTCTGGCGCCCCTGGCCTCGCAATGCTGCCCTGCCAACTGCCGCCGTTTGTGGCGCTGACGCTATTGCAAGCCCCCGACTTCGGCGGCGTTGCGGCCGTCCACGACCCCATTACATGGTTCGGCGGGCTCGGAGCGGTCCTTCTGCTTGCCGCAGCCGCGTTGGGTTCTGTCTTGCGCCAAGTCCGCATGGCCCGCCTTCCAGGGCGCATCCAACTGCGTCTTGCCACGGCCCTCCCTGCCCCGCACGCGAGGGTCCTGTGGCTCCTCCTGCTGGTCGTTTTCGCACCCTTTGGCACATTTTGGGTGGTCCTTTTCGCCATCGGACTTGCCGCGGGGATTGGGGTTCTTGCCGAGGACGCGCCCGGATTCGGCATCGCCGTGGCCCTTGTCGTCCTGCTTTTTGCCGCCCTTGCCCTGGTCCGCGTCTGGCCGATGCTGCATGGTATGGGAGACGTTGGCGAAGCAGCGTCTGGACTTGTACCGTGGGGAACCCTAGTGCCGTGCGTGGGATAGCGGCGGCGCGCGGGGCCGGGCGGGGCCTGCGCTAGGTTGGAGCGACCAGGGCGATTCCGCGGCTTCGCGCGGCCCTCTGCATCTTCTTGTCGTAAGTGACCAAGGAAGCCCGGAACGCTGAAGCCGTCGCAAGATAACTGGCGTCGTACGCCGTCAAATCCGGGACGTACGGGCCGACGCCCTGGTAGGCGGCATGCAAGTTGATGCCGGACACGACGCGCGCTACCTGGGCTCCGAACCAGCCCTGATTCCCGCCGGCCGGGGGCTTGAAGTTGCGGGCGACCAGCTGGGCGACTTCGTATCCAAGCAAGTCCGGTGCCACAAACGTTGCCCCTTGCTCCACTTGGTGGATGTACCAGACCCTGAACGCAGGGCTCTCGGCCTCGTTTAGCAGTAGCTTGGCGGCGGCGCTTGCATCGAGGACGAAGTCGGCCTCCGATGACTCAGCCATCGCGCAGCCGCCGGATGGTCGTGGAGCTCGGCTCCTTGGGAGTGACCGCGAGCTTTGCCAAGGTGGCGACGTTTTCGAGGACTCGGCGACGCTGGATGGCCGCACGGATGCCGTCGCGAGCAGCCTGGCTGACATTGATGCGCAGTTGCCGGGCCTGCTTGAGCAGGTCCTCATCGAGGCGGATTGTGGCGGTTCCCATGCAGGCTCCTATCTGTTGGCCACGTATTTACATTATGGCAATACGTAGTGTACAGACATTGGGATGGGCAACGGTGCATCGCAAGTTAGGCGCGAACGGACGGACCAAGGCCTGTACGAGTCCGGTTTTCCTGCACGCCTTAGCGCCAGGTCTGAAAACTTCTTGCCGAACTCTGGCTGAGGCTGTAGCATGGAATTCCGCTACCCGACCGTCATCGAATGGAGCGAGCGGGACAAATGCTTCATCGCCACCGTTCCCGAGCTGCCTGGCTGCATGGCGGACGGCCCGACGCGCGAGGCGGCGGCCCGGTGCGCGGAGCGGGTCATCCGCGAATGGATCGGCGTAGCACGCGAACTTGGTCGGCCCGTCCCGCCGCGGCGCATCCACGACGCACCGTAGATCTGCGCGAGGCCATCGCACCGGCCGAACCACCGATTTCACCGTTTGCGCCGAAACTGCCGTGCGCATCATCAAGGCGGTACCATGACCTTAGACCAATCCCTTCGTTGCGACGACGACGCCTTCCACGACTGGATTGAAGGATGCGAAGCGGATGGCGCCGAGGCCGCGCAGCGAGCCGAGGCGCCTGATTGATCCACTGAACGCACTGAACCCACTGAACGCGCCCGACTGATCCGCCGAACGCGCCGAACTCGCCGAAATGTGCCGGGCAATCGAACATTCATCCACGCTGCCGGAAATCTTCTGAGGGTTGCTCTGGGGTCGGTGAAACTTTTTCACAGTCGTGGTGAAACGTGTGCAATCGTATGCAAACGCATGCAGCGCGTCGGGACTGAAATGGAGGGCAAATTCGTTCACACCGGGGCGTGTGCCAATCCCGTCATGCGTCGGCGATGGCTCGCAACCGATGTCGCGCACCGCCGTACCATGGGGCGATTGGTTTCCAACGTAATTCCGCGTCGGCCGCAGACCAGCCCTCGCCGCCTCGTTTATAATCAATTAGGTCTTATAACTCCAGCATGGGAACGACCGTCTGGGTCGACGATGGCACGCGTGCTGAGCTACGGCGGCTGCAGGCGTCCCTCCGCCTCCCCTCTGTCGATGCGACCATCCGGCGCCTGCTTGAACATCCGACCCGCGACGCACGCAGCCTCTTTGGCCGCCACCACGACGCCATCCGCGAGGTCCTTTCCCGGCACAGGTTGGACAAGCTCGTGGCCTTCGGCAGCCGTGCCCGTGGCGACGCACGCCCGGACAGCGACCTCGACCTTGCCGTGCGGGTCGCGGCGGGGGCTGGGCCCCTTGCCGTGCTCAGTGCCGAGGCCGACCTGGAAGCGTTGCTGGGAGTGAGGGTGAACCTCGTCGAACTGCCGAACCCCGCGGTCGCGGCCGCAATCAGAAAGGATGGCGTGCGTTTTGTCCTCTGACGAGCGCCGGCTGCGTGACATCGTTGCCTGCGCCGACGAACTTGCCGGCTACCTGGAGGGGGGCGACGTTGCAGCCTTCCTTGAGGACAAGTTGTTGCAGAGGGCGGTGGAGCGGCTTCTCACCATCGTAGGAGAGGCCGCAAAACAGGTGCAGGACACGACGCGGGCCAGGATTGATCAACCATGGCGCGAGATCATCCGGTTCCGGGACAAAGGCATGCACGCGTACGACGCCTTGAGTCCGACGACCTTGTACCGCATCGCGACCCAATCCATCCCGGCGCTGCGCTCCGCGGTGGCCAGGTTCCTTGCAGACCCGTTTCCGTGAAACGGGCCACGGAACCACCGATTTCACCGATTGCACCGAAACCGAGTTGCGCAGCCTCCGCCCGCCCTAGGTCACGCCAGGGCCTGTCCCACGTCCGTCAATCCCGGCAGCGCCGTGGTTGGCGTTGTGTCTAATGCGGCGAAATTCGAGCGGCGCCTTCTCTCCGGCGATGCGGACAAGAGTCTGCGGTTCGACGCGATGCGCCGTCACCTTCTCGCCCTCGGGTTTGAGGAGCGGGTTCACGGCAGTCACCACGTGTTCAAGGGGCTCGGGCTGGTCCGGCCCTTGACCATCCAGCGCGACGGCGCGCTCTGCAAGGCCTACCAGGTTCGCCAGGTACGCAACGTTCTTGTCGAATGCAACTTGAGGCTCCCCCCATGAAACCCCACTACCCGATGCTCATTGAATGGAGTGATGAGGACGAGGTCTTCGTCGTGACGGTCCCGGACCTTCCGGGCTGCATGGCGCATGGATTATCGCCCGCGCAGGCCGCCGCCGAGGCGGAACAGGCCATCGTCGGCTGGCTGGCGGCGGCTGGCGAGATGGGCCAGCCGATTCCGGCGCCCCGGGCCCATTTGGTCATCGGCTAGCGCCCCCCTTGACCACCGATTTCGCAGAGAACATTGCGGCCATTCTCCAGATGTGTTGGGCCGTTACGCACCCTGACTTAGAGCACGAGGACACCGATTGGCTTGTTTCCCCCTTGTGAACCGCGCCACTCAGCCAGGTGCAAGCGATGAGATATGCCTCCGCTCAACGGCCGCGACTCCCACGCCGAACCGCCTGGAAATCGAACATTCATCCACCCGGCCGCAAACCTTCTGAGGATTGCTGTGGGGTCGGTGAAACGTTTCACTGCCGGGGTGAAGCGTGTGCAATCGTATGCGGACGCATTCAGCGCGGCGGGCGTCGCCGTTCACGGCGGCCATGGCCGGCCATGGCCGGCCCTGGAAGTTGGGGCGTTGCGACAAGTGGCCCGAGGAATTCACCTCGCCTAACGTCACTTGCCGTCCCTTCGCCCGCGCGGACATCGGCAGCCGCAATAGTGCGACCCCTGCCTTTGGTTTGGAGGCTTGGCCGCGCTGGGCGCGGCGTGTTGGTCGTGGCGGGCGCGTGCCGGCCCGGCGGCAAGTTTGGCGGACTAAGCAGCCCCGGACGGCGCCTGTCGCAAACCGAAACGGGCTCAAACCCTCTCCTGGAGGGCCTGGAAACGACATGAACCTGTTCAGGTTTGACCAACATCATTCCTGATGCCCACTCCAAATAGGACCGTTTCATGATTCACCAGCCTCGCTTAAATAGCACCCCTAACTAACTGGGTCCGAGTCCAAGCCTGGGCCCTCACGGGACCAGTAGCTGGCACGGGCTGTCGCCATCGGTGATGACCCGGCCCTGCGAGCAACTTGGACCACACAAGGAGATACACACACATGAACAACACAACTAAACTGCTCACTGCAGCCCTGGTGTTCGTGTTCGTCCTGTCGGCAATCCCGACGGCGAGCGCGGCCACCCTCGGCTACGGCACGCAGGTCAAGCTTGGGGACCCCGATTATGTCCCCACCGTGAAGGAGGCCACCGGTATCCTATTGCAGGGCGCCGCCGCCTTCATCCACTACAGCAACGATGCCACCACGCTCGACGAAGACTTCTATGCCTTCGACGTGGACGCCTCGGGCGGGCTTTCGGCCTATGACATCGTCGTGGCAGCTGGATCGGCCTCGCACTACCCGGTCGGTACCGTGCTGCCCAATCCGTTGGACACGCTGTACGCGGGCGCCAACCCCGGTGGCCAAGGTGGCACGGTAACCGCCTTCGTCTACGCACTCGACATGGGTGCGACCGGCAATGGCTTCTACGACTTGGGCGACGTCGTCTACGCTTGCGACACGGCTGCCACGGTCCACGCCAGCAACGCCGCAGGCACCGTCTTCTGCCTGCAACTGTCCGGCACCGGCGCCGGCAAGATCCTGACCATCAGCGACGACGTGACGGGCCTCAACACCCGCACCAAGCTCACCGCTGCCAACCAGGGCTTCAACGCCGCAGCCGCGCAGTTTGCCTTCTACGATGTAGACGGCGACGGCCTGTTCAAGGGCAAGGCCGGCGAACTGGCATGGTTCACCCCCATCGACGTCGCCGTCGGCGGTCTGGTGCCCCAGTTCAGCGTCCGCGTCTTTGGCGCCACCTTCGGCTCCCAGGTCAAGCTGGGCGATTCTGACTACGTCCCTACTGTGAAGGAGGCCACCGGTATCCTATTGCAGGACGCCAACGCCTTCATCCACTACAGCAACGATGCCACCACGCTCGACGAAGACTTCTACGCCTTCGACGTGAATGACGACGGCCTGCTGTCGGCCTACGACATCGTCGTGGCAGCTGGATCGGCCTCGCACTACCCGGTCGGTACCGTGCTGCCCAATCCGTTGGACACGCTGTACGCGGGCGCCAACCCCGGTGGCCAAGGTGGCACGGTAACCGCCTTCGTCTACGCACTCGACATGGGTGCGACCGGCAATGGCTTCTACGACTTGGGCGACGTCGTCTACGCTTGCGACACGGCTGCCACGGTCCACGCCAGCAACGCCGCAGGCACCGTCTTCTGCCTGCAACTGTCCGGCACCGGCGCCGGCAAGATCCTGACCATCAGCGACGACGTGACGGGCCTCAACACCCGCACCAAGCTCACCGCTGCCAACCAGGGCTTCAACGCCGCAGCCGCGCAGTTTGCCTTCTACGATGTAGACGGCGACGGCCTGTTCAAGGGCAAGGCCGGCGAACTGGCATGGTTCACCCCCATCGACGTCGCCGTCGGCGGTCTGGTGCCCCAGTTCAGCGTCCGCGTCTTTGGCGCCACCTTCGGCTCCCAGGTCAAGCTGGGCGATTCTGACTACGTCCCTACTGTGAAGGAGGCCACCGGTATCCTATTGCAGGACGCCAACGCCTTCATCCACTACAGCAACGATGCCACCACGCTCGACGAAGACTTCTACGCCTTCGACGTGAATGACGACGGCCTGCTGTCGGCCTACGACATCGTCGTGGCAGCTGGATCGGCCTCGCACTACCCGGTCGGTACCGTGCTGCCCAATCCGTTGGACACGCTGTACGCGGGCGCCAACCCCGGTGGCCAAGGTGGCACGGTAACCGCCTTCGTCTACGCACTCGACATGGGTGCGACCGGCAATGGCTTCTACGACTTGGGCGACGTCGTCTACGCTTGCGACACGGCTGCCACGGTCCACGCCAGCAACGCCGCAGGCACCGTCTTCTGCCTGCAACTGTCCGGCACCGGCGCCGGCAAGATCCTGACCATCAGCGACGACGTGACGGGCCTCAACACCCGCACCAAGCTCACCGCTGCCAACCAGGGCTTCAACGCCGCAGCCGCGCAGTTTGCCTTCTACGATGTAGACGGCGACGGCCTGTTCAAGGGCAAGGCCGGCGAACTGGCCTGGGCCACCCCGGCTGCAATCACGGCTGGAGCGACCGTAACGCAGTTCTCGGTCCGCCTCTTCGGCGACGCCGCGACGTTGCCGACCCCGAACGCCTGCCCCGCTGGACAGACCGGCACCCCGCCGAACTGCGTGACACCGCCGCCAACCTGCCCCGCTGGACAGACCGGCACCCCGCCGAACTGCGTGATTACGGAAACCTGCCCCGCTGGACAGACCGGCACCCCGCCGAACTGCGTGGTCACACCGCCGGCCTGCCCCGCTGGACAGACCGGCACCCCGCCGAACTGCGTTGGTACCCCGACGCCAACCTGCCCCGCTGGACAGACCGGCACCCCGCCGAACTGCGTTGGTACCCCGACGCCAACCTGCCCCGCTGGACAGACCGGCACCCCGCCGAACTGCGTGACGCCGACCGACACGCCGGTGACGACCACGACGACCCCGACCCCCGGCTTCGAGCTGGTGGCCTTGGTCGCCGCGCTCGGCGCAGCGTTGATCCTGGTCCGCCGCAAGGCGTAGTCAGGTAGAGTAGAATCTTTCCCCCTCTTTCCCCTCTTTCTTCTCTTTTGTTTGGATTCACCAAATCCTTGAGGTAGCGCGGGCTACCCAGTTCCGCCGTGCTTGTGGAATCGGGCTTGCAGGAGCATCTGGCGAAACAGAAGCTGGCCGCCCTATCGGCGGCGGGCATCGCAGCGAGCCTGGAGCGAACCCGCGCCGGCTTCGTCCTGTCGCTGGATTCCGGCCCGCTTGCTAATCGGCTGGCCGCCGAGGCTGGGCGCCTCGACACAATCCATCAATGGGTGCTGGAAGCCGCCGTGGCCCAGGGGATTGAGCTGCGCCCGTACAAGGCAACGGACCGTGCGGAAATCCTGGCCGCGTTGGCCCTTTCCTGGGAGGAGGATGTCGCAACGCCGCAAGGGGCGGCCAGACTGTGGCACGAACTCGTCTGGGCCCAGGGATTCCCCAACGGAAACCATCGCACAGCGACCGCCTTTGTGGAGGCCGTCCTCAATCCTCGCGGGAGCGTCTTGCGGGACCTTGCGGCGCGCCCGGCCTGGCTGGACAAATTATTCATTGATAGCAAGCGTCTCGTCGCCGAGAAAGAGTTCGCGCCGGAACCGGCAAAGGCCAAGAAGCAACACCTCGAATTGGCGCGCCAGGCGTTTCGGGAATGGCTCAATCAGGAAGGCGCACGATGACCGCGATGCGGTCCCGCAGCCACGCCTCGTAGCCAACCGAATCGGCAGGCACGGTCGGAGCGGGCTGGGCGGGCACGAATGCCGTTCATCGTTCCTCCAAGATAAGCATGGCGCTGCGCCGCCCTTCAGTTCCGTTGGACCCCGGTCACGCCGGTCACCCCGGACACCGTAACGTCGGAGACGCCCCAGGCCCCCGGCTTTGAGCTGGTGGCCAGCCGGCGACGGCGAAGCCGGAGACGGCGTGGGGAGCCCCGCAGGGCGAGCCCTTGGTCGCCGCTCTCGGCGCAGCGTTGATCCTGGTTCGCCGCAAGGCGTAGTTAGGCACAAGTAGATTCCTTGCCCCCTCTTTCCCCACTTTCCTTGCTCTCTTCTTTAACGTTCAAGACCTCCAAGCGCTTGCGTGAAGCGTGCGCGAGTCCAGTCTTGGCCAGTTGCCGGTTTCCCCGAAGGTCCGGCAAGCGCTTGCAAGTTTCCTGCGGGAAGCTCGCCGTGACAAACGGACGGGAGCCGTTGTCCTCTACGGCAGCCAAGCACGGGGCGAGGCGCGACCGGACAGCGACGTCGATCTTCTGGTTGAGTGGGCCGGCACGACCGCCGAGGGCCTGGACGCCTTGGTCGAGTTGACGACTGATGTATTGATTCAGACCGGTGTCGGGCTCTCGGTCGTCCCGGCTGCGCCCGGCTATCTCGAAGCGCTCTCCGAGCGCGGCTCACGTTTTCTCCTCCATATCGAACAGGAAGGAATCCGTGTCGCCACCTGAAATCGAGCTTCATCTGCAACGAGCTCGCGCGGCCCTTGGCGCAGCCATGAATCTGGTGGCCGGCGGCTACCCCGCAGATGCCGCAGGTCGGGCGTACTACGCCATGTTCCACGCCGCCACCGCGATGGCTCTATGGCGTGGCCTCGAGGCGCGGACTCACAGCGGGTTGGCAACCCTCATGGCCACGAAACTCATCGAGACTGGAGATTTCCAGCGAGCCCACGTTGCCCAGTTCCGTAAAGCGATGGAGACCCGCACCCTAACAGACTACGATGCCGGGTTTCGCCTTCCTGCCCCGGACTTGGAGCGGATGGTCGAGTCGGCACGCCAATTTCTGACGCACGTCGAGCAACTAATTGGCGGCCTGGAGTCGTAGGCAGCGGCCCCCCAGACCCCCGGCTTTGAGCTGGTGGCCAGCCGCCGACGCGGAACGCGGAGGCGGCGTGGCGAGCCCAGAAGGGCGAGCCTTGGTCGCCGCGCTCGGCGCAGCGTTGATCCTGGTTCGCCGCAAGGCGTAGTCAAGGCTGAGTCATTCCTTCCCCCTTTCCCCCTCTTTCTTCTCTTTTGTTTGGCTTCTTGTGATGATAGGACGGGCCCTGGCCTGTGCGAGCGCGCTTATGCGGAATTCAACCTCGGGGTGGGCATTCAGCAATCCGCTTCGTCGCAAGGTTTATTGGAAGAACATACCAATCGGTATGCTGTGCCCGAATTATTCGCCCTCCCCGCCCGCGACATTGAATACCGTACCGCGGCCCGCCTCCTCAACCAGGAGCCCCCGCTCGACCGCGAGATTGTCGAAGCGCTGGTGGGTCGTCCCAGCCGCTACTCGGAACTGCAACCGCTGCTTCGAGGTCGCAATGACAACGTGCTGAACAAGGCACTTGCCAGGCTGCGCGACGAAGGCGTCATCCAACAAGGCGTCGATATCGAACGCAACCACAAGACCTACTCACTAACGACGTTGGGGAAATTCGTCATCTTCCGGCTACACGAAATGGTGCCGCACCACGACAGCATCCTGGCCTACCAGCGAGGCGCCGCAGCACTTGAAACATGAGCCTGAATCGGCACCCGGACTGGTTCCAGATTGTCCGGCGCAACTGGACGAAGACGACCGCCTTCCTGTTGCTTGGCGCCCGTGTTCCGTAAGGTCAACTGGTTTCGGACGCCGGCCATGGTGCGCGCCTATCGGGCCCCACTGTTGCTTAAATAGCGCAGCCCTTGTATCGGTCCAGGATTCAGTATGCGCCTAACCATCTGCCTCGTCACCGCCTTACTGCTGGTCTCGGTCTTGCCGGCCATGGGTGCGCCCACCACGTTTGGTAGCTACGGCACGCACCCGAAACTCGGGGATATCGACTTTGCCATTCCGCTTGCCGCGCTGCCGACAACCCAGACGCCCCGGCTTTCCTCGTACGACGCTGCCTCGACGCCTGGCGACGCCTCGGACGACTACTACTACATCCACTTCAGTACGAATATGGATGCGGTGAAGTCCGTCGGCGATGTCCGGCTCGGTGTGCCTACGGGCGGCACGGGCACCGTGGGGGCACTGCTTACGTTCTCGGAGATAGCGATTGCCAACGCGGCAGGCGGGTCGGCCGTCAACTTGGCAACACAACTGTGCTTCCTTGAGGTGGATGGCAATCCCGGCTACACCGTGGGTGATTGGCTTTACGTTTCCCTTGACGCTACCCTCAACCAGGGCGACATCCGCGTCAACACGCCAGCCATCAGCGGAGTCACGATTCCGTCGCTGCGTTTCTTGAAGAGCGGCGACGACGACCTGGCCGCGGCCATTTCCACGACGGAGGATAACCTTCCGACGAGCACGGCCCTGCTTGGTTGCGGCACCTTCGCCATCATGTACTTCGACGCCAACACCAACGGTCTGTTTGGCAGCGGCGATACATTGGTCGCAATTGCGCCCGGCGCGAGCACGACACACCTCCAGGCAGGGGATGTGTTTCTAAGCAGTTCGGGCGGCCGGACGTACGGCAGCCTCGTCGCCACATCGACGCCTGGCGTCGTACCCATGTTTCAGGACGCAACCAACGCCATGCTGGTCATGACGAACAGTGCCGGCGATCCCCTGGTCAACGACCTGTACATCCATTTTGGCTCCCCGGACGACACGATTGTCCCGTGCGCCAACCTTGGCTTTGTCCAAATGGGCGACATTAGTTTGCGCCGTGGCGCGTCGGGGACGACGGGTGCCTCTGCGAGTTTCATGAGTTCCGTGACCGGGGTGTCCAGCGGCGCCGGAGACGCCATCGCCAGTTGCGCGGCTCTCGCGCCCAACCTGTTTTACCTCAACAATCCGGGCTCGTCGTTGGCCAGCTTCGACACGGCGGACTGGATCTACGTCAACCTGCCCGTGTCCTTCGGTGGTGCCGACGACACGAAATTGTCCGTGGGCGATTTACGCATGTTCCTGTACACGGGCGGCTCGTCCTCGTTTGCCGCCGGTACGACGGTCCGGACGGGCAACCACGATTTGGCGAACTACGGGCTCGGGGGGGCAACGCCGCTGGCCACCAACCCCGTCAGTGACGCTCCTGCCTGGTACCTCCTGCACAACGATGCCGACGGCAAAACGGGACGCCCCCTAGTTTCCATCACGAAGGCCAAGTACCGCCACCCAGCCTCCGACGCGCTCTTTGCCGGGGCCACGGATGAAGTCTACCTCGACCAGGACTCTGACAGCAAGATCAGCCACAACGACATCCGTCTCTGGGAGGCGGACTCCGGGCTGGTGGGCTCTACCTCCGCGGCCTTCACGGCGGTCGCTTGCACGACCATCACATCCGTGACCAGCTCTACGGTGGCTGTGATTAGCCGCGTTGCGACTGGCTCCGCCGCCGGCACGGCGCAATTCACAATCACCCGCCGGGTGGACGATGCAGTCACCTCGACGGTAGGAACGGGCAAGACAGTGACTTCCGCTTCGGCAGCCTTTACGGACCGAGACATCGGCGCCACCGTGACGGGCACGGGCATCGTGGGCGGCTCCAAGATTCTCACGATTAATAGTGCGACCTCCGTTGAACTGGACATTGCAGAGACCGGCACCGGTAGCGGTGTTACGATGACAATCGCAAGGACAACCGCGACGGACGGGAGCACGACCGCCACGACGACCGTGACGTCCGCCACCGCGGGGTTCGCAAGCGGTGACGTGGGCGCCATAATCTCGGGAACGGATATGGCCGCATCGAGTGGCGACTGCAACTTCATCATCAAGGCCAACACGAACTTCCGCACGACGGGCCCCGATGCGACGCTGGATGCAGGCAAAGGCGAATTCGTCGTATACAGTGCCGACGCCTCCCTCACTGCGACATTTGACCGCGCGGTTCTCGACTTCGGCGCGGGGACAGCCGCCCCGAACGGGATTGCCATCGGCGAGGTCAGCTACTTTGGCTGGGCCACGTCCAGCGACTGGTACGACTTGCAATGGGCACCTCTTGGTGTCACATCCCCCATCCCCATCGCACAGGCTAACGACCTGAAGATCTCCTCGACGCCCGCCTTCATCGCCGCTACGGCTACACCGCCCCTCTTGCACAAGATTACGTGCGCAGGCGACAAGTACGCCGGCCTAGACGCCGGAGATGTCAACGCGGCTTCCGACGTGTACTACATCAGGCTGGCGTCCGCTGCCGGGGGGGCGCTTGCCATCAACGACCTGCGTCTGACGCCCACTACCCTGGTAGGCTCCAAGCTCGCGGGCCAGCTTCTCGCGACGGGCGACTCCTTCGAGCGCACGACGACGGCCGTGGGCGACTCCGCTGGGGCACCGACCTTCTGCGAGCAGGTATTCTACGCAGAGAATCCCAACGGCATCGCCGGGCTGGACGCAACGGACCCGGTCTACGCTAATCTACCGAACGACTTTGCAAATGCCGGTGTTCCTGGTGGAGCCGCCGGCCAGACCATGACGGTATTCGACGTCCGCATCCTCGACTCGACCGTGGGTATCACGTCCTACAAGGCAGGGACCTTCGTGTCTCCGGGCGATTGGGACATCCAGAACATCGGGTCCTTCGCTGTCTGGACCGCCAACCACGGTTATGGCCTGTACTACTTTGACCTCAACCGCGACGGGGCCTTCACCAGTGGAGACACGCCGTACCTCGTGTATTTTACGACGGGATCAGGGCCGTCAACCACCTATGCCGACCTTCTGTCCATCCGCATGGCTGGCCCGGCAAGCCCCCCCAGCAGCGGTGGCGGTGGCGGTCCTCCGCCTCCCCCGCCGCCTCCGCCATCGTCCAGTTCAAGTTCCTCCAGTTCGAGCTCGAGCAGTTCGTCCAGTTCGAGCAGCACTTCGGCCTCCTCCACCGGCGTGAATCTTGCCGATGTCAACAAGGCGTTGGCCTCCTCGCTCACCGTCACGCATGTCGGCGCGGACAACGTGCTTAATTGGCCGGCCCAAAGCGGCGTCCTTGGCTACCAGGTGTGGAGCAGTGCCAGTGAGTGGGTGAAGGAGGCCGATGTGTTGGCTCCGAAGACCACCTACACAGACATGGGCGCTGCAGCGTCGGTGAAGTACGTCGTTACGGCTTACACGGGAACGAGCCTAGCGCTTGGCTACCTCGAAGACATCAATTTGAACGCCCCGCCGGGATACACGGCCATTCCGACCGGCACGTCGGCTGACGGAGCGACGCCCGGCACATCCGGCCCGGGACCAACCAGCGGGCAGACCAACGTGCCGGGCTTCGAGGTTGTCTTCCTGCTTGCCGCAATCGGCGCAGCGGTGCTGCTGGTTCGGCGCCGCAAGGCGTAGCGAGGAGACGACCGACGTCGTATCGGTTCAATCGGTGCCGTCGGCGGTTGCGGAAGGCGATGCGCGGCCTTGAGTCGACGACGACATCGCATCGTGGTCCCTCCTGCACAAGCGGCTCGGGCTCGCGCTGAGCGACCACATCGTCGCGGATTGGGGCACGTCCCAGTGAACCCGCGGGGCCTGCCAAACCCCTGCCGTCTGCCCCGACGTTTCCCGCCGGTTTTTCTACCGGGATGGGGTCGCTTCTTCAACCGTGGCGCCCACCCTGTCGGTTGTCATTCCCACCTACAACGAGGCGGCCAACATCGGCCCCCTGCTTGGGGAGCTGCGCCGCACCATGGCGGGCGTCGATGTCGAGTTCCTCGTCGTGGACGACGATTCGCGTGATGGCACGGTCGACAAGGCGCGCCTGGCCGAGCCGACGGCGCGCATCATCGTACGCAAGGGCGAGCGGGGCCTTGCCACAGCGGTCGTGCTTGGCATCCGCGAGGCGCAAGGCACGTTCGTCGCCGTGATGGACGCCGACTTCCAGCATCCGCCAGCTGCCGTGCGTGCGATGCTGGACCGCGCCCTGTTGACACAAGCCGACCTCATCGTGGGCTCGCGCTACGCGGCCGGCGGTTCGGAAGGAAACTTTGGCCTGGCACGTAGGACAATCTCGAAGGGCGCCCGCACGATTGCCAAACTTGCCCTGCCGCCGGTTCGACAATTCAAGCTCAACGACCCGATGAGCGGCTTGTTCCTGGTGCGCCGCGACCGCGTGGATCCGCTTGTGCTGCGCCCATCGGGCTACAAGGTTCTGTTGGAAATCCTGGCAAAATGCGACCTGCGGCGCGTCGAGGAGGTCGGATATCGCTTCCAGAGTCGCCGCGGTGGAGCCTCCAAGCTTGGCGGTGCCGTCATGCTGCAATACCTCCTGCACGTGCTCGGCCTCGGGTTGCAGCACAAGGAGAACCAGAGGATGCTGCGGTTCGTCCTGGTGGGCGCAAGCGGCGTCGCAGTCAACCTTGGCTTCCTGTTTGCCTTCGTCGAGTTTCTTGCGGCCCCCAAGACTCTTGCAGTTCTCATGGCGGCAGAGATTTCCATCATCAGCAATTTTCTGCTAAACGACACCTTCACTTTCCGTGACCGCCACACGGGGCCGTTCGTCGCGCGGATGGGGATGTTCCACCTCGTAAGCCTCGCCGGCTTGATTGCGAACCTGGTTGCCTACCTCATTCTCCATGACCTGATCGGCGTTTACTACATCCTGGCCGCGGCCATCGCCATCGTCTGCGCCTTCGGCGTCAACTTCGCGGGAAACATGGGTTTCACCTACGGCAAACGACGGCCGGCGGCGCGCGAATGGGTGCCTATTGTTGTCCTGCTGGTCGCGTCGACGGGACTCTATTTCTCCGCCCTGGACTCCGTCGAGGACCGCTACTTCGATGAATCCTACTACCTCGTGGTTGCGCACCAGATGGATGCCGGCATCTGGATGGACCCGTGCCCGCACGACGGCAACCTTGATCCGATGCCGCTCAACTACGAGCATCCGCCGCTTGCGAAACTCATGATGTACGCGTCCGTGCATGCATACGACAGTTTCAACGCCGCAAATGACCCCGTCAACCACGGCATCTTCGCCGGCTGCCGGGACCCGAACTGCGACCCCGCAACCAATTCCGGGTGTATCCGGAAAGAGGCATGCTACGTGGACGACGGTACCAAACTCTACGCCGGCAAACCTTGCTACGACGCCTGGGTCAAGGACATGCGGGCGCAAGGAAATCCATACGCCTGGCGCGGCGCGAGCGCCCTGATGGGCGTCATCACCGTCGTCTTTGCTGCACTTGCCGCGCGCCGGCTCTTTGCCAGCACCATGGCTGGAGTGCTCGCCGGCGCCTTCGTACTGCTCGATAACCTGGTGCTGTCGTCGAGCCGCATCGCGCTCCTGGACATATTCGCGACCGGCTTCATGGTCGTGGCCGTCTACTTTGCCACCTTCGCAACACGCCGGGGCGTTTTCCTTACAACACTATTTCTCGGCCTCGGATTCTCCTGCAAGTTCTACGTGCTCTTTGCGGGGCCACCCATCCTCCTGTTGTCGCTTTGGACGCATTACCACGCGGGCGTCCTACGCAAACCGCGCTTCACTCTCCACATGCTTGCCTATCCCATCGTGCCCCTCGGCGTGTTCCTTGCGACCTACACGCCGTGGCTTGTCATGTGGACGAAGGCAAAGGGCATCGGCTGGGCGTTCGGGCACTTCATCGCTGTCCAAGCCGCGGCCATCAAGTGGGACTCCACCGGCAAACAGACGCACGACTACGTCAGCCCACCGTCAGAATGGCTTGCCATGGTGACCCCGATGAACTATCTCAGCTCATCCAAGACCTACAACGTCTCCGATGGCACTAGCTACACTCTGTACCGGGACATCTACGCAATCGGGAACCCAATCCTGTGGTGGGGCGCAACCGTCGTCGTCGTGGCCGTCATCCTCTGGCTCGGCGCGCGCCTTGCGCAAGCCATGCTGGCCAGCGCTCGGCCGCCCGCGCCGGCGGTGTCCGTCGCACCCGCATCCGGAATGCCACCGGCCGCCCAAGCGCGCGCGGCCGCCCTTGGACCACGCGCCGTTGCGGCCCTCGTCGCCCGGAGCGCGCCAGCAGGCCCACCACGAACGCCGCAACGCCCCCTCGTCATCCCCGGCGCGCCGATATTGCCCCCCCTTGTCATTCGACCGTTGCCAGCACGGCCGACTTATTCCCGATTCAAGACTGCCTGGCCCCCCAGGAGACAGAATGCAATTTCGGCGGCACTACTTCTCGTTCTCGGCCTCATGGCACTCCTTTCTGGCATTGCTGGAATCCGTGGCGTTCGCCTGCCGTCGGCGCTTGCGATGTTTGCCTTCGCGCCAGGGCCTCTCGTCTACACGGCACTTGCCTTCGCATTCGGCATCGCGCAACTGGCCATGGCGGTAGGCCTATACCTAGGCAAGCCGCGCCTGGCGGCGCTCCAAGTCATCCTGTCCGCGCTGCAGGTCATCTGCAGCATCGCCATCATGATTCCATCCGGCTCCGGCATCGGCCCCGGCCTGGGCCTGTTCCTTCTGCTCCACGCGGCCCTCGCCGCGCTGCTTGCAGGCAAACACTTCCTGCGCCAGCCGCGGCCGCGCCAAGCCTTGCTCGCAGGCGCGCTCTTGCCGCTCCTGACGTTCCTCGGCTTCTTCGCGCTCCACAGCGGCGGCCGATCGATGTTCATTTTCTACATGACCCTCGTCGTCCCCCTGATGGCAATCGCCTTCGCGGGTGTCCTTGCCTACCTCTGGCGCGCTCATCCCATCGGCAAGCCCATCGTGGTCGCGGCCTGCACACTGGTTGCCCTGGCATTCCTCTGGTTCCTGCCGGTCTCATTGTACCTGGAGATTCCGCGCGACGGGATGCGGTGGATGAGCGAGCCCATCCCGGGCACGAACATCTCGATTCCCTACCCGGGCATCGGCTTCCATCAAATCATGGACGTGATTCCCTGGATGCACGAATGCGGGACCAGGGTCGTGGACGATGCCGTCGTCCACGAATGCTCCCCCTGACGACTGCAATTAACTCTTGAGGTGCGCCTTGAGGGCCTTGATTTCGCGGATTTCAGCCGGGTCTTCGCCCTTCAGGGCCGCGACGTAGACGGACGTGTAGTCAAGGAACTGCAACATCCGGGCCTGCTCGACGACGTGCTCGCCAAAGGTCTCGACGGGCTGCGCGATGTGGCTCGTCCAAGGCACGCCCCAGGATCGGTACCGCTCCTCCATGTACGTGAGGCGTTTGCGCAACTGCGGATTCTGCCCCTCGTGACTAAGACATAGGACGGTGAAGTGCTTGCGGTTCTCGACGTCGCCGCCCCATCCGGTTAGGTCATTGTGGTTCGATTCCGGAACGAGGTCCACGTCGGCAATCTTCTTCGCGTTCTCGTTCAACATGCCGCGAAAGTGCAAGCCGACGCCGTAGAAGGCTGGCGTTGCGTAAATCTGCGGGATGGGCTTCCACAGGGTGCGTGCCAACTGTTTGGCAGGATTCGCCGCTTCGGGGACGTCGGGTCCGCAAGTGAGGTCGACCCCTTGGACCGCCTTTACCGCTTGGCGGATGGGAACGGCGCCATGCAGCAACCCCGATCCTTCGAGGAAGCCGAGAAGCGAAAACCACGTGAAACCGAAGGCCGCGCGCGGTTGGTAGCCGGCCGGTTGCACAACGACGCGGTTGACCAACGTGGCCAGCGTGCCGCCCGTCGAAAAAGCCGTGACTGGAACGCCGCGCTCAAGGCTTGTTCGCACGACCTGCAGGGTCTCCTCCGTCTCGCCAGAATACGAGATTGCCAGTGTATGCCAGCCCTTCTTGACATGGTGCGGGAATTGGTAATGCTTGACAATCGAGAACGGAATATCGAGGGCGCGCGTCCCTGCGTCCTTCACGAGGTTCGCGCACATGCCCGAGAATCCCATGCCGGAGAACAGCAGGCCCTTGGCCGCAAGCAAGTCGGGCGCCGCCTTGCGCCCCGCGGCAAAGCCATCCTGGAGCAACCTGGCCTTGGACTGGATGGCGGGCAGGAAGCCCGAGGGGTCCCGCAGCGGCGGTTCGCCCGGCGGCCCCGTCGACCCCCTGGAACGGGCCGCAACCCGCGGTTGCCCAGGAGCCGATTTTCGAGCCACGTTCACGCCAGGGATGGGCTGCTATAGAAGACGTTTCATGCCCCAGGAGAACCTCTGACCGGAAGGCAACCTTTCTAACGAGGGTCAAGGTTGGTCGGCTGGGAACTGCATGGCTCGGGACTCTCGCCTGCTGAAACGCAACCTCTTGGTTCTGCCGGGCGGACTGCTTGCCACCATCGCGGCCTTGGGCCTGCTGTATTTCCTTACCATCCGAAAAACGGGGGCGCCGTGCGCAAAATACACCTCCGTCGCCTACCATGGCGTCTGCTACAACACGACTTGGTTGCTTGCGGCCGCCCTGCTTGTTGGCCTCATCCTGGTCGTTGTCGGCCTCGCCGTCTTTCGCAGCAAACCCAAGGTCCTCGTTGACCACCTGTACCACGGGACGCCCGCCCACTTCGGGCTCGCTCTTCTGTCGGCCCTCACTGCACTTCCCTTACTCGCGTACTGCGTGGTTCTCTACCTCGAGCGTAGCCGTGTCACGGAGTATGTCATGAAAATCCCCGGCGCATCGGGCACTCCGCCGCCGACCGTGAAGCTGCTTGCCGTCCTCGGCATCATCGTGCTTATCGGCCTCATTGCTCTGATTCCCTACGTTGCGTTGCTAGGCGCCCAAGGCAAGTTGCGCCGCCGCTTCCTCGAGGCAGCCGAGACGTACGAGGAGCCCGAAGCAGCCTTCCCCGGGGAACCGGGGACCGACGGGGCACCTGGAACCGACGAAGTGCTCGGCCCAGATTACGGCCAAGCGCCGGCACCCGACGAATTCTCAGACGAAGCCGCATGGCCTGCGTCGCGCGACGGCCCGGAACTTGAGACGGCGCACGCCGATGCGGAAACAACCGCTGCCGGCTGGACCCCGGCATCCGCGGCCGCCGCCGTCCCGATTATCATGCCGCCACGCGTCGAGCCGCACAAGCCGGCGCCGGTTGTACGTCCCGCCCCGATTGTGCCCCAGGCAAGCGGCTGCCGGGCAATGCGTGCCAACGGCACGGAATGCGGCGAACCGGTTGGTCCGGGCGGGCGCTACTGCCTGCGCCACGCCTGCCAGGGACGCACCGCCAGCGGCACCGCGTGCCGTAATCCGGCCCTTGAAGGCGGCACGCGCTGCCGAGCGCACAGCGCTTCCTGATGCTGGGGACAAGTTCTATGACAGCGGCAAACGTGCGCCGAGCATGGCTATCATCGAGAACGGCCCAATCCTCGTGATTGTCGTCGTCATCATCCTCCTCTTCGGCGCAACCCAGATTCCCAAATTGGCGCGCTCGCTTGGGCGCGCAAAAGGAGAATTCAGCAAGGCCAAGGGGCAATTCGAAAGCGAAGCCGCCGCAGCGGAGCACGGCGTGGCGGGCAGGGCAAGCGAAGCCAAGGTCCGAGAGACCGCGCGTAGCCTCGGTATCGAGGAGAAAGGCAAGAGCCTCGATGAGGTCAAGCGTCTCCTGCAAGAAAAGTTCGCTTAGGTGTCGGCTGCGCGTTGTGCCCGACTGGCCACGGCGGCCCCGATAATGTACAGGAAAGCGAGTGGAACCGCCAGCATCAATTGGCTAACGATTGTGGGATCCGGCGTGAGGACCATCGCGACGATTAGGATCACGACCATGGCGTGGCGCCAATAGGTCCAGTAGACACGGGCTGGGACAAGGCCGACGCGCGTCAGCACCGCCATGACAAGCGGCGTCTGGAATCCCAAGCCGAAGCCAACGAGGAAGCTTAGGGTAAACGATGAAAAGTCCGCCACCTGTAGCAGGTTTGCGGCGCCAAGCGCGTCACTGAATTCGTAGAGCGCTGCGAATGTCAGAGGCAGGACCCAGTAGAACCCGAAGGCGGCTCCGGCGATAAACAACAGACATGCCGGAACAATGGCGATGGCAAGCAGGCGGCGTTCGCGTGGGCGCAACGCGGGTCCAAAGAAGTGGCCCATTTGATGGAGGGCAACGGGGATTGCCAAGGCTATGCCAAGGCCGAAGGCCCAGTAGAACTGCGCCATGAATCCGTCCATCGGGCTCGTGACCACGAGTTGGACGCCCGGCGGCACCAAGTGGGCGGCGGCGGCGCTGAAGACCTGGGCCGCCGCGTTGTCGTACAGCGCCGGCATGGGGACGGGCCAACCATGCCATGCGCCGACGCGAAACGTTAGCGCAAGGACCGTGCCGCCAACCAAGGTCCCGATGATGACAAGAAGGCGCCGGCGCAGCTCTGCCACGTGCGCCAAGAACGACGCCTGCGCGTCGCCTTGGGGCTGCCGCCTGCGAGCCAGCGCAATGGCGGCTACGACGGCCGCCAACAGGAGGGCCAGCACGGCGACGGTCACGATGCGGACGGTAGTCCCCGGCGCCATGCTCGGACTTGGCCACACACGGCGGGGCCTTCATGGTTTTCCCCTGCCGCGCGCCGCTCGTTCCGGTCCGTTTCGCCCGCCCCTTGCTTGCCCTTTAAGGGGGGCGGACCCTACCTGCTGGCGTTGCGCGACCTTCTGGCTTTGCGGGCCATCTGTTCGGCGCCGGGCAAGGTCATCCTCTTTGGCGAGCACGCGGTCGTCTACGGCCATCCCGCCATTGCCGCCGCAACCGACCAGCGGACATCGGTCGAAGTGGACTGCTGCGGCGACAGGTTCACCGTCAATGGCTACCGGATCCACGACCGCTACCACTCGTACCTCGTGACCGCCGTGGAACGCGTTTGGCGGCGCGCAGAACCCATCCGTATCCAAACGGAGGGCGGAGTTCCCTCCGCGTCCGGCACGGGATCGTCGGCGGCGCTTACCGTGGCCACCGTCGGCGCCTTGCACAAACTGCAGGACCGCACTAACCTTGCGGGCCTCGCGCAGGATGCGTTCGACGTGGAGCGGGCCACGCAGGGGGGCGGGTCGCCCACCGACACCAGCACCGTCACGGCGGGCGGCGGCATCGCGATTGCCGGCCTTGCGGAACCCCCCAACGTCGGGACAAAACTGTGGGACATCCACTGGCGCCAGCCTGGCCAGGAGCGCAGTTGGACGGTCGAGCGCATCGACCTACCCGAACTGACCGTTGTGATTGGTAATTCCGGCGTCAAGGGCCGCACCGACGAGCAGGTCGCCAAGGTTGCGATGGCGGCCAAGAAGAATGCCGTGGTGCGTGACGCGCTGGCGGAAATCGGTCGCCTCACCCGGGCCGCGGTACCGGCGCTGCGTGCGCGCGACTGGGTCGCAATCGGCGGGCTCCTCGACAAGGCGCATTCCGCAATGCACACGCTTGGCGTCAACCACCCGGCCGTCGAAGGCCTGGTTCGGGCCGCGCGGGCGACACCGGGAACTTTTGGCGCGAAACTGACGGGGGCCGGCGGCGGCGGCAGCATGTTCGCGCTCACAGAACGCCCGGAGGCGGTTGCCAAGGCGATTGAGGCCAAGGGCGGCACCCCGTTTATTGTCCGGCTGGGCGGCCCGGGTGTCCGGTGGGAGGAGCCGCAGCGGCCCGCTATGGAAGCCACTCCTGGAGCCCCAGAATAGTCCACTTAACCTTTGGGCCTCGCGTATATAGGCATCCAGGGGCGAACCCGCAGTCCATGGTCCGCCTCCCGCTGCTCTTTGGCACCATGGCCGTCGCCATCGCCCTGTCTGGATGCTCGGGCGATTCGGGGGCGGGTGCAGATAGACAGGGTACGGCCCAGTTCGGTTCCTCGTCGCCCTCTGGCAGAAACCAAACCATCATCATGGACGTTGTGACGCACACGGGCACGAACGGACTTACGACACTCATCACGGCGACCTCCACCGCAACGCAATCAACTGCAGACCCACCTGCGCCGCCCAGCACGGCGAGCTCGAACAATCCCACGAGTGCCACGGCATCCTCGACCGCAACCAGCACGAGTTCCACGGGCGCGTCCACATCTAGCTCAAGCACGACGACATCCACGACGTCGTCCACCTCGTCCTCGTCATCCGGGCCGATTCCCCCTCTGCCCCTCCCGCCACTTCCGCCGCCACCCCCGCTCCCGCCGCTCCCCGGCATCTAATCACCCCGATTCGGCGCCACGAAAAATGGCGCACGGAGCCGAAAGCCACAAGACCACCCGTGCGCTCCCCACGCCGATGGCCCGCCCTGTCCTGCTGAAGCTGGGCGGATCCATTCTTACGGACAAGACCAAGGAGGGGACATTTCGCCGCGGCGTTGCAAGCCGCGTCATGCAGGAAGTCGCCAAAGCCAAGGTCCCGACGGTTATTCTGCACGGCGCCGGCTCCTTTGGCCACCCGGTAGTCGCGCGCAGCGGACTTGGCGCCGGCGCCCTCGACGCCGGCAAGGCGCAGGCGGTCGGCGACACGTTTGCGGGCCTTGCCGACCTAGAATCCAGGGTCCTTGCCGCGGCAAGCGCCGCCGGACTTCGCCCCGTCCCGCTGCCGCTGCACTTGTCCGTGCGATACGATGCCGGCGACGGCCTGTCGGAACTGCCAGTAACGGAGATTCTTGATTTGTTAGCCGACGGGTGGACGCCCGTCCTGCACGGAACGCTCGTGCGCCATCCGAAATCGGGGTGGCAGGTCCTTGGCGCCGATCGCCTCATGGCGGAACTTGCAGGACTGCTGTCGCCCCGATTTGCCCTGTTCGCAAGCGACGTCGACGGCGTCTTCGACAAGGACCCCAAAACCGACCCGGCCGCGACACTCATGGCGCAGGTTTCGCGCCACACGGCCCCGACGCCGCGTTCCGGCGGCCCAGGTTGGGACGTCACGGGGCGCATGGCAGGCAAACTCGAACGTGCCTTCACAGTTGCCGATGCGTGCCCGACCCTGATTGTAAACGGCCTCATCCGGGGCCGGGTAGGCGACGCCCTCCGAGGCAAGCCTGTGACGGGGACCAGGGTAACCAAGTAGCGGTTGGGACCATTTGGAGGCGGCGCCGGCCACGCTTGGACCTGCAAGCGGAAGCAATTGTTTCAAAAAGAGCGGGCGTGCAGGGGCTGAGGACATCCGCATGCCCCAGCTTCCCGGCGTTACCCCCCACCACCAGAAAATCTACGACTTCCTGTTCACCGGTGGCTACAATTCCGAAAGCAAGCTGCAGGACGCCGACAAGATCGCCCTCGGCGTCAAACTCAGCAAGGGTGTGGTCGCAAACCTCCTGCTTGACCTCGAGAAGAAGGGCTGGATCAAGCGCCTCGCCCGCGGCAAGGCCGCCGGCTACTACTACACCAAGACGCCCGAGGACATGCCCAGGGTGAAGGGCGAGGGCGAGTTCTCGGCGGAAGATATTTTCTAGAACGCGGCTAAACGGCCTCGCTGCGCTCGGCTCGTTTCGCCGTATGTGAGTATGCCCACGACGCTGGGGCCCTCCGGGCCCCAGGCCCCTCGGAGGAGAGGGCGGCCCCTCGCGTCGCCTCACAGCATCGCTTGCGCTCGCTGAGGAGGCTCGCTCGCTCCGCGCTGACGCGCGGGCGCCCGCTCTTGCGGGCGCAGGGCCGCCCAGGCCGGACGCGCAGGCGGGTCGACCCAAATTGACGAGATGAATTTGCGCAGCTAGCGTCCCCGACGCTTGCCTTTGCGGGCCGTCTTGCGCGCCACCTTGCGGGCCTTGGTGGCCTTCGCCTTGTTGGAGCCTTTGCTGCGCTTGCCCGATTTTCCCTTCTTGCCGCCCTTGGGCGCCTTGCGGGTGGCTTTCTTGGGCGCCTTGCGAACCGACCGTTTGGCGGCGGGCTTCTTTGCTGGCTTGCTCTTGGAGGCGACCTTTTTCGCCGTCCTGGCGGGCGCCGGCTTGGCTTTTGCAGCTGCGGGCGCTGCGCCGAGCTCGACCTTGAGGACCTCGGAATGCTGGTGCACCTTCACCGGCACACGAACTCCGATGTTTTCGCCGGGGCGGCCGGCGGCAATCGCTTTGTGGTCCATCTGGAGGCTCGTGACCTTCTCGGTGTAGTCGTCGGTGGCGCCCTTGATGTGGATCGTGTCGCCGACCTTGAGGCCAGCGTCCAGGTGAACGGCTGCAGCCTTGACTTTCGGGTAGTAGTGCTCAACGGTGCCTACGTGTTTCTCCGCGCTGGGCGGCGCGGCCTTGCCCTTCTTGCTTGCGGCCATGGCCCGACAATGCCGTCCAGGGCATCAGGGTTTCGTCGTTGGATTTCACAGATTCCCCTCCGGGGCCCAGCGTCGTGGATTCCACCGATTGAGTGCCATGCCGAGCCCTGCCCATGCAATCGTTGTGGCGGGAGGCTTGGCGCGCGAAGCGTGGCGCGCCTACGGGTGGCCGAAGGCCGCCCCCGGCGAAACGGCCGAGCGCAGCGAGGGCCGTTTCGCCGAGCCGAAACCTCCTAAGCGGTCCACCAGGTGGGGTCATGCGTGGCCAAGCCTCCCGCCCCCAAGCGCACGGCCGAGGCGATGGCGGCGGAGACCGAGCGGCGCAAGGAAGAACACCTGCGCATCCCCTTGGAGAAGGACGTACAATCCATACCGAGCCCGTGGGATGCCATCCGGTTGCCGCATAACGCCCTGCCGGAGATGGACAAAGACGATTTGCGCCTCACGGTGAAGTTCCTCGGCCGGAAACTCCAGGCGCCACTTCTTGTCACGGGAATGACGGGCGGGGCCCGCAAGGCGAAGGAATTCAACCAGCGGCTGGCCGCGGCCGCCGCCGCGCACGGCATCGCCATGGGTGTTGGCTCCCAGCGCGCTGCCCTCGAGAACCCCAAATTGGCCGACACGTATTCAGTCATCCTGGACCACGACGTCCCACTGCGGCTTGCCAACCTGGGACTCCCCCAGATCATCCTGTGGGGCGAGGCAGCAGCCGGCAAGGCGGAGCAAGCCATCGAAATGGTCGAGGCGCATGCCCTCTGCATCCACCTGAATTTCCTCCAGGAAGCTGTACAGCCCGAAGGCGACACGGGGGCACGGGGCGGCTTGGCCGCAATCGCCCGCCTCGCCAAGGCGCTCAAGGTGCCGGTGGTCGTGAAGGAGACCGGCGCCGGGATTACTTGGGCCACGGCGGCTGCCATCGCGCAGGCGGGGGCGTCCGGCATCGATGTCGGCGGCCTCGGGGGGACCAGTTTCAGCGCGGTCGAACACTGGCGCGCGGTCGACCAGGGCGACGCGACCAAGGCGCGGCTCGGGAAGACCTTCTGGGACTGGGGAGTCCCGACGCCCGACGCTGTTAGGCAAGCCCGGGCCGCCTGCCCCATGCTGCCCCTAATCGCGACGGGCGGCCTGCGCAACGGATTGGATGCCTTGCGTGCGCTGTGGCTTGGCGCCGACGTCGCGGGTTTTGCCGGTCACCTCTTTCGGGCGGCCGCTTCCGGGCCCGATGGGGCGACCAAAGAGGTCGCTTTTTTGTTGGAAGAGTTGAAAACAGGAATGTTCCTGCTCGGCTTGAAAGACCCGGCTGCGGTTCGCGCCGCCGGAGGACCGTCATGAACCTCGAAGCCGCGCTCCGCCCCTATCTCGACCAGTTCAACGATGAGCTGGGCAAATACCTCGTAAAACGCGACCTCAAACCGGTTGAACTCTACGACGCCATCCGCCATCTACCCATCACGGGCGGCGGCAAGCGGCTGCGGCCAATTGTGTCGATTCTGTCGGCCCAGGCGGTCGGCGGCGACTCGAAGAAGGTCATGCCCTACGGTGTGGCCCTGGAAATCCTGCACTCGTTTACGTTGATTCACGACGACATCATGGACGAATGTGATACCCGGCGCGGCATCCCGTCGGTGCACGCCAAGTGGGGGCAGTCGATGGGCATCCTGGCAGGCGACACCATGTTCGCCATGATCTTCGAGATTCTCAACCAGGTCGAGATGGACGACAAGATGTACCGTTCCATCACGCAGGACGTGGCCCGCTTGGCCCGCGAGGTCTGCGAGGGCCAGTACTGGGACATGCACTTCGAGGAGCAGAAGAAAGTCGAAGAGCTGCAGTACTACCACATGATTGAGCGCAAGACGGCGACGTTCTTCGAGGTCGCCATGAAAAACGGTGCCGAACTTGGCCTTGGCGAACCGCAGCAAGTCAAGAAACTCGCCGAATGCGGCCGCCTCATGGGCCTCGCGTTCCAAGTCTGGGACGATTACCTCGGCGTCATGGGCAAGGCGGAAGAGACCGGCAAGCCGGCCCGCAGCGACATCCTCCAGGGCAAGAAAACGCTCGTCTACGTCTCAACGCACGGCAAGTTGGACCCCTTCGACCGGCGGCAATTCGTCGACCTCTACAAGATTGAGAAGAAGACGGACGCGGACGTCGAAGCCATCCTCAAGTTCATGGAGAAGTCCGGCGGCTTGGAGTACACCAAGAACCGCGCCCGCGAGTTCTCCTCCTTCGCGAAGGCGACGCTAGCGGAGTTGCCGGAGACGGCGGCGAAGCGCTTGCTGTTAATCCTCAGCGACTTTGCCAGCAACCGCAGCAAGTAGGTTCGTGCTTTTCTGGTCTGGCTGGCAGGTCAACCACAGATTTCGCTGAACCATTGAACTGTTTCCTGGTGGGAATAGCGTGCCGCTGCAAGCCGGTGATTGGGAACTGATTTCACAGATTGCCTTTCCTGGTGCTGCTTCTGATTCGTTGGGCATCAATCGATAGAACCGCTACGACGCCCACGATGAAGAAAGTGCAAATTGCGCGAATGCCGCGAACACGGGCTTACCTGCTTCTGATGACCGATGCTCGATTCGTCTCGTTGCCCCGGCGGCGACTTCCACACCGGAATCTCATGTTACGAATTGGGGTGCGTGGTGGGCAAGCAAGGCGTGCCCAACGCGCCCGACCATCCGCCGAGCCCGCCGAACGCGCTGAACCGCCGCCGCCGGGGGCCCTGTGCCCTTTTCACACAAGCCCGCCTCGCAAGGGCGTTGACCCGTCCCGTCCCCCCGCAGGCTGAGCGCGATTTGGGGCTTGCCTCCTACCTCACCGCGACGGCCGGCATCGGCGGTCGCTTGCGGGCCGAGGCTGAGGATTTCATTGTCGTCGAACTTGGCGAAGGGCCCAAACCGTTTGCCGATGGGGCGCACACCGCCGCACGGGTTCGGTTGACGAATTGGGAGACGAACCGGTTTGTTGGCGAAGCCGCCCGCCGCCTCAACATCCACCGCGAACAAGTGGCATTCGCTGGTATGAAGGACAAGCGCGCCGTCACGGAGCAATGGTTTACGTTCAAGTGCCCCGCCGCCGACGTCGCGCGTCTTTCCGAGCTGGCGGACGTCCAGGTTCTCGAGTCCTACGCAACGCGCAAGGCGCATTTTGCCGGAGCGCATGAGGGCAACCGCTTCATCCTGCGCGTGCGCGGCTCGACGCGACAAGTGGACACCGTGGATGCAACGGTCGCTTCCATCCGGGCAGAAGGCGGCGTTCCAAATTTCTTTGGCCCACAGCGCTTCGGCGGCGCGTGGCGTGCCATCACGCACCTGGTCGGCCGCGCCCTCGTCGAAGGTGACCTCGAGGAAGCAGTGCGTCTCTACTGCGGCAACCCCGTGGCGGGCGAGCGCGAGGAGGCCTTCGCCGCACGCAAGGTGTACGAGGAAACCCGCGACCCAGGCGCCGCGCTAGATGTGTATCCCCGCCACCTTGACCCGGAGCGGGCCATTCTAGAGCGCCTTCTGCGCCGGCCCGGCGACTGGCGCTACGCCATCGCTGCCCTCCCCGCAAACCTGCTACAGTTGTTTGTCCATGCCCATCAGTCTCTACTGTTCAACCTAATCGTCTCGGCGCGCGTCGAGGCAGGACTCGGCGTCGGCCGCGCCCACCCCGGCGACCGCGTCATGGGAATCGACGAGGACGGAACCCGCACCCATTTGGTGACGGATGTCAATCGCGACCGCGTGCAGCGGGAATTGGCGAAGGGCCGCGCCACGCTGACTGCGCCCCTTATCGGACTCTCGGCCGCCATGGCGCAGGGCGTGCCCGGAGAAATCGAACAGGAAATCCTCGACCAAGAGGGTGTCCATCCGGCCGACTTCCGCGTCAGCGCATTGCCCGAAGTCGCAAGCGAGGGCCGCCGGCGCGGCATCCTGCAAACGGTGCGCAGCCTTGAGGTCACCTGGGTAGAGGGCGACCCGGTCTTCTCCTTTGGACTCGGGAAGGGCTCGTATGCGACCGTCGTGATGCGGGAATTCATGAAAGCCCCGATTTCCGACTATTAGGAATGACCAATCTGCCGAAACCGCCGAAGTCGACCGAACCGACGTCGACGGAGCCGCAGATTGCGCAGATTTCGCAGACAACGTGTTGGTACCAACCACCAACCGATCAACGTGTGCTGTCCGACGTCGGCGGCGACCAGTAGTACAACCTGATGAAATTGCGCTGCATGAAACGGGGAGCCCCCGGCCGGGGCCGCCCGCGCCGAGCGGTAGCGATGGCGCGGGCGGGTTTGGCAAGCCATGCGCCGCGAAGCGGCCGCATGCGAGGGCCGCCGGGGGCCGACGACGCCCCGACCTTCCGTGCAGGGTATTTCCTCGTGGTGCGCTGCCCGGCGGCCCAAGCGGCGGCGCGCCGCGTTGCGCGCGCCCGCCTGCATCGCCACACCCGCGACCTTCAGAAAGGTCGATCATCACGGTTGGGGCCTTCGCCTTTCCAAGGCTCCGGCCCCAAGCCACCCTAGTTTCCGGCGTCACGCGCGGCCTTCGCCGAGCTCGGCCGCGTTCGGCCCACGCCGGGCAGACGCCACGACTTTGCTCGCCAATCGGCTGGGCTACGCCGGCCGCCCGGGGGGCGTTAGGCGGCGCGCAGCGCCCCCAAGTGACCTCGCGAGCACCGAAATGGGTTCCGTCGGCGGGCGCACGGGCGCCGGCGACGGCCGCACCAATCCCGTTTCGGACAGTGAAAACGCTTTACAGGGGAAACCCTCCCGGTTCCCATGGCAGATGCCTTGGCCCCCCCTGATGATTTTGCTGCGCGTAACCGGCGCTTCTTCAACCTCCTCGCCGTCATATTGGGCGTCGGCGTGGCTTTCGCCTTCATCTACGGCCTGGGCTACCTGCCGGGCCTCGGCCTGTTCCCCATAGAGGCCGCCGCACGCGCCGCCCTGGTCGCCATCGTCGTCGTCACCATCATCCTCGTCCTGTTCCTGACCCGCATCGGCGTCATCTTCGACGTTGATAAGAAGGTCGACCGGATGTTCAAACTCGAAGCCGACCGCCTCGCTGAAGCCCGCAAGCGCGAGATGGATGAGTCGCGCCAATTCCGCGACGACATGCGCAAGGAGATCTCTGGCATGCGCGACCAGATCCGCAACGACTTCAACCAGTGGGACTCCCGCATCCAGGACGCGGTGCGCGCCGCAAACCAGGCGATGAAGATGGCGCAGGACGCCATGAACCGCGCACTTGCCCTCGAAAAGGAGCCCGCCTACCGCACCGCAATCGAGCAATTGCTCAAGGATGTCGCAAGCATCATGCGGGACGTCCAAGCCCTGCGCACGGCTGACAAAGTCAACTCGCCGCTCTTGGCCGACTTGCGCGACCGCGTCGCTGCCCTCGAGGCCGGCCACAAGAAACTCAACATCCGCGTCGACGAGACTATGGACTCCATCGAGCGGCGCGACATGGAGCACGCGGCGTTGCGCCAGGCCCTCGACAACGAGGTCGCCCTGCTCCGGAAGCGCGAATCCTTGCTGCTAGTCAAGCAGAAGGACATGGAAGATTTCGCCATGGACATGCAGGACAAGGCCCAGAAACAGCAAATCGTTCTCAAGCCCGGGGAAGAGAAGCAGCACATCATGGAAATCGAGGGCATCGGCAAGGTGTACGCGTCGCGCCTCAACGCACAAGGCGTCATCACCATCCCGCAGCTTCTCGCGGTCAACGCGGACAACATCGCAAGCACCATCGACGCGACACCTGAACTCGTCGCCGAATGGCAGGCAATGGCCAAACTCCTGCGCCTCAAAGGCATCGGCCCCCAATCCGCCGAGGTGCTGGTACGCGCCGGAATCCGCAGCGTGCAGCAACTTGCCGCCGAAGACTCGACGGCGCTTTCCAACAAGATCCGCGAACTGGAGAAGACCCGAAAGATTCGCATCCAGGGACTCGACATTACGCCCGTTGTGGCCAAGCGCTGGATTGAGACGGCACGGAAGGGCGAATATGACAATGGCGTTTGAACGGGTTCATCGCTGACGCTCGAACCCATTCAAACGGTAGCTAGGTTTGCCGACGACGTCGGGGGCCCTCCGGGCCCCCGAGCCCCCTCGGGGGGCAGGGCGGCCGTTCGCCATTGGCCCACAGCATCGCTGCGCTTGCTGAGGGACCTCGGCTCCTCCCGCGCTGACGCGCGGGCGCGCCTACGGGCGCGCGCGGCGACCCGGACCACGTGTTCCTAGAACACAAAGCCCGCTTGTCGAAGCGCTCCGTGGTGCGATTGTAGCCCCGGCGGCCCTCGCCCGCCGCGCCTCACTTCGTTCGCGCGTTGGGCTTGCCAAGCCCTCGCCGCGCCGCCGCTGCGCGTCGGCAGGCTCGCCCCGGCCGGGGCTTCACGTTGCTGCCCGTGGGATTCATCTTTAGGACCTGGTGGTACAAGTCGCCGCCGCCGGAGTTTGGCCGTCCTTTCGTCGGCCTTGATACGCATGGTTGACTGCCATGAAACAGTCAACTCGCGCCAGGGAAGTCAAGCTGTGGCATCCAGGCCAATCGGTGGCATCGGGCGCATCAGCGCCCCCTCACTTCTTCTTGCTCCCCGCCAGCACGAAATGGGCGAGCAGAGCTTCAATTTGGATTCTGTCGTTTGCGCCTTCGACCATGCGGAATTCGGCTTCCCCCACTTTGTCGACGAGTTGTACCTTGAGTTGGTCGCTTACGGTGAGGTCGAAGACGCTGCGGTGGATTTGCCGGATGACGTCTTCGCCGCTTAGGCCGTACTCGATCAGGAGGTTGTCGAGCGTGTTGCGGGCGGCCATGAAGTCGCCTTCCAGGGCGGTTTCGAGGAGTTTCTTGACCTCCTCCGGCCGGGCCGTCGATGTGGTCTTGTAGATGGCGTCGGCGTCAATTTTGCCGCCGAGTGTTGCAGCGACCTGCAGAGTGTTTACGGTTTTTCGAAGGTCGCCCTTGGCCACGAAGACGAGTGCGTCAACGCCGTCGGGGGCGATGTCGAGTTTCTCCTCGGTCGCGATGCGACGGATGAATTTTTTCACCTGTTCCACCGTGAGCGGGCGGAAGCGGAAGACGGCGCAGCGGCTCTGGATTGGGTCGATTATCTTGCTGGAGTAGTTGCAGCTCAGGACAAAGCGCGTCGTTGCCGTGTACTTCTCCATGGTGCGCCGCAGGGCTGCTTGGGCGTCGTGCGTGAGGGCGTCGGCTTCGTCCAGAAAGACGATTTTGAAGCCCTGGTTATCGGCCGTTCCGACGCGCGCGAATTCCTTGATCTTGCCGCGCACGATGCCGATGCCGCGCTCGTCGGAGGCGTTCAGTTCCAGAAACCGGCCGGCCCACGAATCACTGCCGAAGAGGTCCCGGGCCATGGCGATCGCGCACGTCGTCTTGCCGGTCCCGGGAGGCCCCGCAAACATCAGGTGCGGCACGTTGGAGGTCTTGACGTAGGCCTTGAGTCGTTCCACCGCGTCGTCCTGGCCGACCACGTCCGAAAGGGTACGCGGCCGGTATTTCTCGACCCAGACATCCTGCATCGGCCGGTGGACAGGGGCGGTCGTTATCAAGGCTCCCCGGGGCTCAGGGAAGGCACGACGTTGGGTTCAGGGCGAGCCGGAATCATTCAACAGGGCAAGGATGCCGGGCAGGCGCGCGGCCGGGACAATGGCCAGAAGGCGTGCGGACGACCCCGCAAGTTCGCGCAGACGCATGGCCATGTGGCGCTCGCGCAGCCGCTCAATTTCGGCAAGCGGTTTGACTCGGGTCTGCTCGGCGTCCCATTGCATCGCCAAGGCGTAGGCATCCTGCGCCTCGCTGAACGGTTGGTCCATCATGGCGCGCTCCCGGCGGTTGGACCGGATGATGTGTCGCACTTTCATCCGCTCGGTAAACGCGTCCGCGTGCGTCGCATCGTCCAAGTCAATGGCCACAAGCGACACGCCGGCTGCGCGGGCGCGGCGGTGCGCGACCTCCAAGTCGGGGCTCGGAAGCCGCGTCGGCCCGAAGCGCGCCAACAATTCAAGAAAGCGCGCCGAGGCGGCATCGAGGCCCGAAATTGGCGCCTCGTCGGTTCCCTCGGCCGAAGGCAACTCGCCTTGCTTGGGACGCGGCAAAGAATCCAACCCTGCGGCGCCGATTCCCGGATCCGTGAAGCGGCGTTTCTTGAGGCGCGGCATCTCCTGGTTAGCCCCAATCATCGCTTTCGGGTCCGGTGCAGCAGCAAGCATCGCGAGGGCGGCAAGATCTTCCTGGGGTACGCCCAGCGCGACTCGGTCTGGATTGTGGCGGGTAAAGGCGGCATCGACGCGTTCGGCGTCAGGGACAAAACCCGCAATCGTGCCGACCACAAGCAGGTCACAATGTCCGAGGCGGATCTTCGCGTCGGGCGGGGACACGGGCTGCGCGACGGAGGGCGGGGGGTTCAGGGTTGCGGTGCGCCGGGGCTTGGGGCGCAACGCGGTTGGCGTAGCCGAGCAAACCGTGGGCCGGAAGTAGTCTGGTGCCAAGGACGAGCTGTAAACGAAACGCGCCTTGAGCCTGCCGGAATCTCCTGGAAATTCGCTGCGCACTTCGTTGACGCGCTCGCGGGCCACATGCCGAGCCCGCGCACGGACGCGACCCGGCGAGATAGCACGGCCTGAATTCTGTTCCAATCCCCGCCGCGACGGAACTTCTAAGGCGAGTCCCGGTTTCAGCGACCCGGTTGGACCCATGCTTGCGTCGAATCCGAGATTGCGGAACCTTGCCTGCCTCGTGACTGCTGCCTCGTTGATTTTGCTTTCTGGTGGGGCAGGCGCCACCCACAACGGCAACCACGGCTACGGGAACCAAGGCAATGGGACGGGCAACGGCGAGGCCCCGGACGTTGCGCACTTGACCGACTGCACGATCGAGCAGGGATTGTTCCCCATCCCGTACGCCGAGGCCGCGGCCCGCGTGCCCGAACCGTTCCAGGCGTCCACCTACTTCCAGAGCCAGGGGGCCCCTCGGGACCCGGGACCCGCAAGCGGCGAGCTAGACATCGGCTTCCTGCGCTGCGCTGGAGGCGACGGCGGGCTCGGTGCCCATGAGCAGGTGCTGGCCATCATCATCCTTGCCCCACCCACGGCGCAATTCAAGGACGCCGAGATCACGACGTACGCGTACATTCTGCAGGCCGCTACACCTACGGCGACTCTCCAGGCCTGGTTCTCCCAGTGGAATCTGCCGGCCGAGCAGGGCACCGTTTCCCACGTCGGCACGGGTCTTGCGGGCGGGTTCGACGACACTCTTTCGGTCTCATCGGGCAGCGTAGGGCTTCGCGCTGCGGCCCTCCCGGCCCCGGCGGACCGCCCTGCCGAGGGATACCGTTTCTTCTACGAGGGCCCAGCAGGCTGGGAAGCCATGGATCTCCTCGTTGAACCCCACCACGTGGACATCGGCGCGTCCGACTGGACTGCCACGGCATGGCCCGGGGCGCTGCCCACGCCGGGCCCCGGAATCGCGGGCGCCGTGACTGCAGAGGGCTGGGACATGACGATGCGACACGTGGAATTCCCCGCCGGAGTACAGATGATGGACTGCGAGAACGACCAAGGGCTCTTTTTCATCCCCTACGCCGAGGCCGACGCCCGCGTGCCGGCCCCGTTCGTTCCCGGTGCCTACTTCGGACTGCAGCCTAGCGATTCCAGTGCGCCGACAAGCCGCATGGACATCGCATTCATGCGGTGCTCGGGTGGCGATGCCGTCCTGGGCGCAAGCGAACAGGAACTGGCCGGAATCATCCTGGACACGCCACCTGCCCCGTACGGTGAGCCGGGGATCCTCACGTACTACTACGTCCTTGGTTTCTCGTCGCCAACGGCAAGTCTGCGCTCGCTGTACGGCGACTGGGGGGCGGTCGTCGAACCGGCAACCGTCTCCTACTCCCCGACACCGCTAGGCGGCATCACGGACACGGCCGCAATCGGTGGCGCAACCCTGACCATGCAGACGGACGCCATGGCGCGCGACACTGCCGAGCTGGCTGCGGAGACCATCCGCTTCCTCTACCCGACCGCCGACGGCATCCAGGCCATCGACGCCCACGTCGGGGCGCACTGGTTGGACGCCGGCGCAGGCACTTGGTCCACGGCCGGCACCGGGGGATGGGTCGCCACGCTGCCGACACCCACCCCCGGGGCCGTCACGACGGCGGGGCCTGGCTGGAACATTACCCTCGAGCACGTCAGATTCTAGGACCGGCCACCCGACCGAGATCGATTCATCGGGCTGCCCTTGCGGCCACTGTGAACGCCAAGGATTCGCGTCCGCCGTGTCCTGCGCCTTCCATCCATGACTATTTCATGCAAATCCCACCATGCCACAGCCAACCACAGGTCCGCACATGAAAATCGACATCGGCAGTGAAGGCAAAATCCTCGGCACCAAAAAGGTCAGCCCCAACGGCCAAGTTTCCGGGCTGTCCGAGTTTGCCGGCGAGGAGGTCCTCATCGTCTACCCCGGCCCCCGTGAGCCGCGCATCCGCAAAGACGCCGAAGACTACCTGCACGAGATAGAGCAGGCCGTCGGCAGCCAGATGCGCGGCGCATTTCGCCAATACAAGGTGCTGAAAGCGAAGTACAAGGACGAGGCCGCCGCGACGGCGGACTTCATCCGCACCAAGAGCCCGAAGTCGTGGGAAAACCTCATCGACAATGTCGACGACTGGGTCAAGAGCCAAGTCGGCAAAGCCGAGAAGTCCGTTGCCAGGAAACTCGGCGAAGATGACAAACCCGAAGCGCCGTAGCGGCACGCCGTGCGGGGAACCGGATTGCGCCATCCCGACCGCACCTTGCAGCACCGCGATTTGCGTGGCCGGCTGGGGCAAACCACATGCTCGGCCTCGAATGGCGGAAATCCGGCCAGGCGATGGGCCACAAGACTTATCACCCGATTCGCAGGGTGCCTCCTGTGCGGCGCCGGTGGTTGCTCGTAGCCAGTTTGCTCCTGCTTTTCGTGGCCGCTGCCTCGGCGCTTGCCACATGGGGAGGCGAAGATGCCCCCAAACCAACCGCCACCCGCGCGCCAGCCCCCAACACCGAGTCCGCAGTCGCGCTCGACTTGGACCTCAAGGTTGTCTGCCGTGTCGTGGCTCTCGGCGACGTCCCGATTCCGAACGCGACGTGCCGCTTCCACTTCGGCAGCGCCGATCTAACCAAACCCGCCACCGCAACGGGAGCTGCCGAGACCATGCTCAAGCCCGTCCGCGGCAACCTGACCGCAGGGGCTCCCGGCTACCTATCCCAGACTCGCGAAGTCCAAACGTCCAACGACATCGTCGAGACCTTCGTCCTAGAGCGGCTGCCCCGCGAAGCGGAGATTCCGACAACCGAGCCCAGCTCGACCGACGACGACCCGGAAGGGACAACGGGATCGGGTGGCGCAGGTGGCGCCGCGCCGCCCAACAACGGCGCAGCCCCCGCCCCCGACGGCGAGACCCCCCCTGACTGGCCGCCGGTTGACCCCGACGACGACCTAAAAGGCTGGCAGCGCGTCTGGCGCGAGCCCATCATCATCACCGCCGGCGGTTTCGAGCCACACCTGACAATTGATTCCACGGGCGTCATTTACTACGCGCCGACCTCCCTCTTGTTCCGCAGCACCGATGGCGGCGTTACCTGGGACGACGTTTCGCCGCAGATGCCGCAAGCGTTGCCGACCATCGGCAGCGACGACTCGGTCTACGTGGCGCCTGACGATTCGCTTTGGTACAGTCGCTACTGGGGCTACCCCGACGCGACGATTGGCTGCACCTCGACGGACCGGGGCGACACGTGGACGTGCAACAACAACGCCGTCGCAGGCGTCACGGACCGCATGTGGATTGCCGCCAAAGACAGCAAGACGGGCTACGTGCAAAGTGGCGAAGGACTCACGGACCCACAATGGGCAATGACGACCGACGGCAGCCTGACCTACGTCAATTGTGCAACCTCCACTGTCGTCACCCAGCACGGCAACATGGTCTATGATCCGACCAAGAACAAGGTCTGGCAAATCTCCTACGGGCTTTCCCTGCTGCGCGTCGACGGCTGTTTCCTCGACATCGCACCGGAGCCGATCGACGTCCCCAACTCGCTTGCGCTGCCCTGGCTTTCGATGCTGGATGGCGCGATGTGGACGTCGGGAAACCCGCTCGACCCCGACGGCAGCGGAAACGTTGCTGCGGCCCGCAGCTACAACGAGGGAATCACCTGGGAGAAAATGCCCATCACCACCGATGCTGAAAGCAGCACCTTCTCGTACATTGGCATCGGCCGCGGGGACGGACCCGGAAGCCATATCGTCGGCGACGCGGCCAACCCTGGCCCGCCTGGAGTCGGCAACTACGCCGCCGTCGTGTTCTACGGTAGCGACACGACGGGCCCGCCGGCAACCGCCAACATGGGCACCTGGTCGCTGCACGTCGCGTACACGGAGAACCCGGACGCCGCCGACCCCGCCGACGTCCTTTGGGTCGACGAGGTTGTCGTTCCCGAGGTCCACACCGGCAACATCTGCATCGGCCTCAACTGCGAAAGCGGTGGCGACGACCCTAAGGCCCGATACTCCGGCGACCTTATCGGTCTCTGGATCGACCCGACCGGACTGGCGCACGTGGCCTTCCAGCAGGACTCAACGGGCAGCAGCTACGCCATGTATGTGCGGCAAGACTGGGTCTACATGTAGGTCCCAGAAACTCGGACTGCGCAAATCGTCGAACGGCCTTGTGCGCTTCACTTCAGCGTGCGCCGCAGGGCGCTAAGCAATTTGCTTTCCGTGTCGCAGTCCTTGGCAAGTTGTTCCAGGATGGCCAAGTCCTGTCTCGTCTCTTCGTCGCCGGCGTTGAGCTTCAGGACCGCGTGGAACGCCTCGACGGACTTCGACAGCAGCACGGTTGCCGGGTCGTTGTCGGCAGCAAGTCCCATGCCGGGACCCCCGGGGACGGCGCCCGAACGGGCAAGAGCCATGAGGAAGTAGGCCGAGCCGACTTGGTGGTGCGCCTCGGGGCTCTGGGTGTCCATGGCCTGCGCGTCGAGGGCGGCGGACAGACACGCGGCGTAGTTGCCGACCCCCATTTCCATAATGGCCTTGCGCAGCATGCGTTCAGCGCTAGGCCCATGGCGGCGGATCTCGAGGTTCAGGGCGGAGAGAATCTGGAAGTTCTCAACGTAGTCGAGGTTCGGCGCTTGGATGAGTTGGGTCAGCAGTCGGGTTCGCATGTGGTTCAGTCTTCTTCGTCGGAGGTACCAATACCCCAGACCCTGTCGGTGTTTTCCAAGAGGATAAGGATTCTGGCAAGGTCATTGAATGGTCGTCCTATAACGTCCATTCTTGGACCGCGGCAGCACCTGATACCCGCCCTCGCTTTTCGCGGCAAACCCCCAACCGACCTGAGGAAAGGCATGATTTCAGGGACGTGCTTAGGTGGCGCCATCCTGCTGGACCTCCTCCTTCCTACGTACCGGGGCCGGCCCGAACATTCTCCCTTAAATGTGTGCCGGCCATCAAGAAATGCCCATGAGCGACCCGGTCGTGCCTGCCCCGCCAGGGATCGCAAAAATCGTGGCGCCCGCCGCCGCCGTGGAACCTACGGGGCCGATGCCGTCGCCGGGCGAGTGGATTCTTGGTGAGTCGTTCACAACCACCGCCGATATCCCCGTTCCGCAGAAATTGTTGGAACAAGTCATTGGCCAGGATCACGCAGTCACGGTGGTTCGCAAGGCCGCAGAGCAGAAGCGGCATGTCATGTTGATTGGTGACCCCGGCACGGGCAAGTCCATGCTGGCACGGGCCATGACTGAGTTCCTGCCCAAAGAAGAGCTCGAAGACGTCATCGCCTACCCGAATCAAGAAGACCCGAACGTCCCACGCATCCGGGTTGTACCCGCTGGGAAGGGCAAGGAGATCGTCGATGCGCAGAAGTTCGAGGCCCGCAAGCGCCAGGAACAGCGCAGCGTCATGATCAACATATTCATCCTCGGAATCGTGGCGGTCGGCATCTGGCTTGCAGTCGTGCAGAAGAGCGCGACCGTTGCCCTGATTGCCCTCGGCATGGCGCTCCTGCTGTATTTCTTCAGCCGCACGCCTGCCATGGGGCGCACCGTGCAGATGACGCCAAAACTGCTGGTCGGGCATGACCCCGACGAGGTTGCGCCGTTTATCGACGCGACGGCGGCCCACTCCGGCGCGCTCTTGGGCGATGTGCGCCACGACCCCTTCCAGGCGGGCGGCCTTGAGACGCCGGCGCATGACCGCGTCGAGGCCGGCGCCATCCACAAGGCCAACCGCGGCGTCTTGTATATCGATGAAATCAACACACTGGGCCTGCAAAGCCAGCAGCACATGCTCACGGCCATCCAGGAAAAGCGCTTCCAGATTACCGGTCAGTCGGAACGCAGTTCGGGTGCCATGGTGAAGACGGAACCTGTGCCCTGCAACTTCATTCTGGTTGCGGCGGGCAACGTCGACGCCTTACAAGGAATGCATCCGGCCTTGCGCTCGCGCATCCGTGGCTACGGTTACGAGGTCTACGTGCGTGACCAGATGGACGACACGGTCGACAACCGGCGCAAACTCATCCGCTTTGTTGCACAGGAAGTACACCGTGACGGCAAGATTGCCCACTTCGACAAGGGCGGCGTCGCAGAGATTATCCACGAAGCACAGCGCCGCAGCGGGCAGAAAGGCAAACTGACCCTCCGCCTACGCGAACTTGGCGGCCTGGTGCGCGTCGCTGGCGACATGGCCAAGGAGGAGCAGGCGCAGTTTACGACGGCAGCGCATATCCTCAAGGCAAAATCCGTCGCCCGCAGCCTCGAGCAGCAGATTTACGACCGGCATATCGAGCACAAGCAAAAGTACCAACTCATCAACGTCGAAGGCGCCGCAGTCGGCATGGTAAATGGGCTTGCCGTCTTCTCCGCCGACGCATCGATGAGCGAACACTCTGGCATCGTCATGCCCATCGTCTCCGAGGTTACCCCTGCCTCGTCCCGCGGCGAGGGGAAAATCATCGCGACTGGCAAACTCGGGGAGATTGCCAAGGAGGCGGTGCAAAACATTTCCGCCATCTTCAAGAAACTCCTCGCCGAGGATGTGTCGAACCACGATGTGCACATCCAGTTCATCCTAGCGCATGAAGGCGTCGAGGGCGACTCCGCGAGCGTCTCCATCGCAACCGCCGTCTTGTCGGCCATGACGCGCGTCAAGATTCGGCAGGACGTCGCCATGACGGGCAGCTTGTCGGTCCACGGCCGCGTGCTTCCGATTGGGGGTGTAACGGCAAAGATTGAGGCCGCCGCAAAAATTGGCATCAAGGTCGTTTTGATCCCCGAGGCCAACCTCATTGACGTTCTAATTGAGGACGAATACCGCGACAAGATCAAGGTCGTCCCCTGCATCACATTGACCGATGTCCTTGAGGAAGCACTCGTGGACTGCCCCGAAAAGAAGGAGCTCCTGCGCAAGATGGAGGCCCTTGGCGGTTACCCCAATGAGCTGCCAGTAAAATCCTCGACCAAGGCGCAGGCGGTGGCGGTCGCGGCACCGCGCAATGTCCCCGCCTTCTAGGCGCGGCAAGGGCCATAAATGCGGTCTGGGTTGGCCGTTTGCTTGCGCGCCCTCGTCGTTGGCAGGTTCCAGCCGCTCCACAACGGCCACGTCCAACTCATCAAATTGGCGCGCGAACAATGCGGCGAGATTGCCGTCGCCGTCGGCTCGACGAACGCCAAACCGAGCCTGCGCAACCCCTTCACGTTTGAGGAACGAAAGGCCATGATTCTGGCGGTCTTTCCCGAAATCCCGGTCTTCGCCGTTCCCGATATCCACGATCGCGAGGCATGGGTCGCTCACCTACTTGCAATCACGGGTGCCGTGGACCGCGTGTATGGCAACGACGAGAACTCGCAGAGTCTTTTCGAAACCGCGCACGTGGATGTCGCCCGACCCGGCCTGATGGAGCGCGCAACATGGGAGGGCGCCGCGATCCGGGCCATGATGGCGGAGGGCGATCCAGCATGGCGCAAGCTCGTGCCGAAGCAGGTCACTGGGTTGCTTGAGGCGTGGCATGCCGAGGGGCGGCTGACGCGCATGACGAACTGAAGTCGCGCGCCTTCAGTCGCCCATGAAATCGACTTGCATGTTGTCCTTCCAAACTTCGAAGGCCTCGTCGCACGGTGCGCTGCGTTCGAGATGCAGCAGGAAGGCCATGTTGACCGGCTCGTCGGTTACGACAGGCAGGCCGTCGTGGCAGAACAGGCATTCGCGGGGGTTCACGTCCATGCGACTCTTGTTTGTGCTGTCGATGCCCATAACAATTGGGGCTGCGGCAGGGATCGCCGCGACTCCTCGGCCGTCGCGCCGTCCGGTTCGACCGACCATGACCAGTTCACGGCAGCATCGGCTGCACCCGCGTGCATGCCTCGTCCGCCAGGGTCGAAGCACCCACACGACGAAGGCTGACGGTCTTCGGCGGGGCCACAGATTTCATACATGGCCGTGCTGCGTAGATTTCTCAGATGGACGGAGGGCCAGTGCTTCCGTCATTGGCGTCGGCGTAGCACCAAGAGAAGTAGTGCCGCGGTGGCGATTGCGGTCGAACCGCCATATAGCAGGATATCGGCCGCCTTCATGGGACCGACGGTTCCGAAGAGGGGGCTATGGGCCGGGGCGTTTCCCGCTGCGGCGGAGTTGACCGTCCCTTGGCAGGCATCGCCGACGCCGTCGTCGTTGGCGTCCGCTTGGTTGGCGTTGGGTTTGCGGGGGCAGTTGTCGAGGAACGACCCTTTCGGTGCTTGGTCCGCCACCCCGTCGCCGTCAAGGTCCGGGTCGCAAGAGTCGCCAAGAGTGTCGTGGTCCACGTTGGCCTGGTCCACATTCGCGTGGTCCGGGCAATTGTCGATCTCATCAGGTGTGCCATCGCGATCCGAGTCGCGAGGATTCGCGGCAACACCAGCTTGTGGCGCCGTGCCGGTCTTGCCAGGTGCCTTCGTGGCATCACAGACATCCCCGACGCCGTCCCAATCCGTATCGTCCTGCTCATGGTTGGCCATGGCTGGACAATTGTCTGCCGCGTCCTCCACGCCGTCGGAGTCGACGTCCGGGCGCGGCGCAGCACCGACGCCACCGGCTGTATGCGTCACGCGGATGCGCAGGCAAGCCCCGGCGGATTGCCCAGACGGGGCCTCCGTCACTTGCACCCAGACGCAGGGGACTTGACCGGCATTCTCGAACGCCGTCCACGACCAACAACCCGTCACGGCATCGACGGCTCCGGGTGCAGCGCCGATGACAAACGACAACGTGCCGCCCATTCCAGGATGGGCAACGGCGCAAACCTGCACGAACGAGCCTGGCTCGACGACTTGGAGGGGGAATTCCTCGATCGTCGGCGGACACGTCGTGGGGATGTTGGCGAAGACGTCCTGCTGCGCCGTCCACGCAACACCATCCGGGTCCGTGACCGTCAACGTGACAGTGTAGATGCCGCTCGTCGTGTACGTGTGGGTAGCCATTGCGCCGCTAGCGATCGCAGCATCACCGAAGTCCCACGTTTGGCTCGCAATCAATGCGGCCGGCTTGGTAGTGCTCGTAAACGTGAACGTCGCCGCCGTGCAGGATTGCGGGCCCTCCTCCACCGTGAAGGAGGGCGTCGGCTTGCAAGGGTAAGGGTTGCCGAAGCGGATGATGGAGTCATGCATGACCCAACCTACGCCGTCGGTAATCCTGTCGAAGCCGCCGAAGATGGTGGCGCCGCAACCGTGGTTGATGGCGCTCGAGAAGAACATGGCGTGCGGAAGCGGCTGTGGCAGTACCGTAGCCGTGCCGGCGGCCAAGTCGACCCGGATGATGCGGTCGAGCCCGTCAACATATCCCTTCGCAAGCGACGAGCCACCGAATAGGTAGATGGACGTTCCATCCATGACGGCACTTGCACCCTCCTCATTGTCCGCCGGCCCTCCAGGCATCGTGATCGGCATCGCCGTGAGGGCGTTGGTTGCGGGGTCAAAGCGGTACAATGCGTTGTCCGGGGCTCCGAGGCCGCCCACGTAAGCGTAGGTTCCGTCCGTTACGGCCCAGGGAACGCACGAGGGCGTGGGCAACGCGGTGGACAGGGTTTCAGCGACTTCCGTTGACACGGTAAAGCGAACGATGTCCGCTTGGCATGTCTGCGTATTTTTCTTATCAGCAGTATTGTCCCAGCCGCCGAAAATGAAGATTTCCCCGTTGATGTAGACTGCGGCACTTTGAGCTCGGCCAAGTATTGTACTGGAAAGCGTGACCACGGAATTGGTGGCGGGGTCGAAGCGTTGAATCTCGTTGGACACGATTCCATAGCTCATAGGGTCCCCCCCGCCCGTCGAATAGCTGCCGCCAAGGAGGTATGCCGCGGAACCAGTCCAGGCCACGGCCGGGCCAAAATAAAATTGGTTCCCCGGGGCAAGCTGGGCGACGACCGCCGCGCCTCCGACCAATGGATCATAACGAACCACCTCGCTCGCGAGCCACCCCCCAAAAACGTAGGCCACAGTCCCCGTCCAAACGCTGCCCATGGCGTACGTAGCAGAGGGCAGGACTTCTGGCAGTAGGACGGGCGCGGCCGACGGGGGTATCGTCGCCCCGGCGGACGGAATCGCCATCAAGGCTAACAGGAGGACCACAGCGAGTCCTCCGCCACTGATGTGCCGCCCGTCTCCAATCAAGGCGATCATCGGAACCCGGGAGCCCTATTTGGACCCGTTGATGGAGCCCCTTCAGCCACCTGGCCGGCGATTTTTTCTATGCCCGGTTCTTGCCGAGTGCCGCCGCGCTGCTGCAATGGAGAAAACGCATGAATCCCCTTTAAAAGACACGAAAAGGCCTGCTGGTCGCCGCTGCGACGATGCTCTGCATCTCCGCCCTGGTTGCCATTGCCCCCGCTGCGCAGGCATTGCCACCAGCCAACTGGCTATGCACATTCGAGCTGGTCCCCACGTCCCAGGTCCCCTACACAGGCCCGCCGGGATTGCAGGGATGTCCGCTGGGCCCAATCGGGGCATCCGACACCGTGGAATTCGGCTTCCGCGACGTCCAGAAATCCCGCGTCCCAAATCTCGCGCAAGTCGGCAATGCCCCATGCACGCCGACGCCGGGCCTTTTGCCTGCGGCCGTCTGGCCGGCGCCACCATTGGGGACTGAATTCATTTGCGCGCAAACGTTCGAGGTTACCCTCGTTATGCCGGGTCCCCTGCGCACCGTCCAGCAGTACACGTATTGCCTCCTTCCGTCTGCGAGCGGCGCATCCATTTTCTTTGCCAATTCAATCAAGATCGATGTGATTACTCCCTTGGGGGTAGCTTGGGCAAACCCGCCCCCGGAAGGCCCTTGGGGCGCCGGGGTGCCCCTCGGGACGGTCATGACATGGCGAATCTCGCACCCGATGAATATTGACCTTACGCCGGCCCCAACTGTCTCGCCATGTACCGGGGGCCATCAGAATTACGCAATCAAGCAGGCTGGAGCCGTCGTTTGGGCTGTCGCCGCAACACCGGTCGGGCCGTGCCCGATTCCCCAAGTCGGCGTCATCGTGGGCGGACAGCCGATATGCTCGGAAGTGGGCCAGACACCTGATTGCGTCGCATGGGCGCAGGCAACGGGGAATGAACTGTTGTGCGTCGCCATGTGCAACTTGACCCGCCTCAGCCCAGACTTGACGCCCGTCCAATCGCAAGAGGACTGCGACGACATCGTCCCGCCTGGAGGCCGTCCTGACGGAAGCTGCTCGGCCATCTTGGTCAGCGTCCTGGACGATCAGCCGAATTCCCAGAAAATCTACGTCAAGCTCTGCGATGGTGACCCTGGCGAACCCTGTGACCTCCTCGTCGACGACTTGTGCAGTGTGGTCTGCCAAGGGTCGATTGACGTTGACGGCGATTGGGCCATGGTGTGCATCGACCCGACCGGTGATTGCAAGATTGAGGAATTCACCGGGCACTACGACCCAACGGTCCTCGAGAGTCCGTGGGTAACGGACGACACGGTCTGCAAAGACCCTTGATGCCATTTTTCCTTCTTCCCTTTCCCCCCTCGTGAGCAGCTGCGGTGATGCTGTCGTTCAGTTGCGCCACTTAGCCGCCAAAGCGTCGTTTGCGTTTCTGGAACTCCTCGATGGCCCGCATGAATTCAAGCCGCGTAAGCCCGGGCCAGTATACGTCAGCGAAGTACAATTCCGCGTAGGCGATCTGCCACAGGAGAAAGTTGCTGATGCGTTCTTCGCCCGAGGTGCGGATGATGAAGTCGGGGTCCGGCAAGTCGCCGGTGTAGAGGCGTTCGGAAATGGTCTTGTCCGTGATGTCGTTAATGGCCAGCTTTTCGTCCCTGACATCCGCGGCGATGCGTTTTACGGCGTCGACGATTTCCGCCCGGCCACCGTAGGCAATCGCGACGTTGAATGTGTAGCCCTCGTAGGTCCGTGTGACGTCCATGACATGTTGGGCGGCCTCCCTGACGTTGGGCGGAAGAAGGTCCAGGTCGCCGATGCACCGGACGCATATCCTGTTGCGGTGCACCCTTGGATCGACGGCCATCTTGCGGAAATTGTGCTCGAACAATTCCATCAGCAGTTCGCGTTCCGGATCCGCGCGCTGGAAATTCTCCGTCGAGAACGCGTACACGGTAAGGACCCGGATATTCAATTCAAGGCACCAGTCGAGGACGTTTTCCAGCCGTTCCTGGCCGGCGACGTGGCCCATGCGCGTGTCCGTAAGACCCAACTGTTTGGCGAAGCGACGGTTGCCGTCCATGATGATGCCGACGTGGTGCGGGACTTCGGCCTTCGTGATGCGGGTCATTGCGCGGCGGGCCCGGATGCGGTCGATGCGCGAAACGAAGGCCCAGGCCGCGCGGGAATTGGCCAGGCGGCGGGCCGGGCCGCGCACAAAGCGGTAGCGCAGCAGCGCCTTGGCCAGATCATCGATTGCTGACCCAGACGTCGTCTCGACATCCCGGATTTGGGCCCCGGTCGGCCGCGGCGCGGCGGGTTTTGCTTCGCCTTCAGCCACGATGGCAAGAGCCTGTGCCTGTTCTTGAGGGACGCGGCCCCCTTACGCTGCCGCGTCGCCGCCGCGTGGCTCTTTGGCCGGGGCGCTCGGCGCGTCGGTGCCATGGCCATTTCCGTTGCCGTCGTCAGTTGGCGCCCCGTGCAGAAGCCGCACCATGCGGTATTCGTTCCAGCCGGTAACGACGCGCAGATGCTTTGGCGCCGTGGCATCCAGCGCCGGGTCGCCTGTGTCGATGTGGAGGCCCTTCAAGCCCAGCAGTTTCTCGGGCGGGGCAACGACGCGGATGGCGTCCCAGCCGACGGCGCGCAGGACGTCGGGGAGGAACACTTGCGTCCCCCTGCCAAGCAACATTCCCTGCCCACCGATGGGGCTGAGGTAAATGCGCACCGCCCCGTTTTTGTCCTGTTGCTTTGCGACAAGGTCTGCGATGCGGCGGTCCGACAGGTCATTGGCGATTAGGCGCGTGCCTTGAATCGCATCAACGCCAAGCAGCGTCGGCTCGCCCCAGAATTGCGCTTTGAGCGCCAAACAGACCGAACCGGCGCCTACGAGGTTGAGCGCCGCCTCGTCCCAGTCTTGCAGGACCTGTTCGACGAGCGGCTGCATGGGCGTGTCGCTTGCGGTTGCGACTTTTCCGTCCTGGATAGCGGGCGAGATCGGGACACGAAGCATCCCCTTGAGTTCGATGTCCACATGGCCCGTGCGATACGCCACTTCGTCTAGGTCGGTCACATCGCGCAGAATGGTCTCGAAGCCGCGGCGCAATTGCTTGACGAGCCAGGCCGCCTCTTCGACGTCGTGCGTGTAAACGGCGCTAGTCACCTTGACGCCGGCCGGGACGCCAAGGCAAGGCACGGTGTCGCCGACCGCGCGGCTCACATCCGCCGCGGTGCCGTCGCCGCCGAGGAAGCACAACAAGTCCACTTTGGCGTCTCGTAGCGCCTTGGCGGCGCGTTCGGTGTCCTGCGGGCCCGTTGCGCCCAGGGTCAGGCTGGCCTCGGGCAGAACAAGTTGCGCGCTGGGCGCGTGCTCGGCGCCCATTGCTCCAGGCACGGTCCACCATTCGACCTCGTCCCCCACCAGTTGAACGAACCTGGTCGCCCGCACTGGCGCCGTCGGGGCGTAGCCTGCCGCAAGCGCCTCGCGCCACTTGCCATCGGAGCCCTTGTAGGCGCCCGGGCCGCCTAACCCCGCAACGGGGTTCACGATGAGGCCCACGCGCAGCCTGTCCAACGTTAGTTCTCCAATCGGTCGAGTGTGTGCCAGCGGAGAACGAGTTTGCGTGCCGCCGTCGCCTCATCCAGGCGCTTCACCGGCGTCGTGTGCGGCGCCGCGTGCACGAGGGCGGGATCCTCCGCCGCGATGGCCTTCACGGCCGCAACAAAGCGGTCCAGTTCCGACTTCGACGCCGATTCGGTTGGCTCAAACATGATGGCTTCTGGCACCAAAATTGGGAAGTAGACGGTCGGTGCGTGCAATCCGTAATCGAGTAGGCGCTTGCCGATGTCGCCGGCGGTGATGCCGGTGCGCTTCTTGAGCCCCGTTGCCGACGCGACGAATTCGTGCATGCTGCGGCCGGGATGCGGGAAGTCTAGGACGCCTTTGAGTTGGGCCTTGACGTAGTTCGCATTCAGGCAAGCCAGCTCGCTTGCGCGCGTGATGCCTGGACCGCCAAGTAGGCACATGTAGGTGTAGGCGCGCACGAGTGCCGCTGCCTGCCCGTACGAGGCCTTGATCTTGCCGACACTTTGTGGCTTATCGAAGTCCGCGTCGAAGGTTCCGTCTGACTTCTTCACGATGCGGGGTACGGGGAGGAAAGGCTCCAAGCGCTTCTTCACGCCGATGGGGCCAGCGCCCGGACCACCGCCGCCGTGCGGCACGGCGAACGTTTTGTGGAGGTTGATGTGCACGATGTCGAAACCCATGTCCCCGGGGCGGACCTGGCCCGTGATGGCGTTGAGGTTGGCTCCGTCGTAGTACAAGAGGCCGCCGGCGTCGTGGATGATCTTCTGAATCGCCTTGATGTTCTTCTCGAAGATGCCTACGGTGTTCGGGTTGGTGAGCATGAAGGCGGCCGTCTTGGGCCCTGCTGCGGCGGCGAGTGCCGCCAAATCGACGAGTCCGTCTGTGCCGCTTGGAATCTCGATGACCTTGTATCCCGCCATGGACGCGGTTGCCGGGTTGGTGCCGTGCGCCGTGTCTGGCAAGATGACTTCATCGCGGTGGCCTTCGCCGCGACCTTCATGGTACGCCCGCGCCACGAGCAGCCCGAGAAACTCGCCTTGGGCTCCGGCGGCCGGCTGAAGCGAGACGGCGTCCATACCGGTGACTTCCGCGAGCCAGCGTTCCAGTTCATAGAAAATCTCCAGACTTCCCTGCACCGTACGCGGATCTTGGTTTGGGTGCAGCAAGTTGACCATGCTCCACCCCGCCACTTCGTCGCACGCCTTCGGGTTGTGTTTCATCGTGCACGAGCCCAGCGGGTAGAGTGCCGTGTCATTGCCGAAGTTTTTCTGTGAGAGCTTTGTGAAGTGCGCCACAGCCTGCGGTTCGGAGAGGCCGAAATCCTTCTCGGCGCCGGGGTGGAACTGTAGCGGCGTGGGCACGCGTGCAGCAAACTTTTCGTCGGCAGGACCCTGGTTCGTACCCGTCTGGCCGGACCGTGCTTCCTCGACGACAAGCGGAACATCGTGGGGAATCACCATCAGAGAGACTCCAGGTTGCGGCACCGGCGGCATCCGGATGGCTTCCGTGGCGTCGCGCATCAGCGCACCATCGCCTTGACATGCGGCAGAAGGGCCTTGGCGAGGCGCTGGTAATCTTCCTCGACATGCACGGGGCTGCTTCCCCACAGAAGGCATTCCTTGAGTGCGGGTACGTCGCGGCCGAGGTTCCAGCCGATGTGCACGCCATCCTTTAGCGCCCGTTCGTGGATGTCGCGATGGTTCGCTGCGGGTGTTACGAGTTCGTTGTAGATGGCTCCGGTAAAGCGGCGGTGGAGGCCGGCCGAGGCCAAGGTAGACTCCAGGCGGGCTCCGGCCTCGAGGTTCTGCAAACCCATGTCGCGAAGGCCCCGGCGACCAAGCATCGTGAGGTGGATTGCGGCTTGGATAGAGAGCAGTGCTTCGTTGCTGCAGATGTTCGAGGTGGCCTTGCTGCGGCGGATGTGCTGTTCGCGCGCCTGCAACGTCATGACGAAGCCGCGCTTGCCCGTTTCGTCCTTGGTCGCACCGATAATGCGGCCCGGCATCTTGCGCACGATGGCTTCCGTTGATGAAAAGAGTCCCAAGAGAGGGCCGCCGAGTGCCGGCGCGCCGCCGAAGCAAGAGCCTTCGCCGACGACGATGTCGGCGCCCAGGAGACCGGGTGGTGTTGCAACGCCAAGACTCGTCGGGTCCACGTACATGACGAAGAGGGCGCCTGCCGCGTGCGCCAATTCGCCGACTTTGCGGGCGTCTTCCTCGAAGATGCCGAAATGGTTTGGGTTCTCAAGAAGGATGCCGGAGACGTCGGGGCCGAGTTTGGCCTGCACACTTGCCAAGTCGGTGCGTCCCGTCGTTGCGTCGTAGGCGTACGAGTCCAGCGTGATGCCAGGTCCGACGGTGTAGTTGCGCAGAATGCTGCGTTTCTCCCACGACAGGTGTTCGGGGACCAAGAATCGCGTGCGGCCGTTGCAGCGCGTCGCCATGAGTGCTGCTTCGCCGAGGGCCGTCGGGCCGTCGTACAGGCCCGCATTCGTGACCTCCATGCGCGTGACATCGCACATGAGGCTCTGGTACTCGAAGATCGTCTGCAGTAGGCCCTGCGACACCTCGGGCTGGTACGGCGTGTACGCCGTGATGAATTCCTGCCGATGGGCCACGGCCTTGACTGCCGAAGGAACGAGTTGGGGCTTGAAGCCGCCGCCGAGGAAGTTCGCCATGCGTTCGTAGGAATGGTTCTTGTTCAGCAACGTCCGCAGGCGGCGCACGAGGAGACGTTCCGGTTCGGCGGGGGGCAAACGCAGCGGCTTGGCACGAAGTCCGGCCGGGATGTCCGTGAAGAGGTCCTGGGCCGATGCAATGCCAATCGCCTTGCAGAGTTCCGCTTCCAGCTCATCGTTCGGGATGAGGTGCACAGTTTGCGGACTTGGGGGTGTGGCTTGAGCTTTTGGCAGGCATCCTTAGCCCCTTGCCACCGGGCGGCGGCGCGCGATCCGGGCCAATACCTCGCGGAAGGGGAATGCCTTTCAACATGGCCTCGGATGAGGCGCGCATGAGGGGCGCCCTGCCTGTATTCGTTGTCGCCGTCATCTTGCTGGCGGGATGCTCGTCGGCGCCGACGCCACGTGGGGCACCCGCCATGTCGTGCGGCCAGGACCCCGCCTTCACGGACTCCATGGGAGGATTCGGGTACTGCTTCCCCGCGGAGTGGACACGCAGGGACGTTGGCAATTTCGCGGTGTTCCTGTCGCCCTTAGAGGGCTCTTCGGATGCGTTCCAAGAGAACGTCAACATGGTGTGGGCACCCGTCGGGGGCCGGACCCTCAAGGAGTACGTGGACAGCAACATCAAGGCCCTCGAGGGCAGCCTGGAGGACTACTACTTCCTAAAGCGCGGCGCGTTTCCCGGCGCGATGGTGCTTGGCGAGCAGATAGAATACACTGGAACGCAGGGCACGTACACCCTCCACTGGGTGCAGACGTATTGGGTCCACGATGGCCTGGGCTACGTGTTGAGCTACACGGCCCAGCACGGCCACGAGGAAACCTTCCGCGCCGACGCCAACAACGTGACCCTCTCAGTCCGCTTCGTGTAGCCCGGGTCAATGGCCGGTTTCGGCCTTGTACTCTTCCGCCGTCATGAGGTCCTTTGCCTCGTCCGGGTCGATGAGTTTGATCTTGACGAGCCAGCCTTCGCCGTACGGGTCCTGGTTGAGCGTCTCCGGTTTGTTCTCCAGGTCCATGTTGACGGCGATAATGGTCCCGGCGACGGGCAGGTAGAGGTCCGATACCGATTTGACGGATTCGACGACGCCGAATTCCTCCTCCTGGTCGAATTCGTCGCCGACTTTGGGCAACTCGACAAAGACGATGTCGTTCAAGGCTTCCTGGGCGTGGTCGGTGATGCCGATCGTGGCCTCGTCGCCCTCGATGCGGACCCATTCGTGCGACTTCGTGTACAGAAGGTTGGGTGGCGTCTCGGACACAAGGCGCGGCACGGAGAATTGACATTTAGCCTGTAGTGGCCCCCGCTCGACGACGTGGCCAGGGTGAATCCGCTTGTGGCGCGAGAGGGAAACTGCCAAGAACCCCCCTCCAGTCGGCCGTCTTGCGGGCTAGCACCCGCTTGGCGCCCCGGTATCCGAATCAGGAACGGGACTTCGTCTAGCTCGGTTGGGCGCCAGACTGTAGATCTGGATAACGCCGGTTCAAATCCGGCAGTCCCGACTTTCTCCCCCTTTTCCATTCTTTTTCAACGCCTAAACGGGGATTGCGGGGATTTCCCGGATTCCTACTTATCGAAGTCTGTGCCAGGTTCTCTCGTTGCGACGGCGGCGACTACCTCCACCAGAACCTCATGATGGGTAGATGGAACGCCGCCGGTCGGGGCGAGCAGGCACGCGAAGCGATGCCGCGCGAGGGTGTGGCCAGCCGAGGCCGCGAACGAAGGGAGCGCTGATGGCGAGGGCCGCCGGCGGTCCCACGCAGAAAGGGAAATCGCGGAACTCCACAGACCGCCCGGGCACGCGGCCCCCAGGGAAGGCCGGCCTCCATGCTGGGCCCGCGTGGGCAACACTCAGGGAGTTTGGGCCAGGGTGTTTACGGTTCTATCAAGGCCTACTATACTACAGGGCAGCCGCGCCCGCCCAGAGAGCCATCTCCTGGGGCTCCAGGAGTCGCATCGGCAAGCCACCTTCGGGGGTTCCAGGAGGGCGTTGTTTTGCCCTTCCTGGGTGCCCTTCCAACAGGAGGAAAACCGCTCCCTGCCTGGCCCCAAAAATCCCCTCCTGTTGCCCTCCTGTTGCGTTTCGGTAGGGTTATTAGGGTCGCCCATCTGTTGTTCTCCTGGGGAATCCCACTATGCCATACGAACACAAGACCAAGAAGGGAACCTATGTCCTGGCAACCAGGATTGTCGAACTGAAGGGCGGCCGCAAGCAGCAGATCTTCTTCTTCTGCAAGACCGGCGCCAAGCTGAAGCCCGGCTGCAAGTGGTCCGAGATGCCCCCCGGCAAGAAGGTCGGCATCAACCAGCGCACCGGCCTGCCGTTCCTGGCTAACAAGTAAGCCGACCAGCCCGCAAGGGCGAGGCGGCGTGGCGTGGGGCACGAAGTTTGCCCCCGCCCTTGTACTATTTCCCTTCTCCTTCTCTCTCCATCTTTGCGTTCTTTTCTTGGTCCCTTTCTGCAAGACGGGACTCCCGCTTCATCAAGAACAGGCCGACGGCAACCCGGCCGGCAAGTAGCGCCGACAGGGAAAAGACCCCTAGGAGCAAGAGGAGCGACCAACTCACTTTGGGATTGCTCAGAATCGTTCGCAGGAAAAGGATGGCAGTCGCAAAGAACCCCAAGAGCAGAAACGCGGCCGCCCAACCGACGAGTAGACGCAGGATGACGAGGACGATGGGCACCGATGCGGCAGCAACTGCCCATCCCCATGAGCCTTGGAGGATGAACCGGGCTAGGACGACTGCAAGAATGAACAGGAGTGCCGCGAGCAGGACAAACTTGGCGGCGCCGGCGGGGGCCCTGTGGTCTTCGGCATCCACGGAGTCGGCGAGACGTTAGGCGGGATGAATCTTCGCAAGCCTGATGGCCTGCCTCGCCCTCGTTTCGGTATGGACAATCGCGTGTTTAGCGCCGGCGGCTTCGTCTTCGGTGGCCTCCTCATTGGGGCCTGGCTCTATTTCCTGCTGTTTACGGCGCCAAGGGTAGACATCGAAAAGGCCCCCTGGGCATTATGGGGTACAGTCGGCCTCGTCGTGGCGGGCGGCCTCTTGGGTGCACGATTTGCCCCTGCAAACCTGCGCATGGCCATTTGGGTCGGCGTGGGAGTCGGCGTCGGCCTGCTTGCGATGGCCGCGATGTTCAACCAGGTCGTCGAGTCGATGGCGGCCATCTTGACGATTGGCGGCGGCGCCATGATTGTCACATCCATCCCAGGCGAGCCGCAACCTGATCCCGCGGCCCAGCCTTGGCAAACTGCCGCGGAAGAAACGGTGCCCGCAAAGTCCACCCCCCGAAAACGGTAGGCCCGCTCCCCCGTTCTCCCGTCCGCCCCTAGCGCTGGCCGGCGCGGCCGTCAACTGGAACCGGATTCCTCGCGGCAGCCAGTCGACTTGCCTGTTTGCGGGCCTCGCGCCATTTTCCTGACTTATCGCCTCGCCTTATCCTCGCACAGGGCGAAGGAAGGTTAGGTGTTTTACATGACCCACAACCCAACCCCCCAAAACAAACCCGGCCGCCCCATCCGTATGCTGGCGCCGCTCCTGACCGGCTGCTTGCTGTTGCTCGTGGCCGGGTCCGCAAACGCCCTGCCCGGCCTCGATGCAGGCGCAGACGCAAGCGCCGCGGCCTCCGCGGCCGCCGACCTAGCCGGAACCGCCAACGCGGCGGCTACCGCCCAGGCCAGCGCCGACGCCTCCGCGCAACTTGACGCCCAGGCAGCCCTCGACGCGACAGCCTCCGTCGCCGCTGACGCAGCGGCCCAAGCCCAGGTCGCAGCCGCGGCCGACCTTGCCGCTCAGGCAACAGCCCAGGCGAACCTGGCCGCCAACGTCGATGTCGCAGCCGACGCCAACGTCCAGGCCGACGCGACCGTCCAGGCCGATGCCGAAGCGCACGCCGACGCGGGCTTCTTCGCCGGCATGATGAGCTGGTTCGCCAACCTCTTCGGCAGCGTCGACGCAGATGTTGACGCCTCCGCTACGGCCGCAATCGCGGCCGATGTTGACGCTGACGCCGCGGCCGATGTGCGCGCGGACGCCGCGCTCGCCGCGGACCTCGCAGCCGGCGCAACCGGAACCGTTGGCGCGACCGCCTCGGCCGCAACCGACGTCGCGGCCACCGCGACCGGCATGGTCGGCGGACTCACGGCCGGCGCCCAGGGCACGGCCTCGGGCGCGCTTGGGGCGGGCATCTAAGCTCGCGACAGGTTCCCTCTTCCCCTTTTCCAATCCGTTTCTTGTCGCATTTCTGTTCTCGCCGTTTTCCATCGCTGTCGTGCGTCGCGAGGCGACTCCCCAGCCCCGAATAGACCCCATTCTGTTTCCCAGCCACTCTCACGAATGACTGGCAAGCGGCATCCGACTACGCGTCGCAATGGACTTGCACCCCGAGGGACAATGACCGTTTCAGCAAATCCGCGCAAGACGTCCGGGCCAAGCCCTTCATCCCATTTGCGCGACTGTGTCGTTTCTGCGTCTCATCCAGCCCGTCTCCAGGCTCCAGCTTCTGCCAACCCGTTCCGTCTTGCGACGATGGTGTGGGGATCTTCCTCAGCCACCCTTGCGGGCTACCGTCAGCCGCTCTGAGGCGAGGGAGTCCATCCCGCGACAATTCGCCGCCGGATGACCCTTGCGGCCCTAGCCGGGTGGGGCCGCCGGCAGCTCCGTGTAGGTCATGCGGGTTGCGATGGGCTCCACGGCATGCGCGATGCCCGATGAGGCTGGCGGCGCTCCCGTTGTGTAGTCTCCCTGGTACGTCAACTCTGCCGCGCCTTCGCCGATGGTCGGGGATTCGCCTTGGCCCAACCCTAACCGGATGTAGCCGACGGCGACGCCTTCTGGGGCCACCCACATGTGGTAGACGACGGCGGGAAATGCGGCGCCGCCGAGTTGCAGGACCACATCCGCGTCGAAGGTGCCGTCCGCTCCGATGACGCCCAAGCGGTCGGTCCTGGCTGGGCCTTGCACGAGTGTTGGGGCGCGCGAGAACGTCCCCGGTTCTGCCGCAGTGATGTTCTGCTTAGCCAGCCAGGCGATGGTGGTGGGGTCGGAGAGCCATGTGAGGGGCACCAGGTCGAGAAGCGGCAACTCCTGCGCCAGGCCGGCCGGGGGAACCACGACGAGGGCGGCGTAGAACTGGTTGGTCGAACCAACAGTCACGTTGCCTCCAAGGGCCGTGGTCTCGTTGCCACCGGAACAGAACTCCCAATGGACGTAGACGTCGGTAAAGTCTGAACCGGCCACAAACGAATCCGCCAAAGCAAAGCCCTCCGGTTGTTCGCCCTCAAAAAGCGCCTTCGGGTTCGGGTAGAAGGTGTGGAATTGTGTGCACCCTGAGACCGTCAGTGCGGGCTCGCCTGCGCTGGGAGTGGCCCCGGTGCCGCCGGGTGGCCCCCCGGTCGAAGGCGCGACCTGCGACGTGGCGGACGGATCCGTGGCCGGGCTCCCGCATCCCGATAATAGCGCAACCACGACGACGGCAATCAGGCGCATGCCTTCTCCGAGCCCGCAACGGTTCTTCATGGTTTTTGCGGGTGCGGGCAAACCACTAAGCGCGAGCTGCCGTGTCGAGGCCAGTGAAAGATGCCCTGGCCGCCTTCTACCACCGGCACCGCGTCGTGCGCCCCAAAACGCTGCGGCCGGGGGCGGAAGTTCCCGTTGACCTCGTGTGCTTCGACATGGATGGAGTTCTCATCGACGTCGGTTCGTCCTGGGTCATGGTCCACAAGCATTTCGGCGTCCAGAACGAGGCGAGTCTACGCGGTTATCTCAACGGCGAATTCGATGACAGGGAATTCATTCGCCGGGACGCTGCCTTGTGGTTGCGCCTGAAGCCCAAGATCCGGCGCAGCGACTTCGAGGCCATCTTCCGCGTCCCGCCCCTCATGGCGGGTGTGGAGAGGACCATCGAGACCCTGAAGGCGGAGGGGATCGAGGTCGCCATCGTCTCCGGCGGCGTCGATGTCATGGCGCACAACGTTGCACAACGCCTCGGCATCGAGCATGTCGCGGCCAACGGCTTCGTCTACGACGCCGACGGCCACATCACGGGCGAAGGCGTCGTTCGCACACCCCTCAACGACAAGGCCGCGCCCGTCGTGCGCTTCGCGAAGGAACTCGGCATCCCCCTCGAACGCGTCCTTTGCGTCGGAAACTCCCTGCCAGACGTCTCGATGTTCGACGTCGCCGGCCGCAGCATCGCCTTCCACCCAGAGGACGACTACACGCGCAACCACGCGACGTGGACGATCGAGGACGGACCGCTGGACCAAATCCTGCCGCTTGTGCTGCGGCGCGCTCGATGAGGGCCGGACTGCGGAATCATGTTCCCGGTTTCGAGGACAGCTCCGCGACGGGGGGCGCTCCCTTCTTGGTGGCTCGCGTCAGCAGGTACTCGAGCCGGACCACGTTGTCCGCCAAGTACGGCGCAACCAGCGCATCGAATTCCTGGCGGTAGGCGGCAAGGCGTTCGGGCTGCGCCTGCAGGACCTGGACAGCGCGGACGAAGGGCCCGGCCTTGGCCTCCTGCACGCCGCGGTAGTGCATGGGGCTGAGTGCAGGCCACCCGATGACGCCGCGCTCGAAGAACAACTCATCCACTCCGGCACCCAGGCGCTCGCGCACGGCGTTGGGGTCGCCCCAAAGGCCCGGCGAGATCGTGCCCGGCGGCGGGGGGACGTATTTGGCGCCGAGTGCGAAGGAGCGTCCGATGAGTTGTTCCGGGGGCCACGTCGCGAAGGCGATCCGGCCGCCGGGCTTGAGGACGCGCAGCATCTCGGCGGTGGCCACCTCTGGCCGCGGGGCAAACATGTGGCCGAACTGGCTCACCACGACGTCGAACGCCTGGTCCGGGTACGGCAGCCGCTCCGCGTCGCCCACGTCCCACTGCACGTTTACGCCGCCGACGTGGGCGCTGGCTCGGGCCTGGTCCACGAGTTCCGGCGTCAAGTCGAGGCCGGTCACGTGAGCCCCCTGCCGGGCTGCCGTGACGGCCACCACGCCAGTTCCCGTGCCGACATCGAGGACCTTGTGGCCGGCCCGGATGCCTGCAAACCTTACGAGGTTTCCGGCGGCGTAAGTCGTGAAGGTGGCGATGTCCCCGAAGTTGCCGAGGGCCCACATCTCGCGCTGCTTGGCCTTGAACTGCTCCGTGTTGTCAACAATCTGCGGTGCACTCGTCATGGTCGAACCAATGGTCCAAAGCCCGCACGACGGAAAAGCCAGTCGGCGCCCCTCCCTGTCGGAGCGGGGCCTCCGGGGTCCCAAAACCTCTAACCCCAAGCAGGCCGTGGCTCCAGCGTGAAAGACGGTCCGGTCATTATCGACGCCTGCAGGACCCCGATAGGCCGCGCCTTCAAAGGTGCCTTCGCCAAGACGCGCAGTGACGACCTTGGGGCCTGGTGTCTGGAAGGTTTGCTTGCGCGAACGAAACTCGACGCCAAGCTCGTCGAGGACTTGCTCGTCGGTTGCGCAATGACGGAAGGGCCACAGGGTTACAACGTCGCGCGGCAGGTTGGGCTGCTGGCGGGTTTGCCCGATTCGTCTGGGGCGGCCACCATCAACCGGTTCTGTTCAAGTTCCGCCTACGCGATGGCGTTGGCGCATTCAACCATCAGTTCAGGTTGGAATGACTGCATCGTCGCGGGCGGCGTCGAGACCATGAGCCTCATCCCGATGGTCGGAATGACGCCAGAGATGTACGTGAATCCCCGCATGTGGGAGCGCCGCAAGTCGTACTACAATGCCATGGGCGTCACCGCGGAAGAGGTCGCCAAGCGCTACAAGGTAACGCGCGACGACATGGACCGCTGGGGCGTCCGGTCGCATAATCGTGCCGAGGCAGCGCAGAAGTCCGGACTTTTTGACAATGAGATTGTGCCGGTCACGGTGCCTGGTGCCGGGGGGGCGCCCGTCGTCATCGCGAAGGACGAGGGCATCCGCTACGGTTCCACGTACGAAGCGACCGCGACCCTCAAGCCGGCATTCAAGGCCGACGGCGTCGTGACGGCGGGCAACGCCAGCCAGATGTCCGACGGGGCCGCCATGAGCCTCATTACGAGCGCGAAGTTCGCGGAAGAGCACAGTCTGGAACCGAAAGCCGCAATCCTCGGAGCCGCAGTGGCCGGCGTCGAGCCGGAAGTGATGGGTATCGGCCCGATTCCCGCGGTCAGGCGGCTTCTCAAGCAGACTGGTGCGAAGGTGGGCGATCTTGCGCAATTCGAAATCAACGAGGCGTTCGGCAGCCAGGTCCTTGCCTCGATTCGGGAGCTCGGGGTTCCTGACGACATCGTCAATCCGAACGGCGGCGCCATCGCTCTTGGCCACCCCTTGGGGGCGACTGGCGCCCGGATTGCGAGCCACATCATCAACAATCTGGGTCGCAAGGGTGGTGGGCTTGCCGTCGAGACGATGTGCGTCGGCGGCGGGCAGGGGTACGCGGTCCTGTTCGAAGTGTACTGAAGGTTGCGATGGGGCATGCCGCGAATCGCCTATTCGTCGTCGTCGCCGCCGAATTTGGCGGTTCGACGGGCCGTTCGCTCGTCGACCTCTTCGCGTGTCTTGTGGGCGCCGAGGTAGAAGCGTGGTCCGATTTTCCGGTACCACTTGTAGGCGGCGCCTTCCTTGCGGGTGCGGCTGCCAAAGTAGAGGTGGCGCCGTGTCACCTCGCCGAGCCATTCGTCGGGAACGACGAGGTGGCGGTTGGGGTCGCGGTTGAGGTCGAGGATGACTTTTCGGACGGCCGCCATGGCCTCGGGTTCCGTGACGCCGCGTTCGTCCAAGTCGGCGAGGTGGTTTTTCTCCAAGAGGAGTTCTTCGATGACCTCGAGTAGGCGGTAGAACAATTGGCCGCGCTTTTGGGTCTTTACGGGTCGGAAGTGGCGCAGCAGGAGTTTGTCGTCCGTTGTCAATTTCTGCATCGGCCCGGCGTGCGCGAAGAAAAGCGTCTTCGTGACGTCGGCAGGGTCGGGGTCGCCGGATTGGCGGTGTGCGGTGAGGTAGCGCTCGACGAGGATGTTGGGGTCAGGGCTAAGGGCGAGAGCGTCGGCGACCTCAGGGGCGATGCGCGCGCCGGACAAGCCCGCTCGCAGCGTTTTCTGGGCGGTCTCGGCCGGGTTTGCGTGCGTGCGCGCGGCGGCGGGCAAGGGCGGCTCCGGCGCTGCGGGCGAAACGGATGGGCCGGGTTCCTGGGGGATAAGTTCGGCGGGTGCATCCGGAATCGCTGAGCCGGCCTCGACCACGAGTTCGGCGGGTATGTCGACCGTGCGCAACTTGGTGGCCCAGCCGTTGGTCTCGGCTGCTTCGATGGCTTGTTCGGGTCCGCGGCGGCCGGGTTGCACGGAGCCGGGCGGCATGCGCATGAGCCGGTCGTCCACGTCTTCCTTGCGCCGGCTGCGCACAAGTTCCGCAACTTCGAGGTAGGCCTTCTGCGTCAAGTTTCGATTGGCGATGTTGACGAGGCGTGTCTTGTCGAGCACTCCGTCGGACCATAGTTTATGGTAGATGGGTGGCAGAAACAGTAGGTTGCGGGCGGCCACGGCTTGGTTGCCGCCTTGCCAGTCACGTCCGGCTTGGGCGTGGCTTTGGGTTGTGCGTTGGCAGTGCAGGTTGAAGGCTAGGCTCTGCGCAAACGGGTCCTCGATGTACGGCACGAGCCGCATGGGCAGGTTGGCAATTTCGAAGGACAGGGCGGTCGATTCGCCGGCTTCGACGCGGGCCAGTTCGGCCTGGAGGGCGGCGACACAGCGTTCAACGACGTCCGTGACGGCGCCCCGCAGCAGGCGGTCCCCAGCACGCAGGGTCTCGATGGAACGCTCGACGTGGCGCTCGAAGAGACGCAATTGTGCCGGGTTGAGGCGGGGCAACAGCGACCCGTAGGTTATGCCATACAAATAGCAAGTGGACCGCGGCGTCTTGCGCGGGCCCCTAACGAGCCGCCTGCCTGCGGCGCATGGCGACCAAGGCCAGACAAAGGGCAACCAGGGTCCATTCCATGGGCCACGGGACGCGCGTGCTTGCTGGGCCGTCGGCTGGCACGAGGTCGTCCTTCGGCACAGAGGCGAATATCGTGCGGTAATCGGGCTCTGCCCCCCGATGCAGGGGGCTGGCCGCTAACTGGACCGTACCGGCGCCCCAGCGCTGCTCGAGGGTCGTATTGAACAGGTTGTCCGCTGCGACGGGGGTCGGCGTCGCATCGTGCCGGATGGCGATGGACACGTTGCCGGCGGTGACGACAATCTGGAAGTCGCCTTGCGGGACGCTGACTTCGACGTGCACGATGCCGATTTCATCAGGCCGGGCCGGCCGTGTCACGGTTTCGACCTCGTTACCCGCCTGGTCGATGATGCGAACCTGCACTTCTTCGGGGAGCTCCTCCGTCGGGTATAGGTTCACGAGGGCCGTGCGTTCCTGGCCTTCGCCCACAATGCCGATGCGCCCAGCCTGCAGTTCCGGCGGGCCGTCCACGCAGAACGACGATTCATCGCCGTGGCCGGAAAGTGTTGGGTCGTACATTCCCAGGGCCATCGTGGGCAGTACGTGGTAGCAGCCGGGGAAAATGGCGCGAATCGTGTAAACGTACGTCGCACCACTTTCGGGGTACAGGTTGTTGGCGAAGAAGGCGACCCGGTCGTCGTGCACTTCGGCGTTAGACCAGGCGTACATGCGGGACCCGCAGTCGAAGCAGTCATTCGCCCGCCTGTGCAGGGTCGGCATTGCGTACGGGTTGTCGGTCGGTACGACTTCGACGCCGGCGGCCAAGGGGTCTTCGACCTGCACGTAGCGCGCCTCTTTGTTGGCAGTGACGGTAACTTCGACGGTGGCTTCTTCGCCGACTTTCAGGCGATTTACCACGTCACCCGCTGCGTTGCGGACGATGCGTTCGAACTTGAAGGCGCCCGCGTCGGCGCCAATCGGCTCGCCGCCGTCAAAGTGACGCAGCGCCGTCGACCAGTAGAGCGGCCCGTCGCCAAGCGGAGCAATTGCAACCGTGTGGTCTCCCGGGCCGACCGTGAAGGACAGCGCCGGCCGTTCGGCCCAGCCGCTTGTTGCATCGAAGTAGACGGTACGCGCCTGGCCGTCGACCGTCACGGTCGCACCGGATGCGCCGCGCGAGTCACCGGCCGCCCCGATGAAATCAACGAGGGCGAAGATGGCCTCCGCCGTGTCCTTCGTGGAATCCCAATTGCCGCCGGCGCGGTTGGCCAGAAGCCAACGCACCGCCGCAGCCGCGTTCTCGTTGCTTGGGCTCACTGCGACGATGGCGCGGATGGCCAAGGCCGTGACCATGGCGTCGCTGGACATGCCGTGGCTTGTCCAGCCCTCCACGGGATCGGGCCAATGGAGGAGGTCGCCGTCGCGAATGCCTCCGGCCACCAGTTTGGCGACACGGGCTTGCCCCCAGGCGTCGTCGCCTTTGGCGTGTGCGGCGAGTATCGCCATGGCCAATTCAGCAGGCTCGGTTGTGTCGACAACGGCTGGGGCCTTCTGCGGGTCGGCAACGCTCAGGGCGAAGACGTGGTAGGCGTGCAGAGCACCCGTGGACGTTTTGGCCATCTCGGCAAGGGCGGCAACGCCCCGTGCGAGTACGTCGGCGTCGACGTCGTAGCCCGCCTGCTTGGCAACCCCGAGGCCGTAAACCGTGTACGCGGTCGTGTACTCGTTGTCGTCATCTGTCGTCCACCAGCCCCAGGCGCCCGACGCATGTTGGAACCCATACAGCCGCTCCAGGCCGGCCTTGACTTGGTCATCAAGGTCGGCGTCGATGCGATCGCGGATGCCAAGCCGGTCGGCTGCGCGGGCCACGGCGACATCGGGAAGGAAGCGTGAAAGCGTCTGCTCAACGCAACCGTACGGGTAGCCGGTGAGGTAAGGCAGCGCATCCACCATGGCGTTGCCGATTGTCGGCGTGACCGTGACTTCGAGGGTGCCTTTTCCTTCGGCGGCGTCCGCGGGGACTGTGAGATGCAGGGTCGCGGCACCCCGGCCGGACCGCATCTCGGCGCTCGGTGTGCCGTGCGGCTTTACCGGGAGCGTCCGCAGCACGGCGTCGCCCGCGGCAGGTTCGCCGTCCGACCATGCATAGAAGGTCAGGTTCGCCTGCCCGGATGCCGTTGCTGCGATTGGGAACGAGATGAGTCCGCTTGCGCCGGGCGCCAAGCTGATGGTGCGAGTCAGGCGGCCGGAGGTCTCGACGCCGGTTGCTTCGAGGATGACCTGGATGTCGCGTTGCTCGCCCAAGTGGTTGTAGACGGTCGCCTGGACGGTCGATTCGTCGCCAGCAACCAGGAAGCGCGGTGCATAGATGTCGGCCTCGAGGTTGCGCATCGTGGCAAGGCTCGTGGTGCCAGTGCCGGCTTGACCGTGTTTGGTAATCGCTTGCGCGTCAATTTTCCAAGTCGTTAAGGAATCGGGCAGTGGCACGGCAAGGCGCAGGATGCCGTTCGCGTCGGTCTGCAATTGCGGCATCCACAAAGCGGTCTCGGGGAAGTAGCTGCGCACCGCGATGGAACTCTTGTCGAAGGCAAGGAAGGCCTCGCCGTCAAGGTCTAACGCGTCGCGCGCCACTGGGGCGTTTGGCGCGGCAAACGCCACCATGGCGCAGTTGAAGCAATCCTCCATGAAGCCGCCGCCGTAGCCGTGGCTGCCCCACGATTGCGATGGGTAAGGTGCGCCCTGCGAAGGATAGAATGCTTGCAGCGCCGTCGATCCCGACGCATCGCGCAGCGCCAGCAAGGCCTCATCGACGATGGCGACTCCGACTTGCGCCTGCACGGGACGGCCGAAGGCGTCGCGGACCTGGATGAGGATGCGCGCCGTCTCGCCGTTGCGGTACGCGGCACGGTCAGTTGTGATTTCGACGCCGAGGCCTTCCGGGTGCGGCGACAACTGCACCGAGGCCTGGGCCTGGCGCAATTGTGGCAGGAATGAGCCCGACTGCGAATCGGCGGGGGCCAGCTGTAGCGCCGTTGCATGCACGTCGGCGTTCTTGGCGGCGTCCGTCGCAAAGGCAACCGTTTCGACGCCGGTCACAAGGCGGTGGCCGATGAAGCCGCCCGCGCTGGCGGTGACCAGGATGGGCTCGGTCGCGGCACTCGAGACGCGGAAGCGCAACTCGGCGCCAGGTTCGGCAAACTCGCGCTCGGCGCGCAGTTGCAGATGGCCGCCGGCGAAGGAGTCGTCCTTGCCGGCCGCCCAGAACCAGGCGATGGCCGTGACGGTGCGCCCTGCGCCGTCGGACGCACGGCCTTCCAGCCGGTACGAACCGCTTGCGGGAGGCGTGAAGTCGAACGTTGCAACGCCGCCTTTGATGTCGAGTTCAAAGTGCGATACCGTCGCCCCGCGGCCGGTATCGACGAGGTCGATTGCGACATGGCCGTCGCGCGGGCGGCCGCCGAGGTCGGTGAAGCGGATTGTGCCCGTGGCCTGTTGGCCCGCAGGCAGACCTTGTTGGGGGAGTTCGATGTGCAGGAGGGCGCCTGCCTCCGTGACCTGAATGTCGAGGCTTTGGTCAATGCGCTCGCCGTTCGGAGCTGTCACCTTGACCTCGACGTGGTAGGATCCAGGATTGGCGGTCGCAAGGCGCAGAAGGGCGCTGCCGTCGCTGCGTAGTTCCAGGTCGCCTGATTCCTGCGAACCTGACCAATCGGGCCCATCGGGCGTGTCGCACCAGTAGCAGTTGGAGTAGTAGTCGGGTTGCCCCGTCACGGTGTACCGCACTTTGGCTTGGTCGAGGGGGGCACCGTTGAAGCGCGCGGCCGCGATGAGTAATTCGAGGTCGTCACCGGCTGCGACATTGGTGGCGGTCGGACTTAGGGTCACCTTGAATCCGGGAAGGCGGTATTCCTCGACGCCAAACGAGCCGTGGCCCTCGCCTTCGCGCCAGCGCGCGGTTAGCTCATAAGTGCCGAGCCCGACCGTGGCAGGAAGGTCGATGTCGGCGCGGCCCGCCCCGTATGCGTCAAGCGGAATGGAGACCGTTGCGAGCCGTTCCTGGCGCCCATTACGCCAAATCGATGCTCCCAACGATACGGCATCGCCGGGCAGCGGAGCAAGCCCGTCTGTGCCGAGCTGCCACGCCACCACTTTGACATGCACGGTCTGACCCGGGCGGTAGAGCGGCCGGTCGGTGTAGACGAAGATGCGCTCGCTCTGGCCGGCCCGGCCTTGCGGTTCCATGAACATGCCCAGGCCGGAACTTGCGAAGCGGGCAGGTCCGGCCGCGCTCGATGCATAGATGTCGCCTTCGCTGCCGACGATTGCGACGCCGTCGGCGCCGGTCGTCCAAATCGAGTCGCCGACGTACACTTTGGCGCCCGCTACGGGTTGGCCGGTTGACAGTTGGATGGCCCAGACGAGCCGCTCGGCGCCCGCCGCTTGCACCACTAGTCCTAAGTCCGTCACCTGGACCAAGGCCTTCTGGCCGACCGCGCCGTCAACGAGGGCCTCGACGCGGTAGATGCCGGCGGGTAGGTTTGTCCAGACGACTTGCGTGCTCGTGCCGGACGTCTGCACGGTTTGCGTTTGCGATCGGATGCGCCCAAGACTTGCGGCCTGGGTCCAATCCTCGGTTGCCCCGATGGATTCGAGGTTGACAGTGACCGGCGCCGACGTCGGCGACGACGCCCTGCCGTAGGAATAGGCGTAGAGGGTGATGCCCAAATCGCCGCCGGGGCGTACCACCTGCTGGTCCACGTTCATGTTGAACGAGAAGGTCGGCTCCATTGCCGCAACCGGGACGGCGGGCAGGATGAACAGGAAGGCGAGGGCTACAATCCCGAGGCGGCGTCGACTGTGCATGGCGTCCAAGTACACGGCTCCCCCTTTTAGGACCTCGTGGATGGTTTGGCGTTTACCGTTTCTCGACAAGCGAAAAAACCTGGGCATGGTTGTGGCCCATGTCGACGGGTTGCAATGTTGGCCGGATTTTATCTGCCTGCGGCCGGTGGGCGTGTTGTGCGGCGGCAATGGTTGGAGGCCCACGATGGCTGACGGGTTGGCCGCGGCCTTGCAGACGGTGGGCCTATTGGTCCTCGTGGCGCTGCCCGCTTCCACCCTCGGCGGGGCTGCCATTTTTCTGCCCCGTCAAATTGGCTTTTGGACGCTGGCGCATTGGGGACGAATGTTCGGCAGCCACGGCATCGTCGTGGCCAGCCTGCTTCTCATGCTGGTCCCGGAGGTCCTGGAATCGCAACTGGATCCGGTTATCACGGCCGCGCTACCGGCAGCCATGCAGACGTGGCCGACATCGTTTATCGCCGGCTTCGAGGGAGGGTTCCATGAAACGCTCCAAGACGCCCTCCCGTGGACGTGGCTGCGCCTAGTTTTCACGGCCGTCTATGTGGCGGGCTATCCTTTCCTGATTGTGACGGCCATCATGCTTCCCGTCCTCATGGACCGCGGTCGCCTTGCCCGGCGTGCCGTCGCAGCCTATGCCTTATCCTTTGCAATCGCCCTACCATTCTATCTTTTCTTTCCTGTAAATGAGGTGTGGTTCTATGACGGCCGGGTCGAGAACATCATCAACTCTTACCCGCTGGTCCGGCAACATCTCTACTCGTTCAACGACATCAACAACTGTTTCCCCAGCCTGCACACTGGCATCTCGGCGGTCCTTGCGCTACTCGTCTGGCGCAGCGACATGCCGCGCCGGTTCCGCGTAATGGCGGTCACGCTGGCATCCGGGATTGTACTCTCGACCATGTACCTGGGAATTCATTGGGTCGTCGACGTCGTGGCCGGCCTGGTGCTTGCCGTTGGCATCGCCGCCCTTGTCGCCCGAATCTGGCCAGACCCCCCCGCCGCCGCCCCGTCGGCACAGCCGGCGAAGGCGTGACGATGATGGGCTTCGCGTGACCCCGTTTCCCCATCTGTTGGCGTCGCCCGGTTCTAAAGGCGGAGGGTTTATCGGGATGGCGGCGTCTCGAAGCGAGAATCCGGGGCCGAAGCCCCGTTCTTGAGGCTCACGATGGGGCAATCGGCGTTGTGGATCCTGGTGCAGACGCACCCCCTTGCCGCGGTCGCTGTCGTTTTCGTCTTGGACGGCCTAGGTGTCCCGCTTCTGCCCGAACTGGCGGTTCTGTGGGCCTTCCTGCAGAACCCGAGCCTCGAATGGGCCGCGGCGCTGCTAGGGGTTGCCGCCGCCGTCGAAGTCACCGTGGCCGCGGCCCTCTACTATCTTACCGGCGCGCTCCGACTGCCGAACTGGCTGCGGCGCCTCATGGACGGCTATTCCGGCTCCCTGCTCGTAAATGACGAGAAGCTCATCCTGCTCAATCGCATCGTCCCGGTCCTGCCCATTGTCGGCGCCTTCATCCGCGTGCGCGGGTGGCACCCTGGCCTTGCTCTCTTCTACATCGGTCTCGGCTCGGTCGCCAAATATGGCCTTCTCATGCTGGGATCCGGTTTCGCGATGCAGTACTTTGAGAGCTCCGTTGCCATGACGGTAAGCCTCAGCCTCGCCGGCGCCTTCCTCGCGGTCTCGTGGGGATACTCGGTGCGCCGCTTCGTCGTCGACCGCCGCGAGCGCCGCGCGCTTGAAATCGAAGCGATCTGAACCAGCCTAATCGATGCGCCCGTCGCGCCGGCCGGCCGCAGTCACGCGCCGGTAACATGCCTCGAGCTGGTCCACGGAGTTGTCGAGGCTGAAGGCTGACGCGTGCGCCCTAGCCGCCGTGCGCATGGCTTTGCCAGATTGGGCCGTTTTCAGGATGGCTGCGGCGGCGCCGGCCACGTCACCCGGCTCGAACAGGTGGCCCGTCACGCCGTCAGAAACGTAGTCGGCAAGGCCGCGAGCGCGCACCGCGGCAACCGGCGTGCCGCACGCCATGGCCTCCACCGCAGTCATGCCTTGCGTCTCAAATTGGCTCGCGGAGGCAAAGACATCCGCGCAAGCGTAGGCCGCGGGCAGTTCGGCGTCCGAGATGAAGCCAAGGTAGGTGAGGCCCGGCTGGATGCCAAGTTCCGCCGCCCGCTTCTGGATGCGCTCGAGTTCTGGTCCTTTGCCGCCGAAGGCCATGTGCAAGCGCGGCTCAAGCCGGCGCGCCTCGGCGAAGGCTTCCAAGAGGAACGGCACATCCTTCTCACGGGCCAGCCGGCCGACCGAGAACAGGATGATTGCACCTTCAGGGCCCAAGCGGCGTCGCATGGCATCGCTGCCTGCTTCGGGATGGAAGCGGCGCGTGTCCACGCCGTTCGGGTGAATCTCGAGGTTGGGAATCTTGTGGTGCGGCACGTGCTCGATGAGTTCGCGAGCACAGCTGTTGCTCGGCACGAGCACGGCATCGCAGCGGCGAAAAAACGTCTCCGTCCAGCGCCAGACGATGCGCCGTGAGATGGAGCGGCCGCCGGGTGGCACGACGTACGGCACGAGGTCGGGCAGGTAGGTGTGATAGCTTGTAATCACGGGCAAGCGTGCCTTGCGGGCGCCACGAAGTCCCCACCAACCGACCATGAACGGACTTTGGATGTGCACGAGATCGAAGCCTTCGTCACGCAGGATGCGGGCCGTGTCGTGGCGGCCGGGGCGTAGGCTCACGTGGAAATCTGGATAACCCCAAAACGGGAAGCCCTTGTATCGGGTGACGTCCGCCGTGCGCTCCCAGCGCGGGCCGGAGGTAAAGACGTGGAAGGTGTGGCCGCGCTTCTCCAGTTCGGTCTTGAACCCAAGAACGCTGGTCGTAAGTCCATCAATGCGGGGGAACCAACTGTCCGTGAAGATGGCAATCCGCATTCGGCGTCGTGCGGCCACAGAACCGGACCCACTTCAGGCTGCCGGAAATGCGGGATGGAAGCGCGTAGCAGCCGAGTTTTGGCTTAAGTACTGGCGCGCCGGCGTCATCGGTCCATCATTGTTCGTTTACGGTCAGACCGAACCTGCGTTCGGTGGCCGCCAAACACCTCTGGCCAGGAGGCGAACACCCAGTTCGGTCGTGACCGAACACCAGGGTCAACTTCTTATCCGGCGAGCGCAATGGGCGTCTGCCATGAACGCCCCTCAGGTCCTCGAACTTCCGCTCGACGACGCTCTCCTCAAAGTCCTGTCGAGCGAATCAAGGCGTGAGATACTGCGGTTACTTGCTGAGCGCCGCATGACGGGCGCCGAAATGGCGGGCCGCCTCAACCTGGGCAAGCCGGCCGTGTCGGAGCATCTCAAGAAGCTCACGGAGGCCGGACTGATTGAGCGCCAGGACGACCCGGAACGTCGCTGGGTCTACTACAACCTCTCCGCGCGCGGCAAATCTATCCTGGAGCCGCAACGCGTTCGTTTCTATCTCGTTATGGCCGTCGCCTCCCTCGCTCTCGTCCTGGGAATGGCACTGGCACTCGGCATCATGGTGTTCATGCAAGGGCAGGGCGCAGCCGAAAGTGCAGCCGTTGCAACGGACGACGACGGCTCCGGGCTGGGCGGCCTTGCTGGCTCGCCGGCGCTTGTGGACACCAACCAATTCCAAAACACAGAGCAAGGGCAATCCGCGGCGCTCGTGCCCGAGGTTCCTGCCGTCGCTCCACCCACTGCTCAGCCGCAAATCCAAGCGGTCACCGTCGTCACGGGAGCGCTCAAGAAGGCTTGCCCTGCCGGCCAGGATTGCAGCGCCATCGTCGTGGAGCCCGACCCGACGGCCGCCTACGTGCTCGTGTTGGCAAATGGCGCGATTGCGCCGCCACTCGATGTGCACACGCTCTACGTTTACCATGCATCCGGCGTCGATGCGGTCAAGCACACCATCACGGTGCAGCCAATCGTTGCCGATGCGCTGGGCAACATCGCAGCCGACCTCGGCGCCGGCGCCAACCTGAATCTCTCCACGCTCGCCAATTCGGCCGAGGCCATCCCATTGTCGACCGGCGGGGCGCTTCTGCCCTTGCCTGCCGACGTGGCCATCCCCGCCGCATCCGACGACGTCGGCGAACCTGCGGCCGCCGCTGGGGGTCCTGAACCGGTCGAGAACGCTCCCACCGATTCCGTCGATGACACAACCGAGCAGGCGTCCGCAGGCACGGATGCGTCGACCGCGGCGACAAGTGACCAGAGCGCAGACGCGGCAAGCGCGCAACAGCCCGCGCCGGCCGCGCAACGTCCGCCTGCGGCCGACTCGGCCGTGTCGGTGGACCCGTCTTTGGACTTGGTGCAATCGTCGCCCGCCATCGTAGACGTGGAACCAGCCATTTCCACCCTCGCGTTGCCGCTCGCCGATTCTCTGACGATGTCGCAAGGCGCGACGGATGCAGGCGGCCCAATCAAGGTCGGCGTCGGCGACGCTGAGTCCAGCGCGGCTGCGGCAGGCGCCGCCGCACCGTCCGGGGGACAATCTCGCGACGTTGCTGCATCCGCCTACGCGGCCCGGCAGCCTAGCGACTCGACGTTCCTGCCATTTGTGGCCCTCGTCGGGGCCGCCCTTCTCGTCGGCCTCGTCCGCCGGCGCGCATAGCGGGATGGTTGTCCGGACGGCGGCAAAATCCGGCTCGACCACGGTCACCTAACGATGTGCGACAGCGCCCGCACTGTCATGGTGGACGCCTTGAACGCTGGCTGCCGTGCGGCGGCGTCAAGCAGGGGCCTGAACTTGGGGCCAACGGCATGAAACGGCCATCGCCAACGGGGTTTCCGCGGTTTCCGCGGTAACCACCAAGATTGTCCGTGACATCCACGGGTTTGCCTTATCCCTCCTAGAACATTAATGTCCTCTGCATGACAGAATACTCTTTCCTGCAGTTCCCACCCGAAGCGGTGCAGATTGACCCCAAGATTATCGAGAACCTGCCCGGCTCCGCCCGCCGCGTCTTGGAGGCCGTCAGTGAAAAGGGCCCCCTTACGCATAACGAACTGGGATTGGCAACAGGATTGCCGCCGCGCACCATCCGGTACGCCGTCCGGCGTCTCAAGGACCACGGCGTCCTGGACTCGTTGTCGAGTTTGCGCGACTGCCGGACCTGCTACTTCTTCGTTAGTCGTCGCTACATCGACCCCGTCGCCCTCGAACAGGCTCGTGTGCGGGCCGGCGAGGCCGTCAAGAACGGTCATCTCGTCGAACGCGTCCGCGAGGCCCCGAACAGGCCGGTTCGGCCCGCCGCGCTGCAAGGACGGTATGTGGGAGGCCTCGGCGCGACGGAACCTTCCCATGCGGTCCATGCTGGCGACCATCCGGCGGCAGCGCCGACGGCGTGAAGCCAATACAGTCTGGCCTATCCGCACGCCAAAACCGACGGATGCACGGGCAAGGGATGCCGGTCGCCGCCTTGTGCACCAACCCCAAAGTTCCTTTAGGCGCAAATCGCTTCTTCCGGCACTTGCACGGCAAGGGGAACATGACGACGGCGCCGAGGCGGCCCAGGCGGGCGGACCCATGACGCGCATGGACGATACCAACCTGCAGATTGTGCATCTCTTGCAGCAAAACGCCCGCATGAGCTTGATTGACCTTGCCCATGCCACCGGACGCTCGGAAACGACGATACGCGAACGCGTCCTTGCCCTCGAGCGTGGCGGTTTCCTCACGGGTTACGAGGCCCGAGTTGACTGGGGCCAAGTCGGCCTTCCTGCCCTCGTCATCCTGCAGGCCCGCTGCGATGTGATCCGCACCGACGCCGTCGCAAAACAATTGGCCGCAATCCCCAACGTCACCCGGGCCTTGTTTCTGACCGGATCAAAGCCCATCCTAATCATGATGCGAGTGCGCGACCTACAGCACCTTCAGACTATCCTTAAGACCAAACTGAAGCCCGACGACCTCACAGACATCGAGGTACACGTTGTGCTCGAATCCCTCGTTGATCGCCGCCCGCCAACGTTACTGAACTTGCCCGACCATGAGGTGCCGACGGAAGAGGCCGATGAACGGATAGACAACGCGGTCCAGGCCATTCGCGGCGCGGCAGGAAAGACGATGCAAGAACCGGCTAAGGCCGCCCGCATAATTTAGGTAAGTTTTCGATGGGTACGCTCAAGCGGGCGCCCTGAACAAGCCCGGCTCGGAGTGCGGCGCTGGAGCTGCTGCCGCACGTGCCCTTGTGATGGCCACTGCAGCGTCAAACGCCATCACGCCGCCCCCGCCCGCGCCTCGCGCTCGATGCCGTGCGCGTCCTTCGCGCCTATGCCGAGCTGGTCTTGAAGCGTTGCGAGCATGCCGCGCTCCTGCGGGCTGATGTCGCTTTCTTCGAGCGCGCTCTCGACGGCCGCGCGGTACACCAGGGCAGCCAGGGAGAAAGCGACGAGGCTTGCCAGGAAGTAGGGCATCGCCCAAGGATTCCCGTAGAATTCCACTCAGCGCGCCCCCCGTTCGACGGCGTGGCGGATTTCTGTCGCGCGTTCGGCCGAGACGCCGAGGCGGGTGGCAAGGCGAGCGAGTGCCATTTCTTCTTGCGGAGTAAAGCGCCGGTCCTTGAACGCTAGTTCGACGGCTTCGCGGAAGGAGTCGTCGTTGCCTGCCTCGTGCGCTGGTGACGCCGCGGTTTTGCTTTGGCGGTTCTCAATCGCGCGCTGGACTGGACTTGCCGCAAAGAGGAACGTCCCCGCGATGACGCCACCCCCAAGCAGGCCATATTGGGCGCTGAGGAAGTTCTGCGTGATTTGGGCGACAATGAACAGGATGGCGAGGGCCGCGCCGGCGACGACACCGCGCTTGACGACGACATGCGGTAGCGGGACACCGAGAAGATCGTACTTGACGACGGCGAGGACAAGGAAGACAGCGCCGATTGTGCGAAAGACGCCGAAGAGGCCGAACTGGGTGATGTGCTGTAGGTAGGACGGGCTGAGGACCAAGCCTAGCACGGCGGCGGCGACCAATAATAGGTACGATAGTCGTGCAAACCGCCGCTCCAGCGGCCGGCCGAATGGGGCCCACGTCAGCATGCAAGCGCCGCCCAACGCGGCCCCGACGATGATTACTGTCTGAGGTAGCGCATCCCAATGCAGCGCCGTCGCGAAGATCGTCATCCAGGAAAAAGCGGCCCACGGCCCGAAGGCCAAGGCGAGGCCAGCCATCGCGCGGGCCTCACGCTCATGCGAGGCCCGGCGCGCGCGGGCGCCCAAGACGGCGACAAGGACCAAGACCGCGGGAGCCATGAACATGTTGGGGTAGAAATTGAGGCGTCCGTCGAGAGTCGCCGGGAGGCCATATTGTGCTGGCGAGGTTTCGATGTAGACGATAAGGACCACCCCAATCACCGTGAACAGGGCTGCTGCCGCGCCGACAAACCCCTGGATGCGCCCCGGCAGCCCAGCCGCCAAGTGCCACGCGAGCAGGACGGCCAGGAGGATTGCCGGAACCGCCGCGGCCAGAAACAGGGGCAACGCCGGACCCTCGATGGCTGCCCCGTCGGGGCCAACGCCCGGCAGGACGTTCTGGAAAACATACGCCATGCCAAAGGTAATCGCAAGGGCGCCGAGGATGACGCCGCGCCGCTGGGCGCGCCCCACGGCCAGGATGGCAATGCCGAGAAGGACGAAGATTGCCGCCCCGCCAGCGTTGACCAGCGCCTCCGGGGAGAGGTCGAATAGCGTCATGCGCCACTCCGGCCCAGTTCGACTTCAGCCTCGGCTAGGAGTGCATGCGCCCGCGGTCCGGCGATGCCGAGGTCATGCGCCAACTCGTGCAGCGCAGTCTCCAACAAGCAACATCTCCAGGCGCTCGCGAAGGGTTCGCTACCCTGTTGCAGCATCGTTGCACTGGTCGAACAGTATAAAGTTAGGAGGTGGCCGGCCGGCCCGCCCGGTTGGCCGACTGGATGCTAACCTGACGCGCTGCGACAAACGACGAAACGGTCCAAGTTGGTGACGCTAATGGTCCTCATGGTTTGGGTCATCCGCCGCTGGACGGCCTCGGCCGCCGCCTACGCTCTTGTTTTGGCGCCGTTCGTCACGCTACCGTTGGCCGGCGCGCTTTCAGGAGAGGCGTTTGGCGCCACATTGGCCGCGGGGGCGGCCGTCGTTCTCGGAGGCGTCTACATCGGCGCCCTGCACAGGCGGTCGGCAAAGAAATAGAACTACCGATGTCGGCCCTGGCTCGGGTGATGGTCGAACTGCCGACGTTCCACTCAGCCATCGTAGGCCGGACATCATGCCCCGTTCGAGCTCGTGATGGAACCGTTTGCCTCTATACGTCGGCTGCGATGGGCGCGCCATGAGTGCTGGCGCCGGCCCCATCCTGCTGGACATCGCCATCATCGTCTTGGCGGCCAAGCTGGTAGGCGAACTGTTCGAGCGCATGCGGCAGCCTGCCGTGGTGGGCGAACTTCTCGTCGGCGCCGTCCTAGGCACGGCTCTCCTCGGTCCGCATCTGGGCCTGCCTGACCTGACTGCTCACGTGGCCAGCACCGAGGGCACCATCGTCGAGACCCTGGCCGCCCTGGGCGCCATCGTGCTGCTCTTCGAGGTCGGGCTTGAAAGCGACGTCAAGCAACTGCGCAAAGTCGGCGCCAGCAGCCTCCTCGTCGCTGCCATCGGCGTCATCGGGAGCTTCGCCGCGGGATTTGGGGCAAGCTGGGTCCTCGCCGGAGTCTGGTCCGGGTGGGCAGCGGCCAGCTCCGCCCTGCCCCCCTACCTGCTGCATGTCTTCGTAGGAGCAGCGCTCACGGCCACTAGTGTGGGCATTACAGCCCGCGTTCTTGCCGACATGAAGTGTCTCCAGACCGCCGAGGCTCGCACCATCCTTGGTGCCGCCGTCCTTGACGACGTGGCGGGTCTCATCATCCTCGCCGTGGTCGGCGCCTTGATTGAAGGCGCGCTAAGCGGGAGCGGCATCCATGCCCTCGAGGTCGCGCGCATCGCCGGCACCGCCATCCTGTTCCTCGTGGTCGCCGTGATTGGCGGCCTGCGCGTCGTGCCGAAGGCGTACGATGCCTTGGTGTCGAAGTTCCGCATCGCCGGCTTCCCCGTGGCCCTCGCCTTCGGCTTCGCTCTGCTTATGGCGTACGCCGCCAGCCTGGCAGGCCTTGCGGACATCGTCGGAGCCTTCGCCGCAGGCCTCCTCTTGGCCCAGACTCGGCACGCCCACGCCATCTTCAACGACATCAAGCCCATCGGGGCCCTTCTCATCGGGTTCTTCTTCGTCACCATCGGCATGAAGGTCGACCTGCGCGCGTTCCAGACCGATGCCGCGCCTATCCTCCTCATTGGGGTCGCCCTAGCCGTCGTCGCTGTGCTTGCCAAACTGGCCTGCGGGTTGGGCGTCGTGCGCCGCCAAGCCAACCGTTTGCCGGTGGGAGTCGGCATGGTGCCCCGCGGAGAGGTCGGACTGATCTTCGCGAGCCTCGGCCTCGCATCCGGCCTCCTGGGCCCATCGTTGTACGCAACCATGGTTCTCGTCATGTTGCTAACGACGTTCGTAACACCCATCTGGCTGATGCGGCTGCAATCGCGCTTCACGCCTGACCCTGCGCACAAGGAAGGGGAGAACCTTGCCCGGGTCATGGAAGCGTAGCGTGGATCGCGCCGCGGTCGGCGTCGACGTTGGCGCCACCAAAATTCGGGCCAGCGTGGTGACCCAGGGAAGCCTGCACTACGCCTACGCTAGAAGCGCCATGTCCGGGTCAAGCAATGTAGGGCTTGTGCACCACGCGCAGCTGCTGCGCGACTAGCGTTTTCGGCAACAGTGCGGCGCGGCCTTCCCTGGCGACTTGGACGCGATGAACTAGTGCGGTCGCCTTCCATATCCGGAAGCACCTGACCGTCGAACTCGTCCGAGCCATCGATCTCGGCGAATGGCAGAAAGGGCCCGAGTACTACTTTGGCGCAGGTCGCACCTGTCGCAGCGTTGAACACCTTGGCCGACCTACGACCCTTACTTGATTCCTGCCAGCGTCCGTCGCCCACTTGTGGCCGATGCCGTTTTCAGTCGCCTCATGGACGGGCTGACCGGCGGCCCGTTCCTGGCCGGCATCGCCTTGGCCGCGGGCGCGGGTACTCCGGAAATCGCGTTGCTGGCCGCCTTACCGTTCATCGCCCAGGTCCTGCAGCTGCCCACCGTCGCTGTGCTGCTGAGAATCACGGACCGACGCCGCATGGTCGTCGTCACAGCCGGTGCTTCGCGGGCCGTCTACCTCGTCATCGCCGCCATGTTCGCATGGGGGGCATTGGGCTCTGGAGGACTTCTCTGGCTCGTGGCCCTCTCGACGGCCCTTGCCGTCGTCGCGACGGCCGCTTGGAATTGGTGGATGCGTGATCTTCTCCCGCAGGATGAGCTTGGCGCGCTCTTCGGCAGTCGGCTGCGCGGAGCTACCATCGTTTCCATCGTCGCCATGTTGGGGGCGGGCCTTGCACTGGATGCCTTTCTGGCCAGCAACCACGCCCGTGAGGGATACGGCCTCCTCTTCGCATTCGGAGGCGCGGTAGGTCTTCTGGGCGTATGGGCGCTCGCGGTGACGCCCCACGTTGCCCCGCCTCCCAGCGCCCCGGCACGCAAGACGTTGCCAAAGATCTGGCAAGCCTACCGCAATGCTGGGCTGCCTCTGCTGGGAGGATTGTCTCTAATCGCTATCGCGGCCTCCTTCGCTCTCCCCTTCGCTGCCATCTTCATGTTACGTAGCCTCCACTTCTCCTTCACCACAATCATCGTGATGGCGGTCATCAGCCAACTGGCCTACCTAGGGGGACTGCGCGGCTGGGTCCATACTTCCGACAAGTACGGCGATCGCCCAGTCCTCGTCATGGCCCTTGGCCTGCTTGCCCTCGCCCTCCTTGGATGGGGATTGGCCGGCTGGACCAGCGGGTGGCCTATCCTGGTCCTGGTGGGCGCCCTGCACTTCCTCTCCGGCTATGCACTAAGCGGCATCGAACTCGGCACCAACAACCTCTTTCTGCGCTCCGCGCCAGCCGACAATGCACCGGCCCACCTCGCCGCCGTTTCAGTCTTCCGGGCCGGAGCCGGCGGTCTTGGAGTCCTCGTGGCCGGCCTCATCTGGACAAGCATTGGAACCGGGCCCGTCTGGCCAGCCGCCCCCGACGCTGCAGGCTGGTCCCTGCGAGGTTTCCAAGTCCTCGCCTTGATTTCCATCCTGCCATGCTTGGCGGCCATCGCCGTCATCTCACGAACACGCACGGCACAACAGCCTCGCATCTATGAAGTCGCCAGAACCATCCGTCGCGAGGTCAGTCAGATGTCATCCATCGCTGGCATCAGGGCCTTCATCCACGCCGTTTCCTATTCCGTTGAATTCCTCGCCACTCCTTTCGCATCGCGGCCCGGCAGGCCTCGACGGCCCAAGCGGCCGTGAGCGGCGAAAGATTGGCGCCACTGTTCCCGGGAGTCACCCGGCCGACTGGTCCGCTCGAATCGTGCCCTTCCACCATGGCCACGGCATTCAGGTTGCTGCCACGATGCCTCGAACAATTCGACAAGGCGCCAATTGACATGTTCATTGCATCCGAATGGACTCGCTGTAGCGGAAAAGAGCGGCAAGCGGCAACCCTTTGACTGATGCCCTCTTCGCGCCCGTATGGACCCACTGAGCCCCATCGCGGGCATGCCTCGGGCCCGCCTCGGCCCACCGCCGTACCGCCGCTGCCGACGTGTTCGCAACCGTCTGGCGGGGGGACGCTTCTGACAACGCGAGGTCAGGCCATTACCCGCTCCCGGTCCCAAGTGACCGGCTCCGCCCGCCCCACCTCCGAATAGTAGGTGTGCCGTGCACCCTGGCTTCCTTAGCGTTAGCGAGGCTGCGCCATGATGCGCCGGACCATCCGGCGGCACATCACCGCGCCGCCCGAAGCCGTGATGGAGCAACTGCTCGACATTTCACGCTGGCCCCAGTGGCGGCCAGGCCTCGTCGGGGTCGCCCACGTCTCCGATCAACGCCTCATGCTGGCCACAGCCTGGAACGAAGACCGAAGATTCGCCAACAGGTCCCTCACGCTCCTGGCACGAGCCGTCGAAATCGACCCGCCCCAGACGTTTGCCTATACGGCTCGGGGCGACAGTTTCGAGGTCCAATTCCGATGGACGACGCGGCCGGATGACGGGAGCACCCTCGTGAGACAGGACACCGCCGTCCGCGCGACGGGCCTGCGCAACTGGCTTTCAGGCGCGGCCAAGCAATTCCTTGCCGAGCAAGACGCCGGCCTGGACCGCTTTCGCCACCTCATGCTCCCGTCAACTCAACCCACATCTCGCATGTGAGCACCATGATGACCCGACTGACCACCCCCCGCAACGCCCTCGAGCCCCCGAAAGCCCCCGCTGGATTCACACCCGTCGTTGCGACGGACCTCGACCGAACCTTCACGCAAGCAAACCTCAAACTTTCCCCCGAAGCGCTGCGCAAGGCCAAGCAACTTCGTACGCAGGGCATCCGCATGGTCCTCGTGACCGGTCGCCGCGCGGCCGACATGCCGCTGGCCACGCTGCGCGACGCGTTCGATGCCATGGTGCTTGAAGGCGGCGCCGTCTGGGGTCGGCCTGGCCAATGGACCATTCACCCGACACCGACAACGTTCTGGGATGTTGCTGACGAGCTCGAGTCGAGAGGGCATGACGTCCAAACGGGATGGGGCTCCTTCTCGGCGCCCATTGCTGCCATAGAAGACTTGGACGCGCATGCGGCAATCCTGACACAAGGCATCAACGTCGACCGCATCGACGTCACGCCCCGCGGCATCGACAAAGCTACGGGCTTCACAAATGCCCTTGCCGCATTGCGCGTCGCCCAGCCTTGGGTCCTGGCAATCGGCGACGGACGCAACGACATCCCCCTGGCGAAGCTCGCACATTCCTGCGTGGCGGTCGCCAACGCCGAAGCGGAGCTCATGGAAGCGGCCTCTGTCCAGTCGCCGTACGCCGCGCACCGCGGCTTCCTTTGGGCGGTACAAGGCCTAGCCAAGTGGAATCCGGCGGTGATGGCATGAAGGACCTCACCGTCGCCGTCGCCACGCAGACCCCGCTACTCCGCTTCGACGACAAGGGCTCCTCGCCGGGCCCTGCAGGCGACGGCCTGCCACCCCATCGCCTCAGCCCAGGCGGCGTCTGCCGCATGGTCCTGCCCACGATGCGCGAACTTACCCACGCAGGCTTCGCCAAGAAGACACACTGGTACTCACTGAACCCCGGAGCCCCACCCCAAGTCGAACTCGACGGTGGCGCCATCACGCTCCACCACATGCAGATGCACCCCGAAGAATTGGACGCGTACGGACGCAGCAAGGAAAAGCTCTGGGCCGACATCCACGGCTTGCCGCATCCACCACTTTTGGCCGAGGACTTCCGCCAATACGCCCGCTACAACGCGCGCACCGCCGACGCGATCCTGCAGCACGCGGGCGAGCTCGACCTCGCGTACATCCACGATTTCCAGCTCATGCAGGTGGGCGCCATCCTGGGGCTGGCTGCGCCCTGCGTCCTGCGGTGGCACGTCCCCTGGGACCCACGCCGCATGCCCCCTTACACCCGTACTTTCCTGCTGCGCGTCATGGAGGATTTCGACAGCGTCATCGTGAGCACGCGACGCGACCTCCAGGGCTTTCTCGACGCCGGCTTCCGCGGCAAAGTCCGTCAGATCTACCCGCACATTGAGCCGGCGGATTGGCCACCCGCCACCGCCAACGACATCGCGGGCCTCGAGACGGCATGGCGCCTGCAGCCCGACGATCCCCTCCTGCTCATGGTGGCCCGCATGGACCCCATGAAGCGCCACGACCTGGCGTTACGCGCGTTTGCACGCGTGGCCAAGCACAGGCCCAGGCTACGCCTGGCCCTTGTGGGCAACGGCAGCTTCAGCGGCCGCCTCGGCAGCAGTATCGGCCCCGGCAAGGCGGACAAGTGGCGCGCCAAACTCGAATGGCTGGCAGCCGAGCTTGGCATCACGACGCAGGTCACGTTCACGCACTGGGTCCCGGACGGTCTGCTCGCGGCCGCGTACGCCCGCGCCCGCGCCGTCATCCTGCCCAGCGACGTCGAAGGCTTCGGCCTGACACCACTAGAGGGGTGGGTCCACAAGCGACCCGCCATCGTCTCCTCCGGCATCGGCTCCAGCGAAATCATCGCCGACGGCCTCAACGGCCTCGTCTTTCCAGCCGGCGACGAGGAGGCCTTGGCTGCATGCATGGAACGGGTCCTTGCCAACTCCGAGGAGGCGGACCGCATGGGCGAGGGCGGCCACACGACGCTGCCCAAGTTCACGGCCAAGGCCGCCAATCCTGCCATCCGCGCGGTTCTCGAGGAGGCATGTCAAGAGTTCCACGATGGACAATTCCACGTAAGCACACGGACCATGGCACCGCAGGCTGGCGGGGTGCAGTAGATGTCGCGCCTCGGCGACGCCATCTCCGACTGGCCCGACTGGATGGCCGGCTCGTTCATCGTGCTCGTCCTGCTGTCTGGCGGAATCCTCGTGGCCTTGGTCTTCGAGCGCCTCGTCGTCAAGTGGGCCAAGCGCGCCACGGCGAAAACCAAGACCGAACTGGACGACCTCATCCTCAGAGCCATCCACCCCGCCTTGGCAATCCTCGTCGGCGTGGTCTGATGTCGCCGCCGTCCTGACGTCCCGCCCAGGTTAGCGGTCAACTGCTGGCCTCAGTTGCCCGTGGATTCACGGCGACGACGGGGTCATCAAACCCTTCGTCAAGAATGCTTGGCAGCAGCGCGTTTCCCACGGCGCCGGCCTGAATGAATTCTTCGCTGGCCGGCGCCCAGGCATACCGCACTCTGCCCCCACTCATCTGACCCAGTAGGCGATGCCGAAGCATGTCACGATGCCCACGAGCACCGCAAGGGGCGCCCCGGCGCGCGCGTAGTCGGAGAATTTGTACCCGCCCGGCCCGTAGACCATCAGGTTAGTCTGGTAGCCCACCGGGGTGAGGAAATCGTTGGACGCGGCGAACATGATGGCCGCTACCAGCTGGACCGGCGAGGCTCCGATTTGTGCCGCGGTAGCCAGCCCGATCGGGACCATCAGGATGACCGTCCCGGCGTTGCTGAGCACCATGGTCAACAGCAGGCTGGCCACGTAGAAGATGGCAATGACGAGGATGGGCGGCAGGCCGAAGGCGAGATCCGCCACGGCTTCGCCGGCGATGGCCGCCAGCCCCGTGTTCTCGAGGGCAATCCCGAAGGGGATCATTCCTGCAAGGAGGAAGATCACGTCCCAGCGCACGCTGGTCCACAGGTCGTCCGGGGCCAGTACGCGCAAGAGGATCATGGCCAGGGCGCCGGCCAGGGCGGCCACCAGGATCGAGGTGATGCCAAAGGCGGCGGCCGCCACGACGGCGACGAGGATGGCGACCGCCAGCGCGGCTTTCCGCGGGCGCAGCGACTCCGTCGGCTGCTCGGAGGTCACGATGAAGTCCGGGTCGTCGCGGAAACGCTGCAAAGCTTCCTCCGTTGCCAAGACCAACAAGCCGTCACCGTAGCTGAGACGCTTTGCGAAGGCGAATCCAAACGGCTTGGGGGCGGTACGGATTCCCAGGACCTTGACCCCGAAGGTGCGCGCGACGCTGCCCTCGGTGATGGGACGCCGCACGAGGCCCGAGGAAGGGGCCACGATGATCTCGGCCACTTGGGCGTCGCCGGAGGCGATGTCTTGGGGGTCCACGCCGCTGAGGATCTCGACTCCCGTGTCCTTCTCGAGCCGCAGCAGAGAGCTGCGCGGAGCCCGGATGGCAATCAGGTCCCCTGGCTCGAGGAAGGTCGCCGGCGCGATGGGCTTGCCGTCCCGAAGGACGCTCAGGATGTCCAACTGGCCCGGTCGGAAGAGCGGATGCTCGCTAGCGGTCTTACCCAGCAGCGGGCTTTCCGGCAGCACGCGGATCTCCGCCGTGAATTCCTGCAGCAGCAACGCTGGCCCGCTCGCACCAGGCGCGATGCGTGCGGGAATCAAGTGGCGTCCCACGAGGAGGATGTACACCAAACCAGTCGCCAAGACCACGAGCCCCACTCGGCTGAACTGGAATAGGGAAAATGCCTGACCGGTCTGCTCCTCGATCAAGGCTGACGCCAGCAGGTTCGGGGACGTGCCGATCAGGGTGATTGTGCCCGCCAGCATGGCGAACTGCGACAGCGGCATCAACAGCTTGGACGGGCTGAGCTTGGACTGGGCGGCGACGGCAAGCGTCAGCGGGATGAGCACAGCGACAATCGCAGTGTTGTTGAGGAACGCCGACGTAGGCACCACAATTACGGCCAGGCCGACCAGGACCCGCACCTCATTGCCGTTGGTGCGGCGCGACAGCCAACGGCCGGCCGATGCTATGATGCCGGTGCGCGTGACACCGGCAGTCAGGATGAATAGCGCCAGCACGGTCATGGTGGCGGGATGGCCGAACCCGGAGACGCCCTGCTGAGGCGTGACCAAACCGGCCACCATGAGGAGGACCATGCCGCAGAGTGCGACGAGTTCGGCTCGCAGCAGTTCCGTCCAGAACAAGACGAAGGTCAAGACCAGCAGAGCCACGACGAGGATCTGGTCGAGGCTCGCCATTGCGCTTGCTCGATTGCCGGCCATCCACCAAACCCTTCCGGTGCCACGCTAGCGCTTCTCAAGGGGGTCAACGAAGGCTGCGTCGCGCCTTCCCGCCGATGCGGTTGGCCCACGGCTCAAGTCGACCGCAACAGATGACGGCCCATGACCGACGGACAGGGCAAGGCCAAGCCGTACACCTATCATGCGGGCATCGCATGGACCGGAAGCCGCGCAGGGCAACTCGAATCCCCCGGCAAACCCGGCTTCCATGTCGCGAGCCCGGCTGAATTCAAGGGCGAGCGGGGCGGTTGGAGCCCCGAGAACGAGTTCGTGGCCAGCGTGAACGTCGGCACGATGATGGGTCCGGCGCGGCCGGAAACGAAGCGGGGCGACGACGACCAAGCGCCGCCGGACCTAATCGTCGTAAAATGGTCCTTTTGCCCGGTTCGAACCATTTTGCCAGTGCTCCGTACGGGATTCGAACCCGTGCCGCAGGCTTGAAAGGCCTGCATCCTTGGCCTCTAGACTAACGGAGCGTATGGTTGCGGAGAAGGAGGAGAATGAAAAGCCGACGGGGGCTTGAAAGGCCTGTATCCTAGCCGCGGGAGGCCGTGGACTCCCGCGGCGTAGGTTCGCGAAGCGAACCTTGGCCTCTAGACTAACGGAGCCTAGTCGCGGCGACAAGGCCCCTCATGAAAGCCTTTGTCAAGCCGGGTAGACGGTCGGCGCGTCGCATTGCCTGCACGTCTTGCGGGGCTTGAAGTTGAAGTGTCCGCAAGCGCAAGTGGCACCGACGGGGCATCCGCCGGGCCCTTCCTTGGAGGAGGCGCGGCGGACGGCGTAGGCGACCCACGGGCCGGCCAAGAGCAGGAAACCCAGTAGGATGAGAACCATGGCGATGCCGGTGCGAGGTCCTGAAGCCCACGCCGACGATCCCGGCACGACGCCGACGAGGACGAGGATGCCAGCGAGGGCAAAGGCGGCCCCCCACAGCAGCGTACTGATTCTCACTGGCCTGGCGACGGGGGCCCGCTTGTAAGGTTTGGCGGGCGGCGATGTGGATTAGTCAATCTTGGCTGGCCGAGGGCTCGACGTTTATGGGACCCATCTATTCAATCAAGCGTTCTATCCACAGCAGATATCAAGCCGGAACAACGGGTTTTGGGTTTCGGCGGGTTCTTGTCCGACCTACGCGTGGCCAACGTCACGGGACCTTAGCTCAGTCCGGTCAGAGCGTCGGGCTCATAACCCGCTGGTCGATGGTTCAAATCCACCAGGTCCCACTGCATCATGGAGGGCGGCGCCGCGCTTGGCACGGCAACCGGTTTGGTCCGCTTTGCCTTGTTGACGGGCTGGACAGGCCCCGCAAAGAGATTCCTTATCCGGCGCGGCAGCCAGCGCAGAAGACGCTTGCAGCAGGGGCAAGAGTTCGGGTTGAACTTGTGCTGCGCCTGCGGGGTTGTCATCCTAGTCCATCCAAGCTCGGCAGACGCCGCATTTTGCTTCCCAGCCACAGTGGGGGCACCAGTCGAGGGCCCAGCTTGGGGCTTTGAAGGCCATCATGGCTTCGTGATGGTTGTTCTCGTTCATCATGCCTAGATTAGCGGGCGTGACGGTCAAGCCTGACGCAAAGAGGTTTGAGAATCTATAGAGAGCGGTACCGCTTGCCTGGCACGCAGGTCAACCTGCTTGCATCCGACCAATGATCGATTCGACCCGTTGCGACGGCGGCGGCGGTTTCCATCACGAATTGGTCTGGCCCGACGCTCCGATAACAGGGGACGGACGCGCTAGTTCTTCTTCTCGGTGAAGCCGCATTTGCCGCAGTGGGCGCGGTTGTCGTGCTGCGCCAAGAAGACGCCGGGGCCGCACTTGGGGCAGGCCTTGTGCGTGCGGACGAGTTTGTTGCCTTCGAGCTTGTAAAACTTGGAGGCAGATCCAGAGCCGGCCATGTTTAGGCCCCCTTCTTCGCGGATTTGGTAGCGGGCGCGGCGGGCTTGTCGCTGCCGTCGGCGGCCTTGACTTCCTTCTTCGGCTTCTCGATGTAGAGTTGGTTGCGCTTCAGAAGGTGCACGCGTTCGGTGGAGCGGGCGGCGTCGGCGGACTTGTAGGCGCGGGCGCTCCCCTTTGTGGCGCCGAGACCGTAGGAGGATTCCATGTGGTCGATGACCACGTTCTCGGTCTTTGTGCCGAGTTCGCCAGCCACCAATTGCCGGACCTGGGTGCGGCTGGGCGTCGTCTCGCCGTCATGGCGGAGGCTGAATTGGACTTCAACCCGGGCCAAAATGGCGTTGTCCTTCTTCTCTGTGATTTTGAGTTCCATGGTTTCACCTTCGGCAGCCAAACCTTGCGGTCCAGATGCTTCATGGCCCTTGCGGGCAACCGTGGCGACTTGAAGGGGGTATTTGATGGTGCTGGGCGCGATGGGTGCGTTCCACGACCCCTCGCCGAACTCCGGTCGTGGAACAGCCTACTCCGATCGTGGAACACGTCCGGTGGCCGAGGCGTGGGCACCGCGTGGGTCGCTTCGGCCCAATCAAGGCCAGGGGGAGCAATCCCGCGCTTGGGCTACTTGGCCGCTCGGCGGGATCCAGCGGTAGCATCCGTCGGACAGCTCGGAGGCCCCGTCCACGCCGCTGCGGGCCCGGAACTCGAGGCGGCTGCCTTCCGGCAAGTGCGTGGACAACGCCCAGTCATGCGTGCCCCAGGATTGCTTGGCTAGTGGCTGCCAGGCGCCGCCGTCGACGCGCACCTCCACGCCGATGATGGTGTGGCCGCTGTTGGCGCGGACGTGCGCCTGCACCCACCACTCGTTCCCCTTGACGTTGGTGAACGTGGCGTCGAATCCGGTCGGGGGCGGCGGTGTGCTCGTGCACGCCACCATGCGGGCGTCCGCATTGCTGGACGGAATCCACTGGTAGCAGATGCTCAGCACGCTTGCCCCCGTGGAGCTCGTGGCGCGCAGCTGGACAAGCGTGCCTTGTGGGATGTGGTAAGAGGCCGCCCAGGCGGTGGGGGCCCAGGATTGCTTGGCCAGGGGCTTCCAGTCGCCGCCGTTGAGGCGAACGTGTACTTGCGCCGGGTTGCCTGCGACGCTAGCTTGCACCCACCATTCGTTGCCCCGAACCGCCGTGAAGGTGTCGCTGGGAGCGGGCGTGGACGTCGACAGAGCGTACATCTGGCCCCAGCTGTAGTAGGCACGGTAACTGAACCCGACGTAGATCTCCGACTTCCCGTCACCGTCCGCATCAGCCACGGCCATGGCAGGCCACGCTCCCGTGCTGCCCATGGGTTCGCGGAACGTGTACAAGGTGGTGCGCTCCCAGAACGAGCCGGTCCAGGCCACGCGCTCCACGGTGCCTTCCATGGTGACAGTGTAGAGTTCTGTGCGGCCGTCGTTGTCGGCGTCCGCGATGTGCAGGTCCATCGGTCGGGGAGTGTTGGCGATGACCGTGGAGGCCCAGGCACCTGAGGCCTTGGTGGTGCGGATGAGCTGCCCGTCGGCCGTGATGCCGTAGGCCTCGTTGCGGCCGTCGCGGTCCGGGTCCCCTGCCACGGCGTACATGCCGATATTCGACGAGCCGACGCCAGCCATGCGCTCGGTGACCCAGGCGCCGTTCACGAAGGAAACGCGGTGCATGTATCCGTTGCCGTGCGAGTCGCCCGAGCCGACCACGAGGTCGAGACGGCCGTCGTTGTCAGCGTCTGCGATCCAGACCGTCTCGCCGTCCGTCGGCACCGATGCGATGCGCTCGAGGCGCCACGCTCCGGCGGAGAAGGAGGCCTTGTAGACACCGCTGGTGGTCTCCTGCGGATGCGCGATCGTGGTGAAGTACAGCTCACGGCGGCCGTCGCCGTCCAGGTCGCCCACGGTGATGTCATGGACGAACCCGGTCGAGGGGTAGACCCCCATCTCGGAGCGCGTGTAGCCGGTGCCGTTCCAGGTGTACTTGGTCAGGCCCGAGCCGGAGGCGCCGTAGATGTCCACCTTGCCGTCGTTGTCGCCGTCGCCCACGGCCAAGGCCATGTTGGAGTCGAATTGGGCCACGACCATGGATTCCCAGCCGCGGGCACCCTTGGTGAAGCGGAGCAGGTCGCCGACGCCTGTTGCGAAGACCTCGTTGCGGCCGTCGCCGTCCGTGTCGCCGATTGCGGCCTGGAACGGGCTGAACATGCCTGTTGACCCCATCGAGGCGGGCTTCCACCCGGCGGGGCTTGAGAGCACCGGGGCGGGCGCGTGGTCGGACATCTGGTAAAGGACCGTTTTCGTGCAGCAGTCCGAAGCGGGATCGGCCAGCACGTAGGCCTCGGGGCGGCCGTCGCGGTCGGGGTCCCCGAAGGCGAGGTCGTGGATGTAGCGGCCGACGAGGCCTAAGTCGGCTTGGAGCCAGCCGTCCACGGTGTGGCGGACCTGTAAGACATGGCCGCCTCCGCCTCGGACATACAGCTCGGTCTTGCCGTCGGTGTTCGCGTCGCCAGCCGTGAGGCCGAGCGGTGCGTCGGCGTACGAGCCCACCGTCGTGGTGGAATAGCCGGAGCCGGTCCAACGGGTCTGCTTGAGGTGGTGGTTGAGGATTGCGAGGGAGTAGATCTCCTTGGAGCCGTCGCCTTCGAGGTCGGTCACGACGAGGCCGCTTACGCCAGTGTCGCCCGGTTCGTGGGCCACTCGGGTCGCGATGGCGGTTTCGCCCACGACCTCGACCACATGCACGCTGGCATCGTCGTGCGAACCGACCACGACCTCGGGGCGGCCGTCCGCGTCCACGTCGGCCACTTCAATGTAGGCAACGGTGTCGCCGAAGCGGGCCATCTGTGTCGTGGTGTGCGTGGTTCCCGCAGTCTCGATGCGCCACAAGGTGCCGTCGGGACGGCCGTACCAGAGTTCCTTCATGCCGTCCTGGTCGACATCGCCGGTAGCCATGCCGACCACGTTTCCGGTCTCGAAGCGACCCGTCTCCCAGAACCGCTCGCCGTCCCATTCGATGCGCGAGATGCCGTACAGGTCGCCGGCGTACAGCTCGTTGCCGAGGTCGCCGTGGCTGTCGCCGATGATCATCGCCGTCACATAATGGCCTTCATGGACGGTGCCCTCGTGGATGCGTTGGCGTTGCCAGCCGTTCTCCGCCCACATGTAGCGCAGGATGCCGTCATTCGTGCCGACGAAGACGTCTTCGCGGCCGAGGTTGGCGGCATCGCCGAGTGCGACGGGGTCGCCCCCGGTGCCCTCGGTGTCGTCGATGCGGCGGACCTGCCAACCCACGGGGGGCGACGGAGGAGGTGGTGTTGCGCATTGCTCGACAGCTCCCGGATGCGTGAAGGGACAGCTTGTCATGACTCCACTCGACGTGGTGGCGCGGAAGGTCACACGGTGCCCGGCTTCGATGGGGTAGCTCAAGGCCCAGGTGCCCCAGTCGTGGTGGTACGTCATGGCAGCCCAAGGGCCGCCGTCGTCCATGACCTCGACGTTGGAGACACCACGGCTGCTCCCAACAATCACTTCGACCCACCATGCGTTGCCTCCGGTCTTCTCCGTGAAGGTCACCGTGAGGCCGTTCTCGAAGGATTGGGGATGGTCGGCCGAGATTGGCACCGCAAAGGCGACGAGCAACGCAACGGCGGTGGCCGCCAGCCACTTTGTTGCCATGTTCAGCACGCTCCCGTAGGAGTTGCGTTCGTCCAGATGTATCCCCCGCTGAGGTCCGTCGCTCCGGAGGTGCTGGTGGCGCGGAAGTCGACCTTCGAGCCGTTGGGGACGTGCAAGCTCTTGGCCCAGCCCCAACCTTCGTTCGTGAGGGCGACCCATGTGGACCCGCAGTTGACGCGGGCCTCGACCTTGGCGATGGGTTGGTTGCCGGAGACGGTCGCCTGGACCCACCACTCGTTGCCCTTGACTCCGGTGAACGTGGCATCAAATCCAGCCGGTGGCGGCGGAGGCGGTGTGGTCGCGACCTGAGTCTCGTAGAGCGTGGTTGTGCGTCCGGCAAGGTCGAAGAGGTCGGTGTAGATCTCGCGTTTGCCGTCCCCATCCCCGTCGCCGACGACGACGATGTTGGGGCCATACTGGTGGCCACCGGCGTTGTGCAAGGCAATGGACGTCGTCGTGTAGGCTCCCGGCGTCTGGCGCACCTGGTAGAGCTCGCCGTTGGACGAGGCGGCGTAAATCTCTTGCTTGCCGTCGTCGTCGCCATCGCCGAGGAAAATGTCCGACGTCCCATAGGACATCACCTGGATTTCCTGGGTCTGCCAGGCGCCGCCTACGAACCGGTGCTGGAAGAGAAACCCGCCTTGGTTGGCCGCAACAACCTCGCCAAGGCCGTCGCCGTCGACGTCGCCCGCCACAACACCCTGAGGGCTGTCGCTGAAGCTGCCTAGACGCGTGGCCGTCCAGCCCGTTGCACCCTTCTCGATGAGCCACACCAAGCTGTATCCGTATCCGCCGGTGGTGGCGGCCAGTTCCGGTTTGCCGTCGCGGTCGCCGTCGCCGACCCAAAGGTCGTGGATGCTAAGGAACCTCCCGTCATTCCCCAGGTCAACGATGCGTTGTGACTGCCACGTCGTGCCGTCGTGGCGCACCTGCGTCACGGTCGCGTTCTGGCCAGCGGCTTCGCCTAGGTAGATTTCGCGCTTGCCGTCGTAATCGAGGTCGCCGAGGGTGAGCGGTCCGATGGAGTTCGGGGCCGAGTAGATGACTACGTCCGTCCACACCGTGCCGCTATACGACAAGCGGTGGAGTTCATGGGCCGGGCCGCCGGTCCCGCGCGTGGCGAAAACTTCGGCCTGGCCGTCGTTGTCCGCGTCGCCAACGGCCACGTAGACCCACTCGGTCAGGGGTGAGATGGCGGTACGGCCGAGCGGAGTGACCTTGAACAAGCCCTCGCTGCCCGCGACATAGGTCTCGCCTTTTCCGTCGCGGTCCGCGTCTCCCACGGAAATATCGTACAGGGATTCGACGAAGGTGGCACGGGGGGCGATTCGCCAAGCTGTCGGCGACGGAGTCGAACCGCAGGACACCACGGCGGCGTTCTGGCCGTTGCCTTGCGGTGGAATCCAGCGGTAGCATTCGCTGAGGTCGCTCGCGCTGGTGGTGGCGGTGGCGCGCATCTGCACCACGGTCCCTTCTGGAATGGGGTAGGAAGCGGCCCAGGCGCGCACGCCCCAAGATTGTAGTTTGAGGGGTTTCCAGGCGCCATCATTGAGGCGCACGTCGACCGAGGCGACCGTGAAACCGCTGTTGGGCGTGACTTGGGATTGCACCCAATACGCGTTGCCGGTCACGAGCGTGAATGTGGCGTCGAAACCCGAGCTGGGTGGCGGGGACGGAGGGCTCGGCCCGCCGCATGCCTCAACGCCTTGCGGATGACTGAACCAGCAACTCCGCTGCTCGGCCCCGCCGGCCCACGTTGCGCGGAACTTCACGGGGTTGCCAGGTTCGATGTGAAACGATGCGGACCACGAGCCGTACGAGGTCTTCTGCATCGCCACCCACGGGCCCGCGTAGTCCATGGCGTCAAGTGTAGCGACTGCGCCAGCGTCTTGGCCGCCAAGAACGACCTCGACCCACCATTCGTTGCCACCCGTCTTGTGGTCGAACACGATGGCCCGACCGGAGTCGGTCTGCGTGTGGTTGGCACCTGCCGGAAGGACGCCGGCGAGGAGGACCACGCAGACGAGGCCGGTGAGGATTCCCCTCATGGGCATGCCCCCGTGGGCGTAGCTTGCGGCCAGGTGTACCCGCCCGAGTAGTCCGTGCCGCCGCCTGTGCTCGTCACGCGGAAGTCCACCTTCGCTCCGTTCGGGACATTGAACGACTTGGCGTAAGATCCCCAGTTCTGCAGCGTGAGGACTTGCCAAGTGGCACCACAATTGACGCGGGCCTCGACCTTGGCGATGCCCTGGTTGGCCGTGACCTTCGCCTCGACCCACCAATTGTTGCCCTTCACGCCGGAGAACTGTGCATCGAAACCTGTCGGGGGTGGCGGTGGTGGCGGCGTCGTGCCGCAGGTCACCTTCGTGGCGTCCGTGTTGCTTGCTGGAATCCAGCGGTAGCAGTCGCTCAGGTCGGTCGCCGCGCTCGTCGCCGTCGCCCGGAACTGTAGGGTCGTTCCCTGGACCGCACGGTAGCTTGCCGCGTAGCCGCCCCAAGACTGCTTGGTCAAGGGCTGCCATGCTCCGTCGTTGAACCGCACATCGACCTTGGACAGCGTGCCGCCGGAGGCGGCCACGGAGACCTGTTCCCACCATTCGTTGCCGCGCACACCCGTAAAGGTGGCGTCGAACATGGTCATGCCGGCCGGGGGCGGCACGGGGGCCACGCGGTAGACGTTCTCTGGCGGCGACCGACCGGAATCGGAGGCCGACAGGTAGGCCTCGACCTTGCCGTCGCCGTCGGCGTCGCCCAGCACCAGAGCATCGATGAACTCGTGCCCGATGTCGGCCATGCTGCGCTTCGTCCAACCGGCGGCGGGGGATCCTGTGATGCGCCACAGGGCGCCGTCGTAGCCGCCCGCGTACAGTTCGTTGAGGCCGTCGTTGTCGACGTCGCCGAAGGCCAGGTCGTTGGGTGCCACGAACCCCGGGAGCAGGATACGTTCACGTTCCCAGCCGTCGGAACGGACGGAGAAGCGCAGCAGGCCGTTGTCCGGGCCACCGTCGGCCTCGGAGAAGCCGACGTAGACCTCCTGCTGGCCGTCACGGTCGCCATCGGCGGCCACGATGCCGCTCAGGTAGACGGGGTCCTCCGGGGTGTCGCCGCCGATGAAGGCGACGG
>CAZVJB010000011.1:0-80815 GCA_964627625.1 uncultured Halobacteriales archaeon
CGCGCTTCGCGGCTCGGCTGCCACACCCGCGCACGGCATCGCTTCGCGTGCCTGCTTGGCCCCGACCGGGGGCCTTCGTGTTCCACTTCATAGGATTTCATCATGAGGGCCTGGTCGCCGAAGTCGCCGCCGTCGGTTTGGTGAGGCCCTCCCGATGGACGTTGTACCAACCGGTTTGCTTGGCTAATCCCCGCACCGTTGGGGAAAAAGCCGCCGTGATGGAATCCCTGAAGGCCTCCCCCGACGTATCGGGGAGCATGAAGATCATCCTCGCCGCCTGCCTTGTCCTGCTTGCCGGCTGCACCGCGTCCGACTCGCCGGCGACGACCACGTCTGGTGCGTCCAGCCCTGGCAACGGCAACGGTTTTGCGCCGCAAACGGGCCACGCAGAGACCACCGACCCTGCGGCCCCCGGCCTAAAGGTCACGGGCGACTTGCGACCCTGCGACGGCGGCTTCTGCATTGACGCCCACGCCGACAACGCCGGCCCCGCAACCTACCACGCATCGAGCATTTGCATGCCGCCGTGGAGCGCCGCCATGACGCACGAAGGCAAAGACATCCAGCATGAGGAAGGCCGCGCGTACTGCATGGCCTTCGGAACGAGCCCACTTGCGCCCGGCGCGTCGCTGCAGGCCAACTTCACTTGGGACCAGCGCGTTTGGAACGACGGTGTTGCCTCCCCCGCGCCCGAAGGATTCTACACTTGGACCATCACGTTCACCGCATACGACGAAACGATGGGCGAAGGCGTCCATCGCATCCCCATCTCGTTCCAGGTAATCGTAGGCGAAACGTAAGGCCAGCATTGGTTGCGGCCCCGGACTGGCTTCCCGCTACGTCCCGCCTAGGTCGACGGCCCGAGGACTTGCCGCTGGTAGACGGCTTGCCAATGCACGTCGTTGCCGTCACCTTGCGCGATTGAGGCGCCGATGTGGGCGATGCCGTCTGCATCAAGCCGGACCATGTTGAACTCCGCAAAGCCAACTGCTTGCTTGCCTTGGAATACGGGTTCCGCCGTCGTTGTTCCCGTAAGGATTGTGCCATTGTCCATGCGGGCCCAGTAGAGGTACCAGTCCTCGTCTGCATTGAACAAGGCCTTGGGGTTTGGCGACCCGTACCAGATGGCAAGCGCTTGACCGGCTTGGCCGCCGGCAATCCACGGCGAGTACCCAGTCGTGCCGGGGGCGAGGGCCACGGGTTCGCTCCACGTTGCGGCTTGGTCCGTGCTGGTACTGTACCAGATTGGTTGGCCATCCTGGTCCGCCTGTGAGAAGACGACGTGGAGTTGGCCACCATCATCCAGGCCGATTGACGGGTAGAGGTAGCTGGCGGCCGCAGGGCGGTCGGAAACCTTGTTGCTTGTCCACGTAAGGCCGCCATCATGGCTTGCGGCTACCCAGACGGATTCCGGCGCTCCGCCGACGTTGTGGGTCGCACCTGCCTGGCGCGTGTAGACGGAATACATGTCCTGTCCATCGCCGGAAACTTCGAGGTTGCCGGTCCATGTGTAGGCACCATCCGCAGCGGCCGTCGCAACGGGCACGGCGGGCAGGAACGTCAAGCCGTAATCCGTGCTCATCGTGAACCAGATGACGCTGGGCATGCCGAACTGCACATCCTGGTAGGTGAGGTAGACCGTGCCGGCCACACCGCCCACAAGCCAGGGGCGGTCAGCAACCGGTCCGGATCCGGCGGCGGGCTGCCCGACGTCCCAGTGTATCCCGCCATCCTTGCTGGAGCCAACCGCGATGCTGCCCAGCCAACTGTCGGCGGAATACAGGGTGCCCGCGGCGTCGATGGCCACGTCGCAGTCGCCGCCCTCGAACGTGAACTGGCGCGGGTCGGTCATTTCCGTCTCAATCTGCAGGTCGCTCCACGTGGTGCCGTTGTCGCGCGAGATGTAGTAGTAGGAGTGGCCGCCCGAGATGTTGGGCACGCCCGAGGGGTCACAGGCGAACACAAGGGAGCGGTCCACCGGGGAAACGGCCAGGCTCGTCTCGCGGTGTGAGCCGCTTTCCGTCATGTTGACCACGGCCTCGGCAAAGACGGGGAAGGAGGGTACGTCGCCCGCACGCAAGGCGGGCAGCCCCGCAGGAAGACGCAGGTCGTCCGTGCCGATCACGATGGGGGCTGGTGCCGGAGCCGCTACGGGTTCTGGTGCCGGCGTCGAACAGCCGGCAAGTGCGACGAGGCCCACGAGGGCCAACAGGAACGCGATGCTTCGCATGGAACGACCAGAACCGGCCCGGCATTTGGCGTTTGGCGTGCTTGCCTCTTTTGCGGCGGCCCGCCGACACCCTATTTCCATCTACCCACTCGAACCTCCTGCTCTAAATAGGGGTGGTTCGTGGGTCGAATCGTAAGGGGCATCGTGCCCCTTGCATTAAAGGAGAAATTAGAATGTACGAGAATCGCGCACCGCGCGAAGAGTTTGATGTGGTCTGCGCCGAATGCGGCAAGCAGACAACCGTCCCGTTCAAGCCCACGGGCACCCGGCCAGTCAAGTGCCGCGAGTGCTTCAGCAAGGACAGGCCCGCCGGAACCGGCGCTGGCCCCCGCGGCCCCCGCAGCTTCGGCTCGGGCGGCGGCGCTGGTGGCGACCGTGGAGCAGACCGCCCCATGTTCGACACCACTTGCTCCCGCTGTGGCACCGCGACCCAGGTCCCGTTCAAGCCCACCCCGGGCCGCGACGTGTTCTGCCGTGACTGCTTCAAGGGCTCCGCTGGCCCCCGCTAGTTGAGTAACGAGTCCATCTTTTCCCCCTTTTCCTCCCTTCCTTAACTTTTCTAGACCCTCAAAGCCAAGAGCGCGGGCTCCGTAGCCCGGGCATGGTCGTGTTGGTCCGCGCCGCCCGTGCGTCCGATCTTGAGGCTCTGCTGCAAAGCACGCTGGGCAACGCCCTTGAGTCCGAGGGAGTCCGCCTTGACGAGGCCACCGCCCGGCGCGGCGTCATGGATCTTGTGGCCGACCCTGCCAAAGGCCGCGTCTTCGTGGCCGAAATCGGTGGCGCCGTCGTCGGCTCCACATACGTTTCCTTCGAGTGGTCCGACTGGCATGCAGCCTGGTATTGGTGGATTCAATCCGTGTACGTAGCGCCAGAACACCGCGGGAAACACGTCTACAGCGCACTTTACCGCGCCATCCAGCAGGCCGCTCGAGGCCAAGGAGATGTCCGATCCGTTCGCCTATACGTCGAAGCCCACAACCACGACGCGTTGCGTGCCTATCGTGGTCACGGCATGATCGAAACGCCGTACAAGGTATTCGAGTGGGTTGTTGCGCCGGCCTAGCCAACGTGCTTTCCACAATCAAACTCTGCCCGCAGGAAGGGGATGCGCATCTCAAGGCCCGGGATTGGTCCGAGAGGTGCGCGGCTTGGAGACCAGACCCCTCGGCTGGCCAAACCGAAGGGGACATCCATGTTCCCCGCCGGGGCCCGCCGGCCGCGGCGAGGGCTCGCAGCCGCCGCCCGCTTCCCCATGCGCGAGTACGCGGAATCGAAGTTCCAGATCACCGCAGCGATGGCGCGGAGCGCCGTCGTGCAGGCCCGCCGCCGGAGCGTTGCGCAGGCGGCGGTCCGCGAGGGGGGTATGGGGGGAGCGCAGCGTCCCCCCAGTCCCCCTACGAGAACCGAAGTGGGTTCCGTCGGCGCGCGAGCGGCCGAGCGAGCGCGCGGTACCGAACCCGCTTCGGAATGGGTCTGACCAGATTTGCATTACTGATAACGCAAACCGTTAAGTTGTGCCTTCTCGTGTAGGCGTCATGGGCGGGCGGCGCCAGCGGGGCGGCAGACGATGGCACGCGGCGTTGCTGCCGCACGGCGAGGTCAAGACTTGGTACGAGAACCTGGCCCGCCGGGATGCAGCGACCGCGGACGACTACCTACGTCGCCTCGGCCGCAACCTGGATGCCGCAATTGGAAAATCGCCAGTCGACCTCCTGTCAATGACGCAGGCGAATCTCGACGAGGCTGCGACCGCGTGCATCGCATACATGTTCAAGCAAGGGCTGGCAGGCTCGACCGTGAACGCCTTCTACGTGACGCTGAAGTCGTTCCTGAAATGGCATCGCCGGGCACTGCATCGCGACATCGCCATCCCGGGCGCGGATGACTACCTTAGCGCCGAAAACGAGACGATTCCGGACCAGGCCGCCCTCCGCCGGGTCATGCAAGCGGCCGAAGTCCGTACCGCAGCCATGATTGCCGTCGTCGCCCAAGGCGGCCAACGCCTGCAAGTGCTCGGGAACGAGAATGCATCGGACGGCCTGCGGCTCCGGGATTTGCGCGGCATGACGATTACGCCGGATGACGTCACGTTCGAGGCCACGCCGCTGCGCGTCGACGTTGGTCGCTCGCTTAGCAAGAACGGTAAGCCGTTCTTCTTTTTCCTCGGCAAGGAGGCATGCGAAAGCCTGCGAGCCTACCTTCGAACCCGCATCCGAGGCGGGGAAACCCTCGAGCCCGACAGCCCGCTGTTCCGGCCGTACGGCGGAGCGCCGCGCTTCCTGTTGCGAAACAACGTGGGCGACTCCATTCGGCGCGCTATGCAGACCGCCAACGTGCCCGGCCGGCCTTACGTATGGCGATCATACTATTCCCACCACTGCCAACTCGCAGAACCCCAGGGGTTCCTTGAGGCCTGGCGAAAATTCTACATGGGCCACAAGGGCAACATCCAAACCACATACGGCACGCGCAAGCAAGGCTTGCCCATCCAGAGCGTAGAGCAGATGCGGCAGGCCTACGCCAAGGCCCTGCCATTTCTGGAAACCACCGGCACCGCCAACGCGCCAGACCCCATGCGCCGCTTGACGGAAGCCGTCCTCAAGGCCGGCGGCAGTACCGCAGGCGAAGTTGCAAAACTGGATCTCGATGCCATGGACGAAACGGCGGTCGTACGGCTCCTGATGGACACTATGTCCAAACGGACCACCGGCAACAACGGGGCCGGGCCATCCGCCGCCGTCCACAAGCTTCGCCAAAAAGTAGTCACCAGCGCCGAGTTGCCCACCTTCCTTGACCAGGGCTGGGTGTTTCGCAGTCTGCTGGAAGGTGGCAAAGTCGTCGTCGAAAGCGCCGCCTAGCCGGGCCACTCGGGATGGCGCCGGTGCGCGAGGACCAGCCTTAGTACAAGGGCAAGCCGCGACCCGGCATCGGGCCCGCCAAGGACATCCGGCTCGGACTCGATGACCTGGCGCACAGGATGGCCGGGTGGGAGCAACCGCCGCGCTTCGGCCTTGCATTCCCGCAAATCGACTTGCAGCCCTTCGCCAGGAGGCTCGGTCATGCGGTTGTGACTCCCTTTTCGCCAATCTTGGGCAGAAGGTGGCGGAGCGCCAGGCAGTCCTCGCGGCGAGGCTGATGATAGTGGAGACTGAAGACCTTGCTGGAAATTCCCAATTGCATGGCCGCGAATTTGGGGTTGGTCTGAGCAATGATGGTGCCAACTGATTTTCGAAGCACGTGCGATGTCACGACTTGCGTGATTCCGGCCTTTCGCGCTACTGCCTTGAGGTGGCGGTTAATCCATGCGGGTTGGGTGAGGCTGCCGTCGGCGTGCATGAAGATGGGCGTCTCTTCGCCTTTCCATGTCGGATTGCTCCTGATGGTTTGCACCCAATCCCGAAGGGCCTTCACGGCGCCATCGGAGAGGACGATTGTGTGCGGGCGTCCGGTCTTCATGTCGCGCAAAATCGCGTACGCTTCGTCGAGGTGCAAGTCCCGGACTTGCAGGCGGCCGTAGGCGAGGCTGCCGATTCTGGCGCCGCAGCACCAATCCAGTCTGAGGTAGGTCTGGAAGAGGACCCCGTCGTGGTCGTCCTCGAAGTGGTAGTCGAAGAGGACGTGCAGCATGCGGGCAAACTCGTCTTCGGTGACGTGTTCCACGAGGCGAGGCTGCTCGGAGCAGCCGCGCATGATGAGGCCCTCCCCGGGCTGGTTTTCCTCATGGAAGACGGTGCGGATCGTGCTGTTCCAGACCTTCGCGATGTGGCTGACGGATGTCTGCGCAAGGGTGCCCTCTTCAACTCGCGCCTGCAGGAATTCGCGGTAAAGCGCGATGTCCTCCGTGCCGATGGTAGCGAGGTCACGGTCGCGCGAGTGCATGTCCGTGAGTATCTTGCGGACCACGGTGCGTTTCTGTTTGGCCGTAATGTCGGCCAACTTGAGTCGTTCCCGCATGGCTTGGATGAGTTGGTGGGCTGCTTCATCCGGCGGGAGCTTCGCGTACGCGGAGCGGTCTCCCGCTGGTCGTTGCGGTTTGGGGCGGGGGACGTAGTCCTTGAAGGAGGCCGTGGGCGTGGTGGATGCGGCCGGCTCGGGCGCGTCGTGGGGGATTGCGGCCCGGGTGCGCTCTTCGTGCTCCCAGCGACGCCACTTGTCGTCCGCTTGCCTTTCGGATAGTGGAAGCCCAATCCGTTGGGCGAGGGCTTCCGTGTTCTCCTTGAGGGACAGGGTGGGGTCGAGGAGTGCATCGAGATCGATGGTACCTGGATCCAGCCCGGCCGCCTCCAGTTGGCGGGCCAGCAAGTGGTGCTGGAGCCCAAGGGGCATGACGCGGGCCATCAGTCTTCCTTTGGCTTGGGGGTTGGTGGCGTCGCTTGGGGCGTCGGCGCCGGACCGGCGTTTGGAACCAAAGTCGATGTACTGGGCGCGGCCTGACTGCGCATCGGGCCCGGCACGGGCATGGTGGCCGCATTCTTGACGGGCTTTGGCGTAGCGCGCGGTTTACGAGTTTTCTGGCCGGCCGTCGCCTTTGCAGGAGTTGCTGGAGCGACCGGTTTGGCCATGGTTTCTTGAAGTTGCTTCTCAAGCGTCGCAATTCGTGCGTCTTTGCCGGCGGTGCGCTTGGCGTAGGCAAGCTCGCGCTTTAGCCGGAGGATCTCGGCATCCTTGTCGCTTTGCAGTCCGAACCAGCGATCCCAGGGGATAATTGGCATTACGCTGCCTCCGGGGCGGGCGTGTTGTTGTCGGGAGAGGTGTGGGTGGCCACGGTCAGGGCATTGCTCGAAGCCCTACCATTCCCCTTTCTGGATTACGGGCTTTGGCCGGGACGAGGCCCGCAGAAACGTGGACCTTGGGAGCCCACGAGTCGTGTTGATCCGAGGCCGTACTGCCGCAGGCGGTTGTTTAGGGCCAGGCTTCGCTGCCGTTCGCCGTAAGTATCCGCCAGAAGGTTCCAGGTTCCCGAGTCCACTCGTATTGTGTGACGAGTGGGGGATTCCATGGATGCTTGGGTCGCGCGTCGCTCACCGTCGGAGAGGACTGCCTTCTTTTCTGCAAGGTCATTCAAGGCACCAGAGAAGACCGAACTGCGGCTCCAATCCGGGTGGACCTTGTGCCTTGGATTCGCGGCGGGCGCCGTGGCAATGAATCGATCCACGAATTGGAGATTGGCCTTGCCAACCCCAACTTTGATGTAGATTTTTGCCACGACTCCGCGAGGTGTTCCTCCCGTAAAAATGCAGCGACGCAGTAGCGACGCGGCATTCCTGCATGGCGCTTCCAGGGTAATCTCGGATGAAGACTTCCGCTCACGACTGACCCACGGTTGCTTCCGTGTCGCGCTTCGGACGCGGAAGGCATCGGGTGGGAGAGGGTGCGGGCGACAGGGATTCGGCAAGCCGATGGAGGCTTGAGCGAACTCTCGTGCCAGTAGCTGACCACTACGTCGAGCGTCATCCTCGGCGCGTTCGTGCATGAAATTGGGAAAACCCTACAGTCCATTTTGCGAAGCTTTATGGGCAACAAGTTTGGTATAAGGCGAATGATGCCATCGCCCATTATTGTTCCCGGCGTCCGATTCTTCCAGGCAGGAGTTCTTCTGCAAGACGGCATGCAGTCACTTCAGGCAGGCGCTCAGAAACTGAAGCTCGGTGTGGGTGTACTCATGTCGCTTCCATTGCCGGAGCGCGCAGCGGCCTTGCGAGCGTATCGACAGAATCACTGCCTCACGGCGCGGGTTGCAGAGCGGTTCAATGCAAGGCTGACTGAATCGGCCAAGCGATTCAACGATGTCATGGATGCTGTCGCTCCTCCCGCGCCAACCGCCCGAGCGCCTGTCGCGGTGGCAACGCAGCCGGAAGGCCCTGACCTCGAACGATTCACCCCGTAACGCCATCTTTGGCAAGGCTACCACTCCCGCAGAGGATTGCCCGATGAGGACATGACCTTGACACTTGGCGTTGTCCAAGTGGTTCCTAGCTGCTGGGATGCGTCATCCCAGCCGCAGCATTGCGGCCCTTGACGGCACGCCCCGTCTATCTACCGCGAATAGCATGTAATATCCCGGGGGCGCGGCAGCGCGGTCCGAGGGGGCGCGCACCGTTACGCGTCCGCCAGCTGCGCTCTGTACGGTGAGCCGGAGACAACGTTGGTCCGTGTTTATTGTATGGGTCGCTGAACCGAGCCGCACTAGAGTGACGAATGAGATTTCGCTAGCCGCATCCGTCAAGCGCGGGCTTAGCGTCGGATACTCGATGTCGAAGGAAAACAGAACGCCGTATCCAAGAACTCCCGGGGCGCCCACTACGACAGGCCGTGGACCACAAAACAGGTACGGCGGCGAATAGGCTTCGATTTTTCTTTCGTTGCTGCTAGGGCTGGGCGGCCATGCACCAGTGCTGCCTGCCGACAAGATACGTCCGTCCGGCAGCAGCAAGGCCGTTGAGTGGTATCGCCGATCCACCGTAATCGATGCCACCGGTCGTACGGTCTCGCTTTGGCTGTCAAAGAGCTCCGTTTGGCGGACGGCCAAGGCGTTGTTGTCCGCGACACCTTTGGCGACGCCCCCCACGATGAGTACGTTTCCATCCGCCATTAGGACCGTGTCGGACATGAATCGGCGGTATCCCAATGCGGGCCCCCAGCGCCAACCAGGCTGCGGCGTCGACGAGGCCAGGGTCGGATTGTAATCGAAGATTTCTGTCGTGTTCGTGGCCTCCGTTTCATGGCCCTGGCAGTCAACGCGCTCGTCGCCGCCGCCCGCAACAAGGATTCGCACGCGATTGGGTTCGTCATCACGCAAAGGCAAGACGGTACAGCCTGCCTGCACGGGATAGGTGCGGGAATTGGGGGACCTGGTCGCATATTCGAGACCCTGGACAAATCCCGTGTCATTTGCGGCGGTCGCATCATAAATCCAGGTTTTCCATTGACCATGTACGAAGAGGCGACCACCAGGTAAGACATGCATGAACGGGTACAGCAAGAACTCGCAGTCACATTGGAAGGCCGTGGAGGATTGGCGTTGGCCATTGTCCGGCTGCAGAAACTCGGCCTCCCGGTTGATGGGGAGGCCGCCCCAGGTGTACAAGTTCCATCCTCCTGGTGCACCTGCTGCGGCGCCGGCAACGGCCATGACGGTCCCGTCTGGAAGTGTCGCGCAAGTTGGATACCATCTGGCGTGCGCCATGTCGGCATGGCGAGTAAAGGTAGCCGATGCGGGGTCGAACGTGTGAACGTCGTGGTCGGCGCCGCGACCTGCTCCGGGGTAGGCATGCCCGCCGAAAATTGCGAGTCGGCCATCGGGGAGGAACGCATGTCCGCTGCAGAAAAGGTTCCTAGGTGAGGGGAATGGAAGGGTTTGCGATTGGCCGTTGAGGGGATTCCACATTTCGGCCTTCCCTTTCTCGATATTGTTGTAGTCGACCTCATCGCCGGAGAAGAAGAGTACCTTTCCGGTAGGAAGCAACGCGGCGTGGATTGCGATGACGCTTAGGGTGTCACCGACATGGCCCCATTGACCCATCGGATTTTCGACCCAAGCGCTCAACCTTGCAGTTCCCATTCCAGCTGCGGTTGCCGTAATTGAGGCCGTCTCGGTGCCGGGCCCGGCTGCGACCTGACCCGTGACAGTAATGGTAACGCTGCGCGCGTTGGCGGGAATGGTGACAGAGTTGGGGACGGAAACGCGGGGCGGGTGCGAGCTTTGCAAATTCACGGTCAATGGGCTGGTGACGTTGCAGGGGAGGGCGAGGGTGACATCTTTCTTCTGGCCTGCGGCCAGGCAGACGATGCGTTCAGCGAACGTAAGCTCCATCGTCACCTGGACGCTTTGCGGCATCATCCGGCTTCCGCAGCCGTTGGTTGCCTGAAGTTGGAACGGCCCGGAGGCCGGTGCTGTGAAGGACAACGTCCCTTGGGCTGGCAATCCCATGTGGAAGGCACCTCCGGGAAGGGTGACTTTGATCATTGGCGGGGTCCCGTCGTCGGAAACGACGTCCCAATTGGCAGTCAACGGAGTGCAGGGTGTCACGGATCTCCATCCCAATGTACCGTGAGCGTCCTTTACCTCCAGGTTGAGGATGAAGGGCCGGTGTTGGACGGTCAATTCGTTGCGGCCGTCCGCGAACATGACGCATGCTGGCGGGAAGCTCTTCGTTGGCGCGCCCGTGTAGGTCGTGTAGATTAGACTGTTGCCACCAAGGTGGGGGCACTCGGCAACCAAGGCCTTGACGGCCTTTTCCCGTTGTTCGATCATGGCGGCGGCCACTGCATTGTCCTTGGTAATTGCGAAGTAGACGGGTCCCGTTCGGGCCGCTGGCGGGACTTTCACCTTGACTTCGGTCGCGCTCCAGGACTGGACCCCCGCCACCACGGCGGGATCCGTGCAGCCGAACACCACTACGACTCCTGGGGGTGGAACGCTGTCGAAAGGAAGTGTCGAATCCGCGCGAATCGTCACGGTTTCATTTTCGCATACAGGGGATGGCATCACTGAAATAATGCGTGCGCTGTTGGCCGGGTCGGTTTCGTATCGGCGGGCGGGCATCAATGGCCCGACGCCGGTTGCCACGAGGGACTGCATGAGCCTCGCGCACACCTCCCAATGGGAGGGCAGCTTGAGAAGGCGGCGATGGTTGAGGATTCCGAGCAGGTCCTGGCCATGGCGCCGAAGACCCAACAACTGCGGTAGCATCTGGGGATCCTCCCGCCGCTTGAGAATATCTTGGGCAAGGGCGTGGATTCCGTCCGTCAGGCGGCCTCGGATTACGATCCCCTTGAGGACGGCATCCAGCGCCAGCTCTCGCCCGGAGGCGTCGAAACGGAAGTAGTCCGCAACCCCGACCATGATGTCGAAAATGGCACCGACATCCAGTGTGCCTGGCGGCATCGGATGCGCCTGAGGGCCTGTGGCCGCGGGATTGTGAGAATGGTGCTTGGCCACGCGTGTCCGTGGCGTGTCCGCCGTTTTTCGGGGATCATGATGTTCTGGAAGGCGACCGAGCAGAGGGGTCGCTTCAGACGTCTCCGTCAGCAGCCGCGTCACGATGTTCCCCAGAAGCGCACGACCAACTGGGTCGGCTACTATTGCGCGCCGCGATGCATCGGCAAGGGCATCGAGGAGGCTGCCCTCGCCCCAAATCGCATCCATTTCCGCTTCCAAAAGGGCGATTCCTTCCACTCCTTGCGGAACGTTTCGCAGGGCCTCCTTTGCTTCGTAGAGGGCCCGCCGTGACAGAGCAGGGACGGGAAGGAAGGGTTGCGGGTGCTCATGCGAACCGCCAGCGGGGGATGTGCGCCGTTGGTCGCGCTTTTTTGAGCCGCGGCGTGCCGGCACGGCTCTGGCCGGCGACCTTGCATCATGAGCGTGGGATTCATGCGCCACACCTGCTAGGACGCGTCGCCATTAATGAGGAAATCGGCGTCTTTCTAGCTAATCGTTGTTGCCGGCCGGATCCCAACGATTAACGGAAAACGGCTCCGGAATGGTGGAACTGGGGGCCCAACTGAAGGGTTCCGGTATCGCAATCCGATCCGGAGGGTGCGGAACCTAGCCGAGCCGCCGCACTCTCCATGCCGGGATTGTTGGGCGATTTTCCTGCCTAGAGTCAAGCGGGAGGGCATGCGCCGACGATACGCCTATGACATGCCTACAATGCGTCGACGCGTTAGTTGTGCGATTGGCCTGTGGCGGCCGATGAGTTAATCAAGGAAACCGCCAGTGGGGCTGTCCATGCAGTTTCTTGGGGCCTTGTCCGAGGTTGAACGTTGCGTGAACCTAATGTGTGACCTCTTGGACGCCCATCCTCCTGAAGTTCGATGGGCTTCCACTCGATGTAAGAAGTTGGCCGACGTTCACCTGCACGAGAGACCAGCTCGTGGCGAAGGCGCGCTTTGCGCCAGTCTTCCCGCCGTCCTGAACCTCCTTGTGCCCGGCAAGCCGTTGGACCCAATGCTCGCCCCCACCGTGGCAAAACACTACGCCAGGCAGCAGTTGAAACCCACCAACGAAGCCGACATCACGCAATTCCTTCTGAAGGAAACGGCCGAGCGCCGAAAACACAGCATCTTTTCGACCGACCCAGGACACCGACCCTATGATCCCATCTACACTTGCATCGAGTGCGACAAGGTATGGCGAAGTCCCCTGTCGCTCGATTCTATCGTTCCCGCCTGCCCCACCTGCCACGGAACCCGCATCGCCATTGCCGCCTAGATCAAGCCCTTCCGGGATTACTCGACGGACGCCCAGATTCGGAAGCCGCGGGCTAGTGATTTTTCGGACATCATGAGCGCCTGGACGCGCAAGCAAGCCGTTCCGGGATTGTATGGCAGCGGACGGACTACGTGCGGGCGTGGTTGGCCGTAATGCGGCTCCGTTCCTTGGTCACGGTTCGCTGGAGGGAACGAACGATAGCCCAATACATGACGCACAAGAGGCCGCTCACGAAACCCAGGGCCATGAGCAGCGTTTCCCATGGGCCCGATATCTGCAGCAGGTGTTGGATAGCGGCCTGCACCAAGGGAGTCACCGCCACGGGTAAGACAATCACCAAGATTAACATCCACCACCAGTGCCGACGGCCGAATTGGAATGTCTGGTCAGCAATGCCAAGGCGGATTGCCATATCGGTTACGCCCTCCCTTTCTTGCTCAACTTGCAGGTACCCTAGGAGACGGGGGACGAAATCGGTTGCTTTCACGTCGGGGTTGGCCAGCAAGAAGTCCCTAGCGGTCAGAGGATTGTTTACCAGAAACTCTCGGAGAATATGACACGGCAGGAGGCCAAAAAGGGACCAAAAGCCTGCGACCAGAGCCGCCGAGCTCAGAATCTGTTCGCGACTGAGTGCTGGTTGTCCCTGGCCGACGATATAAATTGGGGCCAAGAGACCAATGAGCAACAGCAGGTAGTTTGTGCGCCTCCCAAGCGTCTGATCTGCAAGCACGGCGATTCGGTCGTCGGCTCCTTGGGCGTCCATTCGTTGGCGAACCTGGCTTAGTTCCCTTCTTACCCCCGCCGCTGCTCTCATTGGTTTCCCCAACGCCCCACAAAATAAATGCGCATGCGCGGCAGCCTGAGCATGGCGGTTCCGCGTCAACATGGCAAATCCTGGGCAGGGTATCGCCAGTCGGCCACTCCCGACGCCATGAATGGCGCCCTTAAAGGGTGCCATTTGGTGGCGGTCGCGTGGCAAGGGGGACCAAGTTCAACCTGGTCGCAGAATCAGAGGGGAAGCGACATCGCGTTGCCAAGATCATCTTCGGAGCTTCGGAGGGCATCTTCGTTACATTTCCTAGGTTCATTCACACGCGAGGACTGGTGTCACGTGCCACGCTCCGGGGCGGTATTTCCTTGCCTGCAGACATTTCCCTGAAGGACGGCGGAAAGGTGGCGGGCCACTTGGTCAAGTATGCCCATCACCTGGATGGCGAAGCCCACTTTTCTCAACACGGCCTGGTCCGAGCCAGCGTGCGCAACGCCTCTGGTCGGCTGGATGCTAACGTGGGACACATTTTCACATTGCAGGCTCAGCGGCTTGAAGGCTTCGCACCGCCCCGGGAATCGGACAGGACGCCGGCGCTGACGATGCAATTTCGTGAAGTCGTCCCAACCTTGAAAATTACGGGATGGTGGTATCGGATGGATAAATTGGAAACTTCGGGCACCCCAGGATTGGGGCCACTCCTCGTCCAAGGACCAAACGGGCAACGAAAGCCTGCCTTCGCCCTGGTTCCGCCAGAATACCACCCGCTAGCAAATTGGGTTCTTCTCTTGGTGCCAGAAATAATGCCTCTGCTGTCGGCGAACGGCGCGCCATCGCTCACTTTCATTGGTGGCTTCGATCGAAAGGAAATCGTGCATGACCATGCCGAAGACACACACTTCCTGGCCCTAATGTACCCCGTCGAAGACTTCGAGACGCTGAAACAGGAACTCGGCGCGATTGACCTCTGAATGGGCCGTGCCAGGCTCTGAAACCTGGGGTGGGCAACTGCATTTCCCGGATTGGAGGTTCGTCCAAACCGGTATTGTATTGCAGTGGTCATAACCAGCGGGCCTCGCCCGAGGCCTGACATGGCTGCCGTTCGCTGACCCCAGATTCTTAATCTGAATTCTTCAATGTAGGTCCGCACATGCGGTTGACTTCCGAGGAGAAAAGCGTCCTGGAGGCGCTGCTTGCGGCATATCGGAAGGACGCCGAATGGCCCACCTTCGGAGCGTTGCATCGTCTACTCGCGACCGAATTTGAAGCGGAACTCGGAGACGTCGTTTCATCGCTATTCCAAAAGCTTGGGCACCCTTTACCACGGTTCCGCTGGGACGACACCGTTCGTCTGCCCACGCGCGGGGTCTTGCAGGACAGCCAAATCGAGGAAACCCACCGAATCCTTCTGCGAGGCCTTCCGATTCTAAGGGACCTGTACTTGACGGCCACCGAAAAGCCCCGAGCCACCCACCAAGACTTCTTGGCACGTGGCTGGAGTCCAAGTGATGTCTGGCGTCTACACAATCTCTGCCGATACCAGACGTTTTGGTCCGGGATGGGATCGACGCCCGGACAGAACACCTGGGTCATGGATTTGAACCCGGAAATTACAAGATACGCCAGATTCAATTCTGCCCAGGCACTCTGGGAATGGATCGCCCAGAAGGAACGCATGGGAAACAAGAACGAACGCAAGCTGGATCGCGCGCGCCGGCGACGGGAACGCATGGCATCAGGTCATCACTGGCTGAATCGACTTGTCCTGCCAATCTTGCTCGGTATAATCGGTACGATTGCTGCCGGAGGCATCCTGTGGAAACTCGGATGGGCTTAAGGCCGGCGCTGCGCGAAGTCAGGGCCCGGTTCGGCCAATTCCGTGGTGGATGCTGCCATCCCCGTGGCGGCGCCGGAGAAGCCGGATTCCAGGAATTTCGACTTGGCCGCCAGGCCGAGTGGGCACTGGATGACCTCCGCCGAACCTCATCCGCGTTCTTCTAAGCCGGTGCCCGCTTGCACACTCGATGCCTGGTTTCCAGCCCGTCGTCAGCATCCTCTTTGCCTTGTGCCTCCTTTCGGGTTGCACAGGCCCCACGCCCGACAGCGACGCGATGCTGGCCTCCACGTACGACTTGCCTGCCGGGGTACGATTGATGCCGATTTCCGATTCGCACTTCGACGACTACAAGGCCATGCTGGGGCTCAAGGAGAACCCGGGAGTGGCGGACCTGCCCGAAGCCGGCCCCGACGGCCCCGAAAACGTACCGACGCGCATGGCCGCCGCAGTCCTCATGCGCGAGGCTCCAGAGCGTCTCACCTTCCTCAGCGTCTCCTATACACGCCCAGCGGGCATCCCCGCCCAGTCGAACCCGGCTGAGTGCGACAAGGGACGCCCGATGTGGGTCCTTGTCTCCGGCAACGAGGTCGCCGAGGTGCGCCTACAGACGCCGAACTACGATTTCTCCAGCCAAACCACCTCCACTAATCCGTCGGATTCTGCCCAAACTGGAGCGCTACGGGCGGCCCTGATATCTGATCCGGCCCCATCGCCCGCACAGCCGTCGCAAGCTCTCCTCGGCCAGGCCTGGAGCGACGTCGACGCGATGGGCGCAGCAATCCAGGCCGCAACCGGGGCAACACGGGTCTGCTGAACCAAAACCTGTGGAACACTACAGAACGAACCGGTGTTCTCTAAATGGTCGTAACGCCGCGACGATAACCGACGAGGGATAGCAGGGTCGAGGGGGCACTTGGGAAGGTTTTCTGTCCCGGCAGGGAAATGGGTTTCCGTTTTCATGAAGCATCATCGCCCGGATGGGGAAACGGGTTTCCCTTGCGCTGTAAATCGTTTCCCGGGGCGGGAGAATTGGTTTCCTGGGGCCGGAAATCCGGTTTCCCGGCCGGCCGCAGGGTTTCCCCCATTTCCCACGATTTCCACGCTCCTTCTGTTGGGCACGGTTTCCCGTGGTTTCCCGCCGTGCGGACATTTCATGTCCATAGTGATAAAGCAAGGATCCCAGCGATAGCTGCCCAGCCTGCAGCCGCCCGGCCTGCCACGACGAAGCCACGCTTCCAGTACGCCAAACTTCCCTTACGGACCTCTGAGCGCCAAGCGCATGCCAGGCGTGGATTGTGACTGGAGGGCTCCGTTACATGGACGAACGTGGTCAATCCGCTATGTGGCCGGCTAGAATTTCGTGCTCCAGCAACTGTTCCAGTCTGCGCGCGCCGCCTGAAGGAAGTCCGCAGGATGTTCAATCTGGAGACCCCAGTGGATTTCGAGGCACCGGTAAACGTGCCCGAGGCGCTTTGGCGCGTCGCCAGGCCTCTTGATATGAGCTAGATGTCTCCTTGGAAGTACTTTGGCAGACGCCCGATTTCAATGCCCGGATGCTTGGAGGCATCCCCAATGGCCATGACGGCCTGCCAGCTTGGCAACTGCATGACCTCATCTACCACCGCCGTCGGGACGCCGCTGGGCAAATTTTTGCCGGCCCAATCCAACAGGTGCCCGACAGCTTCGACCGCATCTCAGCGCCGCAATAGGGGCGCAGTTGACTTTTTATCCAGTCCAGGAATACGAAGCCGGTCGACACGGGGAAGGCCCCGCTGCGTCCGCGGCGTTTGAGATGCTGGACCAAAACGGAGGGTTTGGCGAGGAACTGGTGAAGTTCGTCGCCGCGCTGCATGGTGGCCTGTCCACGGCGGTGGATGCAATCGCGAGCAACCTGCTGTTTGTCCGGTCCGAGTTCGGCCCTCTGCCGTACCCGATCCATCTGCTTCACATCGACGTAGGCGGTGGAGTCATCGAAAACCTCCTCGACATCGACGATGACGGCCAACCTGACCTAGGCGTGACGGTGACTCCCGAATTTTCTGTGGCGGACCCCGGAGGTGGTTCTGGCCTTGGCCTTCGTGGCGTTCACATCGCAATCCGGACGATGCCCGAAGGTCGAATCCTTTCCGGCCTTCGCTTGGACCTAGGCGTGCGCTTGGGCCAAACGCACGCACTTGATGGGCCCTTCACCGACGCGCGGCAGATTGGAGAATACGTCGTCGTCCGCCTAGAAGCACCATCCGGTCCGTTTCCCGAACGTCTGAAGGCCACCCTCCGGATTCACCAAGACGGGGAGGAGGGCACCGCGGGGTACACGTCGCGGATCATCGGCTACGTCGAGAGTCGCATGCCTGGCATCGCCCCACCTGGTGCCACCCTGGCAATCGGCCACTGGACCTGGAAGGGACCCACACGTCCAGTCGAGCCGCGAGTACCACCGCGATTCGGGCTCCCGGACTCGATACGTCGGGTCATTCGGGTCCCAAACGAGAGTTCTGAGCCAGATGCGCACGACGAACTCGTGGCCGAAATCGTGCGACCCGAAGCCGCGCCGAACCTGTTCGGTCTGCCTGCCGAACTCCACCCAGGGGGCGCGCCGCTCGATCCCGGCATACGTTTCGATTACTCCGAAACGGTTCTCCAAGCCACGCCGACCAAGACGACGCGTTTCTCCATTCGTGTCGATAGCATTGGAATTGGATTGCGCCTCACGACAATCGAGCATCCAAAAAACAAGGCTTTCGGCATGCGCTCAAACCGATTGCCCACTCGCGTCGAGATTGACTATGATCCGATGCGTTCGTGGGAACTACCGCAGTTCATCTACACGGCCAATGACACCCTGGGCGATTTTGACATGCGCGCCGAGGACCCAGACGGGGCAAGTGCTCTGCGGCACATGGCCATCCGGGCTGCCGAGGTTCCGGTTCGCATTGGCTTGCGTTTGGGCGGCAACGCCGGTGCAGACGCGCCCCTGCGCGTCTTCGGCAGCGACTCCGATAATGTCTACAAGCCCATGCCGTCCGCGCTTGGACGGTTCGTCGTAGTCGGGGGCCGAGACATCGGGACGCTCCCCCCTGCAGAACGGCGAGTCACCAAGCGAGATTTCATTCCGGGTCTAGACGTAAACGTCCCCTGGCCTGCCCATGCCATCACCTTTGACCTGGACGACACGCCCCCTAGTTCGGTGTTGCCGGCGCGGATGGTGGCCGGAGCGCAGGACCTGGTGTACCTGCGTGTAGAGGAACGGCCAACGCATGCGCAGGACGCGCAGCACGTCGACCGATGGGATGCCGAGCTCGTCCATGCCGACGAAGGCGCCGGCCTGGTCGTTGACCTGCGCCGTGCACCGACGCTTCGGCCAGGCGTTGGAACTGGAACCGAGCGCCCCCTCCGACTCCAGGTGTACAAGGTCCCCGCCCCGACGGTAGCCGAGAAAGAGCACGCGTCGCGGCTCATTGTTCGGGCCGGTTCGATTCCTGACCGGCTAGTCATCGACTACAAGCACGTAGCAGCGCAGTCCCCAGCCGATAGCGATTACGTTGGGCTGCGCGTATCGGGCGGAGAGTGCAAACACGTCCAGGCGCTTTTCGTCGACAAACCCGCGGAAAAGACGGACCTGCTCGGAGCCGGCCGCATTTCCGTTGCCATGCCCAACACGCCCCATGGGTTTGTCGACGTGGCGCGTGACCATGATGGGGCCCTACAAGTCACCTCGTCCGAAACGGTCCAGGCTTTTGCAGGCCTCGCGCTCTCAAGGGGGTTGGACGCTGAGGGCGACTTCCAGGGTTTACTCAAGCGCATGGTCATGCACGCGTCGTTGCCTCCTACCCCTGACGACGGTGCCGCACCGAGCCTAAGGATTTCCGCCTCCGCTGGCACGCTGGCGGTCTCAAGCGCTGGCGTGGGGACTTCAGGACGGATTGCCCTTGGTGAGACCCTGCTTCTCTCGGTCCGTGCCACCCCCCAAGCGGTCGCCAAACAGGTCTTGGCATGCGTTCCTCGCCCCGCGCACCTAGAAGGGGGGGAGGGGGGGTTCATTAGCCGGCTGCTGCGGCTGTTGGGACGGCTCCGAGTGCCCAGTCTTGGCGAATGCCGCCAGGGCTTCGAACTGCAACCCAAGCTAGGGGCCTTGAGCGCACGCGTTATTGGGTTGAGGGAGCTCGAACTGACTTCCAATCCCGAGAACATTCCGGGCCACCTTCCTGCCGGGGGGAGCGAAGAAGGCATGCGCATCCGGGCAACTTTCTCCGAGGGACGGGTAAACCGAGCCTTCCGGTTCCTACTGGGGGACGTCTGGAAGCCCCGGGATCGCCCGTTGGAGGAGTACCGGGCGGTCAAGTTCAGGGCAGCGGGCGTTCCGGAGACCGTCGCCTTCTCGTTCCTGAAGGGATCGCCCCTGAACTCCAGCCAGCTCCGAAAACCATCGATTGTGCACTTGGATTTGTCCGAGCGTTCCGGCGAGGCCGAACTGGTCCTGGAGCAGCCCGAAATCGCGTACGAATTCCTGCGGAGAGGAGTGCAGGTGGGGCGCGGCGTGACGATGCTGAGCATCGATTCCCTTCCACGGCGAATGGTCATCACCCAACTCTTCGATGAGCGGTATGCGCCGGGCCTTACATGGCCCTGGAATTGGCCTGACCGGCCCGGTGGCTGGAGCCCCGACGGTACGCGGTTCCAGGTAAGCGATGCCACGACCATTCGGGAATTGTTCAAGATTGGGTGGAGCAAGGATTTCTTGGCGGATTGGGAATGGATACCGCCCGGCTCTGACGGGCTGCTAACCAGCTGGGAGCGACTGCACATCAGCCAACTCGTCCTGAGGCCGACACGACCCATCGCGGGCGCCGACGGATTGCCGTCTTTCTTCCTGTGGACGCCCTCAAGGCGACCCGCCGAGGGTGGCGACGAGGGCGACCAGGCGATTGGATTCGGAACGAGCCCAGGTGTGGCCGTCACGTTGGACGCCGACATCCTGGAACATCGCCGGACGCTCCGAATCGGCGAGAGCAGCGAATTTGACTGGCAACAGGAAGTCAACCGAGAAATCTGGAAGGCGGTAGCCGAAATACAACTTCAGGACTTCGAGGGCCAAGTCACGGTAAGTCCCACTTTTTCGATGCTGGAAATCATTGACAGCCCGATTCGTGACAACATAAGGGCCGGCAAGTGGTGGCTCCGAAGCGTGGGTGCGTTGCCCTTCGAATTGGGAAGCGCCGGCCTAGGCAGCGAAGGCATCCACGGGCTCAACCGCACTCGACTGTTCCCATAGGTGATGCATTGCTGAAACTCATTCTACACCACACATACAACAATGGCCGCGCCACTGACGTCTCCGGCCACGACAACCACGGCGTGGCCCTGCGCGTCACTTCGGTCGGCTCGTCCCTGCGCCTCCTTGGGGGAGCCAGCGAGATTCGAGTCCCGCCATCACCTTCTCTTGCCGGCCTCAACGCGGTTCGCGTCCGCCTGCGTTTCCGTTGGGAACCCAGCCAGGGGGCAAACCTCCGGACAGGCATGACCCTCGTCAAGGGTGACGCCTCGTTCTTCATCTTCGTCACGAAGAACCGCCGACTCCACGCCGGAATCCTCGATGCCAGCGGCGTGATGAACGGGGTCCTGAGCGAAGCGGTCATCGATGCGCATCGCTGGCATGAATTGGAGTTCCGCCACGACGGCATGGCCAGCGCCCAGATGGTGCTCGACGGCCAGCTGGTTGCCCAAAGGGACGACATCCAAGGCCCCGTTCGGAGCGTCGGCCCCGGCGGCATTGTAATCGGTCGCTGGGATGTGTTCCAGGGATCCATCGAACCACCAAACCCAGAAATCTTCGACCCAAACCTCTTCGGCTTCGTTGGCCAAGTCGATGACTTCCGACTAGACAAAGAATACATCGACAGGGACGGCCTCCTTGACCCCTGCTGCAATGACGGGCCGACATTAGGCCAAGCTATTCGCTCCAACGAAAGGAGTCCGGATGGCGCCAAGCCGCGAGCCGTCCTTGTAACGCTCCGGGCACTGGAGTCCCAAGTTCGCGCGCAGGCGATTGCAGGTGACCCCACGCGCTCGGCTCGCATTCGCGGCCTCGCGACCCGCGGCGGGAGAGCAATCGCTGAAAAACGACTGCCGGCAGCGCTAGCCATCGCCAGCGAAGCCCTTCAATTCCTTCGTGAACGGATGACCCAGCAGGAAATCGAAGCGTTCCAGGCTCGGGCAATCGACGCCATAGAGGCCACCCCTCAAGCAGCCCCGCTTGCACGATACCGCCGTACCAAGGACGCGAAAGATCTTGAGCCCTTCCGACCGCTGGCCGCAGCTCTTTGCCGGCCCCTGCCTACGGATGGTCAATCCGGCCCTCCGGTGACCGGAGAGACATTAGGAATGCATGACTTGCGCCTACCGGCCCCGGCTCGGGCCGCGGCGACAATTAGGGACTCTTCCTCTCCTACCATGTCTAGCATCGGCAGCAGGCCGTTGGTACCATCTTCTATCCGACAGGACCTGGGCGGGGCTCCCCACCCTTCGACGGGTGCGCAATCTACTTCGGACAAACCTGGCTTCCCGCGCAAGCCGAGCGGGAGGAAACGCCGGAAGCATCGCCATCGCCATCGATGCAGATGCTGCTGTCACTGCAGGCCCTCGCGCGGCCCATCCAACAACCCAAGGTGAATCAAATGCAAGCCCGTGCCGTCAAGTCCACCCCCTCCCGAGCCACGTGCTCGAATCTTCGCGAAATCGCCCAGGCATACATGCCGAGTCTGCTCTTTGCCGCCCACGAACAGTTCTACCCCATCCTCGCCGAATCGTGGCTAACACATGCTACAAGCGCCGACTGGCCCGAGACAACGCCCGCCCGCGGCAGTGATCTCCTGGTTGATACTGGCCGGCACGGCACGGCTCTAGTCACGCAAGATGGCGACCCGCCGCGGCTGACGCTGCACGCCGGAACACCCCGGCACAACGCACCCATGGCTCTTACGCCGGATGTGATGTCCAACGGAGTCGGCCTCTTGCCACAAGCCACACCGAACCACTTTCTTGTCTTCGGCGGCTGGAGCGACCCCGACACCCGAACGCGCGGTCACCCCCAATACTTGGCCCAGGCATTCTCGGAGATGGGAAGCGCCCTTTCGAATCAGGTTGTGCCATGGAATCCCGTAGAACTCGATGGTGCCGTTGGCCACCTTCCGCAGTTTTGGACGCCCCAGCCCGTCACGCCAACCGTGTACGCCGAATTCGAGTGGGCGGGCCGATATCCGGCATGGTGTCAGGAGTTTGGCGAACGCGAGTTCACGGGCGCTGGGTCGGCGCTTGATGACCTCGTTTGCCTCACGTACTACTTCCTGTACCCACACCGGCAACCGCCCCGTGCAGGCCAAGCCCCCGTCCCCTTAGAGGGCCAATGGGAGGCAGTATCCATCTTCTTCCGATGCACGGCGGCCTCCGAACGGCGTAACGACGGCCGACCTACCTTTGTCGACATCCTCGAACCACCCTTGTACGTCGTGGCAAGCCAAAACCTGGAAGGCGGCGTCCACCAAGGCGAGGTCAAGCCCTGGGACAAAACGGAGAAGATTCCGCTCCCCGACATCCTCAACGGCACCGCATTCGTCCTCTACGTGTCCCAGGGCAATCACGCGATGTATTTTCACCCAGTCGAGGGTGAGTCCCGACCGCTGGAACCAAGCAACCCCGTAGCCGACATCAACCTTGACTTCGACGAGGACCGCTTCTGGTGGCAGCTCCTGTTCGTGGTCCTCGTGCTGCTCCTGGCGGCACACGTGACGGCAGACGCTTGGCTGGCCATCCAAGCATTCACGACGGCGTGGTTGGCTCCTCTGGCAGCGGTGTTACTAACCATATTGGCCATCCTGGCAATTTTGTTACTTGTCTTAGCAGTCGCAGCGCTCTTTGCCGATCACGGAAGTGAGTTGCAGCCGCGCGTCCGAAATGACCTGGCCATGGGCGATGGCCCCGCACTGGGAAGTCCCCACGAAGCGCCAGCCGGGCTGCCAAGCGACAGTTCTGCTCCGTCCGAACGGCCTTTGGGAACTCCCAACGCCGGCTCGCCGAGCGGGCACGACAATGTGGCCTTCGACGTTCGCCTTGTCGATCGTCTAAACGAGCACCACGAGTACAGCCAATTCCCGCCATTGATGCCATGCGAAAACCCCGCCTGGTGGCACTACCCGGGACACTGGGGAATCCGCGTTACCCCCCGCGTCGACGACGGATGGGCAGACGGCATGCGGAGGGTGGATCACCACCAGCGGTCGTGGGGCTACTACAATGCAGCGCACCTCGTCGAGTTCATCGACCGGGCGAGCGTCGCGGCACGAGAGGAAGAGTTAATCTGATTCTTGCTTGAATTCGGGGAACGTATAGCTACGGCCTATCGACAGGGTAGGGCCGACGCTATCCTTTGTGGTTTGCGCCACGCCACGGGGGAGGGGTGGCACAAGCCCATCGACGACCGGGCACCGCCGACCGCCGTGCTCGATGGCGTATGACGCGCTCCGCCGCGGGATACTCTGAATCAGGCGCGAGCCGTCCCGGATTCGTGCCCGCTCAGCGTTCGACCGTCCCTTGGACCCGCTGACAAACGGAAATGCCGGGTCAACGCTCGACTCTATAGACCTGAGGCAATATTGTGGTGATAGGAGCGGCATGCCCGAATCCCTGGAAACCGGCGTACCGACCACCAAGGGGTGGGAGACCGTTATTGCGGCGGTCCGAACCAAGTGGCAGCTTCTTGCCCTCATGGTACTCGCCGCGTACGCGGTAGTAAGCGGCCTCATATTTGCAAAGGCAGAGGCCGGCCTCATCTACATGGCGCTGGCCGTTCTCGCGCTGCTCGTCGTTGTCGTCGGAGCAGTCCTCCTTCGGCCCCGAACAGAATCAGAGGTCAGCCCCGGGACGGTAACCATTAACCTGAAATTCCCTCGAGAACGGCCACCCATCAACTTTGTACGTGAGAAGTGCGTGGCAAAAATCTTCGCCCAAGATGGGGCGGAACGCAAGTCCGCGCCCGGGATGCCCACCCGCGGGCCGGGCGGGTGGTCTCTACGCCTCGGGCCAGGGTCCGTTCGCCCGACCGACCAAGTGCAGCTGCATCTGGTCGATTCGGAAGGAACAGCTTGGATTGTTCCAGACTTCCTCCCCCTTTCGAACACGCAAGATGTAATCCAGGAGGCCTGACGATGGCGCTGCACTTCGAGAACTACGCCTACCGGATCGATGAACGGGATGCGAAAACGGCCGGACCACCGTACTACCGGTGGAAGGTATTCTTGAATGAGCCCCCCGAGAAGGTTAGGGAAGTTCACAGCGTTGAGTACAGACTTCATGAAACCTTCCCTGATCCCATCCGGGTTGTGCGAGACGCCAGTACGGGTTTTGCCCTGACGTCGCAGGGTTGGGGGGAATTTACCATCTTCATCACAGTGACCATGAAGGATAGCACGGTGACTCGACAGAGTTACCCGCTGGATCTTAGCAAGCCCTGGCCCCGCACACTCGGCGGACCCAATCCAATAGGCGCCGCCGGCTAGGAGCCAGGGTGACCCGGCGGAATGCGCTAGGCACGATGCCTAGCCGGCTCGCCGCGGCGACCGCATTGGTCGAAATATCCCTTCGTGGATAGCGACATGGCTGCCTAGGCTCTCCTCGCTTCGCGCCGCCACAGGGCATTGTACGTGTACCTACCGAGGAACATGCCCGCGTCATCGTCGACGCCCTCGTCCAAATCGACCGCCTCAAACGCTGTTGGTACCGCCCCCCGGCCACTACCGGCAGACGAGTTCTGTCCCAAGCCCAGCCTACTTGGACGCCACGACTTGCTTGCTGTTGGCGCCGTAGCGAATCCCGCTGGTGGGCGAGTCTAGGTAGTTGTCGTCCAGAACTCGCAGGACTTCCTCTTTCTGCCCCGGCGCCCAGTGGAGGGTCGGCCGCCCTTTCCTGCCGGAAGGCACGGTCACGTCGAGGCCAACTTGTTTGACGGTGCTAACAGGCTCGGTTGCTGCATCGTCACGTTACTCCGGTTGGCAGAGAAATGGCTATGATGAAGTTGCGCCTGGGAATCATGTGCGCCTCATCGCAGCATCCTCAGCCATCCGTATTTCATTCGCGTGGCTTGGCCTCGTGGTCGTCATTGCACAGGTGTCAGCCGCGACAATGTATTCTGAACTAGAGGGCAAGTCGATCTCCATCGACCAGAACTGGACGAAGTCTAGGGACATGAAGATGCAATTCAATTGGACCACCGACGCGACCTCCATGTCGATTAGCTACGGCGTGTCCATTCAGAATGGAACGGTGTCCTTGCTTATCATGGATGGTTCAGATTCGGTCATTTTCGAAAAAACAATTACGGGCAGCATCGAGGGGAGTATCGACCGGCCGAGTGTCAAAGCCGGGCCGTGGAAAATCGTCGCGGATTACTCTCATTTCGTCGGCCGTCTTGAGGTGACGTTGACACCCACGGTGGCAATCGCCGAAACAGTAACCTCGGCCGCAACAACGGGCAGCACAGGCCACACGACGATGAGTGGATCTGGCAGCGCTAGGGCGGCCGCTTCCTTGGCGCCCTTGGCCATTTGGGCTGGCCTCGCGCTTGCCGCCGCGGCCGCCCGGGGCGTCTCCGCACGCGGGCGCACCACGTCAAGGCAGGGCGGCAGGCCCCCGGAATAGTGGAAAAGGCGCCCCACCGTCGCTTGTCGTTAGCGATTCAGAAGCGGTGGGCAGCGCCAGCATGGCCACCCGTATTCTACCAGGCGACCGACCAAAAGGCCATCTATGTCCTGTTTGTCCCTCAACAGAGGCGCGTCGTGAAAAGCCAATGGCAACGAGCAGATTTGATTCAATTATCGTGGATCACCACAGTGCCGCGGCCTCGAATTGCCCGGGTAGTCGGATTAACCGCGCTGTGCTTCATCCTGGCTTCCACAGCGGCGGAAGCGACGCCCATCGCTCCGAATCTTGAATCACCCGCCAACAATGCCCACCTCCCCGACCCATGGGATTGCGATCCAAAAGGACCATGGAACGAGGCTTGGGACGACGCCTGCGTTTTCTACTCTTGGGATCAAGGCGGCTGGAGCCCATGCAGGCCGGACGGTACATACGAACTCCACTATTGGGAAACGAAGGGTTTTGGTTCAGCCTACAAGTGGGATGATTCAGGCACATGCCACCTCGAGGTCACGGACGGTTGGATTGGCTGCGAGGTCTTCTGGACCGTGAGGTTCCAAGACTCCAGCGGATGGAGCCCAAATAGCCCGGTCTTCCGCTGGACGATTGGAGACGAAGACGATTGCTCCAACACCTCGCCGCCGCCGCCACCTCCGCCGCCGCCACCGCCACCGCCTCCCGCTCCGGGGGATGCGCCCGATTGCGGCGATGAAATCGACAATGACGGAGATGGCTACATTGATTGGGCAGGAATCGACAGTAGCGGTATCGACAGCGACCCGTCCTGCCTCGGCCATTGGTGGGTCGAATCTGAAGATCCATGGAACGCGCCGCCGCCACCAACATCGCCGCCTTCGGCCTGCAATGATGGAATCGACAATGATAGCGACGGCTACACGGACGACCACGACCCGCGCTGCGACTACAACCACATGTCGACTGAGAGCCCGGCGGACCCCCCTCCGCCGCCACCGCCATGTGACGACGAAATTGATAACGACGACGACGGAATGACGGATGCCGATGATCCCGCCTGCGCATTTTACCCATATGATACGGAATCACCCATCAATCCGCTACCCTCGTGCCAAGACGAGGTCGACAACGACAGTGACACCCTGATTGACTCCGAGGATCCCGGGTGCGACTATTCACCAGCATATGCGGATGAAAGCCGGCCACCTCCCGGGCCCACCCCCGTAGCCTGGGTGTCCGTCAAGTGCGGGTATGCGCCGGGCCACATCATCATCACCTACGGGGTCGAAGGTGTGCACGACTCGGCACAACTGGGGAGGCGAGTCACCGGCTCCGGGGTGGCCCCGAGTTCCGTCAACGGCGCATCGCCGGTACTGGACAGCTACACAGTCATTGGAACTGAGTATGACTATCAATTAACCGTCCGATACAACGGCGACGTTTTTACGAGCAGCGCGATTGCACGAATCTACGCCGGTAGAATACCGGACGCACCCGCATTGGAAGCCAACGCGGGTCCCACGGCAGGAACGATCGACGTCAATTGGAGCACGGGAGGCGGTTGGTGCGAACCCCACACCTACAACCTATACGGCTCGATGCACCCGACCTCCGGCTACGCCAAGATAGCCAACCGGCTCACGCCGACGTCATTCACGGAGCAAGATGTTTCTCCCAACACCTGGCGATTCTACCGCGTAACTGCATCCAACTCTATCGGCGAAAGCCCGTTATCAAACATCGGTTACGCCAGAACACTTGACTTGCCCAACGCGCCGACCGTCACAGTCACGCCTGGCGACAAGCAGCTCGCAGTGGATTGGTCCGTTCCCACCTCGGATGGAGGTTCCCCAATTACGGGCTACGAAGTCTTCGGCGCAAAGCCAGGCAACCCAATGGAATTGCTGGCGGAACCGGAAACGCCCGGTATAACGCACGACTCTTTGGAGTATGATGAAACTTGGAACTACGAGGTTCGGGCCGTTAACGACGTCGGGCCTGGCCCGCCTGGCGAGGGCACGGGCAAGACCTGGGGCGTCCCCGAAGCCCCAAAGCACTTCGTTGGAAACCCAGGCCCGGCAGCCAGCGAAATCGAAGCCACCTGGTCGCCACCGGCCAGCGACGGCGGCTACGCCATCACGAAGTATAGCTTCTATCGCGGAACCTCCGCCGGCTCCACCACATTCGTGGCAGACATTACAGACCTGACCGATTTGTCGTACGATGATACAGGGCTCGCCGGAGGTACCACCTACTACTACGAGGTTACCGCCACAAATGAAGCGAGCGAAGGGCCCCCAGCTAAGGCGATGGCCACGCCTCCGCAACGGCCATTACCACCGCGTGACTTGACGGCAGGCGTCCCCGGCGCGGGTGTAAAGCTTGACTGGCTTCCACCCATGTGGAACGGTGGATCTCCGTTGACCACCTACACGGCCTATGCATCCCCAGATGGCTTGACGTATACTGCGGTCGGAACCGTGGCCCCAGGAACCCTCACCTACACGGCGGTTCCGTGCGCCGCGTCCTGTACCTACTACATGACGGCGTCAAATGTCTTCGGCGAAAGCGACCGATCCAACATAGTGCCGCAAAACATTCCGCTACAGAAGGAATCAATTCGAGGCACGACCCCCGGCTCTGGCGCGGGCCTCAAACAGGGCTTCCCGTGCGTTAATCCGGCCAAGGAAACCGTCAACCTCGTCAGCGGCCAATTCGTGGCATCCATGTGCCTCATGCACGCCCGATCCGAGTACAAAGGCCTCAACGTGTCCATCGTTGCGACCCACCGAGCCGAATCCACAGGCAAGGACTTCATTGGCAACAACTGGTACTTGTCCGTCAATCGCCGCCTCGAAATTGTCGACACGGGCATTATCCTGACATCGGGAACAGGGCGTACTGATGGTTTCCTTGCCGCCGGCCCCGGTACCTACACGCCGCCACCCGGATTCTACGACCGACTAGCAGCGATTCCAAGCGGCTTCCTCCTTGAGCACGTGGGCGGTGTGAAGGAGTACTTCGACGGAACGGGCCTTCGCACCCGGGTCGAGGACGTATCGGGTAATACAGTTGAATTCCGGCATGATACCTCTGGCAAGCTATACGAAATCACGGATGCGCACGGTCGAATTACCCGCCTTGACTATGATCAAGAAAAACTCGTGAAAATCACGGATTTTTCCGACCGCATCACGACGCTCGCATACGATGCCGCGGGCAACCTTGAGACCATCACGCTCCCATCGGATGACGAACCGTCCGAGGCAACGTACGGATTCACGTACACGAATCGCAACGCCATCGCGACGGCTCAGGACCCGAATGAAAATGTCTACATGGAAAACGATTACGATGCAAGCGGGCGCGTCGCCGAACAAACAAACGTGGACGGAACTTTCACTTTCGCATACGAGCCAAGTGCCCACAAGACGACCGTTACGGACAAGAACGGAAACATCGTCGAGTGGGGGTACAAGGCAGCCCAACCGCTCCCACTCTACCAGACGGTTTACATGAACCGCGAGGTGTCGCCTGACCAACCAACTACACAGATGACGCGTTTCACGACGAATGAAAACCTGGAGATTACCCAGGTTTCCGCACCGGATGGCATCGTGACGAAGTTTGCGTTTGACGTAGGCAACCCCAATCCCATAGCGCAGGGGAACGTCGTGCGGGAAGAACTTCTTCCGCCCGCCGGGTCGACGCTGCCGCCCTTGGTCACGACGTTTACCTACGAATCGCTCTATCAAAACGTCAAGACGATTACGCCTCCCGAAGGGAACGATCCCAACTACGCTCCTCAGAATGGTGGATCCTGGTCGGCGTCCCGTTATACGACGACGTTCTATTACGGACAAGACGAAACCACACTGAGTCAAGACCTGAACCTTGATGGCATCACGACCGGATCAGAAGGCCTCTTGGTCAGGGTTACGCGCCCGGAATTGAACGCGGCCGGTCCGCCCGCGGCCGGAATGGCGGGCGGAAATCAGGAGCAAGTCGAATGCTGGATCTACAACGACCAAGGCCAAGTCATCCAGCACATTGCCACCGATGGCCGACTGACGAATCACGTCTACGAAGACGGTTTCCTCCTCGAAACGACGGAAGGCGGGGCGATGGCCCTACCTACTTGTGAAGCGGCGCCCCCGCCGATGATGGCAGCCATGGCTGCACCGACGAACTTCCCGTCCGATGTGCCCGAGACCCCCACTGAAGGCTTGCGAACGAGCCACTTTTCCCACGACGCTGTGGGAAACTTGATTTCGTTCACGGATCCATCAGGCAGGACAACCAAGTACGAAGTCGATGCTCTAGACCGGGTGACCCGCATCCTCATGCCAGGCCCATTGAAGGCCGACGTCAAAATCACATATGACGCGAATGGCAATGTCATCTCGACACAGACAAGAAACGTGGCTCAGGCCGTCGATGGATCCATCTCATTGGACCCCGACAACGAGTACTTGGTCGACTCTTTTGCGTACAATGCCTTGGATCAAAAAGTGGAGGAGTGGCTAACGGCTGCTCGACCGACCGGCTCCGTGGACAGCAATACTCCAACCTCAGTCCACCAGAAGTATGGCTACGACAAGAACGGAAACCTGATCATTCTTAGGAAAACGAATTCCGTGGCCGGCACGGATGGAAACGACGCAGAGACGTACATCTATAACGAGCGCAATGAATTAATCGCCAATACACGGGGCGGGCTGAATCCCCTTTTCACCCACATTGAAGCGAATGCCGGCGTGGATGTGGACGACCTGACGGATCCCTTCGCGCTCTACCTGCATACGCGGGACAATGTCCAAACGGCCGTCACATGCGTTGTTTCCAAGACACAACCCATTGATGTTACGCAAGTAACGAAAGCGTCGCAGTGCGCACCCAATTCGCTTTGCACCACAACCCCGAAGGAAATCCTAGGTGGGATGAATGTCACGCTTGGGCCGCCGCCAATCGTCGGGACCGGCACTCCAGAGTGCATCAAGGCCGCCCTGCGAAACCCGATGAATCAGACGTGGCCTCAGGACCCACGACTCCAGACCGCACCGCCACTACTGCCCAATGCTGGGTCGGGGATTGGTCTCGTCCCCGGATACATGCCGCTGAGCGACGCCACGATGACCTGGGAGTACAATGGGGCCTACTCGTTTTCGGATGTTAGGCTATCCGCCGTGTTCTGGGCCCTGCCCTACGAGGCGTCCACTTCCTCGACTATTGCCTGGAAAGTCCGCGTGTACAGCGGCAACATCCTCGTGGCCAGTAACGACCAGGTCACGGGAACGGCATTTCCGGCACCAACCGGCAACCAGGCGCGCGAATACCGCATAAGCATGAATGCAGCGAGTTTCGCCGGCAGCAATCTTCGATTAGAAATCGAGGCCATGTCAGGCCAGGCCAGGCTCGTCCTGTTCGATTCGCCCGGCGCGCCGTCGCGCCTCGAAATTGGAAATGCCGTGACGACTTCGACGACGTATGATGTGGGAGGTCGTGTCACAAGCACTACGGACGGCGGCGGCGCTCAAACGAGTTACAGCTACGACCCCTACGGCCGTCAATTATCCACCGTCAATCCCACCGGCACGCGTACGACGTCTACCTACGACATGAGTGGACGGATTATCACGGCGGAAGCCTACGGGGCCTTGGGTGGCATTGGATGGCACACTGAGACAATGGCCACGGTCCTGCTACAACGTATGCACATGCGTTACGATGAAGCAGGCCGGCTATTCCAGAGTGACGTCGCACGCTTCGACCCAGCCACCGGAGCCTCGCTTCCAGATGTGGGCCTGACGCCTGGTGACGGATTCGCCACAACGCAGTACGAATATGACTATGGGGGACGGATTACCAAGAAGACCGATGACAACGCGGCCAGCCACACGTATTTCTACGATGGTTTCGGGCATTTGGTTTCCGAGACCGACGCGGGCGGAAATACGGCGCAATACGTGTACAACGCCAATGGACAACCCATCAAGGCCACGACAACAGAGACCTATCCTGGGGCCTCCGGTACCGAGACTTCGTCCACGACAGCGCTGTTCTCCTACGACGATGCCGGACACCTCGTCCGTGCTGTCGACAACGCCGGCAATGCCCGGCGAAACGGCTACGATTCGCGCGGCAACCTGGCATGGGAGTCAGATGCGCGCGGCTTTATCATGCCTGACCCCGCCGATATGTATGACGGATTCATCAACGTCGATGGAAACCTCGTCACACATACCTACGACGGGCAGAACCGCCTGATCGAAACGAAGCGCGAACTGCGCAAGGACGGAACGAGCACAAGCACTCTTACGGCCTACATTTTCACGAGGCAAGAATGGGACGCAAACGGCAACCTGGCCTCCATGACGGACGATGCAGGCCACAAGACCGTCTATGACTACGACCGCCAGGGCCGCCTCGTCGCGGAAACGTTTGCAGATGGCACGCAGACTGAACACGAATACGATGCTGCGGGTAACCTGGTCAAGCGCGAAGACGCGCTCGGCAACGTAATCAAAGTAGAGTACAGCCCAGGAAGAAGCGCCGTTCGCGTAAATGTAGCAGGGCCTGCCACTCGTTCGACCCTGCAATCCTTCGAATACGACGGCCTTGGCAGGATGACGCGCGCCTCGGACAACAACGACCCTTCGACGACCGTGGACGACGCCATCGATTCCTTCACGTATGATTCGATGTCCGAAACGGTCCTACAGGTCCAGAACGGCAAGACCGTTTCGCGTGCCCACGATGGATTAGGCTCCGTCACGAGCCTCGTGTACCCAAACGGCCGCACCGTGACGAAGGAATATGATGCGCTTGCACGCTTAACCGAGGTCCTGGATGATACTGGCCCGCTGGAGACATACACCTATGGGACCGGCCGGCTGGTATCCAAACTAGCGGGCAATGGCGCTCTGACCGAATTCACTTATGACAGTAACCGCCGGGTCGCATCAATTGCGACGCCCGACGTCTGGGACTATGACGTCGAGTTCCAATACGAATATGACCGCAATGGTCAGGCCACGAGTGTAGACATGCCGCATGCGCCGCTTTGGGGCAGCACCTTTTCCTATGATTCCGCCGGCCGGCTCACGAGCGCCGAAAAGGTTGTCCACACGACACCGGCGTGGTGGTACCAGTTACCGCGCGACACGATGGCGTCGCGAACCGACTGGACTCTGGATACGACGAACAATTGGGTCGGCGTCTCCGTCCAACGTGATGGGGAGGCTACAGTCAATCAAGCGCGGACGCATGGCCCCCTGGACCAACTCACGTCGACGACGGTGAGTGAAGTCAAAACGCAAGTGACGCATGACGTCGTCGGCAATCGGCTGGCGGACGCCAAGTACACGTATACGTGGGATGCTTTCAATCGCCTACGAACCGTTTCGCAGGCGACGACGGGCTTCCAGATTGCGATGTATACGTATGATGCACTTGATCGCCGCGTCTCTAAGGCAGTTTCTGGCATCACGACGACCTACATCTATGATGGCGCTAACGTTATCGAAGAACGCACCTGGGCCGACGTCGTTCTGCGGCAGTACGTGCACGGCAGCGGCGTCGACGAGCACCTGGTCATGGATCGAGACCTCAACGGCGACGGAACAGCAACTGGTGCTGGCGACCAGCGGCTCTATTTCGTGCAAGACCGGCTTGGCAACGTCGTTGGCCTCATGGATTCCGCGGGCTGGTTCAAGGAAGGGTATCTGTACGAGCCGTATGGCCAAATGGTCATCGTCCAACCCGGCCTCGACACCGTGCTTAATTGGGGCGAAGACGATGTCATCGCAGCAACCTCGGCTTACGACAACCCCTACTCGTATACGGGTCAACGCGTTGACCAAGAGACGGGCCTGTACTACTACAGAGCCAGGTACTACGACGCCGATAGTGGACGATTTCTTAGCCGGGACCCTATCGGCATCTGGAAGGACTCAGGCAACTTCGGGAACGGATACGCATATGCGGGTTCGAACCCCGTCATGTTCAGTGACCCATCGGGATTGTGCTTCATCATCTGTGATGGATGCGGGGTCATGGACCTTGTTTGCGGCCTTCATGAGACCTTCAATCCGAATGGCGAATGCATGCTTACGGACAATCTCTGGTGCCATCCGGAATGTGGTAACTTCGACTTGACGTGCGAGATTCCAGCGTCAATCAACGATTGTATGCAACCCAAGAACGGATGGGAGGCGACGGGGTGCATCGTGACGGGGGTTGCTGTGGCCACTATTGCGTGTCATTTCTCGACGACATGCCTCCAGCTTGCCAGAGCGACGTGGACAAGATGGGGGGCTCCCCTGATTACCGGAATCGTGAATTTCTTCAAGGGGCCGGGCGACGACGCGGTCACTGCAACCGTGGCCTCAACGTCTCGGTACTCAGGCCTACGCGAAATAGGGGCCAATTTGTGGGAGTCCGTCAAGGGGCTTCGGTACGGGCCCGATCGAATTTGGGGAAATCGTGCGGAGCACGTGATAGGGGGCCATACTCCGGGCGGGGCAGGGACCGCCGGAAAAACGGTTTTTAATGTAGGTAAAGATCACGTTTTCTCGCTGATTGATGATGCGTGGGCCATGAAGGGGGCTGGGACGGTACAAAGCAATGGCAACACCTTGTATCGCGTAGATATGGGCAGAACTATTGGGACGGGCGGTGAAAGGTTTATCGACATCATCGTCAGGACAGGTAGTTCGGACCTTATCACGGCATTTCCCCGGGGGGGAATTTGATGGCAGGTGTCCGGTGCCCATTTTGTGAGCAGGATTGGTTGAACCGCGTCCGGCTACTTCACTTGAACCTCGAAGTTGTAATGTGCCCCGAGTGCGAATCAGTCTGGCGAATTGGGGAACCCTTGCTCGCCGAAACCGGGTGGAATTACGAACTCTTTATGATGGACCGTGGCCGAAACAATCCGCAACAGCAGGGCGAAGTTCAGGTGTTGGAACGTTTGGTCGCGTCTTGACCGATTCGGCCAAGTGGTACGCGCCCCGCTCGTTTGCTCACTTTTTGGTCAAGGTAGCGTTGCATTTTTGGTCATTTACAGTGTCTCCATTTTAGCCGGCGCCGGAGGCAGGCCGTACTGGAAGGCGTGGCCGTTGGCGCGACAAACCAAGAGGCCCAAGCGCATGAGTCGCGTGAGGCGGTTTCGGGTGGTGGATCGTGGCCATCCCCAATGCACTTGCGCGTGTTCAATGATGGATGCTTGGCTGCGCGTCAAGTCATGGTCGAACAAGTCCAGGAGCCTCACCATGTGTTCATTCAAGGGGCGCTCACCCGGTCGCTCCGGTGGACCAGGGCGAAGGAAGACTTGCCCGCCTTCGGCACGTCGAACGACCGCCAGAATTTCATGACGGGCTACCGCCATCACGTAGTACCTGGCTACCGGCACGCATAGATCAGTCCCTCTTGCGACGGCCCGTAGTGAGCTGCCGGGTCGCTTCGACGCAAATACTCGAACGCGCTCTCGCCGCGCCTCGCCCTCGTGGGCCCGCGGCGTACCCACGCCCAGTCTCCGGGAAGAATGGTTCGGCCCTGCCGTATGCCGGTGTCGGGAATAATTGAGGTCTCAAACGAATGGCCCAGACCCTCTGAGTTGCCGTTACGGCGCACGGAAACGCCGCTCGTCAACTCCCCTGTGCTCGCGCCTTGAAAATAGTCGGGGACGGAGATATCGCCACGCGCTTGCATCGGCGCCAATTCTTGCGTCCGAAAGAGGCACGACGATGACCGACGCGATGCGAACTCTTGCGGCTTAGGTGGCGCTGCACCTTCGCGTACCGGGGGCGGAATGCGGCGAGTGCCACTAAGGCCGCTTGTCGCCTCCCCAGCTGCAATCGCCAAGATTAGGTCTCGAATTCCTCTACGCAACGCTGTGGCGCATCGTTCTCCGTTCCAAGCGGCCCTTGCTCGAATTGCCAAACAGTGGGGAATCGCTGTTGTCGTTGGTGTTGCAACCGTTTGTTCACTAGCGGTTAGTACCGCGACCCCTTTTCTCATCCTTCTTGGGACTGTCACAGCAGCTGTGCTATCACGGCGGAATCTTCAGCGAAGAATCCAATGGTGGCGCTGCGCATTGGCCGCTTTGGTGGGTTTGGTCGTCATTTACCTGGCCTTTGTTTCAACAGGCCGGCCGCCACCAATGGTAGGCACGACATCCCAGGATCGCGTGCTCAAAGCCATCTTCGACGTGCTCGGATTCGCCGCCAGGATTCTAGGTATCGGCGCAGTCATCCTTGCGATTTCCTACGAGACGTCGAAGGCAATGGTCCATCTTATTCGGCGCATCGTTTTCCGGTTGACCTTGCAATTGGCTACCAGGAAGCCAAGCCCAGCTGCCATGTCGCGTCAGGCGCGCTGGACGATTAGCGTTCCATTCCTCTGCTATGGCTATATCGGAATCTTAACGCTCTCCAGCATTCCGCCCAACGTCATCTCCGAGGCTGCAAAGCCCATTCCGCTCTGGGGCCAATTTTTCGTCGCTTTCGTTCTTGTAGCAATTCTTGGTTGGGGAGTTGCATGGGGAGCGCGCGATGGATCCCGTGCACCGTTGCGGGTGGTTTCTGCGAGGCCGAAAGCGCTGCCGATACAGGCCAACGAATCGCCCTCAATGAAAAGAACCCCGGCCGGGCGGCCGGGAATCGCCCCTATGCTTACTCGGAAGCCGTGAGTGCTGATGCCGGCGGGCGGCCTGGCCAAAACAGGATTGTTCGCGGTTGGGCGGTGTAGCGGACGAGCAATGCAACTATGCCCAAGAGGCTTGCATCAGCCCCCGAACCCCGCTCCAACTAAAATGCCGCCCGGCAACCCGGGAGCTCGGTCAAACCCACTCCTGGGACTGGTTTTTCGCCGATGGGACCTGATGCACTCCCTCGCAGGATTGCATCATTCTCCTATCGGCACCTCAACTGATAGGGACGGAGATTTCCACGTCCGCGTGGCGGTTCTACAATGATTGCCTTTCGACGCCAGACCCGCTGCTCAATATTCTGGCAACCGTCCGAGGTTGTCATTGGCGATTTCGTTGGCGTCGATGCGAAGGAACGGCAAGTTGTTCACCAGGATTAGGCGCACGTCCTCTCCTTCCCGCCAAATCCTGTCCGCCGTCGCATAAATTGCAGTGAAGGACTCGCTTCGTTGCTGGACCGCTTGCACGACATCCTGACGACTCCACGTGTGAACCTTTCCGACGGAACGGCCGTTGTTCTGGTGGACGCGCAGGTGGCCGATTGTTTGGTCAAGGTTGCGGCGAATGCCGCTTACCCAATATGTGGGGCGCATGGTCATTGTTTCACTTACCAATTGATTCAAAGAAGTGGTTGTCCCCCGGGGATGGTTGCTTGGTGGGTTGGTCGTGTGAACACATGCCCCCGGGGGCTGATTGGGATACAGCTTGCGGCGGTTACGCCGCGCCGTTTGGTTCTTGCATCCGGGCCGCCGGTAGTTCGGTCGTGTTAGTCGTCTTGCGGTAGGCGTACACGTGGATCCCCGGCGTTTCATGGCGTCCCGCTCCGTCGCAGCCTAGCTCATGCAGTCTTCCTGCAGCCGTGTCGGCCGCTTCCGCGGATTTAGCGGTCTGGAAAATCCACGGCTCGCCCCGCTCGTCCACGCCGTGCGCCTCAAACAGGCGTTCCCGTGGATGCTCTGCAACGCCGACGAACCAGGCCCGGTTCAAACCGCGGCGCTGCTGGATGTAGGTGGCAATCTGGTTCACGATTTCCTCTTCGGTCTTAATCATGGATTGGCCTCTGGACGTTGGGAAGAGAGTGTCCCCCGGGGTTGTCGATTGGTGTCGTTGGTGTTTGGGCTTCGACGATTAGCCCCGGGGGCGGATTTGGTTAGCGCCGGGCCATGTCGTGCACCAGTTGTTCGGGCGATGATGCAGAGATTGACGCGGCTGGGCGACGTATCCGGAACATGACGGCAGCGACTCCGGCGACAACCAGGACGGCCGCCGCCACCGCAGCCATTATGGCAAAAGTTGGACCGCCTGACGCCTCCACAAGCGTCGTGGGAACCGAATCAGGGCCCGCAATCGGGGCGCTGGCCTCAGGCGCAGGCTCACTCGGGCCTGCTGCTTCACTCGTGGCGCGAACGGTGATGGTTTGCACCGCGATGCTGGATGAGTGGCCGTCACTTACCTCGAGAACGAAGCGTAGCGTTTCGCCTGAGGCGTCCGGCATCGTGAACGTAGCTTTGGCCGTCGTGGCATCGTCAATGATTACGGCTGGTCCTTCCCATTGCGTCCACTTGAAGCTGAGCGAATCGCCGTTGCCACCGCCCGATTGCGCGCCGTCGAGGATGACGATTTGGCCGACGTCCGCTTGCCCTTGCGCAGCGACCTTGGCCACGGGCGAAGGCGTAATGGATTCTAGGGCCACCATGATGCCGTCCGTGCCCGAGCGTGAACCATCTTCTGCGGTGAGTTCAAAGTAGAGGACGACCGCGGACCCGGTCAGTAGGGGTGCAGTAAAGGAGGGCGTCTGCGTGTTGGCGTTGATGAGTTGGACTTTGGGGCCGTAGGTCTGCGTCCAAGTCGTCGTGGCGGTGGTGGTTCCGGTGATGGTGGCTTGCAGTTTCACGACTGCCCCTTCCGCGACTGTTTGGTCAAGTCCGGCATCGACCTTGAGTGGCGTCGCTGTCGGTGGATTAGCCGGGTTGGGGTTGTTGCCGGGTGGGGTTCCTGGCCCATTTGGGGGTCCTGGATTGCTGCCTCCGGATGGGGCGATGACATTGATGCTCCGGCATGCCGTTTTGCCCGTTGTGCCCCAAATATCGGTCACCTGTAGGCAGGTCGAATAGGTGCCAACAATGCCGAAGATATGGATTGGACTCCGCCCATAAGATGTGTACCCGTCGCCGAAGTTCCAGCTCCAGGCAGTGACGGAATCGCCGGCATCTGGATCCGATGATGCATCAACGAACGTGGCCGGTTCCCCGACCCGGACCGTGGTTGGGCTGGCGGTGAAAGCCGTGCTTGGCGCACGGTTCTCCTGCACGTGGATGGTGACCGTTGCACACGAATCGCTTACGAGGCCTAACGCATCCCTCGCCTTGTAGGAGAAGGTCGCGTCTCCGACGAATCCCGGATTGGGCGTGAATACGAAATGGCCAGCGTTAGGGGGTTCGAGATTGACCGGCCACAATATTCCCGGCATGAAGGGCGCAGGGCATGAATTCAAGTCAATCCCGATGATGTTGGCCTCCGCGTCTACATCATTGGCGAGGATGGATGGCCGGCTCTGCGTCATGGTGTCGAGGTAGCCATTCTTGATGGCCACGTAGTAGTCCTCCGTGGCCGTCGGTGGCGTGTTGGTGACGGTGACGTTGCACGTTGCAAACGGGCTGGTGGCGCCATCGTCGTCCGTCACGCTAAGTGTTACCGCAAACGTGCCGGCAATTGCCCATGACGCCATCGTGGACGCATCGCTGGCCGATGTGGGGGTTCCGCTTGGGAAGGTCCACGACCAGCTGGCAATTGTACCGTCTGAATCGGATGAGCCGGCAGAGCTGAAGGCAATCGATTGCCCCGGCGCAAAAGGTGGCGCGGTTGTGACGCCGCACGCCGCGGTTGGGGCTTGGTTGACCGTGCAGCCGATGTCCAATTGGACTGTCACCGTGTTCAGGAGGGTGTTGGTGGTTGCGTCCTTGAGTTGGTACTGGAAACTGTCCCCCGTTGCCCCGCAGTAGTCGGTGTCTGCTTGGTAGACGAATCCGCCTTTGTTGTCAGAGTTCCACGAGAAGGACCCGCCGCTGGCCACGTGGGAGGGGCCACTTACGAGCAAGGCTAGGATGGCGTGGTTGGCTGTGTCCTGGTCGTTGCAGAGCACGCCCTTGTAGGGGCCACCTGTGGCCGACGGAACGTTGGCAGCGCAGGGAGCCGCCGTAAACAACGAGTTAATCGTAGCCGAGAACGTGTCCGCCACCGCAGCGGGCGGGCAAGCGATGTTCAATTGCACTGTGGCGGTGTTCAGCATCGTGTTCGTGCTGACATCCTTCAATTGGTACTGGAAGCTGTCGCCGGCAAATCCGCAGTAGTCGGTTGCGGCCCGATACGTGAAGCCGCCCTTGTTGTCGGCATCCCACGTGAAGGACCCGCCCGGCGTCGTCTGGGTTGGGCTTGTTACCAGGATTGCCTGGATTGCGTCGCCGGCGGCGTCCTGATCATTGCACAAGACCCCCTTATACGGGCCCCCTGGTGCGGCAGGGATTCCCACCGCGCAGGCTGCGGCCGAGAACAACGCATTCGCATCGACGGCAAACGTATCCGCGACGGCAGCTGGGGCTGCCGGTGGCTCGGATGGCGTGCCACAGGATTCTGGCGTCCCAGGACTCAGGTTTGGGCCCCCCGTATATCCATCGTACGCCCTGAGGTAGTAGCAATACGTGGCACCCGTTGTCAGGCCGGTATTCGTGTATTCACACGGCGTCGAGGCGCATGCACCGCCCGCGGGGATGTTCATGATGAACGTCTCGGCTCCGCTGGCGCCGCGGTACATAGCGTAGCCCTGCACGCCGCTGGCGCCGGAGCCGGCTGGCGTGCAACCGACGGCAGGACAGTCGCCCGACGAGGCGGTCCACGTGAGTTTCAGTGACGTCGCAGTCGGGGTCCCAACGGCCAACGTCGATGGCGCAGTAGGCTTGAAGTCGGGCGTAACTGACACCGATGCACTCGACAAGCTTTCCCCCGCCACGTTGGCGCCGGGTTGGATTGGGAATTGGGGGCAATTCACGCCGGAAACTTGGTAAGCGTACGTCTGTCCGCTAGTCAACCACATGTCGTCGTAACTTGTCGCGCCCGCCGCCATCGTGTTCAGCAGGCTAAAGGGTGCGCCGCCGACGCTGCGATAGATGCGCCACTCCGTAACCGGTTGGGCTCCGTTGTCCACGGGGGTCCAACTGAGGCGGACGGTGTTGTCGCCAATGGCCTGGGCGGAAAGGCCAACTGGCGGACTTTGCCACATGCGAAGGGGATTGCCAGCGCCGTTTCCGCTGTCGCCGACGGTCCATTTTCCCGTCCCCGGTTGGGTGTTGCTCGTGCCAGCGGCCAGGTAGTCGCGAGGCGTTCCGGGCCCCACCGGGGTTGGTTCTCGCTGGGCGTTGGCCATCATGCCAAGCCATTGGTCACCGTCCTTCGGCTGAAGTGCCGGATTCCCCCAGAGCGTGCGCTTGACCGTGTACTTGAGCTCGTTACAGACCCAGGTCGGAGCGGTCAGGAAATTGGTGCCTTGACCCGATTCGGGCGGGCTCCCCGCATTGCTGTACGGATAAAGTTTGGAGTTGATGAAGCCCGTCGCGAATTTAGCCGTGGCCGCCGCGTGATATTGCTGCCCATTGGCCACCGTGAAGTCAACGGGGTAGCGCACGGCCTCGCCAACGTTGGCGGCCGCTGTCGGATCAAAGAGCGGGCTGGGCGACCCTACTTTAATCCAGAAGTAGATGTTGTCTGTGTCCGATGACATGCCGAGCCGAATCAATTCGGCCCTCGCGGCATCCGGACTGCCGGGGCTTCGGTCGTCCACCGGTTCGGAGGCACCTGGGGTGCCGTCCGGGTTCAGGGCCATGACCTCGAACCCTGTGCCATTGCCCGCCGCCGCAAGTTGCGCGCACACCGCCATGGCTCCCAGAAGAAGCAGCGGTAGAAGTGCGGCCTTGAGAATGACGTCAACACGGAGCTTTCCGGTTATGCAAGCGGGTTCGACAGGACTCAACGTGGCCACCGTTCCGGGTCAACCAAATCGCATGCAGGTCATCTCTGTTTTGGGCTTTCCATGGTGCATGCAAAGCGTTGGAGTAGTGGACCAGGAAACAATGTGACCAAAAGCAACATGTAGGCGCAGGGCCTTGGTTTCGCCGGCGTGGTTGGATAGTCATGCATTGTCTACGCGGGGCTGGACGGTTGGCCTGCGTTGCTCTACTGATGGTTTGGGTGGCGTCAACCGTAGAGGCGGCGATTACGCCCATTTCCCCGGCCGATCCCGATGGCGCGCTAGTCTTCGCTCAAGCCATGGCACCAGGTGAGGCTTCCACGACTCTCGTCACAAGCGCGAAGTGGATCCATTATGGGAGCTGCAACACGATGGTGTCGCCCACCATCAAGTGCCCCGCCCCTGACGGCCCATCGGCGCTTGGTCCCGCGGGCTATGCTGATGCGGCCCTCACGGAACCGTTCGGCATTCGGGACGGCCGGTTGGTGGCCCTCATGACGACCGGATTGGCGGCCGCCGCCGACCAACCCCAGAGCCGTGTTCAATCCAGCGACAACCGCGACCGCATCGGCGATGTCTTTGATGTAACCATTATCCAAATTGATTTGGAGGTACCAAGCGGCCACGACTGCTTGGCATTCGATTTCCAGTTTCTGACGGAGGAGCCGCAGCGACCGGAAGGCCAAGTCACAACTGGGGACATTTTCCTTGCCGAATTGGACGCCAATACTCTCGGCGTCTCGAAGACCGGATACCTTGCGCAGCAGAATTTTGCAGTCGCACGCGTTGAGGACAAGCCTGTTCCTGCCACGAGTTTCACTCTACCGTTCGGGACCAAGCCTGCCTTGCTCAACCCCGGCAATCCAGATCAGGGGACGGTTTACGACCGCGGCTCGCAGGTTTGGACGGCGCGTACGGTCATGGCACCCGCGGGCGGCGCCCACCGCCTGTACCTGAGCTTCTACGAACGTGGCCTGGCCACACAGGACAGCGGCGTCCTTCTGGACAAGCTCGACACCTTCTCGTCGACGCAGCGGCCCTGCGGCCCGGAGGCGCCCTTGGCCAAGGTGCCGCCGCGCATTGCCTTCACGGCATCCCAGGCTCGAGCCTGTGGCATGAATTCCGTAATCTTCGAGGACAACAGCACCACCGGCAGCGAGGCTCTGCATTCGTGGGAATGGGATTTCGGTGACGGCGCGACCGGAAATGGCCAGAAAACAAACCACACGTATGCCAGCGGGGGCTCCTACAACGTAACGCTGATTGTAACCGATCAGGGCGGCATGTCGAACTCGACTACGGTCCCAATCCGCGTCGAGGGTGAAGTGCGGTGTTCGAACGGTGTCCCTGAACAAGGCCACGACGTGCCCGCCAACACGCCGGCCGAGCAATCCCGCGGGACGACGGGACTCGGCGGCGGGCAGTGCGTTGGTGATCAGGACGGCGCTGCAGGGTGCGGGTCGGGAGGAAAGGGCGCCCCCGAGTCTCCAACAGCCGCAGGCGACTTCCTCACAAAGCATAGCCGCGACCCGATTCCAGCACTGCTTCTTGTTCTGGCTGTTGGGTCCGGCTTAATGGCGCTTCGCCGCTGGTGGCCTGCGATTGGGGGCCTATACGCACGACTTGTTGGCCGCGACCTACTCGACCTCGAAACGCGACGGCAAATTGTCGATTTCATCCGAGCAAACCCGGGAAGCTCCTACCTAGCCGTCGCAAAGCGCCTCGAGAAGGGGCGGGGGGCAGTAGCGTACCATTTGCGCGTCCTCGTGAAGGGCGGCGCGCTCTATCGCCACGAATGGCAAGGCACAGTCGGCTACCACATAGCTGAGCCAGGTACGAATCCAGCACACTTCGACGCAAGCGCCGCCTTGCGCTCGAAGACTGCATGGCGCCTCCTGCTCCGGCTCGCCGAGTGTTCAGCCGCGGCCCCGCCGGCGCTATCCGCGGCGCTTGGCGTCTCGCGAAACACGATCCGCTACCACCTGCGGCGCTTGAGCAATGCGCGGCTAATCGAGGTGGCGGATGGGTCCACCCGTCGTGAATACCTCTTGACGCCCCTGGGGCGGAGCTGCCTCCAGGAAGCGCATGGCGGGCATCCCACTTTCGTGCCGTCGTCCGACGCCAGCCAGCACGCGTGAGAGGCATGGCCTGCCGTTTCGTAGCTCGCCAATCCAGGGATGCGGCGCCACCGGGCAACAAACAGCCCAAAAGGTCCTTTCATGCGAGCTTTTTCACATCGTCATGCAACGGGCGACGGTAAGTGTTTCGCGGCGCGTCAGCGGCGGCCTGAGGGGGCGGCTTCTGGCCGCGTTGTCCGTGCTTGGGGTTGCCCTGTTCGTCCTGCCAAACGTTCAAGCTCAGCCGGCAATCATCATGGACGATGCCGTTGCATTGGCCGTAACTTCATTCGGCAGCCTCGGAAGTGAATATGGCGGGATCTACACTTCGCCGTCGAACTGCAATACGGACGCCATGCTCGTTCGGGAACTCGCGACCAACTTCGACGCGCTGTGCGGAACCAATCAGGGCGAGGGGTGGGGTTTGGCCTACGACCTGGGCCTCGCGACCGACACAAGTTGCTTTGCGCAGGCCAGTTGGAACCCGACGACGAGCATGCCCGAGCCGACGGTGGTTTCGTTCACCGGCGACGCGACAAGTGCGCAATGGATCCTCCAGTGCGGTACCATGCAAGTGACACAAACGCTTGGCCCGGTTGACGGGCACCCCGGAATCTTTCGCGGCGACGTGCACTTGCTCAACGTAGGCCCCGGCATAAGCCATCAGGTCATGTACCGACGATTCATGGGCTGGGGCCCCTTTGCAACGGGCTGCTGCGGCACGTTTACTGACCTCGCTACATTTCCCCTGGCAGCACCGCCCCCGGAGTCCCTGGTTGAGTCCGGGCTTGCCAACGCCGTAACGGGTGACCCCGGCGTGGAGCCAGACTATTGGATTCAAGGTCCCCCCGGCGGTTCGGATATTGCGCGGTTCTACCAACAGAGGCAGAGTGTCGTCTGGACCCTACAGTTCGGGACGTTCTTGCCAGGCGCTTGGGAGTCCTTCACGTTCTACTACGGCGTGTTGCCCGATGAAGCAACGGCTCGGGCACCACTTGCGGCGCTTGGAGCACAGGTGTACAGCCTATCCTATCCAGGGGCCGGGGTGGCAGGCGGCACACCGTCGGCGCCGAGCGGCCCGGTCGCACTTTCGGCACTGGCGGACCTGCCCCACCCAATTGGCCCCAACCCGCCGCCGCCCCCCGTCGCCGGCTTGGATTGGACGTTCACGGACTCCGGCTGCGCAACGCCAGTGAAGTTCACCGACATATCGACTCCCGCGTACGCTCCAATTGTCGCCTGGGAATGGCATTTTGGCGACGGCGCATCCAGTGTCGAGCAGAACCCTGAGCACATCTATCGGGCCCCGGGCGAATACGGCGTCGTACTCATCGTCATTGATGAGAACGGTTTATCGGCCTCGTTCGGTACAACAATTGTCGTGCCGCAGCAGCGGACCTGCGAAGCGGGCGGCCAATCGAACGAGACCCAACCGCGACCACCGCACGACGGCGCGGACGAGGATTTGCAAACGGATGCCGAGGGTGACGGAATACCTGATCGGCTCGATAACTGCCCTTCTGTCTCAAATGCTGCCCAGCGCGACACTGATGATGATGGCCAAGGCGATTCGTGCGACCAGGACGCCGACAACGACGGCCTTGCCGACGACGAGGACAATTGTCCCCTCATCGTGAATCCTGGCCAAACGGACTTTGATGGCGACGGCTACGGAGACGCTTGCGATGCGGACGCCGACGGCGACAAGGTAAGTGACGGCATGGACAACTGCCTGCACCTGGCCAATCGTTCACAGACCGACGAGGATGGAGATGGAATTGGCGACGACTGCGAAATCCACATCGCGCTCATTTCGGATGCGGCCGCAAGGCCAGGCAACTTGCCCAATGAGCGGCGCGGCGTCGAAGTGGCATCTCGGCCGGACAACAATCCTATGTCATCCGGTCTGGCAATCGGGGTCAGCCTTGGAGCCGCGGCCCTGTTAGCGGTTGTGGCGCCGCGCATGCGGGGCCGCAAGCAGCAGTGATGCGCCAACCAACCAGAGCAACACACGAAGTGTGGCCGTGCCTCTCGGTGAGAGCCCAACGCAAACAAGAGGCACAACCCGGAGGAAGTTGCATCGTGAGCCTCGTTTCCAACCGGCCTGGGTGTTCATGGCGCGCCAATGCACGCGTGAGTGCATTGGAAAATCGGACTGCTACGCCCTCATGTGGACTGCCTGGCCAGCAGGCAGCAGCTGACGTTCAGTGGTAACACAAACTACGCCGCAGGCACGTCAGAGACGCGAACGAATTCTGGACTTCGTCGCGAAGCGGCCGGGGTGTTCCCTGCGCGCCATTGCGCGAGCTGGCGACTTGGAGGTTAAGGTGGCACGTTACCATGTGCTGTACTTGGCTAAGCGGGAGCTCGTGACGATTAGTCGTGGTCGGCGTGCCTGGTTGGTCTTCCCCGCGGGCATGCCTCCAGGCGATCCAACCACCGAGGTTGCCTTGCGTGACGCTCAATTGACGCGATTGTGGGCCTGGATGACGGGACAAACGCCGCAAAGCAAGAAAAACATCTGGACCACGCACAGCAACGGTGGGGAAGGTCACGCTCCACGACGCGCCACCGCCTAACGCGCCTTATCCGGGCCGGCCTCGTCACATGTGCACGATACCTGGCGAATCGCATCCGCTGCATGAGCACGAAATCCGCTTTGCCTTGCCCGTTACTCGAGATGCCACCGAATCACGAAGCCGCTGCAACCTTCAGTCAAGAAGCAGACGACCGAGCTTGACTTGCCAAGCATCTCGTAGTACGCAAACGCCCATTCGTCCCGCAGAACCCTCCGAGGATATCGTGACGGAGAAAACCCGTCGCGAGAGGTTTCACGCCTCCTCGTCATAGTCATATGTGACAATTGATTGGTTGCGAACTGGTGAACCTTCAATACTTGACGCCGCAGCGGGCCCGGGACCTAGCCCTTGCCTCCAGGGAGGACCGGTGGTGGCGAAGTCCGTTGAGCTTCGCTGCAGGTGTCTCGTTCCAGGCCGCCTTCACGCGTCAGCAGGCATGGATGGAGACCTACCGCGTCGAACGTCAATACCTCGGTAGCGAAGCGGCGTTTGCCTTGGCTCGGAGTGAACCGGTCGCGCCGGCCGAGTACACGAACGGGGTCGTGCGATGGCTGTACGGACTAGGTGACCTGGTCGATTGCCCCACTTGCACGGGAAACGGCAGGACAACGTGCAAGACGTGCAAGGGTCAGCAGAAGCTTCCATGTCCACGGTGTTCTCACCTTGACAATCATCAGCCGCCCTGCAAAAAATGCAATGGCACCCGCGTGGCCGGCCAGGCAGCCTGCGAAGCCTGCCACGGGAGGGGCTACGAGTCGCCTTGCTTGAAATGCAACGACGAGCGCGCGGTTGCTTGTCCGACATGCATTGGCCTAGGCAGCACGACGTGCGAAAAGTGCGACGGCAACGCCAAGGTTTACCAAGTCGATGTTGCGGAAAAGAAGTATGAGACTACCGCCTCCGTGAGTTGGCAAAAGCGCCCGGACCTTCCGCAAGGTGTGGTTGACTTGTTGGAACGTGAGCTCCCGCTCTCTCGAGAGGAGGCCCTGGAAAAGCCAGAAAGCGGCGTAGTGGAAGTCTTGGCTTCTCGGCGTCTTTACCACGCGGGCTTGGTTGACGTTGTGAGGTTCAAGCGACTCCTTTCCTCTACCGTCGTGAGCTGCGGCGGATACGTGCACCGCTTGGATCGCCGGGTTGGAAACGCGCTGCCTGCCGCTTGGTGGCACGCGTAGGACGGCGTTCCTGCGTGTTGGGGCTGGGCAACCGCGTGGTGGCGTAGAATCGCTACCATGACAACTCGGGATGGTGTGGCCTACTTGAGTCGAAAACGAAGGCCGCGACCTAAGCGCAGAGAGGTGCCGCGCTGGCCGATGGTAATGCCGCGGCGGCCGCCGACAGTGATGTTTCCCGAGAGTCCATTTTTGGTCGTCCACAAGCGAAATGGGCCAACCCGCATGGACTTTCGTGCCATGACAATCCATTGCGAATGCCCATTAAGAGAGTTGCGGGGGGAAGACTGCCGTATCACGCCAGGGCCAACCGTGGAAATTCCGCGAACTCCTGGCTCGGATATGGCGAGGTGGCGTGTGCAAGGCCGACCTGCTCCAGGGCGCCGGCCTAGCCAGAAGCCTTGAACGAGCGCTGCTCCTGGGAGGCGCATGCCAGACCCAGCCCTCCTTCCCGGATCCACGGCGGGTCGAATTCGATGCGCGGCAGGGCCCGGAACCGGGAAGACGTACCAGCTGAAGCAGCGCGTTTCCAAGCTTCTTGAGAAGGCGCCCGACAAGGGCCACCGGATATTCGCGGTAACCTTCACTCGCCAGGCGGCTGCGCAGCTAAAGGGCGACTTGACACAGATTCAGGGCGCAGAGGAACTGGTTGCATGTACGCTCCACTCGCACGCGTTCTCTGTCCTTGGCAGCGATTCGGCAATTGCAGCCCTGGGCCGTCACCCCCGACCCTTGTTTGACCACGAGCTGCCTGCCTTCCTGCATGATGCCGCAGCGTCTCAGGGTTCCGTTGCAGCGGCCAAGGAACGGCTCCATGCCTTCGACAGCATGTGGGCCAGACTTCAAACGGAGGAAATCGGCTTTCCAACAAACACGGCTGACAAGGAGTTCAATGATTTCTACGTCCAGTGGATGGTCCTTCACCGTGCCATGGCTATCGGGGAACTGATTTCACTAGCCGTCAGATACCTGCGCAATAACCCGATGGCACCCGCCTATGACACGTTTGATCACATTCTCGTCGACGAATATCAAGACTTGAACCGCGCGGATCAGGTCCTCCTCCAGCTCCTGGCATCCAAGGGCCGCATGATGATTGTGGGTGACGACGACCAGTCCATCTATTCGTTTAGATTCGCAAATCCGGACGGCATCCGGCAATGGTTGGATGGTCAGGCCCCGCCAAAGGAAGATTATCAATTGGTTGTATGTCGGCGATGCGATGGGCGCATTGTGGACGCCGCCAACCTCTTGATTGCCAGGAACCCTAATCGCTTGAAGGGAGATTTACGGCCCTTGGCCGAAAAAGTAAACCGTGGCGAAATCAGCGTCCTTCAATGGAATACGCTGGAGAACGAACTGGACGGTTTGGCGGAGGGAATTGACCGACTTCTGAAGGCCGGAAAGGTGCCGCCGGATGGCCGCATCCTCGTCCTTGTGCCCCGCGCTGATTTTGGAAGCAGGCTGGCCACCAAATTGAATGCGATGGGGAGAACCGATGTTCGCTTCCACGGCAAGCCCAACTGGGCGGGCCTTGAGATGCAACGCGCGCTATCTCTGCTTTCCCTGGCAGATAACCAAGATGACGCGGTGGCCCTGCGTGTTTGGGTTGGCCTGGGGAGCGCCGACTACCGGCGCGCCGCCTATGCCAAGGTCATCCACCATTGCGTTCAGACGGGAGCCACCCCTCAACAGGTGCTGCGAGATGATTCCCTATGCCGGGTCACTCTACGAATTGCCGCGATTCGAGATCGATATGAGGAGCTTGAGGGCGCCCTACGCCCTCTCCTCGATATGGGCCGTGCACAGCGGCTGGCAGAGTTGTTGCCGCTCGACGGCCCAACCGCGACACTTGGAGCCGCGCTACGCGACGTTGAAGCCACCGCGGATCCCGACCAGACCCTTTCCGAGCTTCTGCGCGAATACGTGACTGCCCAAATCGCGACGACCAAAGACGCTCGCGTAAACATCATGACTCCCCATGCATCGAAAGGACTGGAAGCACATACCGTCGTCGTCAGCGGGCTGGTGAACGGCGTTCTTCCCTCAGCGCCTGCCCCCACATCAGTGGCAGACGTGGCCCGCCTCCAGGAGGAACGGCGTCTTATGTACGTCATCGTAACGAGGGCCAGAGAGCGTCTGATTCTGTCTTCCTTTCAGAAGGCCACGCGCGGCGAAAATCGGGACCTCCGGTTGAATCTGGTCGGCAATTTCTATTACGTGAACACGGTGGCCAGCCGGTTCTTGGAGGAACTTGGTCTACCAGTCAAGTCTTGGCAGCGTGGAACCGCTTGGATTGAAACGCTCTGACAGGCCAGGGCCGGTGCCATGGCTCCAGACGGGATGAGATATCCCGCGGCGGAAAGCGTATGGGAACGGCCCCTCGCCGCTGGCCAACCATTGTGATGGAGTCGTCGTGAGACCCCGTCGCGGGCCTGCCTGCCTGCTATCCTGCAACGCGTCGTGCCGTTGGAACTTCCGCGCCGAATTCGAAGGCTGGAGGAACGTAGTTTGACCAGTTTGGAATGGTATCCGGCCGACGAGTAATGTATGACATGAGTTGATGCATCAAGACAAAGAGCGAATGCTCGCCCACTTCCCATGTGGATAGGTGGTCCGGGTATTGGGCGCGTTGATCGGCCTCGCGTGCCCCCAATTTCGTCCGATACTCGGAGCCGATTTCGCCGAAGTTCGATACCTCAAAGTAGGTGCCGCCTCGAGCCAGGGCCTTGCCAAGCACGCAGACAAAGTCAAGGCGGTCTGGAATGGGAATTCCCTGCTGAAGGTCGGCCAGCCAGGCATGGAGTTGCGGAGCATCGGGTCCGCTAAAGGCAAACAGCCCGCAGATGCTCTCGGTAAGGGCCGGCTTGCCCACGAATTCGTGGGGCGCGGCACGCAATTGGGTCTTCAGCTTGCGCACCTTTTCGACGACCGCCTTCAGTTCGCTACGTGAAAGGTTGGTCTTGACCTCAAAAGTGGCGGAAACGGCGTCAGCTGTGAGCAAGGCGCTAGCTTCGTTCTCATCGAGGGGCGCATGGTTGAGGCGGTCGAAAATGACGATGTCCTGCTGCGATGTAAACTCCGCTGCGGATGCGAGAACGATGCCCGTTGCGACGCCAAACCGGGCGGGAAGTCGCTTTCGGAAAAACTCGCGCAAGATTTCCTCACGGCTTCGACCCAGCTCCCCAGGCGCCCTCAGACGCGTGAGGCCCGCGGCTTCGGCGTCGCGACGCATGTTCTCCGCCGCAGTTCGGATGAGTTCGTGGACCGTCACACAGCCGGCAACGCGCCTGACGTTATGGACCCGCTGCCAGCACAATCCATGAGGGGATAGCGCCCGAGAATGCCGTGGACCGTTGCTTCCATACGCCGGGCCGCCGTCCCAGTCACGTGCGTCGTAGACAACCCCCCTCGTCCGACTCTTGGGAGCAGAAGATGGCCTTCAGCGAGGAGCTCGACCTGAAGTTGCAGGATCTCGGTTTTTCTGCTCACTTCGCCCGTGTCCGCCGTTCCATCGATCGCTTCACGCACTTCGAGAACGAACCCATCTCGCGGGACGCCATGGAAGCCTTGGAGGACGACTTCCTCGATGCGGTCGAAGCTGTCCGGCACCTGTTCGATTGGGTCCGCAAGAATTTGCCCAGCGGCGTCTCAACCGCGGTACTGGATGGAGTAACTCAGTTGCCAAGACAGCAGGCCGTCAAGGCCATTGGCGATGCCTCCAAGCATCGGGGCATTGAAGTTGGGCGTCTGCCGAAGTACTTTCAAGGGGACATCTGGCTGAAATCAAGCGGCCAAACGACGCGCTACGAGAGCCTCGGGGACTTCTACCGGCGCCTCGAAATCCACTGGGGCCCCCAGGTCGAACATCCTGCTGATTTCCTACGGGCGGCCCTCGCAGACTGGGAACACCTGCTCGAGAAGGAAATCCTGGGCAGCCAAATAGCAGACCGACTACGCCCGCCCGAATAACGTCGGCCGCCACTCACAATCCACGCCTGGAGAGCGCGACGGCATCTCATCGCCTCGATTCGCGCTGCTTACGGCACCCTAGTCAGTCCTCGGAGCAACTCGTGCCGTATCTTGACGAGAAGGCGCTGCGTGTTGCGGGCCTCCCATACCAGATAGGTTCCTAGACCGAGGCCCAGCCCCGCTCCAGTCAAGACCAGGGGCCAGCTTCCGCCTGACCCTATCGAGGCCACGCTCGTAATCATGCCGGCGAGAACCAAGGCGAGGCCGGCGTTTAGCTCGAATTTTAGTTGAACAACGCGGGTGCGAAGGTAGCGGTGACCGACGGCCTCGATTTCGTAGCACAACCGCAGGTACGCATGCCAATCGCCCATTACGTCAATGTCGTCGGCGACGTTCCGGTTTCGCCGCGTCGCAGCATCCTCCAGCCCTTTGTCCCAGCGGGCCTCGAGGTGGGTCCCGGCACTCTCCAGCGTCATTCCAAACAGGAGAATTGCCCCTGACAATCCGAAAAGTGGCATCGGCTCGGCCCAAGCGATTGCAGGGACCAGACCCCAATTTGAACCGGCCAGGATCATTGCTCCAACGACCAAGGAGCCGGGCACCACCAGGCGCGTGAACGGCCCAAGGATTTCGGATTCAATGGTGGAGAGGATGCTCTTCACTCGGGGGCCACCGTTCATGGTACGCTTGAGCGTTTTGGGTCGCAGAATCCGAACCTGGCCTAGATATCCCTCGTCGGAGACCGTGACGAATCCTGTGGGCTTCCTCGTCGAATAGGATGATTCGCCAGCCGACAGGACCGTGAACTCAACTTGATCTAGAGCCCGCGCGCGCCCTCTGGCGTTTCGGATGAAGGAAGCGCCATCCGGACCAGAACACCACCGAGGCGGTAGGAATGGTGAGGACATCGCCCAAGATGCTTCCAGCCAAGGTATGGTTAAAGGTTACGAGGACTGCGAAAATTGCGGCCCAGATTGGTAGATAGGCCCCTTTGCGGGGGAGGTCACTCCATGTCATTGGCGACGCATATTGCGTTCGACTCGATAAATGCGGGTAAGAGGTGAGTGAATGCGTAGCCGCCGTTGGATTTCGGCTACCTGTCAGCGCGAACGGATTGCCCTTAGACGCCGACGACGCCCGGAGCCAACGGTCTCGAATACTTCCGCTTCGGTCCCGAGAGCATATTTAAGCCGAGGCAAACTCCAATCAGTAGGATGGGACGCGATTACGCGGTCGAAATCGATGCCCTACCGGCGACCTACGGGGAGGCTGTGGGCCGCAAATACTCGAAGGAGGACATCGAGGCTTTCCGCGCCACCTTGGCCCACCCGCTCGTAGTCACCGGTGTCGGCGGCAGCATTGCGGCCTGCGAGTTGGCGGCCTCTCTGCACCGCGAATTTACGCGTTTACCGGCGCGCGTCGCATCGACGCTTCAAATGGCCGAGGAAGGGGTTCTACAAGGCGAGTCCTGCGTCGTCATGACCGCCAGCGGCCGCAACAAGGACGTCCTGCATAGCTTCGATGCGGCCGCCCAGACGGGCGCTGCCGAGCTGCTCATCGTTACCGCCAATGCCGATTCGCCGATTGCCCAGCGCGCCGAGAAACAGGGCTACCCCCACGTCTTCGACATCCAGTGCACCATACGCAAGGACGGCTTCCTGGCTACAAACACTCTGTTGGCAACCTGCACGCACGTTATTCGATGTTGGGCGGAGGCTTGCAACCTCGATCCCACTTTGCCAGCCACAATCGAGGCGCTCCTCGGATCCACATTCGCCGCCGCGCGCAAGGCGGCTCAACGACAAGCCAACGCGGTTTCGGGGCGGCCGATTTTCCTGGTCCTACACGCCGGAAATGGATCGTCCGGGGCAATCGATTTCGAGGCACGCATAAACGAAGGAGGCCTTGGAACCGTCCACCTCGCCGATGCACGAATGTTCGCCCACGGCCGCCACAACTGGCTGGCAGCTCACCTCGACGAAGTGGCGGTGATTGCATTTGGCGACCAGCGCAGCCGCCGCCTCCTCGATGCCACACTTGGGCTACTGCCAAAGAAAGTCCCGCAACTGAAGCTTTCGACCACCGACGACTCCGCAGGCCGGCTCCGTTCCATCATCTCCTCAATGCTTCTGACTGAATCGCTCGGCCACGAGCGCGGCGTGAATCCAGGTCGCCCAATCGTTTCCAATTGGGGCCGCTCCATCTACAGCCTTGGCCCCAAGGGTGTCAGCGCCACCCACGAGGCCCACGCAAAGGTTCCTCCCGCACCAGCACAAGCGCTCGGCCGCCAGAAGGCTGACCGTGCGCCCCATGTGGTGAAGGGCCTCGTCCTCGACGTAGACGGCACGATCCTTGAACGGCGCGAGCGCCGACGCGCCCCGCCCGCAGGAATAATGCAGGAGCTGAATCGCCTCCTGGGCGAAGGCTGTATCGTCGGCTTTGCAACCGGGCGGGGAAAAAGCCTCCACCACCAGATATTCAAGGGACACATCGCCGAGAAGTACGCCAGCCAGGTGGTGCTTGGCTACTACAACGGTACCATCTTGCAATCCTTCAGCGACGGAGACCCCAAACTCGGCGACCCTGATCCTTTGCTTGCTCAACTCAAGGTCGCGCTAGAACGACACAACGATCCGCCATGGTTCGACATCGAGGACCGGCCGACACAACTCACTGCAAACGCCCGGAACCCTGGAAACGCCATGCCACTGGGAGCGCTCGTTCAAGCATTAGTTCACGAACTCAAGCTCCCGCTGGCCTTCGGGCACAGTACCCTCGGCCTCGATATCTTTCCAGCGTCCGCGGGAAAGCCGCGAGTGGTGGAGGCCGTGGCAAAGAAGGCTGGCATCAAAGCGGATGACGTGGTCCGCCTCGGCGACATGGGGGCCATCAATGGCAATGACTTCCCCATGCTCAACCATGCCTCGGGGTACACGGTTTGGCTAACGACCCCCCACGGGCAGGCAGGCCACCTTGCATCCCTGCCGACTCTACGCGGTCCTCAAGCGGCCTTGGTGTTCCTGCGTACGCTGCATGGCCCCAACTCAAAGTCGCGGCGGAGCGCCTGACCGTGCACTCCAACGACGTGAACTCAGCCCTAGCTCGGCTCCTGAAGGATTTCCCGAAGGACAAGTTCCCGGACGAGATTCGCCGACTCGGGGCCTTGGCCCAATACAAGTACGATGAGTACCAACAATTCGCCCCGGGACGGTACTTCATGGAGAGCCTCGTTTCGTGGCTCGGCCGCATCCCCGAGAACCATCGCCAAGCGGCCTTCAACTTTGTTCGCGACCGGCTTGTTTTCTTCGGCCGCGGTGACATCTACCACTTTGCCCAGGTCGCCTATCAACACCTCATCCGCAGTTTCCTGGTGACTTCGGAAACCCAGGCGCTCAAGCTACCGATTCACAAGCGCCCCAAGATCGCGCAATCAAGATATTTCCGGGCTCTCGAACGCAATTCCCTCTTCATTGGCCTCAGCGACGGTGCCCGCATCGACGACTTTCGCCGCCTTGGAGAGTTGCACAACGACCAAGTCCACTCTAGCTACCACGTAACCCCAGACCGGCTGACAGAAATGATCAGGTCGTGGACCGATCACCGTGACACGAACGCGGCCGACGTCGCCGCAGAAGGGATTGGCGAAATCTCGGCGATGAAGGTCCGGCGCATCTTCCTGGTCGATGACCTTTCCGCCAGCGGTACCAGTGTCATCGACTACGACGAACTCGCTCAGAAATGGAAGGGGCGGTACCCGACGTTCATCAACCTCGTGCTGGGCGACGACGTCTACCCTGACTTGGACCAAGCCAACCTCGAAGTCCACCTCGTGTTCTACGTCGCAACGGATCAGGCGAACGCCGACGTGAAAAGCAAGATTGATACGTTCAACGCGAAACGAAAAACGGCCGGCAAACTCACGGCGTCCACGGAGATCCTGACGGTCCAGCCGTTGCCCGCGACACTTGCAGTCGGCCAGCAAGTCAATGACTCTCGGTACCGCGACTTCATCGACGCCTATGACATGACGGGCTCGTACGACAAGAGCATGGCAAAGGGCGGGCCGGATGGCCACCAAAAATGGGGCTTCAAGAAATGCGCTCTCCCGATTGTCTTGTACCACAACTGCCCGAACAACACCATAGGCCCAATCTGGATGTACCCCGGTGAGAAGGGCATGCAAGGATTGTTCCCGCGCGTTCGCCGCCACTGGTGGGACACCTAATGGCTGGGACACTTAGCAACCCGTTTGCCGAGGGCATTACGGAGCTTATTGAGAGCGACCAGGATTTTGCAACACTTTTCGAGCCCAGCATCATGGATCGCATCGCCTGGGACAAACACATGAAGGCGCCGCTGACGTACTGGCTCAGTGCGCAAGGCGGCGGCAAGAGCGCGCTTCTACGCGCCTTCACACCTGGCGTCCTGCAGGCTGCGCGCCGCCGTGGAGAGAACGACCCTCTGAGACAGACACTCGAGCGAATCGGTGCCCTGCATGCAGGGAACCTGGTCATCATCGGCGTGCACAGCAAGTGCACCATCAGCTTCGCCTACATCGGAGACCTGAACGTTCCACAGGCACGACAGCGTTCGCTCTTCTTCGCGCTGCTAAACGCGCGCGTGATCTTGCGCTTCCTGCGGGCCATCTGCGCTTTCCACGAAGCCCCGATGACCGAAGGTCTCGAACGGTTCAACTTCAACTTCGGCGAAGAGTTCCACGGCCTGCCGAGCTCCGCACCTCGGTCGGGTACGGGCCGCGAGCTTCTCCTATGGGCATCCAATGCCGAGCGCGCTTGTCTTGAGAGTATTGAAGGGACGGGGGAATCTGCATCCCCGGACACTTCCAGCCAGTCCTTCGTGGCGCAGCGGGTCTGCGATCCCCGATACTGGTCCTTCGACAGCAAGCCCGTCAGGGCCAGCTCGATTATCCTCCTTGACGACGCGCAGACGCTAACAGCCGACCAACGTGGCTGGCTTGCCCAAAGCATCACGGAGGAACGCGAAGGCGCGCGCGTCTGGATGGCGGCGCGCTTGCACGTCATGAGTCGCGCCGCCATTTTCTTCGGCGCGCGAGAAAAGCGGGATTGGCTTGAGGTTCGTCTTGAAGACTTGTGGCGTAGCAAGGGAGAGGATGATGGAAAGGCCAGCAAGTCCATTGCCGGAAATCGTGCCCAGATCGCATTCCTGACGGCCATCGGCGACCGCCGCATCGGCAGGGGAGCGAGCCGACGCATCAAGCATTTCACGGACCTGGTGCAGGACAAATTCGTCTTTCCCGGGTCGGACGACGTGATTGCCAAGGCGACGGACCGCGTCAAGAAGAGCATCCAAGCCAAGACCCGGGGAGGCCGACGCTTTTCCAAGTGGCTAGAATGGCCCCAAGGCGCCGCAACGCCTTGGGACACGCTGCTCCGCTGGCGCGCCCTTGAAATCCTCGTCGACCGCGACATGAATGCCGTGCCCTTGAGCATCGAGGAGGTTCTGGAAGTCTCGGTACTGCAGGCACGCAACGTAGAAACGGCCGACACCATGCACGCAGCTCATGCCCTCCTCTCGGTTGAATCTCAAGGCGATAAGCAACTGCCGGAGATCCCCCTCTACTATGGCATCGACACCCTGGCGTACCTCGGCATGGAAAACGTTCAGCAGTTCATCCGCACCTGCCATGTTCTTTACGACAAGGCGTTGGACCAGGAAATCCGCCGCAACCCCCAAATTCACGTGGACGCCGCGGACCAAGACCGGCTGGTCCGGAATTTGGCAGGTGACCGCTGGAAAGCAATCCGCGAGGATACAACAGATGGACCGGAGCTGCAACGCCTGCTATCCTTGATGCTGGACCGCCTACACGTTGAGTTCGAAAAGCCAAACGCGCCGTATGCGCCCGCTCCGGTCGGTCTCGGCATCCCAGTCGTAGAGTACGAATCACTGATGGACATGACCGTTGACCCCACGAACGCGGCGGTTTCGAACCTTCTTGGGAAAGCAGTGGCCTACAATCTTCTCGCGGTGCAAAGCCGTGCGCACAGGAGCGAACCCCACCGAATCTTCTTCCTTAATCCGCTCCTGCTCGTGCATAGTGGGCTGCCCATTCGCAGCCGCCAGTTCCAAGGCACGACTTTGGGGGAGCTGGCGGATTGGCTCGAGAACGGGTTCCAACCTGCCGACGGCGGGGGCAAGAGCCAGGCCAACCGAAAGCGCATCGTACGTGTGCCGAAGCTGCCCAATTCAAAGGGCAGCCGTCGCATCGACGAGTTTCACCCGGAGGATGCCGGTGGCCCCTGACGGTTGGCGTCCTCGCTGGCGCGAAGGCTTCTTCGTCCGTGGATCCGAATTTGAAGAATTTTGGGCTTCGTACCTGGGTGACAGCCGTCGCGTCAGCGTCGTGCATGCATTCGGGTTCGACCCGCGCGCCACCCACTTCCTGCCATTCGTTTTCACAAAGTGCAAAACCAAGCCCGAGCGCATCCTATCGTTCGAGCTGAAGTACCCGGGGGGCCAGAAGGAGATCACGGACCAGGTGGCCGCCAACCGCGCTGCGCTCATGACCGACATCGACAAGACCCACCATGAGGAGACCGACATCAACATTGGCCGTCCCAAGCATGGAGGAGAGAGCAGTAAGGCCGTGCAGACCCGTGTTCGTCAATTCCTCGAGGCCGGCCAGGACACAGACGTCATCATCGACATCAACGCCATGCCCAAATCCGTAGCCATGGCCGCCATCAGCACCGCGCTAAGCGTGAGTGATGACGTGGCAGGCAAGCGGGTCCTCAATGTCCACGTCGTCGTCGACCACAACCCCCAGCTCGACCAACGAATCCGACAGACCGAGATTAACAAGGACGCGTTCCTGCTTGCAGGTTTCATTGCGGGCTTCGACGTTGAGAACCCGGAAGAGCGCCCGGGCATTTGGATGCCCATCCTTGGCCGCGGCCGCCTTGAGCAACTCCAGGCGGTAGCCGAACAGACCTGGACCCCAAAAGAAAAGTGTCCGGTCGTGCCGAGCCCGAGCCAGGATCCCCGCCACAGCGACGAACTCGTGGTCGAGTACGACAACTTCTTGGAGCGCAAGGACGAAGTATTCCGGCAATTGCCAAACGTCCTTCGCGTGAGCGAGGACAACCCCTTCGAAGCTTATCAGCAGCTCGTGGAGACTATTGCCGAATTCGGCAAGAACTACCAAGTCCTCGGAGGCTGCCGCGTCCTAGTAACGGCTCACAGCACCAAGCTCCTGAGCCTGGCTGGATTGCTTGCTGTTTATGAGGCAAAGAAGCGTAGCCTATGCCAAGGAGTGAGTTTTGCCTTCGTCGAAGCCGCCGGCCACAAGGTCGAACCTGGGGAGGAAACCGCGTCCACACCATACTCGCTCTGGCTTGCGGGGGACGCCTATGGCTAGACTTCCGGCCTCCAAACCGCGTGCGGTCGGAAGTGGCCTCGTCGCCTTGGACGTCCTGCTTGAGAGTGGCAAGAAAACACCCAAAACATACGCGGGCGGCAGTTGCGGCAACGTCATGGCCATCCTGGCCTGGCTGGGGTGGACCGCCACGCCATGGGCGCGGCTCGGAAAGGACGCGAGCGGCCGCCGTATCGTGGAAGACCTAGCCAAGCACGGGGTGGACACGCAGTTCTTGGTCGGCGACGCGGGCGGAGGCTCGCCCGTCATCGTCCAAGAAAACAAACGTACTCCCTCTGGCCAACTCACCCATCGCTTTCATTGGAAATGCCCCAGTTGCGGCAATCCCTACCCTCGTTTCCGTGCCCCCCTGCTGGCCGGCGTCGATGCAGTCATCAAGGAGACCGGGCACCCCACTGTCTACTACTTCGACCGCGCAACGCCGGCAGGCATCAAGCTTGCACAGGACAGCCGCGAACATGGAGCAACCGTCGTCTTCGAGCCCAACAGCATTCGCGACGAGAAGCTGTTTGGGCGGGCCTGCACGGTGGCCCACGTGCTCAAGTACAGCGCCGAACGCCTCGATGCCTATCAGGATCTCCTCGAGCCGGCGAAATTACCAGTCCAGATTGAAACGATGGGACCCGACGGTCTCCAATTCCGCGTTCGGCAGGGGGCCTGGACGCGCCTCCCTGCCTTCGGCGCTCCCGTTTTCGTAGATGCGGCAGGTTCGGGAGACTGGTGCACAGCAGCGCTCATCAACCGCACCTTCCGGAAGAGGATAAACTGGAAGACAATCAAAGCCGACGCAATCGGCCAAGGCCTAGCGCGCGGCCAGGCGTTGGCGGCCATCAACTGCGGATACCCTGGAGCACGGGGCATGATGTACCACCTGACCGCACGGGAAGCGATGGCTCAGGCTGACGCCCTCGTGTCCAAGCGAATATTGTCACCACCGGCCCCTGCGGCCGAGCAGCCGTGGGCCAACTGGAATGTGTGCGCGTCGTGTGACCACAACGCCGTCATCCCAACCACGAAGAAGCGGTCGGCCAAAACCTAGGAAAGCAGGCTGGACGCGGACACCGCTGCGTGTTGCAAAACAACCGAAACGCTGGCCACGCCGTTCGTTTGGCCATCACGGCGCCACGGCGAGTCCGGAATCGCCTGCTCCTCCCAAGCGGGTGGCCGTATCCTCCATCGTTTATTGTGAAACGCGTGGCAGGCGTTGTCTTTGTGGGACGCTGTAGGTGCGCTGGCGGCCGGGTCTGGCTCGAATGAGCCCGGCGTCCTCGAGTTGTTGGAGGCGGAACTGCGTGGTGGAGCGGGGCCAATTCCAATTTGTCTTGGCATGGTCGATGATGTTGGATTGTGGCGCGCGTTTGTGCGTCTGGATGAAACGCAGTAACTCCTCGAACCGCTCGTCGGCGAATAAGAGGCGGCGCTTCCAGTCTCCGGGAGCCAATCCAACCCAAATCGCGGTGCGGTTGCGCCACGTTCGCGTCGCCACGATGTGCAGCGCCTCCAGATGCGCTACGTAGGCCGCCGTTTGACTAGCGCCCAAACCGACGCGCCTGGCCAGTTCCCGCATCCAAATGCCTGGGCACTCCTGGATCACTTTGAAGATACGCCTGGATTCAGCCACATGCAAGGCATACTGCGACGTGGATGGGATGCGGCGCGACGCCGCAACTGGCTTGCAGTGAACCAGGGTGGCAGCACCAACCTTGGCTTGCCAAAGAAGACCCTTGGCAACCAGTTGCCTAACGTGGCCGCCAACAATTGGCCGGCTAAGGCCCGTCTGCTGCACGATGTGATGCAGGCGCACAGGTTCCGCCTCGGACGCCGCAGCCAAAACGCGCACCTCATCCCCGGCGCGCAACATGTAGCCGCGGCTGCGACTCAAATCCGACGCCGCCTGCACGAATCGACGACGACGCACGCCAACTTATCCCTTCTGAGGCAACCGTTGGCGCCAATTCGCGGGCCCATCGCGCTGCCACGCGGCCATCGGATGACACCCAACAGAGGGAAAAACGTCAAAACTGCCGGCCCTCCTGGGCAACTTCACGCCTGCAGCAAGACAAGATTAGCGCACATCAAAAACAGGAGAACATTTTGAAAGGCTGCTTTGAAACATTTGGAGGGGTTTTTGCCGCACCTTGCCCCATCGCCCTACGGCCGCAATAGCGACGCTGGATCGACGCGCTGCATACCGTGGGCCTCCGCGACTTGCGGAATCAATTCTGATAGGACAAACCTTGGTGTATGAAATCGTGCATCCGAGCGGCCGGCGCGTCCTACCGCAACCGAGCCCCAACAGGAAGAAATTCGTGGCGGACGGGTTGGTCCGGCAGCCGCGCATCACCGCGTTCAATCAAGATTTCCGGAAGCCCGCAACAAGAGAAGACAGAAAATGTCCAGACGGCGGGAAATGGAGGGACACGCCAAGACACCGCCCCCGTGGCAAGTCCCAGGAGGAGGCCAGCGACGACGGCGAGGGCCCGGGAAACCAGCAACAGGAGAGAAAAAACCGAATCCACGGCAACGGACACGGCACTTCACAACCGTGGCACAATCCCAACTGGGCTTGCGCCACGCTCAGGGGTACCGGTGTCACCCCGCCAGCATCCACCGCCGCCGCGCCAAGGCGGCCGCGGCGATGGCAATCATGGGCAATGGCAGTGGGGCACTCTTGGCGCCCGCGACAATGTAGGACGCCGTTACGTCGGGTTGGCCGTCAATCTTGGCCGCCAGCGGAGACGCGGTGGCCGTGAAGCCGCTGGTGTGGCTGACCGTGGGAGTCACGGAGATGTCGTACCTGGTCATGACGGACAACGCGACAGCGGGTGGCGCCGGGGCATCCGGTGAGATGGAGAGTGACTGCGGATCCCATGTGGTCCATTGCATCGTGACGGGTTGCACGCTTGCGCCCGGCGTTTTTGGCGTGGCGTGCAGGCTCCCCGTGATGGTGAGTTGGAGATTCCAGGTCTGATCTCCGGATATGGGGAAGGGTGGAAGAACGGCTGTACCAATACTGGTTGTGGCGGGGACATCTTGAGATCCTGTGACGCGTTGGTTGGGGCAGCAGGGCCGCTGGAGGTCGTAGACGACATGGAAAACCATCGCTTGCGGTGCTGGTGACAGCGGGCGCGTGATTGTCGCGCCAGCCGCCACGGCCCCCCCGTCTAGGCTCCAGTTGACGCTGGCGTCGACGGAGATGGAAATCTGGATGCGACCCCCTTCCGCTTGGGCGGTGCCCAAGTCCTGGTGGTAGGTGACGGGCAATGCAGCGGCGTGCGCAATGGGCAGGGCGACGATGAGAAGGAGGCAGGCGAGGGAGAGGCCACGCATGCGGCCAGCAGGGGCTCAACCCATTTGGGGTTTAGCCCGCGTAATGCCTTGGGGTGTGACCCCGTGGCTGTCGTATGGCCCAACGGCCCACGCTGCAACCGCGCCTGGTCGACGCCCGGGGTCGCGTCCAGCTGCCCAAAGAAGTCCTCGAACACCTCGGCATTGGCGAGCCAAGTTTCGTGTCCTTTGAATTGGAGGAGGATGGAGTCCGACTGTTCAAGGTGGCCTGGGTGCCGACCAAGACCGGCAAGCGGTAACGGACCGCACTACGCAGGTACCTGGCTCAGCGAGGCGGCCATCTTGGTTGAATAAGCGACCCCGGGGTCGCGTGAGACCTGTGTTTCCGTCCCAACGGGAGCACCGGCGAATCGTACGTTACGTGTGATATGGGTCTGACCAGATTTGAACTGGTGATATTCACCATGTCAAGGTGACGTCATAACCGCTAGACCACAGACCCGGTTGCGGCGCCGGCATTGCCGACGGGGCGGCCCACTTGGGGCCTTCATTTAAGCGCTGCGAGCGGTGGAAGCGTGGCGCGCGGGGTTTCCTTCCATGCCTGCAAGCGCCTCGCGGCCATCTTGCGCACCTTGGCCTTGATGATTGGCGTCCAGCCAAACAGGAGCCCCGGAGCGCCCAACGCCATGCGCGACCAACGCCAAAAATCGAAAGAGTCGGCATGCTCGACCACGCGGCCGCGAACGAACCGAAAACGGGCCTCGACGACGTTGACCACGCGCCGCCCGGTGCCGGAGAACGTGTAGGTCGCCGTCCAACTCGCAGATCCGCTTGTCTCGGTTGCCTGGGCATCGAGGAGTTCAACCTGAAGGTCGCGTGCGCCCGATGCCAACATGCTCCACATCGCAACGATGTCGTTGCCCCGCAGGTAGGGGAAAACTGGGTCGCCGAATACTGCATCGGGGCCGTAGAACAGCGCCATGGCCTGAGCGTCACGCCGCGCGAAGGCCGCGTAAAAATCTCGAATGGCCTTTTCGTTTGGGTGCAGCGCCATTCCTCGCGAGGTCACTCGTCTTCGTCGTCGCCGTCCGCCGGGGCCGCGCGGTCGGCGGCCTTCCACTTGGCAAAGACGTCATCGATGGAGGCCTTGAGGTCCTTGCGCGCCATGCGAACGACGCTGCGGGCCTTGCGCAGGTCACGATTCATTTCCTGGAACGGCTCGGAGTCAGCAAGGTAGCCGTTTACGACGGCGAGGGGCTCTTCCCACTTCACCAAGTCCTGGACAGATTTTACTTTCTCCGCCAAGGACTCCTTCACGAGCGCAATCATGTCCTGCGCCTGCTCCAAGTAGACTTGGACCCATTCCTCCTTCGACGGCTCGTCGCCCGGCCCCGCCGCTTCGGCCCCCTCGGCCTGCCCCTCGAACGCGACGACGGAGTCGGTCAGTTTCTTCTTCACGTCGCGCAACTCGCCACGCTTGGCCTTGAAGCCTGGGTCGGGTACGGCCTCCGTGTCTGCCAAGAAATTGTCGAGCGCCGTAATCTGGTTGTCCCACATGTACAGGAGTTCCTCTTTGCCGACCGGACGGCCCGAAAGCTCCTGCGCGTTCTTGAGGTGCGCATCGGCTTGGCGGAGGGCCTCTTGCACTTCCATCACAGGCGCCAGCGGCCGGGGGGGCATAAAGGCGGCGGGCAGGGTCCGGGCGGAGAGGGTCATAGCCCGGCAGACCCGCACCAGGAATGAAGCAGGAAGAAAGCGGCAAAGGCCCGCTATGCGGCCGGGCGCATTCATGCAGAAGGGTTTCCTAGACGGACGGCGCTCCGATGCGGCATGGTGGACTACCAGCAGGCCATGGCGCCATGGCGACGCGGCTTTCTGGCGGTCGCGGTAACCCTCCTGTCCATCCTGGTCACACTTGCGCTGCTTGGCCGCGCGGATCGCCTCGCCGCCGAGGCGGGCGCCACCATCCTATCTCTGACAGCCGGCATACTCGCCTTGACACGCGCCAGGGAACTGTCAGGGCAACGGCGTTTTGCCTGGAACATGTTGGGCGCCGCTTGCCTTGCCTGGTCGGCCGGTGCCATGCTGGTCACTTATACTGAAGCCGTGCAGCGGGCTGCCGTTCCGGTGCCATCTCTGGCCGATGCGGGCTTTCTTGCCATTGTTCCGTTTTCCGCTTCGGCCCTGCTTGCCATGGTGGGCGGCAGGACGACCGTGACATCGCGCGTGCGAACGCTTCTTGACGCTTTGCTCATCGCTACGTCCATCCTTCTTCTGGTCTACGCAAGCGGCGCCCCGGCTTTTGCGGCGGCGGACGGCCCCCAGCCCCAAACCGCGCGGGCCATTGCGGTGGCCTACCCACTTGCGGATCTGTTCCTACTGTCTCTCCTGCTGCTCGTCCTGCTGCGGGCGGCGGCCCCCGTACCGCGCACGCTCGTTTGGCTCGGTGTTGCACTGCTTGGCATTATGGCCGGTAACTTGGCGTCTTTTGCCCAGGCTGCCGATCGGTTACAGAGCAACTCCTGGACCGACATCTGCCGCATCGCCGGGTTCCTAATCGTAACCTACGCCGCCATACGGCCGATTGCGCCAATGCCCGCGGAATCCGCATACAAGCCTGGCGTTCTTATCGCATCTCTGCCGCTGGTTCCCTTCGGGGTGGCGATTGCAGCGGTCATGGGAATGCAGGCTCGTGACCGCGCCGTTGATCCTTTCATCTTCTGGAACGCCGCCATCTTAGTCATCCTGTTGGCGGCGCGGCAGTACTTCATGCTGCACGAGAATCTGCTTCTGCGCCGGCAGGCCGACGTCGCCTTGGCCACAGTCGAACAGCACGAACGTCTGCGCACCCAGATGCTCAACAACATCACGCATGATATGCGCCACCACCTTTCACCAACAACCATGCACTTGGGCATGCTTGCAGCCTGGCCGGAACCCATGTCGGATCGGCAACGCCGCAGCCTTGCAATCATCGGCCGCAGCACCGATCAAGTAGCGCGCCTCGCGTCGGACCTGAGCGACGCCGTGCACCTGGAGGCGGGCCACTTCGCCATGCAAAGCCTGCCCGTCGACGTGGCGCAGGCCGCCCGCGACGTGGTCGAATCGTTGCGCACGATGGCAGAAGAGAAGGGCATCACTCTTGGAGCGGATGCGCCATCCAGTCTGGTCGTCGTAGGCGACCGCGACCGCCTGGTGCAGGTGCTGTTCAACCTCGTCTCGAATGCCGTCCGCTTCACCCCCGCCGGCGGAACCGTGCGCCTTGTCGCGTGTCAAGTGGCCACGAAGGCGCAAATTGAGGTGCGAGATACGGGACGCGGCCTGTCGCAAGAACAACTCAGCGTCCTTTTCCAACCCTTCACGCAAGTCCACGAACGCCATGCAAAGGAACCGGGCATGGGACTCGGCCTCTATATCAGCCGAGGCATCGTGGAGCAGCAAGGCGGCGTCATCCGGGCAACGTCAGCGGGACCGGGGCAGGGGGCGGCGTTCATCGTGGAGCTGCCCATGCTGGCCTCGCGTGGCGCGAACGATGGAACGGCGACCGCACCAACGGGAACGACCAGTACGACGCACTAGCGCGCGAGGATTCGGCCTAGGCGTACTGCGGCGCACCACTTACGACGAGCGAACTGTGCAATTCGCCCTTCTCGTATTTCTTGACTGCGGCAAGGAAGTCGGCCTGCGTGATGGCGTCGCGTTCGTTGCGGATGGCGCGCATGCCGGCCTCGGTGCAGATGGCCTGGATGTCGGCGCCCGAGACCGCGCGCAACTTGGCGACGACTACGGCAAGATCCACATCCGTGGCAACCGACATGCCGGCCGTGTGGATGCGGAAAATCTCTTGGGCCGCCTCGGGACTCGGCAGCGGCACGTCGATTATGCGGTCGAAACGGCCAGGGCGCAACAAGGCGGGGTCGAGGATGTCGGCGCGGTTGGTGGCGGCCATGATGCGCACGTCGCCCCGCGGCTCGAATCCGTCGAGTTCGGCAAGCAGTTGCATCAGTGTCCGCTCGACTTCGCGGTTGCTGCTTGTGCCGTCATCCGTGCGGCGGGCACCAACGGCGTCAATTTCGTCGATGAAAATGATGCTGGGCGCCTTCTCGCGCGCCAGTTGGAAAACTTCGTGGACGCGGCGGGAGCCTTCGCCAATGAACTTCTGCACAAGTTCGCTTGCGACAATCCGGATGAACGTGGCATTCGTTGCATTTGCGACGGCCTTGGCAAGCATCGTCTTGCCGGTGCCTGGCAGACCTCGAAGCAAGACGCCCTTTGGCGGCTTGACGCCGAGTTTCTTGAACATCTCTGGGCGCGTGAGCGGGTACTCGACCGCCTCCTTGAGTTCCTGGATGACGTGCTCAAGCCCACCGACCTGCGCGTACGTGACGTCGGGCTTGTGTACGACCTCGGTGCCGGAAACGAGAGGATCCTTGCTGGAGGGCAGGATACCAACGACGGTGAGGTTCGTCTGGCTCAGGGTGACTCGTGTGCCAGGCGTCAACTTGTCGCGTGCCACAAAGTCGGCAACAGGCACGACGAAGTTGGGGCCGGTTGAGGATTTGATTACAACGCGACCGTCCACGAGGATATCCAGAATCGAGCCCACAATCAGCGGCGGATGCTTGACTTTCTCCAACTCAATCGTGAGCCGTTGCACCTCCTTGGTCATGTTGCGCACCTCTTCGCGCAGGTGCTTGACCTCCGTTGCGGATTTGCGCTTGTCTTCACGCAGTTCGGCGTTGCGGCCTTCAAGGTCAACCGCCCGGCCTTCGGGCGCCTCGACCGCGGGGCCCGCTTCACGGGCCGGACTGGAAGCCATGTGCGGTTTGCTTCATATGGAAGCGGGTTTTAGGGCTTGCCGTAACGCCCTCAGGGCCTCCCCCTGTTGGCCCGGGTGGCAACGGCCTTAAAGCGCCGTTCCCCAACGGAAGTGATTCCTATGGCTGAACGACTAAGTGCAACGAAAGAATGCGAAATGTGCGGCAAAAAGGTCGGCACGCGCCGCTACTTGGTCGAGGGCACCGTCGTGAACCTCGGCTTGGAATGCGCAAAGTATGGGACGGCAATGGACACTCCCGCCCCCGCAGGGACAAAGGCGGCAGTCGAGCAGGGCCTCGAACGCCGCGCGCAGCGGATGACTAGCAAGTCGGTCTTCGGCGGCGAATCGGACACCTGGGTTCTGGTCGAGGACTACGGGGCCCGCATCCACAAGGCCCGCGAAGCGAAGGGCTGGACACACGAGTTTCTTGGCAACAAGGTATCTGCCCGTGTGCCGGAATTGAAGCACATAGAGGCCGGAAAACTGCGCCCCAGCGACGAAGTGGCCCGACGCATGCAGAAGGAACTGGGCATTGCCCTTCTGGAGAAAATCGAAGGACCCGCGCCTATCGTTTCCGGCGCCAAGAAGCCTGCCCCTGGAGCCGGACTGACTATTGGCGACATGCTCAAGGACGCCATGGCGGCGAAGAAGGCGAAGAAGTAGGCGCTTCGCGGATTCCACCGATTGTCCGTATTCCACGGATTGACAAGTCTGGCGAAGCAAAGACCTTCGACCCATTCCCTTCCTCGTCCGACGGCGGTGTCGCATACGCCTTCACGGAATGGAACGAATGCAACGGCGCGGCAGCGCCTACCGTGCGGGAATCATCGCAGCCCCGCAATCCGCACAGAACTTCGCTGCCTCGAGTTGGGGCGTTTTGCAGGTGGGGCAACGGACCTTGACGACTTCCTTGGGCTGCATCGACGGGGACATGCCCGGGAAACCCGTCATGCCCTCCATCCCGGGGAATGCACCCCCCTTTGCGGCGCCGCCCATGCCGCCCATCATCGGCATCGACGCCATCATACGTTTCTTCATGCGCTGGGCCATCACCATGTTGAGCACGAAGCCAGCCACGATGAGGAATATTCCCACGGCGATGAAGGCGGTCGCGTGTTCTTGGATGAATTTCTGGGCGCCTTGGACTTGTGCCGCCTGCTCCGGCGGGAGTTGGTTGCCGTACACGCCGACACCGGCGACGCCGAGGCCGGAGAGCATCATGCCCGTCGTGACCAGTCGGATTAGGGACCTGCCGCCCTGGCTTGCCAAGCTTCCGAGGACCATGCCGAAGCCAACGGCAGGCGATACATGAAGCCTGGGGGCCGCTGGTCGACGTCACCCGTGGAGACGACAACGCGGTCGAGTTCCACCGCGAAGGGATTATCCCGAAGCCCGGCGTCGCCGATTTGTGGCCGTGGTCGAATCACCCGAGGTGTTTGCAAAGTGGGCCACCGCGGGCAAGGTCTCCTTCGAGGCGCTACAACTTGGCCGTCGCCTGTGCGTGCCGGGCGCCCGGATGATCGACGTGGCTGCCGCCGTCGAGGGCCACATCAGCAAGGCGGGTCTCGGTCAGGCCTTTCCGTGCACCCTGTCGCTCAACGCCGTCGCGGCACATTACACGCCGACGCACGACGACCCCTCCGTTCTCAAAGAGGGCGATCTCGTAAAGTTGGACTGCGGCGCGGAACTCGATGGGGCCCTATCCGACAACGCCTGCACGGTGGAGGTCGGGGCGTCGCAGGACGGTCGCGGCGGCAAGTATGGTCGCCTTATCGAGGCAAGTGAAGCGTGCCTGAAGGAAGCCATCCAAATCATCGGCCCCAACGTGGATCTTGGCACCGTGGGCGCGGCAATCGAATTCACGGCCAAGGATTTCGGTTTCAAGGCCATCCAGAACCTCACCGGCCACAGCCTGGAGACGTTCAACCTGCACGCCGGGCTCACAGTTCCAAACGTCAAGATGAATGTCAACAAGCGCCCCCGCATCGGCGACGTCCTGGCGTGCGAACCCTTCGTCACCGACGGCTCGGCCGGGCGCGTCGACAACTGCGGGCCCGGCAACATTTACCATTACCAGCGCAGCCGGCCCCTCCGCCTGCCCACCATGAAGAAACTTCTCGCAACGGTGGAGAAACGCCACCCTAAACTGCCGTTTGCCGAGCGCTGGCTCGTGGACGCCATTGAGCCAGCCAAGTTGGGATTCAACTTGCAACAACTGCAGAAGGAAGCCCTGCTGAAGCACTACCCCGCGTTGGGCGAGGCCAGCGGTGGCATGGTGGCGCAGACGGAAGCGACGCTCGTCATCACGGAAGACGGGTGCGAAGTGACGACGAAGGCTGCCTGACCCCCGCCCCGCCGGCTGAATCAATCGAGCGCACCGAAACCACCGACCCGACGAGAGACATCGCCGAGCGCCCCAGGGTCGGTAGGTCCTCCCGGCGAGGGGCCGAACAACCCGAGCGTAGCGATGGGCGTGTGAGTCGGGCGTGGCGGCAGCCGGGACGCACGCGAAGCGGCGCGAGGGGGCGTGGGCCGCCGGGAGGACCTTAGGGGGCTTGCGTTTCGGCGGCATCTTCGGCTTCAGCGGTTTCGTAGAGCGCGTTGGGCGCGCTGCGCTTGCCCGCCGCGCCCGCACATTCGATTCATAATGAAAAGGCGCCGTCGTCGTCGGAACGAAGGAAATCGGGCGCTAGCCGACTTCAAACGGGTTTTTAGCAAGCGCCCATCATGCGCGTCCGGCCTCGGGGGTTGCTCGCGAGCGAAGCGAGCAGACGACGCCTCGCGCGAGCGGTAGCGATGCGCGAGGCACGAGAGGAGCCGGGCCCGCTCAGCGCGCGAAGCGCCGCTGTCGGGCAATGGCGAGCAGCCCCCGTCTCCTTCCGGGGGTGCGGGGGGCGAAGCTCCCCGCCGTCGGCTCACCCTGCGTTGGAAGATTAGGGTCCGAGCGAAGCGATGTACCCTAATCTTCCTCTTCGTACTTCTTGTGCTCCTTGTTGGCACAGAAGCGCATGACGAAGCGGCCTTCGACGCGGTATTCCAGGCTGCGCGCGCAGTGGGGGCAGACGTGTTTCTTGACGCCGGGGCGCAGCACCGTGGCGGTGTCGTCGGGGTCCTCGTTGAAGAGTTCCTCCCCTGTGTCGTCTGTCTCCTCGAATTCCTCACCCATGGTGCACCTTGGGACCCGGCGACGGACCCTGGCCTACCCCTTTTACCGTTGCGGTGCCAGGCATGGGCTCACTTTACCTGGATTTTGACGCCGCCGGAGGGGCCCGCCGTCTTGCTGACTGTGACGTCGAGAACCCCGTTGTTGTAGGTGGCCTTCGTGGTCTTGGGGTCGACGGCGGCTGGCAGTTTGACGCGCTTGTGGTACTTGCGGCGCTCGGTGTCGACGGAAATCTCGAGGTCGGTCTCGTTCATTTGCAGATCAATGTCCTCACGAGTGACGCCGGGAATCTCCATCGTGACGGCAATCGTTGCACCGTCGTCGATCACGTCGGTCAAGGGTTCGCGTTCGTCGCTCACGATTGACGCAATGCCTTTGCCTTTTCCACCGGGCGCGGGCTTGACTTGCGGCTTGTTGCCGAACGTGTTGATTCTGGGCTTGCCGTCGGGCCCTACCTTGACTTGGAATCCACCGACGAAGGACTTGGACGGATCGGCGCCCCATTCCTTGAACGCCTCCTGGAGGTTGCGCTGCATCTCCTCGACGAGTTTCTTGAAATCGTTCGGGTCGATGCCCATGTTGCGGAACCAGGCTTCCATGTTAGCCATGGGGTCTCCGCCCGAAAAGGGGCCGCCGGGGCCGAACGGGTTGCCGCCGGGAAACGCGCCGCCTGCGCCGAAGGGATTGCCACCGGGAAAGTTGGCCCACGGGTCCGGCGACGGCGGCGACGGTGGCGATTTCGGAGGCGTCTTTGGCGTGGGCACGGCCTCACCATTGGGTATGTCGCTATTTGAGGCTCACGGCGAGGGCACCGCGTCGTGCGCGCCGCGCGCGAGGCTTCTTGAAGCCCCCCTTTCCTGCCGCCCCTGTTGCTTCGGCGCGTCCTTGTGGCCAACCGCTCGGAGATCGCTGTCCGCGTCATACGCGCCTGCCATGAGTTGGGCATCGGCGCCGTGGCCGTCCACTCGGAGGCGGACCGTGATGCCCTGCACGTAAAGATGGCCGACGCGTCCGTCCACATCGGCCCCGCTGCAAGCCGGCAGTCGTACCTCGTCGCGCAGAAGATTATCGATGCCGCAACGGCGCAGCGCTGCGACGCGGTCCATCCCGGGTACGGTTTCCTTTCGGAGAACGCCGCGTTTGCCCGAGAGGTCCTCAAGGCGGGCCTGGTCTGGATTGGGCCGCCTCCTGAGGCGATGGATGCAATGGGCAGCAAGGTTGCGGCGCGCGCCCATGCGCTTGCGGCGGGCGTCCCGGTCGCCCCGGGTTCTCTGACCCTGCGTAACACGGCCGCCGCGAAGCACGAGGCAAAGCGCATCGGCTACCCGGTCATCCTGAAGGCGGCACACGGTGGCGGCGGCATCGGGATGCGCGTCGTGCGGACGTCGGACCACATCGGGTCGCAGTTTGCAGCCGCAAGCGCCCAAGCACTTGCCGCGTTCGGTTCATCGGACGTCTTCGTCGAGAAATATCTCGAACGACCGCGCCACATCGAGGTGCAAATCCTGGGAGATGCGCACGGCAACGTCATTCACCTTGGCGAACGTGAATGTTCCATCCAGCGCAGACACCAGAAACTCGTCGAGGAAGCCCCGAGCCCTGCCCTGGACGCGGCGCAAAGGGCCGAAATTGGCGCCAAGGCTGTTGCCTTAGCGAAGCGCGTTGGCTATCAGGGTGCCGGCACAATGGAGTTCCTCTACGAGCCGCCAGCGCCAAAAACCCGCAGCAAGACGCCCGGACGTACGCAGGGGCACTTTTACTTCAACGAGATGAACACCCGCCTGCAAGTCGAACACCCGGTCACGGAATTAGTTACAGGCATCGACCTGGTCCAGTGGCAGCTGCGCATCGCCGGCGGCGAACGCCTCACAATCCGCCAAGAGGATGTGGTTATTCGTGGGCACGCGTTTGAGGCCCGCATCAATGCAGAAGAACCGGCCCGCGGCTTTGCGCCCAGCCCCGGGCCCGTACGCCGCCTTGTTTTGCCTTCCGGCCCGGGAGTCCGCGTCGACACCGGCTTGTACGAAGGTTGGACCGTTCCGAGTGATTACGACTCCCTTGTCATCAAGCTCTTGACGTACGCCTCCGACCGGCCGACGAACTGTTCCCGCATGCAACGCGCCCTGGCGGAGCTACGGGTGTCCGGTTTCTCGACCAACCGCGACTTTCATCGCTTGCTGTTTTCCCACCCACAATTCCGGCGCGGCGAACTCTCGACGCGGTTCCTGGAAGAACACGGCGTTGCCGAGGTCCTCGTCCGGGCCGCCCGCGTGCGCGCCGCCGCCGTCGCGGCCGCATTGGAGTCGTTCCCCGGCGGCCTTTCGGCGCTGCTCGTGCGCAACACCGGGCCCGCTCGCGTTGCCGACGGCGGCCGGCGCGATTGGGGGGCCGACACGTGAAAGCCTCGTTGCGCCTCGATGCCTCGGCACTAGACGTCGAGCTGACGCGGCGCCCGGACGGAACCTTTGTTGCGGTCGTCGAGGGCGAAAGTTTCGACGTCAGCGTTACGGGTCTCGGCACAAAGCGCATCGCACGCATCGCCGGAACCAATATCGAAATTTCCTTCGCCCATGGCAAGTTGCAGGTCGACGGGGCGGACACGCCCTGGGCGATCTTGTCCGTCGAGCGTGCAGCCGCCGGCGGGCCGGGCGCACAGCACGGCTCGGCTCGTATTCGACCCCCCATGGCAGGAAAACTAGAGTCGGTCCGGGTACGAGCCGGCCAGGCCGTGCACAAGGGGGAAGTCTTGTTTGTCCTCGAGGCCATGAAGATGCAAAACGACGTGCGCTCGCCAGTGTCGGGCGTGGTGCGGGCCGTCCACGGGCGTGCCGGAGAAGCGGTGGAGACGAATCGAGTCATTGTGGATATCGAGCCAAAATAGCGCAGCCCAACAGAGGCGGCGGCCCATGGCAACGGCCGGGCCAAGTCGTTTCCTTGAAATGGCCGCAAGCATCTGTCGCGACCATGACAGGACGCAGGACCCAGCCCAACACGACCGAAGCACCCGCGCCTGACGCCAAGGTCCTGCCGACGCGAGAAACAGCGCTGCTGGAAGCCATCGCTCGCCTGCAACAAGGCGGCGCCGCGAAGTACCGCGAGAAATTGGCCGACGAGGGCAAACTGTTCGTGCGCGACCGGCTGCGCCTGTTCTTCCCCGACGGCCTCGCCTACGAGGACGGACTCTTCGCCAACAACCAGAAGGCCAACGAGGGTTTGGCCGCAGACGGCATGGTGACCGGGGCAGGCCGGATGGGAGAGCGGACGGTCATGGTCATCGCTAACGACTACACCGTCAAGGCTGGAAGCATGGCCGAGCGCGGCGTCGAAAAGTTCCTGCGTGTCCAGGAGCGCGCGCTCCGGGTCCAGAAACCCATCCTGTACCTCATTGATTCGTCAGGGGCGCGCATCACCGACCAGGCCGGCTTCTTCGCCAACAACCGCGGCATTGGCAAATACTTCTACAACCACTCGATTCTATCCGGCAAGATTCCGCAGATTTCCGTCCTGTATGGCCCCTGCGTTGCCGGCGCGGCCTACACGCCAGTATTCTGCGACTTCAGCATCATGGTCCGCGGCATGTCCGCATTGTGCATTGCTAGCCCACGCATGGTCGAGATGGTAACCGGCGAGAAAATCACGATGCAGGAATTGGGTGGCGCCGACTTCCACATGACCGAATCCGGCTCGTGCCACCTTGTGGTCGACTCCGAAGACGAAGCCGCGGAAGCTGTCTGGCGCCTCTTGTCTTACCTGCCGGACAACTGCGATAACCGGCCCGCGCGCTTTGCCGCGGAAGAACCGGAACGCAGCCCGACCGAGTTGGAGCGCATCGTGCCGGCCGACCCGAACAAGGCCTTCGACATGCACGACGCCATCGCGACCATCGTTGACGGCGGATCCTGGTTCGAACTCAAGGCGGGCCACGCCCAGGAGCTCGTGACGGGCCTTGCACGCGTAGGCGGCATCGTAGCCGGAATCGTGGCGAACAACACCGCACACCGGGCAGGCGCCATCTTCCCGCAGTCCGCCGACAAGGCCGCAGAATTCATCCTCACCTGCGACGCCTACAACATCCCCCTTCTGTACCTGTGCGACACGCCGGGATTCATGGTCGGCTCCGCCGTCGAGGCGCAAGGCATCCTAAAGCGCGGCAAGAAATTCATCTACGCCACGAGCACTGCAACCGTGCCGAAGCTGTGCATCGTCATCCGCAAGGCCTACGGGGCAGGCATCTACGCCATGTGCGGGCCCGCGTTCGAACCCGAAGCCACGCTGGCACTACCTGGAGCAGAAATCGCAGTGATGGGCGCCGAAGCGGCCATCAACGCCGTGTACGCCAACCACATCGCCAAAATCGAGGACCAAAAGGAGCGCGCCAAATTCATCGCCGACAAACGCGCCGAATACAACCGCGACGTCGACATCAACGTGGCCGGCAACGACCTCATCGTCGACCACATCGTCCCGCCGAGCCAACTCCGCAAGGAAATCATCGCACGCCTGGAAGTGGCAAGCACCAAACACTTGCCGCTGCCGAGGAAGGGGCATGGGACCGTGATTTAGTGACGCCGCCAGACGCCGAGGCCCTGCCACGGCCGCGACCTATTCGTCAGACGGCAGCCTACCTGCAATTGGCCCTGCTGTGGCGTGCGCCCCGCTCCAGGCGCATCCTCATCGCCTTTGATGCCTTTTACGGCCTCTTGACGGTCGCCATCGTTGCATTCGCACTGATGGGTTCGCCGTTGGACATGACTGGCCTTCAATGGACCATCTTCGGCTGCATCCTGGCGTTTGGTGTCATCTTGAACATGCAGGTGATTCGCGCGGTCCGAATGTTTCCTGCCTGAGCGCCGGCAGCCGAGCCGCATCCACGCCCGCGTCCGCCGAACGCGCCGAACGAGGGCCTGGGATTTCGGGGAGTGCATTGCGATTCTGGGGAATCATGCGCAACCCACCGTGCGCTAGGTCCCCCCGGCGAGGGGCCGAACAGCCGCCGCCACGCGAAGCGACGGCCGGCGGGTATGTGAGTCGGGCGTGGCGATAGCACCCCGCACGCGTCGCAGCGTCGTGCGGGCGCGTGGGCCGCCGGGGGGACCAATCCGAGGAGAAATGCGTCTGGTCGTTCCGGCTTGCGGCAGCCCGCGGCGGCCCTCGCCCGCGCTCGCTTCGCGTCGCGGGCTTGCCATGCCCTCGCGTCGCCATGTCGTCTCGCCTTCGGCTCGTCGGCTGCCGTGCTCGCCCCGACCGGGCGCCCCAAGTCCAAATCTTGCCATTCCTTCAGCACGGCGACGACGCCGTCGGAGGACTGCGGGAATGGCGCTCTAGCCAATTTCAAGCAGGCTTCCGTGCGTTCCGTGATTTTCCGTGACTTCCGTGTTCGATTGATCGTAAGAGGCGAAGATTCGTGCAATTCGCGCAAGGAATGTTGCCCTGGCTCATGGAACAACGGCTCCGGGATTCGAAGCCCAAGTTTTTCCCAGCATCCTCCTTCCATTCCTTTGTGCGCCGCCTCCGCCTGATGCTCGCCAAGGGGTGGCAACCGGCGCTGGCCTTGCTGAACGTCCTGCCCCTGCCCGGGCTCGGCGCAATCGTCGTCGGCCGCCGCAACGCGCACACTAAACTGCTGCGCAACGGCATCCTCCAAACCGTCCTCGTGATTTTCGGCTCCTGGCCGCTCGTTGTCCCCGGCGCCCTTGGTTTTGGGTGGGCAATCGTCGATGCGGTTCGCATCGCAAGGGCGCGTCTTATCGTCCCCCCCACTAAAATGCAGGCCGATTCGCCCGTCGAAACCACATAGCCCGGCGCCGTGCCGCCCTGTATGCCAGACAAACCCGTCATCCTCCTGACAGGTTGTTCCTCAGGAATCGGGCGCGAAGCGGTCCACCACTTGGCCAAGGCGGGAGCCCTCGTCATCGCGACCGCCCGCCGTCCCGACACCATCGCCGACCTCGCCGTCCCCGGTGAAATCGAATGCCTGCCGCTGGATGTCGCCGACGAGACCAGTCGCGCCGCCTGCGTCGCTGAGGTCCTGCAGCGCTTCGGTCGCATCGACGCGCTCGTCAACAACGCCGGGTACGGCGCCAACCTCACGGTCGAGGACATGCCCACCGACCGGCTGCGCGCCATGTTCGAGGTCAACCTGTTTGGTGCGCACGATTTGACGCGTCGCGTCCTGCCCGGAATGCGGGAGCGCCGCAGCGGCCGCATCGTGAGCGTCGGCTCTGTGGCGGGTCACATTGCAGTTCCAATGATGGGGCCGTACTGCTCCACGAAGTTCGCCCTGCGCGCCCTCACGCAATCGCTGGACAACGAGGTGCGGCGGTTTGGCGTGCGAGCAGTCCTAATTGAACCGGGCTGGATTGCCACCAATTTCGGCAACCGGGTCATCGCGGAGGGCATGACGGAGGACGCCGAACGGGCAGGCCCGTACGCCAAGTTGTACGCGTTCTGGCGACGCCGCCGCAGCACGCCCCGCGGGCCTCATCCGAAAGTCGTGGCCAAGCGGATTGTCCACGCCTGCATGGCGCAGAACCCTAGGTTTCACAACTTCGTTCCTCTCTTTGCCAAATTTGCCAACGTCACCAACCGGGTTATTCCCGATGCAGCCAAGTCGTGGACGCTGCGGCGGTACCTTGGCGGAAAGTAGGCCTCTAAGGCAGGCGGCGGCGCGCAAGCACACCGGCTAGCGCGAGCGCGGCAAGCGCCATGAGAAGCCCAGCACTGGCAGATTTTTGCGGTGCTTCGACCCCGCCATCTTCGGAGGTTAGCACTTCGCCGGCGCTCATTGTTGAAGTTGCTGTCGACAATTGGGTCGAGATAGGTTCTGCGAAACTGAACGAAGGGAAATCCCAGGCGGGAAACTCTGGCACAGGCACGTCGGGAGCTGACGCGATATCCATTGCCTTATGCAAGAATTGGTCGAATGGCGAATACTCAGACAAGATTGTTTCAGGTAGCGATTCGATTGCGGATAAGGCCTGGCGAATCTTTGCCGCAAGCTCGTTAATCCAGGCGTGGACGGAATTCTTAGCATAATCCGGCCAATCGGTCGCATTTATCGCATCATGGAGGGCCCGTACCACAGTTAGGAACGAACGAATCTCATCGTCCAGGTTTCCTAGGCCAAGGGTCACGTTATCAATGTTCGCTTGCAGTTTCAGCATGGCGGGTTGGTTAGCTCTGAGATCTTCTTGCAGGTCGGCTGCACGCCACGGGAAAGGCTCGGCCTCCAAATCGTCAAGTGCGGCATCAATGTCGCCAAAGCCTTCAAAGAACACGAACGCGGATTTGAGGGCGGTCCCTGCGCTGTGGGTCGCGTCTACCGCGACGTACAAGCTTGCGACCGTGGGCTCCATCCCAACTAGCGACTCCCAGGCATTGAACTCAAAACCCGGACACCAGGTTGTACATTTGAAATTCTGGACTGTCGCGCGCAACTCGCGCATCCAGGCCGTGGTCGCTAAGACGCCATCGAGCGACGGCTCGACCTGTCCTTGCGCAGCCATCATGTATGGAAGCACTCCCCCTTGGCCCGTGAACGCCTGGCGAAGCGCGAGCGCTTCCACGACCGGCAAAGCCGGTGTGCCTTGCTCAACCGAGAGGGGCAGATTCAATTCGTCCACGAGTGTCGCTCCCGCACAGAAGGATTGCTCATCCGCAGCGCTTGTGTCGACTTCCCAAACGCGTATGCCGATTGACAAACGAGTAGATTCGGGCCCAATGGCCGCAAGAAGCGGTAGGTCAAGCGTGGTGTTGGTATTCTTAGGAGACCAGATACCGAGAAACTGCGAAGATCCCATGGCGATTTGCGCCCCGCAGAATGGCGTATCTTCACCATGCTCGTCGGATGTCCACCGAATCGAATCTGGCGCGGAGGCGTGCGGGTAGACGGCGATGCCGGTCGGGATTTCGAATGCGACTACGAAGGCGTTCGGCGCTTCGGCGTTGGGATTGACGATTCGAAGACCAAACGGAGTCACGCCATACGTGGAGCCGACAATTTGCGTTGGAAACGTCTCAACCCCAGCATCCACGTGCGACGCGGCGCTCATTGGAAGGAAAAAGACGGCCAAGAGCGAGAGGGTAGTCAATTTAGTTAACCTACGAAATCCCGCCATGCGATTTCTCAGCCCTCTGCTGCTAATCAGTTTTGGGGTGATGGGGGGCTTTGCCACGCACTATATTCGACCCGCCGAGACGCAGTAGTTGGCCAAGGGTCTTACAGGCGTGGATGGCGCATGCGTCGGGAATCGAGGAGCGTAACCCCGTTGGCATCAGGCCTCGGGGACGACGGCGGCGTGCACTTGCCATTCCTCGCCGAAAGGGGAAGCATCATGCCCGACGACCAAGAAATCCCCCCACAAACTCCGCAACAAGTTGCGCCGCAGTCCGCGCCGTGTTGCCGCTCGCATCGAGGTTGGGGGCCACTTCGACCAGGTCCATTCCTCGGCAGCGCGCATCGGATGCGACATGGCGCACGAGTGTGGCGGCCTCATCAAACGTCAGGCCTCCGGCTCCCGGCGCGCTGCAGCCGCTTGCGAAGGATTGGTCCAAGCCGTCGATGTCGACGCTGAGCCAAATGTGATCCGTTCCGGCCCCGGCTTGCTTCAGCGCTTTGGCCGCGACGCGTTTCATGCCGCGGCGGCGCACGTCGGCGACGGTGTGGATTGGCATCTTTGCCGCTGCGGCGTAGTCGGCGAGGGCCTTTGTGTTGGCAAAGGGCCGGATACCGACTTCCACGAGGTGTTGTCCCTTGACGCGTCCGTCGAGTTCCTCGAGCACGCGTCGGTACGGCGTCCCGCTGGTCGGTTGGCCGTCGTATGGCCGGACATCGTAGTGCGCGTCGAGCACGACGACACCGATGCCGCCGCGTACGTTGTCGGCAAGTGCCTGGATGATTGGGAAGGAGAGCGAGTTGTCACCGCCTAGAACCACGAGGGGCCGGCCGGTGCCGAGCGGTTGCCGCAGGACACGCCGCACCACGGCGTGGGCCGCAAGAACATCCTGTTCCGGCAGACCCGCCACGTCGCCAAGGTCGTGCAGACGCAACGCCGCCAAGTCCACGCCGGCGTCTGCGTCATGGCTTGCAACGAATCGTAGCGCCTCGCGGATGGCCGTCGGGCCGCCGCTTGCCCCCTTGCGACCAATCACGGCCGCGTCGTACGGGATTCCGCACACGAGCACATCCGCCGTCGCGGCCTCATCGGTGAAGAGATCCAGCAGACGCGGGTCGGAGGCACCTGGCCGCCGTTTGGGCAACTGTGCGGGGCTCGGGGCAAACGCCATCGCTCGACTTATGCGGCCGCCCCGCTTCAACCATTCGTGCAACGTGAACAACCCGCGACTTGTGACCTTCTCATCCGCGCCGCCACCGTTGCAACGATGGAGGGGCCCCAATCGCCCCGCGATGCGGCGCCGGCCAACGACTGCGGACTTGAGGCAGGTTGGGCAATCGCCGTGAAGGGCGACCGAATCGCGTGGGTTGGGCCGGACCCGGATTGGCGCGGCAAGGCCAAGACGACGCTGAACGCCAAGCGGAAACTCGTAACACCGGGCTTCGTCGATAGCCACACGCATCTGGTGTATGGCGGAAATCGCGCCAACGAATTGAAGCAAAAACTGGCCGGCAAGTCCTACATGGAGATCCTTGCGGGCGGCGGCGGCATCATGTCGACGGTCCGCGCGACGCGGGAAGCGAGCGATAACGAACTGGAGGAGCAAGCGCTCGTACGACTCCGGCAGATGGTGCACCATGGCACGACGACCGTTGAGGCGAAGTCGGGCTACGGTCTTGACACCAAGAATGAGTTACGCATCCTCGCTGTCCACCCAAGACTCGTAAAGCGCACGGGTTTGCCTATCGTCTCGACGTTTCTTGGCGCCCACGCCGTCCCGGACGAGTTCAAGGGCCGCGCCGATTCGTTCGTCGACCTCGTCGTCGATGAAATGTTGCCCGCCGTCCACAAACAGGAAATCGCGCGCTTCTGCGACGTCTTCGTCGAGAAGGACGTATTCAGTTACGAGAACGGCCACCGCATCCTCACTGCCGCCAAAAAATTGGGCTTCGAGGTGCGCCTACACGCAGATGAATTGTCCAACACGAAAGGCGCCGAACTTGCTGCGGACGTCGGATGCCTTTCCGCGGACCACCTCCTGCAGATTTCTGACACGGGCATCGCGGCCATGGCCGAAAACGGCACCATCGCAACGCTCCTGCCAACCGTGCCACTCACGATGATGCAGCCGAAGTGGGCGCCGGCCAAACGGCTCCTCGACTCCTTGGTCCCGGTCGCCCTGGCAACCGATCACAACCCCAACAACCCCGTGGTTAGCATGGGCCTTGTAGCGCAGCTTGGTTCGTACACCATGGGTCTTACGCCGGGGCAAGCGTTGACGGCCGTTACCTGGAACGCCGCCTGCGCCCTCGGAGTCGAGACGCAAGTCGGCTCCATCGAGGTCGGCAAAAAGGCCAACCTCCTCATCCACGACTGCATCGACTTGGCGCATTGGGTGTACCCCCTTGGACACAATTCGGTGACGCACGTCGTGCTGAACGGGAAACTGGTGCCGAAGGTGTGACGGACTCCACTTGTCCGCCGAACGCGCCGCAAGAGGTTGGAGTACGAAGCCACCGAACGCTACGACGACGGAACAGGGATTGCGGGGAACTCAGGGAAACCTGCTTGTACAATGACCGCCGACAGGGCTTCCAAGTCCGACGACGGCGACTTCTTCGACCAGGCCCTCAAGATGCATTTCTTCCGAGTGGGACACGAATGCCCCCGGTCGGGGCGCGCAGGCACGCGAAGCGATGCCGTGCGCGGGTGTGGCAGCCGAGCCGCGAAGCGCG
>CAZVJB010000012.1:0-75849 GCA_964627625.1 uncultured Halobacteriales archaeon
ACGCGTCGCCTGCTACCGCCACGCCCGGCTCACGCGCGGCGCTTCGCCGCCGCGTTCGGCCCCTCGCCGGGAGGACGGCCGCCGTGTGCCTTTGGTGGCATGCCGTGCACCGCCCTCGCCGCGCCGCTGGACGCATTGAACCCGCGCCAGGCAGCCACGCCACCACCGAGGCCCTCTAGAAGCGGGTCGGTTTTTATCCCGCCACGGCCCTCCGTCGCGTGGTGGAACTGACGCCGTACGCCTCCTGGGAAGCCGTCCCGGCCGTCCTCTTGGCCATCGTGTTCGTCGGCTTGGCCGTTTTCCTGCTGGCCACCGTGCGGCGCTCCGTCGCCATGTCGGCGTTTGCAGTCTACTTGGTCATGGAGGGCCTAAGTGTAGCCGTGACGCCCCTCGCGGACCACGGCACCGTGGCCGTGGAGATTCAGCAGGCAGTCGCCATTGAACTCACCCTTCTCCTGTTGAGCCTGCCGGCCTTGGTTACGTTTCTCGTGCATTACCCGGCGCCGCGCGCCACTCGCGCCATGCGCCTCGCGTTAATCGGCGCCTCGGCCAGCCTGGCGGCCGCCTGCATCCTCTACACCGCCCTGGTTGGGCTTCCCGTCACCGTCGGCGGCGTCGGCGACGACATGACCATCACGTCCTACGCATGGACGTACGGGCCCGTCGCCCTTCCCCTCGCTTTGACGGCCGTTGTGGCCTTCGTGCTCTCGGGCGACCTGCGCGCCCAGCGCGATGCAGACAAGAAGCGCTCCATCTGGCTCGTCGTCCTCGGCTTCTCGCTTTACCCCGTATACCGCGGCATCCGCGCCGCCTTCATCCTAGGCGACGAGGCGACGTCCACCATCGACGGAATCGTATGGTCGCGCATCACCGAGGGCACGATCATGCTCTTGGTGCCCCTTGCCCTGGTGGCGTGGTCGCGCCTTGTGCGCCACCGTGCTTCGAAGGGCGCGCCCTGGGGCCTTCTACTGCTCTATGCGGCCACGATTGGATTGGGGATAGGCACGGGCTTGCAGCTTGTCTCCCGCACCGTCACCATCGGCGCCATCGAAATCGTCCTTCCCGTAGTCGTCACCTACGCCCTCGTGCGGCACAGCCTCTTTGACTTCGACGGCAAAGTGCGGTGGACGGTCAGCAAGGGCCTTGTCGCCGGCCTCATCCTCCTAGTGTTCTTCGTCGGCTCCCAGCTCTTGCAAAGTGTTACGGACAACGGCCAATTGGGAGGCGCCGTCCTTGCCGGCCTGGCGTTGTTCGCCATCAACCCCATCCAGCGCGTGGCCGACCGCATGGCCAGCGTCGCAGTCCCCACCGTCGGAACGGCCGCGCAGGAACGGTCCGCGGCCGATGGCGGCCGGCCCGATGCCAGTCACGAGGATACTTACCGAACGGCCTTGCGCAAGTTCCTCGCGGATGGTGACCTCTCCCGCGACGAGGAGCGCCATTTGGCCCGCCTGACCGGCAGCCTCGGCATCGACCCGGTGCGAGCCTTCGACCTGCGTGAGCAAGTGCAAGGGGAGCTGGAGGCCGCGCCCCGCCGCACAGGCAAACGGCCTCGTCCCTGATGCACGGCACGAGGGCGAACTCTCATCTACGCGGCGCGTGTCGAAGCCTCCAACGCCATGGAACTCTTCGGTTACGACTTGAACTTCGAGGAGCTTCTTCCCCGCATCAAGGCGGAGCACCCGGGCCTGCAAACCATCGGCCTCCAATTCCCCGACGGCCTACGCGACTACGCAACAAAGATCGGCGAAATCGTGGGCCGCGAAACCGGCGCACTTCCAGTCCTCTCCGCCGACCCGTGCTACGGCGCTTGCGATCTCTGCGACGATGAGATGGCCAAAATCGGCGTCAAGGTCATGATCCACTTCGGGCACAGCCCCATGCCGTCCGTCAAGACCGACTTCGGCGTGCAAGTCTACTACGTCCCCGCACACAGCGTGCATCCCATCGAGGAAGTCGTCGCTGCGGCTTGCAAGCAGATGAAAGGCCCCCGTATCGGCGTCACGACCACGGCGCAGCACGTCCACAAACTCGATGTTGCCGAGAAAATCCTGCGCGAACACGGCTTCGAACCCGTGACGATGCTGGGGGACAAGCGCACGGCCCTGCGCGGTCAACTTCTGGGTTGCAATGTCCTGGCCGCCGTCAAGTGCGACGTGGACGAGTTCATTTTCATCGGCAGCGGCGACTTCCACCCGCTTGCACTCGCCCTCGAAACGGAGAAACGCATCACGGCCGCGGATCCGTACACGAACACGGTTCGCACCCTTACCGAGGCAAAGGGCCGCATCCTCAAGCAGCGCTGGGCCGCGATCGGGAAAGCCAAGGACGCAAAGACGTTCGGCATCGTCGTCTCCACCAAGGCCGGCCAGATGCGTTTCAACCTCGCCAAGAAAGTGCTGGCCCAAATCGAAGCCGCTGGGAAGCAAGGTTTCGTCATCCAGAACAAGCAAATCTCCCCCGAGACGCTCCTGTACTTCCGCCACCTCGACGCCTTCGTCGGCGTCGCCTGCCCCCGCGTCCCAATTGACGACCAGGGACGGTACAAGCAGCCGTTTCTGACACCACAGGAACTAGAGATTGTCCTGGGCCTGCGGCCGATGGAGCATTACGTGTTCGACGAATTCAGCGCCGACGCCAACTGACGCGGCCCCCGGAAGGAATGAATGCCCCTGGGCAGGGCACCGCAGCGACGCCAACGCGAACCTAGTTGGGCCGTTCGCCTTCCGGGTGCCCTAGGCGCCGCGCCGGCGGACCATGGCAACGAGGCCCAAAAGACCGACGCCAAGCAGGGCTCCGACACCGGGGCTGGCACGTGCCTCGTCCCCGCCGCCTGCGACGGCCAGCGGTTCGGGAGCCTTGACTGTGAGTAGCACCAGGGCTTGCACCCGGTCGGAGGGTGCTGCCGTCGGGTTGGATGCGTGCGTGTAGACATTGAAATGAACCGTTTCATCAGCGCTCGTGAAATCCTCGCCAAGGTCGCTGCGGGCGGTCGCGTTGAAGGACAGCATGTAATTCCGCGTCGTTTCCTGGGCGCACACTTGTTCGTCGAGGGCGATGGATGATGGCCCCGTGACCACGACGATGCCGAGACTGGCGCCGATATCCACGTCGAGGGAGCCCGCCGGCAGCACCTGGAAGGCGTTGCTGCACGAGCGCGTGACGATGAGTTTGATGTCTGTCGCGTCGCCAGGCGCCAGGCGGGAGTCGGCCACCGCGGCGGAATCCACCGTGACGATTTGCTGCATGGGCGCCTGGGCCATAGCGGCGGGTGTCAGAAGTAGGCATCCAATTGCGGCAAGAGTTAGGGCTCGCATGAAGCCTACACGCCGCTTGGGACTTTATGAACCGTGTGGGGAGATGGTTGGAATGTAGTCGCGACAACGAAACCTCGCGGCGCAGGTGGCAGTCAACCGCCTTGGCCACGTCATGCCCGATTCTCTCCATTCGTCGACGCCGTCGCCATGCATGATGAATCGGTCATCGCCGACACGCCGGCGGCCTGGGATTTCAGGGAGTTTGCGGCGCTTCTTGGGAATTTCGAAAATCCCCACAATCGCCGTGCAATCCCCGCAATCCCAGGCCTCCCGAACCTTGGCCTTCCCGAGCCGTGCCCCCGGCGGCCCGCGCCCTCCAAGCTCGCTTCGCATCGCCCATCGGCTTGCCAAACCCTCGCTCTGCCTCGCTGCGCATCGGCATTCGCTCGCCCCGACCGGTGGCACTTCCACTTTCCATTCCTCCAACAAGGCGCCGCCGTCGGAGGACTGCGGGAATGGGTCGATGGTCGTCATCAAGCAGGTTTTCGGTTCCGCGGCTTTCGCGTAATCTCCGGGTCGGTCGTCGATTGTAACCCCGGTGGCTGGGCAATCCGAGACGTGGCCTAGGTGCCCTTCAACAGATTGTTCGCGATGACCATTCTCTGGATCTCGCTTGTGCCCTCATAGATTTCCGTAATCTTGGCGTCGCGGAAGTGCCGCTCGACGGGGTAGTCCTTGGTGTAGCCGTTGCCGCCGTGCACTTGGATGGCCTCGGTTGCTGCCCACATCGCGGTCTCGGACGCATACACCTTCGCCATGGCGGCCTCCTTCGAGTACGGCTTCTTGGCGTCCTTCAGGCGGGCGGCGCGCTGGATTAGGAGGCGTGCGGCTTCGATGCGGGTTGCCATATCGGCAAGTTTCCATTGGATGGCCTGGTTGGAACCGATGGCTTTGCCGAATTGCCGGCGTTCCTGGGCGTACTGCAGGCTGGCCTCAAACGCTCCGACCGCAATGCCGAGGGCCTGACTTGCAATGCCAAGGCGGCCGCCGTCGAGGGTTTTCATGGCCACTTTGAAGCCGTCGCCGACCGGACCCAGCACGTTTTCCGGCGGAATTTCGACTTCTTCGAAAAACAGGGGGCAGCACGGCGCGGCCCGGATGCCGAGTTTGTCCTCGGGTTTCCCAATGCGGAACCCGGTCGTTCCTTTTTCGACGATGAAGGCAGTTTGCCCCTTATGGCCCGCGGCCTTGTCAGTTTGCGCAAAAACGATGTAAGTCTCGGCAAGCCCAGCATTCGTGATGAAGAGCTTCTGCCCGTTTAGCGTATAGCCGCGTCCCGATTTTGTGGCCGTGGTTTGCATGGACACGACGTCGCTGCCGGCGTTGGGTTCAGTGAGTCCGTAGGCGCCAATCTTCCGGCCCGTCAGCATGGGCTTGAGGTATCGGTCGTGCTGTTCGGCGTTTCCATAAGTGAACAGCGGCCAACCCGAGAGCGAGTTGTTGACGGATACGATTACGCCAGTTGAGGCGCAGACACGGGACAATTCCTCGATGGCGATGCAGTAAGACACCATGTCGGTCCCCGCGCCGCCAACTTCCTCCGGGAAATTCATTCCCATAAGCCCAAGTGCGCCCAACTCAGCTGCGAGTTCGACGGGCCAGCGGTGGTGTTCGTCCATCTCCTTGGCCAGCGGCTGCAGGCGCCGCTCGGCAAATCCCCGCACGGTTTGGCGGATAAGCTCGTGCTCGGGCGTTGGCGCAAGGTCCACGCCATTCGGACACAGGCCGCACTCTTCAATCTGGCGCCCGTCCGGCCTTACCGTTTCACTCGTGCGGCCGGTTGGTGGGTGCCGGAATCGCGTCCTGCATCGTCGCGATGGCGTCGTCCGTATAATCGCCAAATGCGACGAGCATGGCCTCGCCGTCCTGCAACTGATAATGCAGGTGCGATCCGAGGTCCTTTTCGCGCCAGACCCACGCGCCCGTGAGGTTTTCCTGCTGCAAGAAAAAGCGTAGCCGTGCGCTGCCCGATGTCTCCCATGGCCCGGTCGGGTTGGCCTGGGAAAGCGGCGTGTTCGATTCCACCCGCATGTAATCGGCAGAAAGGTCGACGTCGATGATGTGGAAGGCGTTCTGGATGCCTACGCACTTGTGCCCGCCCTCGAAGTGGAACTGCGCTGGTCCGTGCGCACTTTCGCCCATCTCTGGCCCGTCCTGATGCAGGTGGACCGAGGTACTCATGGTGGGCGCCGTGCCGAAGTTGTAATACGGCTTGCCGTTGGGTGCCGTCGGAGTCGCCCAGTCAATCCGCTGCCCCGTATCGTGGCCGTCGATTTGACCGCGCGTCGAAGGAACAAAGATGGCGAACGTTGCATGCCAGTGATCGGGGCAATCCAGGTTGCCGGATGCCGCGCCTGACGTAGCCGTGGAACTCATGGTGGGAGCACCCGAACTTGCCGTCGTGTCGCAATCCCGCGGCAAGAAGCCACCGCAGGAACCTTCAGCCGGCGTACCCGAGCAACCAGCAAGCAGGGCCGCAAAGAGCAGGCAAAAGCAAAACAGCGCGCGGCCCACACGCTGGCGACTGCGCGTCGGCTCATGAAGCCGACCGTCTCCTTCAAGCGGGCCGGGGAGGTCGCGGCAGTGTGGGAGGCGACACGGACACGCACACGCCACTAGCCGACGGGTCGCCGCTTGCCGAGGGCGCAGTGGAGGCGTTTCTTGCGGGCCTTGCTGCTGCGCAGCCGGACGTCCTTGTGAAACGCGCCGTACGCCAAGGCCTCATTGACGACTGGCTCGTGTCCCGCGAACGGCCCAACATGATTCGTGTCCTTGCCCTCGGCAAGGCGGCCCCCCGAATGCTCTGGGGTCTCGTCGAGGCAGGCGTCCCGTTTCGCGGCATCGGCGTCGCGCCGCGTGGTGTTGCGGCGCCAGGCGTAGACACGTTCCGCTGGCTGCCTGGCGACCACCCAATCCCTGGCCCAGCGTCATTTGCTGCCGGGGCGCAGGTGCTGGAATGGTGCGACCAACTGGCCCCGGACGAACCCGTCCTTGTTCTCCTGTCGGGAGGGGCGTCTGCTTGTCTTGAAGTGCCGGCGCCGGGGTATTCGCAAGCCGACGTTGCGGCGGCGCACCGGGAACTCTTGCGCCGCGGCCTTCCGATCGAAGAACTCAACCGTGAGCGCGGCACGTTGTCAGCAGTCAAACTCGGCAAGTTGGGTGCATGCATGTTGCGGCGTACGAGTCGGGTCCGCGTCTGGCTGCTTGCGGACACGGACCCCGCCACGGCCGCGGCGACGGCTGGCGGGGCGCCATTCTGGCAGGCCGCGCAGCCAGACCTGATTCCCCACCGCGTCGTTGCCTCGGTCGACGAGCCGATTGTCGCGGCCGGCATGAAATTGGGCGCACATGGTTGGACCGTTTATCGCCACGGTGGGCGCATCGCAGGGCCAATCGAAGATGCGGTGGCGGGCTTTGCCGGGGCCCTCGACGGGTTGCCTCGCGACCGCGACGTCGCGCTGGTGGGCGGTGGCGAAGCCGACCTTGCGGTTCCGGCGGGCGCGCCGGCGGGCGGGCGAGCGCAGCACGCGGCGCTGCTCTTTGCCCAGCGGCTGCAAGAAGTCGGCTCGGATGCGTTGGTCCTGTGCGCCGCGACGGACGGTGTCGACGGCGCAACCGACGCGGCGGGAGCCTGGGTGACCCGGCACGATTGGTCAGCAACGAGCGGCCCCGGCGCCGTTGCGACGTTTGCTTCGCACGAATATCTCGCGGAGCGAGGCCGCGTCCTGCGAACGGGTCCGACTGGCACGAATCTCAACGACCTTTGGATTGCCCTGCGCCGGGCGGACCCTGTTGCCCCCGTCTAGCCGGTTGCGGCTTCTCGGCACGACTTGACGTATGCCGGTTCTGCCTGCTCGCACAAGACCATCCTTTCCGCCTGTTGGGGCACGAGGGCCACTATCATGACGCCGACGGCCCGGTAGCACAGGTCCTTGGAGTTTTCCGGGATGATGGGGCAGAAGGCGAAGCCGGGCGCGGGCGATGCCTTGTTGTTGACCATTTCTTGGACGGCGCCGTAGAAGCAGTGACCGACTTTCGTCGCGTTGCCAAGCAGGCAATCGTCGATGACTTTGGCTGTCTCGCCGGGATGGCGTCCGGAAAGATCGCGGCCCATCGACTGATAGCAGGTAAGGTCGAATGTGTCCGGTGCAAGGTCGCAGCCGGCAAAGACCTCGGCAAACGTGTAGCCTTGCTGCAGCATGACGGACGACTGCATCCAATAGCAGGGGTGCCACCACTTCGCGGCCACGACGTTGCAGGGGTAGAGCGGGTCATCCTTCTTCATGCGGACCCAATCCATCGCCATCGCATGTGGTACTACTTCGCCATGCGCGGCGTGCCCGCCGGGCCCGGTCTCCGGTAGCTCGTGCTCCATGCTCGTATCGCCTTGGACGTTCTCCATGAAGACGCCGCCTGCGCACGAGACCTGGTCCCAGTTCTCGGGGAAAAGTTCGCACCAAGCCAAGGCAGTGGGCAATTGGTGCATGGCAGCCATATCTAGGCCGTGGCCAAGGCCATGCAGGCACTGGAAGCCGCGGAACTTCCCTTCAGCCTGGGTGCACAATTGCGTCACGTCGGCAGGTCGTGTCGGCGGGCCAGCTTCGTTGAAATGACGTTCCAATACGCCGTGGAAACAACCCGATGCCATGGTGACGGGGCAGTGCGGCATTGCTGCTGCAACCGATGGGTAGTAGTCGAGCGCGACGCGGCCGAGGTGGTGGGCGATGGCGTGCTGCTGTTGCAGGACTTCCCGGTCGAGTACGCTCAGTTGGTCTAGCAGCGAAAACGTCGGCTCGGCGCCCGCGGCCAGCATGACCGTTTCGAGGCGCGCTTGCACGCAACTCGATACGGGTGCCGCATGCTCGCACGCTTGCAAAATCTCGCTTGCGTCCGGAGGCGCGTAGGCCTTGACCGAATCACCCAGGAAGACGCCCGCGCCCAGCGCGGCGAGGGCCACCAATGTGACGGCGACCTGCACGGGGATGAGCATGCTGCCTGCCACGGTCAGTCGAGGAACCGGCCGGCATATCAAGCAAACGGCCGGGGGCGATGCTGGGCGGCGCGCCTAGCCCTGTCATGAGATGGACGAAGGCCTCGTTTGGAACGCCCCCAAGCCGCACCTCGACATTAAATAGGACCTGTTCGTGGGAAAAATTGTGTTCGAGAACGTCCCCACCATCCTGTCGTCCAAGGAGATTTTGGACAAGGCGTTCCTGAAGGCGAACAAGCTTGAGGTTCCCGACCCCGATAAGTACCACCGCATCCGCAAGACGGAGGAGGTGCAGATGAAACACATCGCCGAGTCCTGCACCGACGCGCTTGAGCGATACGTCAAGGCCTTCCCCAACATGGACGCGATTCCGGGCTACGAACGCGAGGTCCTGGACATCCTGGTCGGCGTGGACGATTTGAAAAAGGCTCTCGGCCACATTGATTGGGCGCGCGACAAGATTCGCGAGGTTTACGGCGAGGTCGCGGGCGCGATGCGGCGTGAGCGCACGACCCTTGGCATCCAGGCGCAGAAACGACGCTTCTCCGGCCGGGCCGCGAGCCTCATGGGCAAAATCGAGAAGGACCTCAAGTTCCTCTCCAAGGCCCGCGACAAGGTGCGCTTGCTGCCGACCGTGCACCCGCAGTATCCGACCGTCGTGATTGCAGGCTTCCCCAACGTTGGCAAGTCCAGCCTGCTTGCCGCCTGGACGAAGGCCCACCCGGAAATCGCCTCCTATGCCTTCACGACGAAGGCGGCCAACGTCGGTCACATCGAAGTCACAAGCCCCGAGGGCGACGTCACGTTCATCCAAGTTGTCGACACACCCGGCCTCCTCGACCGCCCTGATACGGAGCGCAACATCGTGGAGCGCCAAGCGGTGGCCGCCCTGCGCTACGCCGCCGACGCCTGCCTGTTCTTGATCGACATGAGTGAGATGTCCGGCTACACCATTCCCGAGCAGGAGAAGTTGCTTGAACAGGTCCGCAAGGAAATGTCTGGCATTCCGATGCTGGTTGCGGAATCCAAGGTGGATCTCGGCCGCAGCACGACCGACCGGCTCAAGTTCAGCACGGGCACGAAGGAAGGCCTGGAAGAATTGAAGGCCGCCGTCATCCAGCTCATTACACCCGAGGAACCGGAACTTGAGATGGATCCTCTTGATTTGTGGAAGTCAAAGCGCGACCCGATGTTCGGTTAGAATATTCACCGGAGTCTGCCATGCGGCCCGTCGACCAATCCGCCGAGCGCGCCGTAAGAGGTTGGAGTACGAAGCCGCCGAACCCGACGACGTAACCGCGAATTACTTGAATTGCACGAAAACCTGCTTGATTCCGACCCTCGACCCATTCGGGCAGTCCTCCGACGGCGGCGCCTTCTTGAAGGAATGGAAGGATGAATCGCCCCCGGCCGGGGCGAGCGAATGCCAATGCGCAGCGAGGCAGAGCGAGGGTTTGGCAAGCCCGACTGCGCAAGCGCTAGCGCGCGAAGGGCGCGGGCCGCCGGGGGCACGGCTTGGGTCGGCATTCGGAGGCCTGGGATGACGGGTTGCCGAAGATGCCAACACAATAGAATGCCAGCACGATGAACCCTATCCCTATGCATCCCGAAATCCCAGGCCGCCGGCTTGTCGGCCATGTCGGATTCGTCATGCAACAGGCCCCCGCCCGTGCCGTCGAGTTTGCTGGCCCTCGCGTGGCGCCGAACCTGGTGCCAAACCTCAAGTTGCGCCCAGCCGGTGTGGCGGCCATGCGCGCCTTGCTGGCCCTGGTGCTCGTCGTGTTCGTCCTTCTGGCTGGTTGCGCAGCAAGCGGGCCTGCGCCTAAATTCACGATGACGGGACTGCCCAGTTACGAAGTCGATCTGGTCATCCGCGATGTCGCAATCGAGCCCGGCCGGTGTTTCGATGGCGCAACCGTGTTCGAGCAGGAGTGTCATGTCGTCCGCCTGCGCTTGGACAACTCCGCAAATGCCGTCACGGTCGAAACCCAATTGTCCTGGAGCGCTGCCGACGCAGCCGGCGGTGGCGTGCCGCACGGCGAAATGAAGGGGCCGTCGTCCGTTGCGCCGCACGGGTCGACAGACCTCACCATACGGTTCACCACCCCGCAGGACTCGCCACACTTGATCCACATCGTCTTCCATGGTTACCCTGGCGCGCGCGGCGAAGCTGACCTTCCGGGCTACTGACCAGCGTCGCCCAGGCACTGCTGCACATGCCGCAAACTGGCGGCAACGCTGCGGGCAGCCGGCTCGCCCTCCAGGCTCTCGCCGTGTCCGCAATGTAAAACGCGCACCGGCAGTCGTGATAGCCGTAGAATCGATTCGGCCTCCGTTGCAAGATGTCCATCCGGGAAATCGAAGCGCCCGATGCCACCATCGGCGAACAGCGTGTCCCCCGAGAACAAGGTCCCGGATGCTGCGTGCCAATAGCAGGCGGAGCCGGGAGAGTGGCCGGGTGTTGCAAGGACTGAGAAATCATGCTCGCCCAATTGGATGTGTTCGCCATCGAGCAGTTCGTCGACGTCGAGTTGGGGAATGCGTGCACCGAAGCGCTCCGACGTCGGGTCGCGGCCGTCACGGAGTTTCAGGGCGGCGCCGCGTGACGCGTGCAGTTTTGCGCCGAGTGCCTTCCATTTGGGCAAGCCATTGACGTGGTCGAGGTGCTCATGCGTGACCACCACGTTGCGAATCCGCGCCGGCTCAATCACGCGGGCCACCTCGGCAAGCACGTTGTCGAAATCCAACCCGTGACCGGCGTCCACGAGGTCGAAACGATTCGCTTTGGCATCCTTGACGAGGAACTGATTACAGTCCCAGCCGCGGCCGCCGAGGCGTACAATGTTCATGGTGTGCCGGCCCCCGTTGCCGCGGGCTCGATGGCGCCGAAAAGTTCGCGCTCTGGGTCGGGGCCGGCCGGCCATTCGGGGCCAAGGCCTGCGATGTCGGGGCGTCGTCGGGCATCCTCGGCGATGCGGGCGAAGGCTTGTTGGCGCCGGGCCGCCGCAATCGGCCCAGGTTCGTAAAGGAGTCGCGTCATCATGTCGACCTGCAGGTGAAGCGAAGCCACGTAGCGGTCATGCTCGGCGGCGTACCGGGCGGCGGCTTCGTCGTAATCCGCCGTGGCGACGAGGTGATCCCCGAGGACGCGGGCGTCCCTGAGGGCCAATGACAAGCCGCAGCCAAACGTGGGGTCGCTGGTGGCTGCCGCGTCGCCAATTAGCGCGAGGCCGGGTTGCGCCGGGTGGGGAACCCAGGACTCGGCGCATTCGAAGCTCGCCAGTGGCCCGATGGGTCGTGCGACCGCGAACCAGGATTCCGGCACCCCACATGCCACGCTTTGCAGGATCATTTCCGCCACTCCGTTGGGCCCTCGCGGGGGGGCGCGAGTACCCTGCGCGTAAAACCCGAAGTAGCAGCGGAACCGTCCCCGCCCGAGCGGGAAGACGAAGGCGAACTGCCCCAGCGCCGGGTTCGAATACGAATGGACGGAATCCTCGGACGCGGTCAGTCCCGTGAACATCTGGGCGGCGATGACCATGCGATCTTGGTCGCGTTGGATGGGGAAACTGGCCCATTTCCGGCTCGGGGCATTTCGTCCATCGGCCCCTACGATTAGTCCTGCCGTGAAGCGGCGGTCGCCGTCAGGCAAATTTGCATTTACCGTGGGCGGAGGTCCCGGCAGGAAGCCACCTGCGACGACGCCGCGCCTGACGTCGGCCCCCGCCTTCTGCGCGGCCTGGAGCATCACTTCCTGCATCTCCGGATGGTAGAACTGCAAGGAGCCGACGGCGTGCGGCGTCGTGGCCGCCATGTCACGCGGCGCCGCCGGAAAGCCCGTGATGCGCGTCGTGCGGTAACGCGTCTCGTGGCCGCAGCTTTCCTTGAGAAGATAATAGACGCCAAGTTTTCTGGCCTCCGCAACGCCCCAAGGGTGCAACGTCTCACCACGCAGGCGTTCCCGAAAGGCCGTTTCGCGCTCCAGGATGAGGACGCGGATGCCCCCGTCAGCCAACCGCTTTCCAAGGGCGGCTCCCGCGATGCCCGCCCCGACGATTATCACGTCGTAGTCCGTTTGCGTCGTCATCCAGGGTGCACCAACGAAACCGAATATCTGGCTGCCGCCATCGTCGGCGCCCAAAGCCTGCGGCACGGCCCGCAGGTTCCTGCGTCATGTTGCACAGGTTCCGCCTCTGCAAATAGGCGCAAGTCTACCGTCGAACTGTTGCGCTCCCAGCCGCGGCCGCCGAAGCGAACAAATCGCATGACATGACGGCAGGGCGGGTGCAAAATAGCCTTGCGCACGGCGCCGATTGCCGCGAACGACTCACACGGAATCGATGTTGGCGCCGGTGGCGTGGGGTTTGGAGCGTTCGCGTTGGGGGGCCATGGCTGAACGCGTTGACGACGATGAACGCGATGGCGACGATGCAACCCATACGTCGGCCGGCTTCATCGGGTTCATGCGACGAAATTGGGTTCATGCGTGTTCCCCCAACGGCGGCCGGTGCCCCCGGCGGCCCTGCCTTCCACGCTCGCTTCGCATCGCGCGTAGGCCTGCCAAGCCCTCGCGTGACTCGCGGCACTCGTCTGCTCGCCCCGCACGGGGGCCAGTAATCCTTCCATTCCTTCAACAAGGCGACGACGCCGCCGTCGGTAATCTCTCTCTGGTGTTATCAAATTTATTTTGGGTGGGGGAGGCGCGGAACTGGGCTTCGGGGGGTTCCGTCAACAGCCCTTTCCTAACTAAGGGCAGACTTTGGGGGGGCCCTAGCCCCCACGAAGGCGGACATGAGGATAAGGGTATGGGATAGGTGAATGGAGACACACAGGTGCGCAAGTGCCGAGTGACTCCACAAAAACAAAAGGAAGGTTGGATGGCAATCCAGAGTCTACTGCGACTCATAAATTCGCCTCGCGGGACCGTTTCGGCCTTGTTGGCTTGGCCACTGTTCGTGGCGTTCGGCCCTGCTTGGCGTTGTCGGCTTTGGGTGTTGGTGGTGAGAGGGTAACGACGGCGGCAATGGCGGCCAGCGCGTCGGCCTGGTCAGCTCCCTCGTATAGGGCGAACTCGTTGCAGGGGGAGCTTCGGTGGGCGCGCCGGGCGTGGAACTGGAGGCGTGCCGGTACGGTATACCAGTGGGGCCCACACATCAGCCACCGGATGGGGCATGGGACGCCGCATCCAGGTACGTGGCACAAGTGCTCTGTCAAACGAGCCTCCTCTGAATCAGAAGTGGTTCGGGCATCATAGGTGTTGTGACGGCTTGCCTCGGGTCCGGGAATGCCGGGTCCAATCGGTCCGGTCGCCCGTCCCAGCGTACGGGGACGAATCGATTGTCGATATGCCGCAACTGAGTCGGCCTGGACCACCCAGGCACCCAGCACGCCATCATGTACCCCGTGCCGTCGGTTTGCCCGTTCGCTGTGAAGCCCGGACGCGCAGGCAAGGGGTAGGCAGCCGCCGCAGGGAAGATTCGCCAGAATCGCTTGTAACGCGTCTGCACTTCAAGGAAACCAGCATCAAGCCGCCCCTCTTCGTCGATTTGCAAACTCCTCATGGCTTTCGGCATCAGGTGTGCCATAGGCCGTCCTACATACGCCGTCCTACATGCGCCGTCCTCCACACCCCGTCCTTCTGTTGGGAGCCATCGGGCACGGCCACAAATCGCAGTCGGAATCGGGTCGTTAGAGGTCGTTTTCGTGCAATTCGTTCTCAGCGGAGTGTGCCATAGTCCGTCCCCCATGGCCCGTCCCCCATACGCCGCCATCAGGAGAAACCACTGTTGGGCGTGCATTGGTGTTTGCCATCATTCCCACCATCGGGCCAGCGGAACCGTCAGCGTATTCAGAACTTCCTCGGCAAAGGCCCGCATGTAGGCGACGGGCATGTAGTGCGCATCATCATGGTCCAGCAAGAAGTCCGTCGCGTACATTCGCACGAGACCCGGCTCGTGCGGTCCTGGACCATGCTTGGCGGCAAACGCCTGAGCGACCACCTTGGGGTCCGGCTTCACGCCGACACCTCCGCGGCCAAAACTGCCGCCATCGTGGGGGCGACTTCCCGGGTCGGCCAAGCCGGACGAGGCATCACGTGATAGACCACCCGGGGACCAAACGTGCGGCGGGTCACTAGGCCGACGGCCGCCAAACGGCCCAGCGCGTGCTGTGACGTCGACCGTGGCATAGCCAGCGCATCAAGCACGTCGCGCTGGAACACCGGCGCAAGGCGCTCCACCACGCGCAGCACGCCGTACTGTTTCGGCGTCAGGCTAGCCAATGCGGCCAACCGGCTGGCAATCTCAGGCGGCGGCCGAGAGCCCGCAAAGTGCAACAACCGCACGTCCTGGCGAACCAGCCAGACCAAGCCAAAGCGCGCAAGCAACCGGACGTGATGCGCCAAGCAACCAGCCGGAAGATTCGTGGCCGCCGCCAAGCGACGAAATCCCAAGCCAGGCTGGGCCGAGAGTGTGTCGAGAATCAATTGCCGCCGCGGATGGGCAGCCACGTTGCCGGCGCGGATGCGTTGCATCAGAACACCGCCTTCCCGGGGCACGCAGGGTAAGTGCATTCGGCGGTGCAGGCGCGCCCACAATACGGGCACACGGGCAGGGCGATCATTGCGTCGCCTCCGCACGCCAAACCGCCCGAGGCGCCGGTTCGGCGCCACGGTACGTCCGGCCAGCCGCCATGGCGCGCAGGCGCATCGTCGCCTCCGCACGCAGGAGTAGGCGTTCCGCGTACGATTGCGAAGCGTAGTGCGACGGCCAGAAATCGCCGGCAACCTCCGCGAGGTCATCGACGGGTGCGCCGTCCAATTCGTCGCGGCCGTAGCCGGCCAGTTCGGCGGCGCTTCGGCTAAGGCGTCGCGCCCAGGCCGGCGTCGGCTCGGGCAATTCGTGGAGGGCTCGCTCGGCGCATGGACCGCACGTCGCGTGTCGTCCGGCGGGGTACTCCGCGGCCAGTAGTAGCGGCGTGGAGCACGCCGCGCACGAGGCGAGGCGGGCCGTCGGGATGCGCGGGCAGTGGGGGCCGTGCGGTTGCGGGTAGGGGCAGCTGGGGCGCATGCATTTCGGGTCGTTTTCAGTTCGGGCCATAGGGCACCGAGAAGGGGCTCTGCGAATCCCATAATGGGCCAACGGGCGCAAGCGCCGTGGCCCATGTTGGGTGAGTGTTGCTCCTTTCGGCGCCTGGCCCGAACGGACTCGACCCGAAACCGCCCCCAGCAGCCCCACCCAACCGCACGGCCCCAATTCTTCAAGTCGTGCCGGCCGGGCAACGATGCGCGGCCCGCAGGCCGTGCATCGTTGGGACGCGCAGGAGAGCCGGCGCAGCCGGCCGACAAGCGGCCCTGCCCGGACGGAGGTAGTCTGGTCGGAGATATCATTCGTCCACGCTGCCGCGCGTCCGATTGCCACGCCGCGTCCTTTGGGGCGCCGTAATCCGCGTCTTGCCGAGCCGCGCGCCAGTGCGTTGCCGAACGCGACTCATGCCCGTATGGCTGGAATCGCCGGCATGCACGGCTCGGCATCTCGTTTCGTGCGCTGTCGGCAAGCTCGAGGAGGAATAGCCGGCCTCTGCGGCATCACCGCATGCCCAAACCCCGGTTCGATGCACTATTCATCCACACCGGGTTTGCTGGTTCCATGGATTGGATCATCGATGTCGTGTTGCCCGCCGGAATTACTGTAGTGGGCATTTTCGCTGCCTTCCAACTTGACCACCTGATCGAACGGAGGGGCCGCCGACGGCGATTCGAGGCTACCTTGAGTGACTTGTGGAAAAGCGTCCAGACGAACTTGGCGGTGCTGGGCAGAATCGAGGTGCAACTTCGCGCAGGGAAGACCTCTACACAGGCCAACCTGGAATTCTTCATGTGGGACATGCATCGAGACAGCATGGCAGCCGCCGTGAATGACAATGGCCTGCGAACTGGGTTTGCACGAATGTTTGAAAACTTTCGCCGGATCGACGACGCGATAAGCCGCCTGCATGACGACCCACCAGAAGGTATGGCCGAGGCTCTGCGAATCACCGTACTAGAGCGGAGTGCCGCCGCAATCGAACACGCCCGCAAACTGGAAGACAGAATCAGGAACCAGTTGAACGTGACGCCCTCCTGATGCCACAATCCGATGGAGGCTATCGTGGCGTTGCGGTGGGCGCACGCGCCGCGTCGACGATGGGCCTAGGAGGCTCTACGTTCCACAACGCTCCCATGACCCCCGGGCCCAGGAAAGCCGCGAGCTGGCCAGTCGGAGTGTTCTGACCCATGACCTTGCCAAGTCTGAAGGCCCAATTGAGGCCCTTGGAGTCTAGGATGGCCGAAATTGGCTCGATGATACCTTTCAAGTCCGAGGTCATCCGGTCTCCATCGGCCACCGCAAGCAATGCGTCTCGCTTGTTTCCGTAGTTCGGGGCGGCACTTCGGATTTTTGATCGGGCGTCCTCCCATCCCTTGTGCCCAAGCGCGACGAGTACCTCGTCGGCCACGTAGAGATTTTCTGTTTCGTGACAGGCCAGCTGAAGAAATTTGATTCTCTTCTGCGGGTGTGTGTTCTCGGCAGGAAGTGCCTCATCCGCGTCTAGTAGGGCATAGCCCCGCAAGCCTTTCGCTTCATCGGACAGCGTCTCGAAGATTTCTTCCAGCTTCCGCTGGTACTGTTTCACTTCTGGGCCACCGTTGCACGGGACAACAGCTAACCGAGGGCCGTTCTGGCGAGGAACTTGGCTCCATGCCCGGTAATCGTCGTCCCCTTCAACGAGCACGATTGGCGCTCCGAACAGAGGCCCCATCAGGACGTGCCCGCCCAAGATTGCGGTTAGCTCTCTTTCGTGTCGTGAAACCGGCTCCGCCTTAAGATCCTGTTCCCGGCGATTCATGTGAATCAGGCTCGCACGTTCAGCTCCGTAATGCGCCAATCCTGCGACAAGTGTAGTGCTGTGCGTGGCAACAATCATCTGAATTCCGAAGTGGCTAGAGACCGTGCATAGAAAGTCGGCTAGTCGTTCTTGCAGGTCGGGATGAAGATGAGTGTCGGGCTCATCCAACAGCAAGAGCGGGGCAGCCCTCTCCTCCAGCTTCCAGATGGCGCACATCGTCAAGACGTCGATACCTAGGGCGAAACTCTCCGCCTCACCTGAGCTCAGCTGGCCCACCTGTCCAACCACCTCTTGCGTGTCCTTCCGTTTGAGCTCGTACGGAGGATTGCGATTTCGAAAGATTAGCGCGAAGTCGGGTAGAAGGGGCGCCACGAGATTGGCCAACTCTTTCGGAGGTAGAGGAATATCGGGACGGTCGATACTGCCGCGTGCCGCCATGTAGGTTTGAATCCGAACCACCACGTGCTGTCGGTATTCCGCGTGCAGGTTTGCATTCGCCACATTTTGGCGCGTTGCGGGATCGGATTGCTGAACCAGGTAGCTACCTTCGTAGGTGATGTTGCCTGGCCGCTCGGGCACAATGTAGTGGCGCTGCGACGCGTCCTGGTTGCGGATTGCCCTAAGCAGCTGGCTCTTTCCGGATCCGTTCTTACCCATCACGATTGTCATGGGTGTGAGTCCTCTCAGTTTCCACTCGCCCCCGCCCTCCAAGAATGGGGGCTTGGGCACGTTCAATTCAGTTGTCATGGCGCCTACGCTGCAACGGCGCGACCTCCGTGAATCATATTCAACCTTTCGCGCGGCGGCACGCTTGCCTGCGGGCGGCGCCGACCCGCACGAGGGAACTCCCTGGCGGTGACTTCGCCGCCCTGGGCTGCGCTATCCCGACGAGAATATCGTCGTGGATCCCTGTTTCACTGTTGACTCGTGCCCAGCAAACGCGCGGGCCAAAAATGAAGAGCGGTTACCCCCTGGCCGCCTTATGACGTGGGCTGAATCATTGTTCTCATGGAAGGAGATCATCCTTGCGGGGGCCGCCTTTCTAAACCTTGCATGGCGCGTTTTCGCCGTACGTCACGAATCGTCCAAGTCATCGCGCGAACTTCTAGACATGGCGGAACGACTGGAGGCTCATGAGGGACCCGAGGCCGACTTGCTTCGGGCCCGGCACTACGAAGTCCTCCGGCGATGGTACTTCCGGAGCCGCTCGTGGAAATCACTTGGCGCGGTGTCTGTCTGGACCCTTGCGGGCCTGGCCATCATGCAAACCGGCTCTGAGAATGCCAGTGTTCGCCTGCCCTTTCTCGTTCTCGGTTTGGCATGTCTTGCTGCCGCCGGCGGATCATACCGGAAGTGGCAAGGATATGTGGAGACCGGGCAGTACCAAGTACACCAAATTCTTGAGCGAAAGACTTCGGACGCCTATGAACGATATGCCGCATCCAATCCAATGGAGAATTTGACGCCCGAGGAGAATCGATTCGACGCCTGGTTTGACAGAGTGGGAACCCGCCTTGCCAAGGTAGGTTGGCTCCGCAAAGCCCGCATGCCGACGTTAGTACTTCTTGGCGCTGCCGCCGCGATATTGTTTGTCGCGTCCTACTTCTACGGTTGGAATCTGCGCCTTTAGTTCCCCGTTCTGCCAAGGACACGCCCAACACTTTGCACAACCCTGGGTAGGATTGCGCCGCCGCTAGTTGGGTCGCCTGGCCGCGAATGCGCACTGCACAATCATTCGACCGATGCCGAAGTGCGCCGCGAACGCAGCAGCATGACTGGCAAAGCGTTGTCGTCGATGGGAGTTCCAGTACCGGCTCCGGCCGCTATCGCGCGTTGGCCGGGCTCTTCGGCTCACGGTATTCGGGCTTGGCGGTTTTGAGCAACAGGGTGGTGCTGTCACCGCCGAGGCCACATCGCTTGCAACCCCAAATCGTGCTTTCCTTGAAGCCTGGCGTGTTGTCCTTCTCGCGCTCAATCTTGCCTTCGATGCACAAGGGGCAGCGCAGCGTGTAATCGACGATGTAGCCGCGTTCCCGGGCGTCCAGGAGTTCGCATTGCTGCCAGTGGAGCTCGCCGTCCTCCAGGAGCTTCGCACGAACCTTTTCGTGGGGATACGGTTCAAGGCGGGGGGGTTTGCCGCCGCTGGAAAGCGTGGCATCCAAGGCGAACATGGTCTGGAAGCAGATAACGCGCAACGGATCGCGGTCGGTTGCCTCGAACGACGGGTCGCGTTTCAGTAGCGCGAGCATGGGGCCCACGGCCGCCGCGGCCTTCTTCAGATCCCGCGTATGCGCGTAGCAGTTCCGGATGTCGTTGAGGAGCACGATGTTGTGGTGAGTAACCGGGTCCAGCGCCCCTGCCTGGTCGAGTTGTTTCACCTTACGGGAGAACCGCCAATGCTTCTCCAATTGGAGGGCATTAAGGAGCTTGTCGAGCCAGTACTCGACATACAAGTGCATGGTGATGACATGGCTTCGTACGAGATCGGGATTGAAGATTTCGTCGACAAGATCCCAGATGGCGTCCGGCGGACCAGTTGCAGCTTGTCCCCGAGCATCCGCGAGGGTCGCATACATCAAGGGCCGCGCATCCGCGTTCTCCAGTAGGCCCTCCGCGTCGTCCACGTCTTCGTCGTCGAACTCGGTGCCGTCACCCATGCCGAGGCCAACGTACGCTTGCAGTATAAGTTCGCACATCAATCAGGCAATCCGGCTAGCCGACGCCAATATCCGTCGGCTTTCGTTCCAAAGTCCGTGGAACAGGCTGAGGCCCCCCGGTCGGAGTGCGGACTATGCGCGCGACGCGGGGTGAAGTCAGTATTACGGCGCCCGCCCGGCCACGTCATCTGCGACAACTGCGGAACCGACTTCCGCATCGACCACCACGACCCGGTTGAGGCGTGGCTCTACGACTTCGAAAGCCTTCTTCGCGACCGGAATCCCTGCCTCTTCGCCGCCGGCATGGAGGGACTACAGGGGTCGAGATCCGCCGAACTGCTTAACGACGCCTGGTGGAACATCACCCTTCGACGCCATAACATCGGAATCATGGTGCTCGGGACGCTGCTGGAGGCAACGCTCCAAGACGTGCTATACGTGCACCGCTACGAACGATTCCGCGGAGAACTCCGGTCTCTCTGCGATTACCTCCGGGCGGTGCGCGTCGTGGACGCGCAGTTGCTCGACTTCGCGGACACCTTCCGCGAGAACGTCCGCAACCGATGGCAGCATCAGAAGGTACACGAGATAACCGCCGGCGGGAGCGTGCACGGTGTCTCGATTACCTTCGAACCCGCCCAAGGTGTCACCGACATTCTCAACGCAGCCACCAAGATTCGCGATGGCGCGGTTCCCTTGAAGCGCTTGACCATCGAAACGAACCCTGCGATCGAAGTCATCCTGAAGCTGCGTGTCGATGAGGACTTGGCCGTCCCCTTGTACAACAAGGTCTGGATGTGGGTGAACTTGGTGTCCAGCCGCTACTTGGCCGACCGCCATTACCGGAAACTCCACGCGCGCTACGATGGACCGCCGCCCGAATGGGTTGAATTCAAGAACGGGAAGCGCCGCGTTGTCCAGCCCGAAGGCCACGTCGGAGACGCGTTCCAGGTCCTCGACGCCCCTGTTCGGGACGCCGTGGGCCGCTCGGGGAGGGCCGGCGGAGCGCTTCAACCTCGACGTCCAACCACGGCACTCGGCAAGGCCCTCACGTGATGGCCGATTCGATGCGGCTCCAGGGTTGGGGAAATCCCGCTCCATGCCGGGCCTGGCCCGTTCCCTTTGTTCCGACGGGGCATGGATAGCATCCAGCCGGAAACCCTGGCCCCGAAGCGGTGTCCAATGTCGGGGCGCAATCCCTTCGTGGTTTTCGCGAGGATTGCCACGGGGGCTTGGTTCAGGTGCTCGGCCGGTGAAGGGATTGTAGCTCCGTCTGAGCCCGGGGAAGCAACAGTTTTCGAAGAACGTCGCGGGCCGCTGCCGCCTCGGCGGCCGTCGCCTCGTGCCCGCGATGAGCCACGCTGTCGCGTACCTTCTTCGTTGTGTCGATGTCCTTTGGGTCCGGCAAGTCGGCCGCCTTGAGGTCCCGAGCGAGCCGAAGTGCCTCGCCGAAGGACCTTTTGCTGCAGTAGTCCCGCACGGCCTGCGGTGTGCGTGCCTCACTGAGGCCGTCGTCGAGGGCGCTGTAGACCACGCGCTCAATGCCGGTCCACGCAGTTAGGAGGCTTGCTCCGTGGCGGCCTTGGTCGGCCAAGGCTGAGGCATCGACGAGGTACTCGATGACGTCGCCCCACTTGCTGTGGGCAAGATGCCATGCTTGGCGGCCGGCCCGGGACATCACGTCGTCAGCGACGTGTCGAAGGGAGCGTTCTTGGATCCACTGGAAGATTCCTGTTCCGTCTTGCGAGGGGCTTTGCCGGGTTGGGTCGGAGATCATGCCGATGGTGGAGAAGAGACTGGACGGACTGGGGCGGGGGTTGAGTTGGTATTGGGCACAATCGTTGGGCCCGATGGCTCGTACGACTAGGCCCTCTTGAGCCAGGGCGTAGACGAGGTGGTTGAGGACCTTTCGGCCGAGGCGCAGCTCGGCGGTTTTGACGAAGATGAATCCCTCTGCCGTGTAGCTAATCGATGTGCCGTGGATTGGGCGCAGGTCTGCACGCTGCAGTCGCATCACGTCTGTGGGCTCACTGGATATCAAGCTCCAGAGAGTGGCGTCCGGCTGGTTGCCCAATGCCGCGCGCGGGTGCAGGCACGTCCAGGCGCCGTCCCATTTTGGCTCCTGTCTTTCCGGTGCCGGTGGGGGAGGGGTCGCCGTCGTCCTCGCCACGTATTCCTGGTGCGACGTGTAGTCGTAGACCGCCTGGGCAATCATGCGGGGAATCGCCTCTTGCGGGTTCACCTCCAAGGGGCCGTGCCACTCGATATGGGTTAGCTCCCGGATGAGCCGCGAGGAGCCCCCCTCTCCCAGCCGAGTGCTTGTGGTGTGGAAGAGCAACTCCTTCGCCTGGTGCACGAATGCCGCGTGGTAGTCCATTTCGATTCGCCGCAGCGTCAAGGGTTTCCCGGGTTCCGCGGGCATGGGAAGCATGGCGAAGCTTTCCTGCGTGGAGTCGACCGGTGGGTCCCAGGCCGGCAGCTTGAGACTCGTCTCGAAGTTCGCAAGCACCTCCTTGTAGGTTGGGGCTTGGTAGACGTCCACGCGGTGGTCCTCGACGCCCGGGTGGCGAATGATCGAAATGAGACTCGTGTCTTCGGGTTCGATGCGATGGACGACGACTTGACAAGGATTCGGCAACAGCCAAGGGTGACACTTCAGGATGACCTGGTTGTCGAGCGCCCTCGTTTGCACTCGGAATTCGTTCGCCAACTCCAGGATGACCTCTCGAATGCGCGCCATTGCCGATTCCGTCATGGCGGCCTTCAACATATCCTTTCATGGCTTGTACACGCCTCGGCGGGTCACAAAGGAAGATCTGCCGGTCGTCGGGGTGGGTTTGCCCTGGGCCGGCGCCAGTACTGTTTCTGTACTGTCGGACACTCGTTGGTGTTGGCGATAGCCTGCGAGGGCTATCATCACGGGCATGAAACAAGTCGTCCCCGGTTATTTCCGCACGCGAGAATATCCTGAGTCGAAGAGTGCCACGTCCTGGCCCGCACGCTCTAGGCGTGGCAATCTCGGTCCCCGAATTGTGCCGTTCGACCTAGAGTTGTGACCGCATCCGGCCAATGACGCGGCCAGAAGGACCGCAATCAAACCCGTCACCATGACAACTTTGCCCATGAAGCGCGCGATGCCCAAACCAGCCAAAAGGATTCGCCGGCGAAAGCACGTCCGCAGCGGCCCCGAAGGCTCAGGCGCGAAAATGCAACGTCAATTTGCTGAAAAAATGAGCAAACTACCGGGCCGCATACCGCCTAGCGCTTGCGTTTCTGGGTAAAGTCCAAGATGGGTTTGCTTGTTTTCCCGGTGTACAGTTCCCCCATGGCGGCGGCGCGCTCCTCCTCGCGTTCCAGCCAGCGACGCAAGCCCTCCTCCGTGAAACTGGACTTGTTCGTGTAGCCCAGCTCGGGAAAATGTTCAACGAGTTTCTCCGCCCGGCCCAGCAAGGCCGATGGCAGGCTGATCGTACCGTACGACCTTCTAGCCGCGGCAGGCCCCGCTTGGGTGCGTACTTTCATCGCAACTTGCAAGGGCGGGCACATAATAACCTGCACTCGGATTTCCACCGGAAGCCATCCGCCAAGACCTATATGGCGCGCACTTATCAGTCAAAATCATGATGGGGAAAACGGGCCAGGACAAGCAAATTCAACGCAAACCCCGTGGCCCGTCGTGGATTCAACTCGCCCAGGTCGCTTGCGCGCTCCTGTTTGTCAGTAGCCTACTCAGCCCCGTGGTCGATGCGGGCGTTCCCAAAACATCGCCAGCAGCCGCGAAGGGGGCGCAGGACCATGCCAAGAATGTCCAGGGAGGCACCAATTCGGCCTCCCAAGTGACGCAAGCATCGCAGGATATTGATTTGGCTGCCGCCGACAATGCGGCAAATGCCATTGGCGGCCAAGTCACCACGGAAGTCCATGAAGTGCTGTGCATCGTCGCCAAAACCCAGACCGTTGTTGAGGTCGATCATAACCCCGTGACCCTCAAGGGTTGCACCGATGCGGGGTCACCCGGAAATCCCGTGGCGCGCCTAACGTACAATGTTCCCGCTTCCACGTTCCACAATGCCGCCCCCTCCGGCAAACTGCCCGTATCCGTCAATGCAGGAACCGGCGTTGTAGGAAACGGTGGGGCGGGTCGAGCCGTGGCTGAAGTCGTTGTCAGAAGCCCCGCCGCCAGCGCCGGCCCTCCGCCCGTCATTTCCGCCGCGACGGGACCAGACGCCCGAGCCATCACCGTGACGTTATCCGCCCCGGCGGCCGCCGTCACGGAAATCCAGTTGAGAACAGCCACCAGCAAGTCGGGCGTTGCCTCAACGGGCGCCATCGAAGCCATCTTCAAACCCTCCGACCCCGAGTGGTCCACTCTGCAATGGATTCACCGCGATGTCACGATGGAACGCCACTACTACATGGCGTCCTACAAGATTGACGACAACCGACGCGTCGAAAGCAACATCGCAGACGCTATGCCGCTTCTCCAATTCAACGTGACCAGCACCCGTGGCCCCGATTGGATTGACGTATCCTGGACCCCTCTCCGGGATGCAACGCACTACTCGGTCCGTCGCAACGGCGAGGGCCTCGGCCGCGTCTTCGAGCAAGTCGAAGAAGTCACCAATTCGTGCCAAAGTCCCTGCACGACGCCTGTGACCTACCACGATGCGGGCCTGCTGGCGGGCGAGGAACACACGTACCAAATCGTTGCCTACGGATATGGGGGCGCGTGGGCGGAGGGATTCGCCACAAACCACACGTATGCCCGGCCCGACCCGCCAACCATTGCAGCCGAGTACCACTTCCACAACGACGCGGCGCCGACTACCCCGCCTGCCCCGCCCAACCCCCCGTTCGACGCTCAGCCGTTCCATGTCCACATCACAATCACCGGCCCCGTGGAGACGGATGACCTGCCAATCACGGGATACACGGTTTACCAGAATGCGGGCGGCAGCGGAACATGGAGCAGCGCCTATTTCGGCACCTCCACCTCGCCGGGCCTGTCGGTCCCGGCGGAAAACGCCTACGGCTTCTACGCAGTGACCCACACAGCAGCTATCCCGGCAAGCGATGGCAGCAACGTTGCGACCGTCGATACCACTCAATCCCTCCTGGTATCAGATCCACCTCAAGTCAGCTACCACGTCGCCCAAACCTGCCTGGCTCGCACAGCAGGCAACGCCGTCGTTCACATCTCGCCGTCCTCGACCACGTACGTGAAGACGGCAACCGGCCAAGCAACCGTTTCGACTCCCTACGACGTCTTCGACGCGGAAACCTATAGGGGAACGACGCGCTACTACGCCTCCCATTCAGCCCTGTTCCAAAGCGCGTGGGCGCCGGCAAAGATTCCCGATATTTCCCCAATCACCAACCTGTTGGCGGCGGCCGAACCCGATGGGTCGGTTTCCTTGAATTGGACGGTGCCCAAGACTGCGGCCGCGACAGGCGTGGCGCAATACGTTGTATGGAAGCTGTCCAGTCAACCCTCGCCTGGCACGGCATTTCCCGCAACACCCAACCCCACCGGCTCCCTTCTCCACGCGACCGCTGCCACCCCGAATACCTGGACCATCACGATTCCCGCAAGCGAGCTCTTGCCCGGAACGGACTACGACTTACTCGTCGCAGCAAGCACATGCCTCGACGAACCCGACGTGGCCCACTGGAACATGGGCCAATACGTCCACGTGCGGACGCGCGACGTGCCAGGCCAACCGGATGCCCCGACGGTGACATCGGGCAACAAGCCAAAGGACATCGTTGTGGACTGGGACACCCCAACGACTGATGGCGGCTCGCAAATTATCAGGTACGAATTGTACCGGGCCCCGGATGGCAGTGACGCGTTCCAGCCGACCGCCATCACGGGTCCCGTCAGCCCGCACACGGTAGTGCAAGAGCGCTTGGACCCCTACCAGACGTATTGCTACAAAGTGCGCGCCCGCAACGCAGTCGGCCCAGGCCTTTTCAGCAATGTCACATGCGGCAGGCCCGCGCCAGAATTGCCGGGCAAGCCGACCATTGAAGCCCACACTGCCCCTGCGCCAGAAGCCATCGATGCATCCTGGCAGCCCAGCACCACGGGAGGCAGCCAGTCGCTAAAGTATGACCTCTTTACCGCCAAGACTGCGGCGGGACCGTACATGAAGTTGCTCGACCATTCCAGCTTCGTCGAACTCCATGATATTGGCCTGGGAAATGGCGTCACGCGATTCTATTATGTCGTGGCGTTCAACGAAATGGGCGAAAGTCCACCAAGCGACGTCGCCTACGCGACGACGATCGACTATCCCGGGGCGCCGCTGAATCTACGGGCGGTCGGCGGGAACAAGAGCATCAACCTCTCATGGTCGGCGCCCAGTGATGGCGGAAGCCCCATCTTGTTTTACAACATTACTGGCACCCGGCTCGATGCCGTCGGAACATACGCGGCGAGCACGAACTTGACATCCAAGGCCTTGACGGGCCTTGGATACGACGAATCGTGGGCGTTCAAGGTGAGTGCATCGAACCTCTTGGGGGCCGGCCCCAACGCGACGGAGAAGGCCGACACGTTCGGGGTTCCTGACCCTCCGGCGCCGGTGATTGGAGGCTTTAGCAAGATTCGCGGCCGCCTCGACGTAAAGTGGTTGCCGCCATTGGACGACGGCGGTTACGCTGTCTCGAAGTACTCCGTCTACGACGTGACCACCACCTCCACCTTCGTAACAGACAAAACCTCGTTGTCGTACAACGAGACCGGCCTAGGCGACGGCATCACCAAGACCTTCCGCGTTACCGCCTGGAACGAGGCCGGCCAAAGCGACCGCTCCGAACCAGCTGACGCCACCACGCCAGATCGCCCCTCGCCGCCCCAACGGCCCGCAATCAAGTTCGCAACCAATGCGACTCCGACTGGCGACGACCTGATCACGTTCTCATGGCTCGACCCGGCCAGTGACGGTGGGCTGCCGGTCTCGCAGTTCGACGTCTACGTCAGTGCCGACAATGTGACTTGGGTCCACGACCAGACAGTCGTAGCCGCTTGGCACGCCGCCTACTGGGCCGCGTGTGAAGATGTCATCTGCTACTACCGCGTCACGGCCACGAATGAAGTGGGAGAAAGCGATCCCAGCGCTGTTGTATCGTTGGAGTTGCCGCCGCCGTTCCCGCCAGAGAGTATCCGGGGAACGACGCCTGGATCTGGCGGAGAATTCCAGCAGACGTTTGATTGCGGCCAACCGAACCAAGGCAGCGTCAACTTGGTCAGTGGCCAATTCGTGCAGACCCTCTGCCTCGTGCCCGGTTCCGATGATTTCCCCGGCCTTGCGATGCCGGTCCAGGTCACGCATCGAGCCAATTCCCGTGAACAGGGGTCCGCGGGACGGAATTGGTTCCTGAGTGTTGATCGCCGCCTCCTCTTCGAGGATGGAGGCGACGCCGTGCTGACGGATGGCTCGGGCCGATTCGACGTCTTTGCAAACCTGACGGACGAGTACCAATCGCCGCCCGGATTCTACATGGAATTGGCCAAGAGTGGCGGCGGCTACACCTTGCGCCATGTCGGCGGAATCACGGAATCATTCGACGCCGACGGCCTGCGCACTCGCATCGACGACTTGTACGACAACAACGTCGCCTTCACCTACTCCGGCGGGGACCACGTGGCGACCATGACGGACGCCCTGGGGCGCGTCACGACATTCAATTACGAGGGTCACAACCTGACGCGAATCACCGACTGGAGCGGCCGCTCAGCGAATTTCACGTACGCGGGCAAGGACCTGTCACAGGTGTCGATTAACGGTGCCCAGTACAACTTCACCTACAGGCAGCATAACTTGAACACGACGACGAATGCGCGCGGCGACATCTACATGCAGAACCACTACGACGAGCTTTGGCGCGTCGTCAACCAAACGTACGCTGAAGGATTCTACACTTTCGCCTACGACTACAGCCTGTCGACAACGAAGGCCGAAGACCCGGAGGGTAACCTCGCCACGTGGACATACACGAGTCAGGAACACCCGACGCCGACCAGCAAGATCATCGAAGCAAACCGGCGCGTGCGGGATGGCGACCCCTTGACGATGGAGACCAAGTACCAATCGAATGCGGACCTTGAAATCACGTCTGTCCAGGACGCGGAAGGAATTAGGACGACGTACACCTACGACTCGCAGAAACCTGACGCCCTGGCGCACGGCAACTTGCTGAAGATGCAAATCAACCCAAATGTCGCGGGCTTTTACCCACTCACGTACACGTGGACTTACGAGCCGGAATATCAACAGGTGAAAACGGAGACTCCGCCCGTCGGAAACGACCCGTCCTACCAGCCGAGCAATGGCGGTGCCGGCGGTGCCGCGCGCTACACGACGTGGCACTGCTATGGCCAAGACGAGGTCTTGTACGGTGACCTGAATGGAAACGGGGCTGTTGCGGCCTTGGGCGAAGTTGGCCGACCCGTCAAGTTTGTCGAGCCGGCAATCAACGCTGGTGGCGCACCCTATGCGGGCCTGACTGCCGACCAGAAACGCATCACGTACGTCCAATACAACGTGCGGGGCCAACCAATCCAGACCACGAGTCCGGCTGGCGATGTAACGCGCTACTCGTACTACGAGCCAGGACAGCAGGGGCCGAACGGCGAGAACCCGGCCGGCACGATGCAGGGCGAGACGACTTACTCCTCCAACAGCTTCGATCCAGTCGTTAGTGGTGGAGAAGAGTGCCTTGACCCGCCGTGGCCACAGCCCAGCGGCGCCGGCCTCAGCACGAATTACACGTACGATTCACGCGGCTACATGACGAGCCAAACCGAACCCAATGGAATGACGACGACGTGGGAGCACGACTGGGCCGGCCGCACCCTTAGTCAAACCGACGCATCCGGTTCCGCGAAGGAATACACGTACGACGCGGACGGCAACCTGCTCTCGGAGGCGCGAAGCAATGCCCGCTACGGCATCGACTTCTCGAACGTGACGGAACAGCCGTACGTGAACCGCTACGCCTACGACGCCGTTGGGCGCATGACCGAGGAATGGCTTGCCAGCAATTCCTCTGTCGATGGATCGCTGCATCCCGAGACTGTCAACAATCGCTTCATCTATGACGCCAATGGAAACATGGTCGCCAAGATTTGGCAGACGTACAACGCGGGCGGCCTCCATGAAGACGGCGTGGAGACGTACCTGTACAATGAGCGCAACCAAGTCGTGGCGCGCACGGTTGGAGGTAAGACTCCTGTCTTTGATCTTCACAACCCGGGTATCGTGGTTCCGGAAAATGAGATTCTGTACTTGCGAACGCCCCCGCCCATCGTTGACCCCTCCGCACCACTACCTGAGAATTCGCCGCCGGGGGCGGTTGTGGTGGGAGCGGAAAGCGGTGGCGGCTCAGTCTCGGCCGGATGCACTGGCCCTGAAGCGGGCGGCGTCAATCCCTCCGAGACTTGCCAAACCTCCGTCCCAGTCGACGGGCCCGCTGGTGGCGCCGGCGCCGGCGTGGGTCCGGATGGCGGATCCGGCGGAGCTCCTCTGACGCCAGTGTGGGTTGATCCTGGCTCGACTGTCCCGTCGGGTGGCGTTCTTGGTGATCCAGGCGATGGCGACGGCGCTGACGACGGCTCCGACGGCGGTCCTGGTGGTATTGGCGGTGTTCCCAACGTCGTTCCGGATGGACTCGTTGGAAACGACACTGAAGCACCCGAGATTCCTGAATCAGGGCCGGGCGAGCTTCTGGAGCCGGTTGGCAACGCGACGAAGGGTGGTGGCGGAGTTGGAACCTGCGTCGAATTCGACACTATCGCGGTCACGACGACCGGCTTCTCGACCCCCCTCTCGGAGAGCCAACACATGTTCCTCTGCGCCGGAGTCCCATTCCTGCTGTTTCTCGTTGGGGCGGGAGCGGGTCCTGGCGGCGCGGCAGAAGAAGAGCAGGGCGTGGATTCCGCACCAGGCTACTCGGTGCGTCCCGAGACCCAGAACTACACGTTGCAGCAGAGCGTCAAGAAGCACTTGACGCACGACCAGCCGACGGGCAAGAACCCGCGGCTTGCATTGCCTGCCGAAAATGAGCCAGTCATGTACGTGGGACCACCCGTCAATCGGACGCTTGGTGTTTTCCTGATGGATTGGGCCACGTACGAAGTGCCGCCCCTCACTGAGGACGTCGACGAACTTGACAAAGTTACGCTGCTTCAGCCCAGGCCCACAGAAAAGCTCAATTCCACCGATTCGGCGCGCGTGCAACTCGTGTTCTGGGTGCGCGGCACGACCGGCCAGACGATTATCAACAACACGTGGCATGCAACACTTTGGGACGAGGTCAACAAGACGACTCCGAAGAAGGTCGCCGACTTCACAATCACGTTCCCGCCAATCGGCATGAACGAGGTCGTCGAGCAGCGCATCACGTTGGCCAACGACGTACGCTTGAAGGGACCAATTGCGGTCGGTTTGGGCGGCGTGAAGGCCGGCGATCGGCTGGTTCTCTACGACTCCGTGCAGACGCCGACGCGCCTAGAAATTGGCCGCGCAACGACGCAGACGACGGACTACAACCTCAACGGTCAAGTCATTCGCAGCCAGGACGGCGACGGCCGCGTGACGACGTATGAATACGATCCGTATGGACGGCAGTCCACGCAAAGAGACATGGATGGAAACCTCCACGTCACGACGTACGATTCTGCCGGCAGCCGTTGGCAAGAAATGTACGGCAGTCCTGACGGAACAAATAATCGGTTGCTCTTGTCCAAGAGCATCGAGCACTTGGACGAGGGCGGCCGCGTCTTCCGCACCGACGTCGCCCGTTTTGATCCCAGAACTGGCTTACCCCTTCCAGACGCCGGCATCACGCCCAACGACGGCTACGCAACGACGTTCTACGGGTACGATGCAGATGGTCGTCCGACCAAGCGCATCGGCGACGACGGAACCGTCCAGACCCGGTCGTACGACCACACGGGCCGTGTCGTGGAGGAGCGTGACGGCAGCGAAGCCGGCATCAAGTACACGTGGGGCGAGAACGGCACGTTGGACGCCGTCACGGCGACCAGCATCGCAGCAAACGGAGTTGCGACGCCAACCAATCGGACCTACTTGTTCTCCTACGACGAGCTGAGCCGTTTGATTCGCAGCGTTGACCCGCTGGGGCACGCGCGGTACATGGGATACGATTCTGGCGGTCGCTTGGCCTGGAGCACGGATAGTCGCGGCGGGCCGATGCCCGACATGGAAGGCCGCTACAACGGCAAGATTACGAGCGCCGGCAATTTAGTGGAGTATTCCTACGATGGTCAAGGCCACCTTGAATCCACCAAGCGCGACCTTACGGACACGGGCCGTGGCGACGGCCTTTTGGCGGGCAACGTCACGACGCGGCAAGTGTGGGACAGTGAAGGCCGGCTCATCCAGCAAATAAGCGATGGCGGCCAAGTGACAACATACGAATACGACGTGCAAGGCAACTTGGTGAAGGAGACGTCGCCGACGGGCATCGAGCGTCGCGCCTTCCATGATGCAGCCGGCCATGTCGTGCGGGTCGAATTGCCGGGTGCCACCATCACTCAGACCTTCGATAATCGCGGGCTGTTGGTGCACCGGGACAGCTCTGGATCGTTCTCGACGCGGCAATCCTTCGTCTACGACGGCCTGGGGCGCCTTGTCAAGGCAACGGACAACAACTACGTGGGCACGAATCAGGATGGCAGTGTCGTGCAATTCGAGTACGACTCGACGGGTCAAATCCTACGCGAAATCCAGAACGGCGTCGTCGTCGCCGCACAGCATGATGGTGTCGGTCGCCCAACAGAGTTGATTTACCCGAGTGGGTTAAGCATTCAACGCACCTACGACGCGGCCGGTAGGCCCGCGACGGTGAAGGCTGGAGCCATGACGCTGGCAACCTATGGGTACGCCGAGGGCCGCCTGGACACGCGCACACTTGGAAACGGCGTCGTGATGGATGCCTCATACGATGCCGCGGACCACCTGACTGGATTGGACGTAGATTCCGCTGAGTTCCATATGGGGTACCAGTACGCGTATGATGAGGATGGTCGCGTTACGAAGAGTGCCGTCGACCACGCGCCAAACACTGGGCACCACGCCAGCTACGACTCACTCGGTCGCCTGACGCAGTACTATGCTGGAAACGTGGATGAGCGCATCGCGGCTGCCACGAGGAACGTCAAATCGGCTGGGGCGGATTCGTGGGATTGGACGCTTGATGGCCAGAATAATTGGCTCAATGTCGAGCAGGGTGTGGGCATCAATTCCACGACGACGGCGACGGCTTACAATGGGGAGAACCAAGGCGTAACGTATGGCATCGACGGAAACGGTACGGCCTTCGAAAGTAATCCCTACGATGCCCGGGGAAACCTACTCGGCTCGTCCAGCGGCAATGGCACGCAGGCAAACAGTTACGCGTACGACGCCTTCAATCGCCTGCGCTTTGTCGTTGGGCAGAAGATCGTGGCGCGCGACGTTCCGGAGGACTGCCAATTGGATCCGGTTCCGGAGGACTTGAATTGCAGTCCGACCGAGGCGAAGCCGGCGTTCAAGGTGACGTACAAGTATGACGCATTGAACCGCCGCACGTCGATGAACACGACGCTGGAAGATGGGAATACGACGACACCAGACCCGTGGCAGCATACGAGCTTCGTGTATGATGGCATGAACCTAATCGAATCCCAAACGACTGGAAACATTTCCGCGACCGCCACGCGGCGCTTCGTGCACGGGCTGGGAATCGATGACCACATCGCCATGAATAACGGGACGGCTTGGCATTACTACGTCCAAGACCGACTTGGGAATGTCATGGCCCTCACCGACGCCACCGGCGCCTTGAGTGAAGCGTACCTGTACCAAGCCTACGGTGGCCTCACCGTCGTCCACCCCGGCGCAAACGGCGTCATTGACTGGGGCCAAGACGACACCACCAACTCGACGTGGACCGGCTTCGAGACCGCAAGCGCGATTGGGAACCCGTTCTATTACACCGGGCAGCAATTCGACGCCAACACAGGATTGTACTACTACCGCGCTCGGTATTACGACCCGGCAGACGGCCGGTTCTTGTCGGCTGACCCCATCGGCGTGTGGGGCGACGGGCAAAACCTTGGAAATGGCTATGCGTACGTTGGCAACGGTCCGCTTTACCGTACGGACCCGTGGGGTCTGTTCAACTGCACGGACGGGGCCGTCAATCAGTTCTTCGCCGGGCTCACACTTGGAGCAAGTTGTCTTTGGAATGACGGCGGCGTAATCGACAGCGCTTCGGCGTGGGTCGAAGAGCACAGTGAGACGATTCTGAAGGTCGCCATGGTGGCAGGTGCCATTGCGATTATGCTTACCCCTGCCGGCCCCATCATTATGGCCCTTGGCCCCGTCGGGGCGGCCATGCTGTCGGGCGCGGCGGCCGGGGTTCTTATTCAAGCCGGAATCGATTGCCTAACCGCAGCCTGCGGCGGCAGCTGGCAATCCTACGCTGGCGCGGCCGTGTCGGGTGCGGTGTTTGCGGGCGGCGACAAGGTGTTCAAGCTTGGAAGAATAGGGCGAACTTTCTGGGGAAGTCTGGCAGGCGGATCCGGTGAGCTCACGGCGCAGGCCCTTGGCGAATGTGCTATTGAATGGGATCGAGTTGGAATTGCATCTGGTTTAGGGGCGGCGGGCGGATACGCATCAAAGCTCAAGCACCTGAACCAAGGAAAGTACAACCTTCTCGGCCGATGGAATGGCGTCGTCAGCCGTGGCGACACACCTGGTGCGGTAAGCTATTCCAACCTTTTTGTAGGTGGAGGGATTCCGCATTTCCTGCAAAATGGTGCGCCTGACGTGACAATGAAGTTGGCTTTCGGGGTGGCTTGTTGACCCGCCGCCGTCCGACAGAACCCGCGGCGGCAAATAAGGCGAGGCAATTTCGGCCGGACAAGAGAGGATTGGTGGCTTGGACGATTTTGCTCCTCGCCGTGACGACAGTTCTTGTTGTAGGAAGCGTTAGGAGAGGCCTCGACCTTGCCTTGCTTTTGGCCGCGGGCGCCGTGCTCGTACTCTATTCTGTTGGTGCCTGGCAATTCCTGATGTTTCGGGTGGAGATTGATGCAACCCAGATATCCGCGGGGCGCGTGCGACGGCGAACCATGGCGTGGTCAGACGTTACAGAAGTCGAACGGACGGGGACAGGTTTTGGGCCAATCGTGCTGTGGATGACGGGGATAGACCTCACGGGCAAGGATGCTGCCGGAAAGCGATGTCGTATCGGCGTTCCCGGTTCCTTCCATCCAAACGATCAAGACCTCCTTGAAGCCATCATCATTGAACGCACGCCGTGGGCGCGGCACAAATGAGTTGTGGCCATCCCGACTTGAGAATCATTCGGACGGAGCGCCCGCCCCAAGGTCCGTCCCATATGGTACGCGCCCTTCAAGTTGGACGCTTTTCGGCGCGGTTCGTTGATACGTTTTTGGTCATTTCCACGGGGCCCGGAGGCAGAGGAAGACCGTACTGAGACGCGTGGCCGCTGGCACAACAAACCAAAAACCAAGCCGCACGAGTCGTGTGAGGCGGTTTTGCGTGGTTAATCGTGGCCATCCCCAATGGACTTGCGCGTGTTCGATGATGGATGCCTGGCTGCGCGTCAAGTCATGGCCGAACAAGGCCACGGGCCTCACCATGGGTTCATTCAAGGGGCGCTCACCCGGTCGCTCCGGTGGACCAGGGCGAAGGAAGACTTGCCAGCCTTCGGCACGTCGAACGACCGCCAGAATTTCGTGACGGGCTAGCGCCATCACGTAGTACCTGGCTACTGACACGCATAGGCCCGTCCCTCTTGCGACGGCCCGTAATGAGCTGCCCCGTCGCTTCGACGCAAATACTCGAACGCGTTCTCGCCGCGCCTTGCCCTCGTTGGCTCCTGGCGCACCCACGCCCAGTCTCCGGGAAGAATGGTTCGCCGCTCCTGTATGCGGGTGTTGGGAAGAGTTGAAGCCCCAAACGAATGGTCAAGACACTCGGCGTTGCCGTTACGGGCCATGGAAACGCCACCTGTCAACTCCCCTGTGCTCGGGCTATGAAAATAGCCGGGGACGGTTACTTCAGCGCTCGCAAGCACGTAACCGAGCGCCTTCGGGCACAACTCTATGCGAGTGCGCATCCTTGGCAATGCCGTGGACAAAGATGTCTTTTTTGAGGACAAGCTCGACATGTACGGGGCCGTGGCCATCAATTCCGCGAACCTTGAACATGCACTTGAGCGCGCCGTTGTCCGTTTCTTCGGAACACAGGATGCCGCTGCGCGCGTGATTCTGCGCGACGTTCCGGCATCAAAGTTGGCTGCCTACCTTCAGCAACTATATTCCCCGACACACCCTGAAGCGGAAGCCGTCGCCAGCGAAGTGAAAAACCTCCTGGAGAAGCGCAATACCTATTTCCACAACCCTGCGGTGATGTTCAGCCGCGATGGTCGCATCCAGTCCGCTGTAAGGACTAGGCGGGGCAAGGAGGTGCCTGTTCCTTCCCGGCACGATCTCGGTCAGCTTGCCGGCGAAATTGGCCTCGCCTCGGAAAAGGTTGACAGGATTCGCCCCATTACTAGTGAGGGCGCAGGAAATACCTAACGAGTAGCCCGGGGCGGAGATTGCCCTTGGCCGGCCGAGTTGTCGGTCACCGTGGCGCAAGCCATGAAAGGATTGCGCCAATATCCAGGCGGGACTCCGGCCTGACGATCGCCCTCGGAGGAGAATTCCACCGTTCACGCACCCTCCCTCCACTCGGAATGGTGGGCCGAGAGCCGGTGCAGGTTTCTGCACCGCGTGGTTAAAGCCACCCCGACCTTAGGCTGTGACCATGACGACGAGGTTCGCACATGTCCTGGTGATAGGTGGCATTGTATCCCGGTCGGCGAAACCGGGCTCCGCTTTCGCCCGCGCCGAGAATACCATGATGACTAGTATCGCAAGGGCCCTTCCACAACTATGGGGTGCTGGAGTGACGGCAGCACCGCCGGGCGCCCAGACACTGTTCTTCACCGTGCCGCATCGCAGCCGGAAGCAGTTTGCCAAGGTTCTGGCGGACTTCTTGGCAGAGATGGATCGGCAAATCGAGGGCTTCATGGCCAACCGGTTCATCGTAACGGACCTCGGCAAGGAAAGAAACGCCAAGGGCTACCTCATTTACGACGGCGGCGGGCTTGGCTTAGGCCAGCAAATCCTCTTCTGGACCGGTGTCGACTGGATGATCGCCAAGCCGAGCCGCTTGGATTTTGATGATCAATTCCACCAAACGTACCTCGAAGCCCTGCTGGATTAGGTTGCGCCAGGCACCTGGTGCCATTCCCTTGTAGCGAAATTGGAAGGCGCAGGCATCGCCTGCACGCGGTTGACCGCTTCGCCAATCGAAGCCGGGACAGACTTCAGCGTTGTATCCCCGCGGCGGGTTGTGTCCTCTGCGGTCCGCTCGCGCCTGATGATGAGCCGCGATCTAACTAAAATACCAAAATACGATTGCGTTGTCTGAATGTCCGCTGCCGGGGCACGGGCGCCGATTATTGGCGCCGTGATCCGACCCACCCCGCCCCGGCAGCTCTTTGGGGCGGCGACTTCGCGCGACCCGCGTCGCGCGATAACGACGACCGGTCGCCACTGGCATCAAGAAGGCCACTAGCTAGGAATCGTGGAATGGGAATAGCTAAGGGCCCGTTCCTGGTCCCAGCGGTCGTGCGTCAGAAGGTTGGTCGTCGCGCCAAGGCAAAGCGCGCAACTAATCCGCCCGCCCACAAGCGTCGAAAGAAGTGGCCCCTGATTAAGGAAGGCGCCAAGGCACTCGGTGGCACGGTCGGATTCATTTCGGCGGTAATTCTTTTGGTAGGTCAGGTTCAGGCTCTACTCAACCCGCCTGAAACTCCTGTCCCCACCCTGTTGGAGCGCTTGGACATGCGCATCGCCGATGTCCAAGGTGGTCTGGACGACGGGCGCTATGGCAATGACACACGCGCATCTGTCCAACAGAACCTAACGAAGGCAACGGAAGCGCGGAACGAAGCCGATTCGGCCTGGGCTGCCGGAAACGAAGGTGAGGCCAGGGGGAAAATCAATCTGGCTTACGACCACCTTGCAAACATCCCCGCCGGTCACTACGGAGACGCCTCGTCGACACCATTCTTCGCAATTGTGCTCCTCGTGACGCTTGCAGCAGGTGGACTGGGCCTGGCCATTTGGGGCCTACTCGGCTTCCGACGGGCGTGGTCCGCCCCGCCGCAGAGTAATCCCCCGGGCTAGCCAATCGACCACGTGGGAACCCACAGAGCGATATCCCGCAATCCACGAAGGGATATCGCGGCCGGCACGCCGAAGGGTGCGTCACCCGGCCGCCATTGGCACTCAATGACAGCTAGCTCTGGGAACCAAGCAGCCCGGAAACTGTTCGAACTCAGCCCCGGGGGGCCTCCTTCGCACAGCCTCGGCCGGGCCACAACTCAGGTCAAGGGACGGCCCTCGGTCCACTGGCCGTCTGAGCCGGCCCAGGCCCCTATTTATCACTCCGTAGGCTGCCGAGCCTGCCCGCTGAGCAGGCGGACAGGCTTGCATGCGGCTGAGACTGGTCGGCATCAGAGGATTTCGGTGCTTCCGCACCCTGGAAGGCGTCCCGGTGGAGAACTTGGCCGTCTTGATTGGCGCCAACGACGCCGGCAAGACCGCCTTTGCTGACGCAATCGAGATTCTCCTCACCCCCAAGCTGCCACTGGAATCTGACTATTGGGAGAAACAAGGCGAGGCATCGGTGCCTGAAATTACCATTGAGGGGACCTTCGATCTTGAAGCGGGCGATTCCGTTCCAGCCGAATTCCAGGGCAGGACTGGCCAGTTCCGTTTGTCCAAGTCATTCACGCCGGGCGCTTCCGCCTGTCGCATCCAGGGGCTGCGTTTGCCGGACGACCGGATGAGTACGTTCGACAAGCTCAAGCTAGGTGAAATGCAGGAGGTCATGGCGGGCCAAGGCCTTTCGATTGAGGGAACCCGGGCCGATTTGTCCAAGTGCTTTCAGGAGGCACTCGCGGGCGGCGTCATCGCGAGGACGCCCGATTGGGTGAATGTGAAGTTCCAGGAAATCAAGGACCACCTTCCCCTGTTCCAAAAGATATGCTCAACGGACTACAACCATCCGGATGCCATTATTCGAGTTACCCTGGAAGCCGTGGCACACTCGGCGCTAAATCCGCTAGACCCTACCACCGGCCAGCCGAGTCCGCTGCCACAACTTCTTCAAGTGAAAGAGACGGTGAGCGCAGCGGTTCAGGCCAAGATTGCCGAAATGGAGACCACCCTCCGTTCCCACCACCCACGCATTGCGGCGATTTCGGCCTCGCCGACCTTGAATTTTGCCCGTAGCGTTACGAGCGTGCCACTTCTTGTCGATATGGGGGACGGTCTGAAGCAGGTCGACGCGCACGGCGAGGGGACCAAGAAGAAGCTCTGGATGGGGCTGCTTGCGTGGCAGCGTGCCGTCGAGAAGGCGGTCCCGCGAGCCTCAGTCTTCCGCATCTACGATGAACCGGACGTGAATCTCGACTACGAGGCGGAACGCTTGCTCTTCTCAACAATCTTGGAGGCCGCAACCAAAGATAACTCCGGCATCCAGACGCTCGTTTGTACACATGCCGTTTCCATGGTTGACCGTGCTCCCGCTGGCGCCATCAACCTGCTTCACGTGGCAGCCGATGGCGCCCGCTCCGTCGTGAACCTGAAGGCTGGTGCCACCGACGCGGACCTGCGTGAATTTCTCGAGGAAATCGGTCGGGCTTCCGGCATCAGCAACTCCGCACTGTTCTACGAGAAGGCATTCTTGGTCGTAGAGGGCGAGTCCGAGGAAAACGCTCTCCCCATCCTCTACCGCAAGGTGTTCGGGCGATCCATGATTGAAGATGGGATAGTGCTCGTGCCTTTGCAGGGCTCGGGCGCATGGAAGGCAATGCTCAAGCTTCTGCGTCGCAACAAGGAGAACATCACTATCATGTTGCTCGATTCCGATTGCCAGAGCCCTGGTGCGAGCGGCCACATCACTCCGGATTCGCTGGCCCAAATCGGATTTGGCCCGGCATTCCTCCAGGCCAACGTGTTCCACACGGGCGCCGAAGAGTTCGAGGATTCCTTCTCCTCGGCAATCATCGCTGCAACGCTCAATCGGCATTTCCCGAAGCCTGGTGGTGCGTGGGCTGCCGCCGAAATAGACGTCCTGCGCCCGCCCCGACCGGCCGGCGCGGACAAATTCGCGAAGGCTCTACGAATCCTGGTTCAGCAGGGACACCAGCACCATATAGGAAAACCAGTAATCGCTCGTCGCATCGCCGAGTGCTGTGCAGCGCCCGATGTCCCGCCCACGGTTCGTGCCGCGTTGGAGCGCGTACGCCAAGCGGCCGGTCACACTGCCTAGGTGGGGAAGGTCGCCAATCGCGAACCACCTAAGTGGTCAACGAGAGGTATGCAGCGGCGAAGCGCGACAGCAGCATCGGCGGAGCAGCGGCGTCGACGCAAACCCTCCGAGGAGAGTTTCACTACCGCCCTCCCATGACGAACGCCCCGGAGCCTTGGGCTGCTCCACGCGACATCGCAAACTTGCAAGGGCAGCTTTCACTCCTTAGGTAGACCGGGCCGCCAGCAATGCTTCCATCCAATCCACAACCGCCTTAGCCGTGCTCACGGCTAGTACCGCATCCGGACGCCCCGGTTCCCACTCGGTAGGCAGTTCCTCCACGTGCAGGGCCTGAGACAGGAATCCGGCAAGCTTCTCGGCGACCTTGGCGTCAGTGAGGTCGGAAAGCTCCTTCCGATTCTTGATGCTGCGAATCGCTTCTCGGCTTTCCGCGAAGGCCGTCTTCCATTCGCTGTGATTCAACGCTTGAATTGCCCGTCGGATTCGTACTCTTTCCGATTCAAGTTCTCCTGAGGCTGGTTGAACAAGCCGTCGGGTTTCCCACACTTCGAACTGATCGAATCCAGCAGCGGGCAGGATGCGGTCGGCCCAATCCGACCGGGGGACCTCAACGCGCGCTTCGGCATAGACCTCCTGCCGAGAGTCCGCGCGAAGAGGTGCCGATGCTACCAGCCCGACGCGGATGGCCAGCCGCAATCGAAGGTTGCCGCCCGCCCGAATCTCATCAAGCCGTTCGAAGGCAGCCGGGTCTAGCGGAAAGACAACCTCGCCAGGTGTGGCAAGGCGTCCGCCGGCCGGTGCGGATTGGCCAAATATCCCCCAAAGGGGCTTCATTCCAAGAACCCGTTCGCGTGATCCGTCCTGGACGTAGAGCGTCGCAAATGCATGGACCGGCCAGAACGACGCGTTCGGCACTTGGGAAACCATGTTAATCTCGAACGATGCACTCAATCCGCCCCATAGGGACGCGTCCGATCCGTTGACACGAAATTCCTTAATCTCTAGCGACGCCATTCAGTCCCCCTGGGCCTTTGCCATGCCCACGTTGCTTGGACACGAACCGCCGACTTAAGGGATTGTAGGCGCGATTAGCGCCAGAAGCTCCATCTTCGAGGCGGCACCCGTTCACAGCCCGCCGGAACCCCCCGGCCTGGACTGCAGCAGCCGGTTGAAGGTGAACGGCCCGACCGGTATATCCCGCGGCGGAAAGCGTGACACCGCGGGACCCTCACGTGCCGAGCCTCACGGTAAATCCACCCTGAAGTGAGTGCCGTAGCCTGGGCGGACAAGGAGCGGACAAACGGTCCTGGCGAGAGGGGCACGGTCGGGCATCGTCCCCGCAGGCACTGGACGAGATACCAAAGGTGCCGGGCGAGCGCGGTGCGGGCGGCATCCTGGGTGGCCTCGCTGGCCCCGTCACGAGCTGCGGGGGGGGGGTGTTCCGCTTTGCTCCTCGGACTCGTCAACAAGGGATACGGAACGCGAAAGAGGACCCTTTGCCGAGTCCATCGCTGTGTGACCAAACTTGGCCCCCATGCCCCTCGATGATGCCCTTGCTGATCCACAGCCCCAACCCAGTGCCTCGATCCTTGACTTCCTTCGGGTCGTGGGCTTGGCTGAATGGCTTGAACAGCTTGGCCGCCTCCTCGGGAGAGTAGCCGCGGCCGTTATCCTGCACGATGACCTCGACGTGGCCGTCGCGCGGCGCCGCCCGAACTTGGATGGTTCCGCCTTTGGGCGTGAACTTGAGCGCATTGCTAAGGAAGTTGGCCAGAACCTGCTCCAAGCGTTGCGAATCTGCTTCGCACTCGAGGCCCGGCCTTGCTTCCACGATGAGCTCCACGCCCGCCGCCTCCGCTAGGGGCTTGATGGCGTTCCCCGCCTCGTTCACGAGTTCGGTGAAGTCGATGGGCGCCTTCACGATCTTGAGTTCGCCGGCTTCGAGGCGGGCGAGGTCCTTGAGGTCCTGCACGAATCGCTCCACGCGGCGCGCATTGTTGAGGAGGATGTCGAGGGATCGCTGCTGCTTGGCAGGCTCCTGTACAATCTCCGACAGGATGGTGGCTTGGAGACGGAGGACACTCACGGGGTTGGCCAAGTCATGCGCGATGGTGTTGAGAAGTTGGGTGCGCGCTGCCTCCGCGACCTGCACTTTCGCCAAGGCTGCACTGATGCGATTAGCGGCCAGCTTGGACTCCGTCACGTCCTGGGCCAAGCCGACGAGGCGAGTCACAGTGCCGGCCGAGTCTAACACGGGGAAGGTCCGGGAATGCATGTGCCGAACGACTCCGCTTGGATGGACGACGCGGAACTCCAGCATGCCCCCGGGGTTGGTTTGGAGACTTTGCTGGACTCGCGGCAAATCCTCGGGATGGATGCCCTTGAGCCAGTCCAATGGGTCTGCCATGTAGCCCGAAACGGGGCGACCCCAGAGTTTCTCGTATGCGGGACTCGAGTAGTATGCCTTCTTGACGTCTGGGGAGACGATGAAGAAAACCTCGGGGATGTTCTCAGCCAATTGCCGCAGCAACTGGGCGCTCTCATCAAGGGTCTTGGCCTGTTTCTCCACAATGTAGGAGGCCACGACGGCGATGGCTCCGACGGCCACGAGCAGCAGGCCGAGAGCCAAGTCCTCGCTGTCCAACGAAGCTGCAAAGCGGTTGTCGATGGCGCTCTCCACAAGCCACGACAACACGACTGTGGAGCCGGCCACCAAGGCAGCGGGGCGCTGCCGCAGTAGCACACCGCCCAGGAGGACGGGGATGACGAGGTACGCCATCGATTGCTGGCCTTCGCCATGGGTCGCGGCCTGCCAGCGGCTGGCCCATACCGTGGCCTCGATGGCGAAAATGGCCACCATGATTCCCGCCGTCAGACGTCCCGAGCGCACTAGGCCATAGGCTGCCAGCAGGATGACGAAGAGGATGACGACGAGCCAGCGCCCCGAAGGGGGCCACAGCCGGCCCTGCTCGTACGGAAGGAAGAAGACGACCACCGCCAAGACAAGAAGCGCCAGAAGGAGTCCCGAAGCCAATCGAGCCCGTTGCTTGCGCGCCTCCCCACGGAGGGACTTGTGCGGCTGCCACAGCACCTCCAAGCGCTGCCTGGCGGACATAAGGCGCCATGGCTCTCTCCTCTCTAAACATCCTCGGTTGGTCTCGCCATGACGTTCGCCCCGCTATCCCGGCACGCAAGCCGAGCAGCGGCCGCGATATCCCTCGTCGGAGATTGCCAGCCACGGCTTGCCATCACGCAGGGCCGGCACAAGCCACTTCGGGATTACATCACCATGCCAGGCACAATTAACGGACCAGAAGACAAGAGGGCGGCCGTAGCCGGCAAGCCTTTGGGCGGCCCGTACTTGGAACGCGTGTGCAGTGGTTCCCGGGGCTCCTGCAGGCCGGAGCGCCTCCGTCCTCCCAACCGCAAAGCGGCTGGGACGTGGCGGCTTTTGGGGCGGTTCTTGGAGCGTTTCTGGCAATCGTACTTTCGGAACTGGTTCGCTCTTGGAAGCGTAGGAAAACGTACCGCCAGCTGAGGGCGGCGCTGCTTCTCGACTTGTGCCACAACCTCCGAGTTATCGATTACATATGGAGGGCTGCCGGGGAGCCATACAATCACGTCGATGGCCCTCAAACCGACGCGTTCATGACGGGAACGGGCAAGGTCAGTGCTAATGGAGGCCGCTTTCTCCCGGTCTACCTGGACACATGGGAGGTGTCGCGGCCACTTCTTGTGGGATTGGCGTCCCGGCCTCTCGAAGTTGTGAGGTTCGCCCATGCGTTCGAAGCGATGAAACGCTGCACGACATGCACTGAAGAGGCCTGGCCAGGACGGGCCCACTTGCTTCTCTTAGCGGAGAAAAGCCCCGCCGTCTTTCAGCCATCTGGACTGGCGGAGAACGGACTCCAAATCCATGGATTATCAAGGTCGATGATTGCTGCGACGTGGGCGGGTCACGCAAAGGAGCAGTTGGTTGACCTCATTCGCGACACTGGTAACGCAAAAGAGCGCAAGTTTGCCGATGATGTGGCCAAGAACCCATGGTCAATCGGGGCCATGACTGGGTCGGTTGACAATCGAAGCGGCGCAATGTTCAGGCGAGAACTGGTTGAACTGAACCGCGACGATGCAGCCAAGCGCTGCCAGGGCAAAATGAGCCCCGGGCAGGACGAAGCAGTCAGTCTCAAGCTAATGGGACGTCGCCGATAGGTCCGGACGTTCGGGCCACACAACATCGCTCACGACTTGCGGACAAACAATCGCGCCGGCCTGGGAACGCCGGGGAGCTCGTACCATGGGACGCCATCGCTTGTCGTCCGGGGCGTGCGAACTGTTCGGACGCATGCTCAGCCGAGTCATGCAATCCAATACGGCCTGGCACCGCCCAAACGCGGAGGGGCGGGCTCAACAGTACCTTCTCCTACCTCCTCAAAACCCTCATGGGCTGACCGGCCGTGCCGGCTACGCGTTGTCCATGCAGCCCCCAGATCAGCCCCCCAACTCAAGAGACGACTACGTCGATAATGCCATTCGCTGGCGAGACCGCTTCCTAAGTGAAACCGCCCTGAGCTCAGGTGCAGTCCTCCTGTATGCAGGGACCGCATTCGGATTCCTGCTTCAAGCACTTCCCGACTTCGCCCTACAGCCGGACAACTTCGCGTTCTACGCGCTTATGGGATTTGGCGCATCGTGCCTTTGCGGCCTGCTTGCCCTAGTAAGCCGAGCCAACTTCTCAGCAAGCATGGCTACCAAAGCCGCCCATGAGCTTCTGACACGTGCCAAGGCTATTGAACTGGGTCGAGGGCACCAGGATGTGGCCTTCGGCGACGAACGTGTTCTTGCGGCCGCGGGCCAAGCCAACATGGCCCTCCGCAACCTTCATCTCTTGTTCCAGGCCCAGGCAACTTTGGCCGCATTCTCGACCACCACCCTGTTCTTCTCCCTCCTCTTCCGCCCGCATTGAAGTCGCGCCAGGGAGTCATGGAAAGCGCGGTCAGCCGATACCAAATGCCCCGTTCCAACTGGCCGTCCGACCGGTGCTGCAAGCCTACCCAGGATTTGTCGGCGGTTGCCTTCCTTTTCGCGGCCGGTTCTTTTCTTCCAGCGGGGCGATGCCATTCAACCAGCCCTTTACCCCAAGACGATTGTTGGGTGGCGGGATGTCCCTTGTATCCTCAAGAAATTTGGCCCGCGCTTGAAAGCACATTGCGCGATACCTCGCCGTCGCGTCGTCAGCTCTTCCTACAATCCGTTCCTTAAGCCTGAACGTGACGGAGTTCGTGAACCAAACGACCCCGCCCACCACAATCATAGTGCCAAGAAGTGGCATCCAAACATCCTTGGGGGCGAACGTCGCCCCTACGTAATTGCGTAAATCTGGTGCGGCAAAGGGAAGCGATACAAGTAACGATAAACTCCAAAGGAGAAGAAGCGTGAGACCTTCCCGTCGAGCTGGAAAGTGAAATCGGTAAAGCCGTTCCAGTAGTGCCGCTCGGTAGGCATGGCGAAGCGGATCATCGGCCGCAGTTTTCTCAATGCACTCCTGGAGGGCGAGTACATCGGAGAAATCTCTTCGTAAGAAGAAGGAAACGATTGTCCAGGCTAACGAGAGCAAACCCGTCGCCGCGATGGCCGCCGCAACTACAGTCGTGGGCTCCCAAGTCATGGCATGGCATTTGCGCGTCGAGCCTTGAGGCTTGCTGGCAGCCGATTGGACCAAACCCAGAACGGAGATTGTCACAGCGACGCGCCCCGCGCGCCAACCTCCATTAGGGCGTCCGGACGTGTCGGGGCCATGGAGTGGTTGTGGGGAGGCCTGCTTGGATGGGGTCTGAGCGTTGCGACGGCCAGCGCCGTGTGGCTAGTTCGCAGTTCACGGGACAGAACCGCCATGGATTCCATTGTCGCGTTTCTCGAACATGAATATACGGGGGACAACGACCAGTTTTCCTGGGCTTCAACGCAGACGATTGGCTCCGCTTGCCGCTTCTCGGACGACAAGGTACGGGAGCTTTGCGTGCGCGATTCGCGCGTTCGGCGATCGACCGGAGCTGATCCGGACAAATGGGGGTTAAGCGCAGTGGTTGGAGAAGTGCAGGTTCCGCGGCGGACATCGCCGCGTGGCGTCCGCGGACCGAAGACACTCCTTTAACGAAGAGAGACCGGGCGGGATTCTCGGTGCCGTGCGCCTCCACGAACGCACGCCGGGGCATGTGCCCCACCTTGGAACTCTCCTCGTCGGGATTGCCGTCATGTCAGGTTTCAGGCGGCCGTCCTTCTCGCCCACGATGAAAAAGCTCCGGCGGCCTTGAGGAAGTGTTTTCGTGCTTCGTCAATGTCATCTGCAATCTGATGAACCTCCTCAGCTTCTTTTTGGCCCGATTCGTTTGTCAATCCTTTGGCCCGATGCGCCCGTGGCTTCCAGTGAACCGGTATCATGCGGCGCCCCTGCCGAACGTACATCCACGTCGAATGCACGACCATGTTCCGTTGTTGTTGGACCCTGTCAACTTCACGAATTGCGTCGTGCAGTGCGGCGCGTGACTCTGCGTTCTGGGGGCCGGCAAGCCGATGTTCGACCAGGGCTCCAAAGGTGTTTAGCAATTCGGTGGTGGATCGATTGGCGAGCAATAGGCGACCCACTTCATGGTCAGGGCCCACCAGCTCGACGGCCGTTTCCCGGATGTTAAATTCAAGGAATGAAAAACCCGACACAACGCGCCCGATGGCCATCTCGAGAGACCTTCGTGGCCTGACTGCGACCTTCTCGGGACTTTCCGGCTTGGGGCACACAGGTACGAGATTCCAAAGCGACGGATAATCCTTCCATGGGGAGACGAGAGTTTAGGTGGGTGGAATCCTCTGCGGCCTAGCGCCTGAACCTCGCCCATAAAACGCCGAGCCCAAGCACGGCAAGGATTGTGGCGGGTGGGCCGGGGCCTGGTGTTGCAATCTCGGGTAGCTTCGGCGGTGCGGTAGCTGCGCGGCGGAAATCGTCAACGGTGGCCAGTTCGACAACACCGAGCAGAACAACAATCCCGATGGAAAACATTACGAGTACTCGGAGCCGCCAATGTTGCGGCATTTGCGCGAGGAAGGGGCACATGTTCAAAGGCTGGTCTCCGGTGCTAGAGTTTCGCGGTTCATGATTTCGGCCAACAGAGCGCATTGTCCAGCCCGTATGGCCGCCAATGCACTATCGACCTCGAATCGATCCAAGACGTCGGAGGTTCCTGGATGAATCTCGGCATGCCGTTGGTCCTGGACGCGCAACAGCTTACGCCAGGCGTCCTTTTCGGCTCGTTCCAAGATTTGGGGGAGGTGGATTCCGAAGAAGTGCCGGTAGGCCCATTTGGCGCCCCGGCGTTTGCTGTGAAGATCTTGAAACGAAATGCGGCTTCGTCCGCTGGGACGGAGAAACTCGATGAAAGCCAGCTCAACGCTTCCTGCTTTCTCCACCAATGCCCATGATTTGGTGCCATTTTTCCGGTCCAGCGTAAGCACGGAGGTTTGCATGGCTGCCTTGCGATGCTGGGCCCCCAGGTGTGAAAACCACTGTGGTTGGTAGGCGAAGAAGAGGTCATGGAGGAGCGTTTCGACGGCTGAAAGGGCAACCACGATGCAAAGCCGATAGTACGTTTGTGCATCGACGTTGCGCCCACCGAAAACGGGTTGGTCGTTTCGGATGTGTCGTGTGACGGCCGCGAGATCCTCAATGGATGCGAGGCGGCGGAAGAAGTTCCGCACCGCCACATGCTGTCGAACTGCTTCCTGAGCCTTGACATCTAGGATATCTTGTGGTTGCATCGTCGACCTTGCTGCGTCGAAGACAAAGACCAGTTGTTGGGACCACGCGTTCGGTGGCCCCTCTTGGGGTCGTTGATGATCAGAGTAGGTGTACCGTTGCCCCGTGTAGGGCGCAAAGGTGTATTTTACGCGTGAACCGCCCGCGGCGCCTGCGTGCTCAAAGAATTGCACCATGCCGCGCGAAACGCCTGCCCAACGGACGGCCAGCGGAACCGGGTTCCAGGGCGCTTCATTCTCGGCAATCTGCACACCCATTCGGTCCATGACGGCGATGCAGGCTCTTTCCTGGGCCAGTAGGTGCTCGTAGGCGCGGCGGATGGTCACGTCGAGGTCCAAGTCGTCGCGCGCATGGAGCTGGTGTACTATGAGCCTAGCTGGCGCACAACGATGGCCTCGGATTCGCTTTCCGCTCTGCAGTTCCAGGACCGCGCTCCCAGCTGGGCGCCGCGGTTCAGGCGCTCCGCGTTGGGGCCGGGGAAACCAGCCGCTACCGGCCATTTCTCCGCGAAGGCGCCGGGGCGGCATTGACGAAATACTCCATCGAATTCTTCCGTGCAGCGTGAGGCGAGGAAATTGTTTCCACAATAACCGCGCTAGACGGGAATTAGAATTTGTATCGGCTGCTAAGTAGTTCCGGCTGCTGGCGCCTGGGCTTGGCGGCGCAGAATTTCTTCCAGCAAAGCCGACATGCGCGAGACACTTGATTCAGGCGCAATCGTTCCTGCAAGTGTCTTTGCATCATTCATGATGCGTCGCTGCATGTCGTCCAGGTTTAGGTGGATGTACGTACTGGGCGTTTTGCTTCCAGGCGACCAGCCGAAGAACTGCCGCATCTGCGGCTCGTTCCAGCCAAGCCGGGCTTTCTCGGTTGCACACGTGTGGCGGAAGTCGTGTGGTGTCAGTTTCTGCGTTTTATGCGACGCCAGGCCGGCTTGCGAGCACGCGTCTTGCATGGCCATACGTGCGGCCGTGGTAGGAAGGCGTTTGATTCCTCGACGGTGCGCCGTAACGAATAGCGGAGCATTCGGCTCACTGGCGGCAGGATGCATCTTCATCCATGCAAGCATCTGTGTTCGGCCGCCAGCCATATGAATGGTTCTCGGTCCACTTTTCAAGTCCGGCTTGTAAATGGTGCTTGTCTTCATGGGCGGCCACATCGGCCTTTCGCCACGCAGACGTAGGACGAAGGTGTCTCCATTATCGGTCACGTCGCCCACATCCAGGCTAACAAGCTCTCCGATGCGGAAGCCGGAGTGACGAAGGGTCGCCCACAGGGCGGCGTTGCGTACATGCACCGGGAAGGCCGGGTCGAGGTTGTAGCGCGGCCGACCACCCACAAGCAGGGCAGCGCAATCCGATTCACTGATAATCTGTCCAACGACTGTTTCGCGCTCCCGGCGAACCTTCAGCGCCCTCTCGATTATCTCGTGGTCCTTCCTGCGACGAAGCTCCTCCTTGAGACTACTAGCAAGAGGTTGCCGCGTCCACAGCCAACGCACGTACTGCCGCACGAGTACCAACTGCGTGCGCAGCCCCCGCAATGCGTAGTGCCCGCGAAACGCTGAAACCATTGCCGTGTATTCAGCCACGGAGGCCTCCGTGTAGGGCTTATTCAACGCGTGATCGCCAAAGCGAATCGCCAACAGGCGATGACGAACGCTGTTGCGCTTCAGGCAAGCGTTGTTGGATTCCACTGCGTACAAGGCCATGTCAGCCTGGTTGTGCCGAGTGGCCTTCATCAGTATACGATTCAATTCAGGGTCATCGTTCAGGGTCATGCTTTCAGGTTCTCCATTGTGGATTTCCATTGGATTACCACCAGAGAGAGCCCACTACCGTCGGAGGACTGCAGGAATGGGTTGATGGTCTTCATCAAGCAGGTTTTCGGTTCCGCGGCTTCCGTGTAATGGGCGGTTCGGTCGTCGTCGCGTTGCGTGCATGCGATGAGGCAAGAAAACGCGCGAGCGAAACCCAGCTACGTCCTCTCGATGCCGAAGGCCACGTTCAGGTTGACCTTGTATTCCGTGATCTTGCCGCTGTTGACCTTGACGCTCATGTTTAGAACGTGCGCCCCCGTGATGCCCCGCGTGGTCGCACTTGCGTCCTTGACGCCGTTGCGGATGGCATCCTCGAAACTCTTGGAGGATGTCGAGACGAGTTCGACGACCTTCGCCGTGCGGTGCTCGCGCTTGGCGTTGCCGTTTTGCGAGCCGTTGGTCTTGATTTGTGTCTTGGGCATTGCGGTTCCCCAGTCAGGCATGCAGCGCCTACGTCATAGGGCTTGCCCGCCGCGGCAATGGTGCAGGCCAGGGGGTGTTCAAACGGGGGGAAAAAGGAGAAAGAAGCGACGAAAGGGCGCCCGGTGGGGCTAAGCCGTGGTGATGACGAGCTTGTACGGAACCGGGCCCGCGTTGGTGTAGGTCCAAGCCGACTGGCCGCTGCAACCCGTTGCCATCGTGCCGACTTCGACGCTCCACTGGCCTGCGGTGTCCGTGTCGAACGTTACGGTCTCACTGGATTGGGCCGGGTCGGGCACGAAGGGACCAACGACGGGGGCGGCCCCGCCGCCGGAGCCGACGCACGCAAGCCCCGTGCCGTCCGTGCCGTAGATGCCGAGGTCGACATCGGTGCCATCGCCCGGCGCGAAGCTGCCCTCGAATGAACTGACGGCCGTGAGCGTGATGCCCTCAGGAAGGTCCACCGTGTACTTGTCCACCATGCTGTTGCGGTCGCTGGGCATGTTGGGCGCATGCACCGGTTGCACTTCGCCGGTCACGGTCCACTGCACCGACACGGAGCCGGCGATGGTCTGGTTGTAAACGGCGACCGGCGTCATGTCGTCGGGTCCGTTCGTCAGAAGGACATTGACCGTGTAGGGGCCAAGAGTCGCAAGCCGGAACTCGAAAATGGCGTCAGCCGGGCGGGCAACCGTCGTCACGTTTCCGCTTCCGGTCATGAAGACCCACCAGGCGGTGTAATCGCCTAGCTCGGCGTACTCCTTGATGCGCACTTCAAGCGTCAGGTTCGATGGCACGGGCAGGGGCGTGCTTTCGCCGCCACCGCCGCTGGGCTCGGGGCCAGTCATGGCGGGGCTTTGGATTTCCGGCATGATGACTGCGGCGGTCAGGTTTGCGTCCCAGGCGCCGTCGTTGAGGCGGGCCTCCAAGTGGCTGCCGTGGATGACGGAGATGGTCGTGCCGTTGGCCACGCCTGGCAGGCCGGGCGGCAGCAGTTGCTTATCGACTTCACCAGCGTAGATGGTGTCGAAGGTGGGCGGTTGGCTGGTTGCGCAGCCGGCTAGGAGGGCGACCAAGAGGACGCTTACCATCATGAGGCGAATGGGGGCCATGCACGGTCGAGACAGGGGTTAGGCAAAAACCTTGGCGTGCGTTGCCTCCCGAAAACCCAGCCATGCTAGGGGCAAACACCGAGGAGCGGGCCGGCGTCTAGGCGGCGGCGCAGCGCGGCGGGGTGGGGTGGGGTGGGGTGGGTGTCAATCGCGGCGGGCCGGCGATGAAAGGGGCTATAGGGGCGGTGCGAGCGCCGGCGGCGGCACCGGGACGGCGAACTGTTGCACCTCGAGCAGATAGCCGCGCCACTCGGCATCGCTCCGGGCTTTATCCCAGCCGCACTGCTCGCTCATCCAGTCGAGTGCGCGCAGCGCCGCGTCGGGCTCGCCTTCGGCGCCCATGCCGAGGTCGGTGCGGCGCAGGATTGCGTCGCCGAGATGGATGGCCTGTTCGTGGCGGACGGCGAACGTCAACTCGCAGCCAAGGTGCGGATGGTCGGGATGGACGGGCCGGCGGCTTGCCGGGCGCGGATCCGACTCGACCACGGCCTGCCACTTGGCGCCGTACGTGTCGACCAGATGTTGCGCGCTCCGGCCATCGATGCCCAAGGCGACAGCGTCTGCAATGGCGCTGACCCGGAACTCGTCCCACGCGTTTTCCGTGCCCCCCGGATATCTGGCCGTGCGCGTCGGATGCATCCGGCCAAGATCGCGTCTGCCAAGGGAGTGCGCGATGCGGTTCACCGTCTCCTCGGCAAGCCGTCGTGCCGTCGTAATCTTGCCACCTTGCAGGGTCCACAACCCGTCGATTGCGTCGCGCGCAGCGTGGTCGTAGATGACGTGTCGGCGCGTCACGTTCGATTCCGTTACGCCTGGTTCGTTGACAAGGGCCCGAACGCCGGCGTAGGTGAACTGGATGTCTTCAAGCGGAGCATGCGGGAAGTACTGTCGCGCCGCGTCGACCAGGTAGCGCACCTCGTCGGGCTCGGCCACGGCGTCGTAGGGGTCGCCTTCGTAGTTCGTGTCCGTCGTGCCGAGAACGGAATGATTTTGCCAGGGCAGGATGAAGAAATTGCGGCCATCTTTTGCGCGCACCATCACGGCGACATCGAGAAACCGCGGCACGACGACGTGAATTCCCTTGTTCTTGCGAATCTTGGGCGCCTGGTCTTGACCGAGTGGCCCTAGCACCTCGTCGACCCAGCAGCCGCTCGCGTTCACCACGGCCCGGGCCAAAATCAGGCGATGGCCTCCCGCTTCATCCTCGACGTGCGCCCCGGTCACTCGGCGTCGGCCCGCGTCGCGCTCGAATTGCAGATACTCGACGCGCGTGTGGTTGTATGCCTCGGCGCCGTGTGCCCTTGCGTCGGTAATCATCTCGGCAACCAAGCGTTCGACGTGGTGAATCTGGGCGTCGAAGAAGGTGGCACCGCCCGCCAGGCCCACCTCGGACAGTCCGGGAGCCAACTCGAGGACGCGGCGCGCGGAAAGGTAACGGCGGCGGGGCAGCGATTTGCCGCGGCTCAATTGGTCGTATAGCCAGAGGCCCATGCGGACCGTGCGCCTTGCGGCGGTGTGCGGATAGAGCGGATACAGGAAGCGTAGCGGGCGGACGAGGTGGGGCGCGTATCGCAGCAAGGATTCGCGCTCGTGCAGCGCTTCGTGGACAAGCGCAAACTCGAACTGTTCAAGGTAGCGCAAGCCGCCGTGCGCCAGTTTGGAGGATTTGGCGGATGTACCCGCGCCCCAGTCGCGCATCTCGACGATGCAGACGGAAAGGCCGCGTAGGGCGGCGTCGCGGGCGATTGCGGCGCCGTTGATGCCACCCCCGATGACGAGGACGTCGAAGATGCGTTGCTCTGGATTTCCGGCGGGGGTCGCGTCGCCGGGTTGAGGCACACATCGGGCAGGCGGGTGGGTGGCTTAGCCGTAGCGAATGGACGGAGCGAGCCCCTTCACTCAGGAAGAGTCACGGACCTTGCCAAGTCGCGAGCGCCAAGCGCCAGCCGCACCAAGGCGGCTTCCGGCAGTGCGTCGAGCTGGACGCGGGGGAACTTTGCGTTCTGGTCGAAGCCGGCCATCGGGAGTTCCGGGCGTTCGTCGCACCAGGCGGTCCATGAAGCGGGCGTGATGCCGTGCGCCTCCAGAAGGACGCGGGCAAGCTCCAGGCGTGGCGTCGTTCCCGCGTGCAATGTGCCGGCCGTGAAGGGCCGCCCTTTGGCGTCGACCGCGACCAGCCGAATTGCCAGTCGGCCGACGGCGAGGTTGCCGCCGCCGCCCTGCCAGCCGTGCGCGATTGTGCGGACGGGGAGTGCAACCGGAGGTTCGAGTCCTTGCAGGAAGCCGCGCAGCGCCGTTTCGGCGGGCACTTCGGGCGGCGGTGCGTCTCCCAAGCAACGCTTCCATGACGGTGCCACTTATGAGGCTATTCGGGTGGGCCATGAAGACGGCGGACTTGTTTGCGGGCCGTAGTTTTCGGCGCTCGTGCGGATATCGGGGACAACGCTTTCCGCCGACAACCCTATTGGAGATTGCCGAAAGCCTGATGACGAGGGGGTCGCCTGCTTGAGGTGCTTGAGGGAAGCTCTCCTGGAGAAGATGGCGGGCGAGATTACCCTCTCGGAAGCGCCCGGCCCGACGATTCGCAAGTGGCGCGAATCATTCGAGTTGTCGCAATCCGAGCTGGCGGCGCGTCTCAACGTCAACCCCAGCGTCGTCTCCGACTATGAATCGGGCCGCCGCAAATCTCCAGGCATCGGCACGGTGCGCCGCATCGTCGAAGCCTTGGTCGCCCTGGACGCGGCCCGCGGCGGTCACGTTCTGGCCCGCTACCATAGCCTTCTCAACCCGACCGAAGGCATCCTGGCCATCGGCGAATACCGCCGCAGCGTGCCGGGCCCGGAATTCCTGGAACGCATCGAAGGCCGGGCACTTGTCACCGCAAACCTTGCCCAGAAATCGGTCCAAGGCTACACGCTAATTGATTCGCTCAAGGCCATCGCCAGCCTGAACGCCACCGACTACGTCCGCGTCTACGGCTGGAACACCCAACGCGCCCTCTGCTTCACTGGCATAAAGTACGGCCGATCGCCCATGATTGCCATACGCGTCCACCCGATGAAACCCAGCCTAGTTGTCTACCACCGACCCGAGGACGTCGACAAATTGGCCTACCGGCTGGCCGAAGCCGAACAGATTCCCCTCATCACAACAGACCTGGAAGTTGCCGAACTCGAAGCGCGGCTGGCAAGCCTTGTCGGCTGACGCCTGCCCGCATCACTTTGCCGGCAGTACGGTGATGCCCATGCTAACCAGGACCGCGATGAGTCCGAACAGCAGCCAGAACACGGCACCTGCCCCGGCGACCACGATGGCAGCGTTGTCCCAGCGTTTGGCCCACGGAAAATCGAGCCGTTTGTAATACGTGTGATTGGACCAGAAGACCCACGTGCCCACCGCAAACATGCCAAGCGAGACTCCGACTGAAAGCATGCTGTTACCAGCAGAACCCGGCTGACATGCGCTCACATCGTTTCTCGGGCAAGCCGTAAACAAGTACACGAGCGCCATGCTGGCAACCATAAGGCACGCGCCCAACCATTCGCCATACAGAAAGCCGCGTGCCGCCGTATAATTCACGACGGTCTCCTCAGGAACCGCCATGCCGGCGCGAGCCTTCTGGACCCGGGCCTTGCGGGCGGGGGCATCGGGGTGGTTGCGCGAGCCAAAGCGTTGCAGGAGACTCTGCGGCTTGGCAGGACGGTCAGGCACCGCGGCGTCGGACACGCAGGCGACGACGGGGGCGAACTAGATGAAAGGTTCAGGCGCAGCGCATCATCCGCCAAACGCGTCACAACCTCCGAACACGACGACGGAACAGGGATTGCGGGGAACTCGGGGAAACCTGCTTGATGAAGACCTTGGCCCCATTCCCGCAGCCCTCCGACGGCGGCGCCTTGTTGAAGGAATGGGACGAAGCAACCGGCCGCGCGTCAGCGCGCCAGCGAGCGCAGCGAGCGACCCGTACTCGCATCGGCCCACCATGGGAATCCTGGGATTGCAGGGATTGGACAGCGATGATGGGGACTTTCGAAATTCCCAAGAATCGCCGCAAACTCCCTGAAATCCCAGGCCGCCGGCGTGTCCGCGCCGACCGTTCATCGTGCATGGCGACGGCGTCGTCGCGACAGCAGAATCGATTGAGGACGTGGCCAAGCAGGTTGTCCATCTACCCCGAGTAAGGAGCAATGCGTGCGAAACTCCCTACCGTGACGATGCAGGGCGTTCCGCGCAGCACGACCTTTTTGCCGTCGGCGCGCACAATTTGGCCATCGCACGAGCCGGCCAGATTCAAGTCGACGCCCCAGCATGTCCAGCGCGATCCCCAGATGGGTTTGCCGTCGCCGCCGTAGGGCGCGGCTTGCGGAATTGCGGCGGGCGGAGCACGTAGGCTCATGATGGCGGAAGTGATTGGCCCTTCGGTCGCAGTCACGGTGGCGGCGATGGTCCGGCCGTCGGCAGATTCATCGATTTTCAGGTTGCCCGGGTTCACGCGGTAGGTCGTGCATTCGGGATAACGGTCGCGCATGAAGGCCTGGCCGAGAACGGAGTTCACATACACCGTCGCGGGAACTGCCGTGCTTGCGCCAAGGAGGATGAATGTGTCGAAGACGCCGTGCGTCGGGCTGCGGATGCGGCACCACTCGTACTTGCCCTCGACGTGGGCGAATGGGGCGAAGAATTCGTACACGACGGCGGGGCCGTCGGATGGACGAAGGAAGGGCTCGGGCACAAGGTGCGCGACACGGGCTGGAGGCTTAATGACGACGAAACTGCGAATTACGCAAACATTTCCCTTGCCGCCGACCGAACCATGGAAATCACGGAACCGAAAACCTGCTTGATGAAGACCCCCGACCCATTCCCGCAGTCCTCCGACGGCGTCGTCGCCTTGTTGAAGGGATGGAAGGATTACTGGCCCCCGTGCGGGGCGAGCAGACGAGTGCCGCGAGTCACGCGAGGGCTTGGCAAGCCGGTTGGCGTGCCGAAGGCGAGCGGGGGGCAAGGGCCGCCGGGGGCGCGCGCCGCCGTTGGGGGAACACGCATGAACCCAATTCGTCCTATGAACCCGATGAGGCCTGGCGAGGCATGCGATGTATGGGCGTCGAGCGATTGGTCGTGGACCTGCACGCCGCCGGCGGGGCAACGCAGGAATCGCTAGCGGACTTGAGCAAGTGGGAAAAACAGTGCCCATTTGGTGGTCCATCGGACGGTTGTCGGCGGCCTTTCTCATGCCTGTTCAAGCGCAGGCCGGTTTCGCTTGCAGCTCTGGCCCGGGTTGCTGGCGAATGTTGGGCGGCGATTAACGAGGGAGGCTCCACCTGCAATCCGACCTGATAACTATCCTCCTGTAAAGCGTCACAGGTCCTCCACCGGAAACGAAGGGGTTCTCGACATGTTTATACACGCCGCCAAAGGTCGGTGAAACGGGATACGGGATGCACGCCAAGCCATGGCTCCAGCGCGGGCCACAGGCGCGGTAGTCGCCCGGCCCTTTGGTGGCCTCAAATGCACCTGCGCGAAGTGCACATGGAGAATTTCAAGACGTTCAAGGGCAAATTTACTGTGCCCTTCGAGCCTGGCTTCACCGCCATCACGGGCCCGAACGGTTCTGGAAAATCGAACATCGGCGACGCCATCATGTTCGTCCTTGGCCCCAACTCGCCCCGAGCAATGCGAGCCAAAAACCTCTCCGACCTCATCTTTAACGGTGGCAAGAACGGCAAACCTGCCGAAGCCGCCTCTGTCGCCCTCGTCTTCGATAATGCGGATCGCATCATGCCCGTCGAGGCCGACACGGTTGTCCTTACCCGCCGAATCAAGCGCGCGCCAACTGACGAGGCCCCGGAGGGATGTCATTCCTACTTCTACGTCAACGGCCGTGGCTCGGCAAAGCGCGAATTCGTCGACCTCCTGGACCACGCCCGCATCAGCGCGGACGGCTACAACATCACCTTGCAAGGTGATGTCCAATCGATTTGCAACATGACCCCCGTCGACCGCCGCCGCATCCTCGACGATATCGCCGGCGTCACAACGTTCGACCGCGACCTCGCCTCTGCCGACCAGCGCAAGGCCGACGTTGCCGGCAACCTGGAGCGCATTGCAATCGTTCTGGATGAGCTGAAGCGCAGCCTCGACCAACTCGACAAAGAGAAGGAGTCCGCCCAGAAATATCGCGACCTCCAGGACGGCATCAAGCGCTGCAAGGGCCTCATGGCGGTGCGGCGCCGCGACGATGTCTCCTCCCAGATTGCGCAAGTCCAGTCGCAAATTGCACAATTTAGCAAGGAACGCGAGAAGCACGCCACGGAACTTGCCGGCCTCAAAGCCAAACACAAGGAGACCGAGGTCCTTTTCGCAGAACTCGAAGCCAAGATTCGTGCCGAGGGCGGCGAGGAAGTCCGTGGCCTGCAGGACCGCATGAAGGCGGCGCGCGACGATATGGTCCGCCTTGAGGAGCGCATCAATTTCGCCAAAGGCGAACTTGCGACCGGGAAGGAATCAAGCGGCCCCATGATGGAGGAACTGCGCCGCATCGAGCGCGACCTTGCCAAAACCCACGCACTCGAAGCCGCGTGCGGAAAAGAACACGAGGCCACAACGGCTGCCCTCGAATTGCGCAAGAAGGAACTGGACGGCGCCCGCGAACTCATTTCGAAAGGCGACACCAACGCGATGCAGATCAATCGCGACCTTGTCGGCCTCAAGCAGGAGCACGAAGCCAAGCAACTCGAACTGCACGAGGCGAAACTCGAAGGCGACCGATTGGCCGAGCGCCAGAAGGCCGCTGCCAAAGGCCTCGCCGAAGCAACCCAGCAGAGCGATGCGGTCGAGACAGACCTCAAGGAATCCTCCTGGCAACTCAAGGAACTACGCGGGGCCCAAGGCGGCGCCGGCAAGAAACGCAAGGACGCCGAAAAACGTCTCTTTGAATTACGCAAAGCACAAGGCGAACTCGGCAAACAGGCCGAAGAATTGGAGATGCGCATCCGCCGTCTCCAGCGCGACCTTGCAGACCTGCGCGCCAACGAAGAAGCTGCGGCCCGCGCCCAAGGCGGCTACGGCCAGGCCGTCCAGGATGTCCTATCGGCTCGTGACAAGCGCGAAATCAAGGGGATTATCGGCACCGTGGCCGAACTTGCCAAGGTCGACAAGAAGCACACCGACGCCATGCAAATCGCCGCCGCAGGGCGCCTCCAGGCCATCGTGGTGGAAGACGATTCTGTCGCGGCACAATGCATTGACCTTGTGAAGCGCCGCCAATCCGGCCGCGTGACGCTTCTGCCACTCAACAAGATGGTGCCCGGGCGGCCGTCTGGTCAAGCCCTGATGAAGGTCAAGGAGCCCGGCTGCCTCGGCTTCGCCCTGGACCTCATCGAGTTCAATCCGCGCTATCAAAACGCCTTCTGGCACGTCTTCCAAGATACGCTTGTTGCCGACTCCATGGCGTCGGGCCGCCGCATGATGGGCGGTGTCCGCATCGTCTCACTCGACGGCGAACTCTTCGAGAAATCCGGCGCCATGACGGGCGGCAAACACTCCAAAGGCAAGGCCGACGACGTCGCTTTCACGAACGCCGACCGCGGCCGCGTCGACGAACTCCTTGGCGAGATTGCCAAGGCCGAACAGGCGCAGCAGGATGTCGTGGCCCGTGCCACCGCAGCGCGCGCCGAACTTGAGGAACTCCAGAGCGCGCTTGCCGCCGAGGGAGCGGCCGGGGCGAGCCAGGACGACCGCATGCGCGATTTCGAGCGCAAGGTCACGGCCCTTCAAGAACGTCAAGATCTGGTCGCCAAGGAAACGGCCGCACTCACGAAGGAAGGCCGCGACATCGAAACGGCTGCCAGCAAAGTTTCCAAATCCATCGCAACGCTAGATGAGCGGCTGGCCCAACTGGACAAGTTGCGTGTGGAGAAAGGCCAATTGTTGCTGAAAGGCACGCGCAAGGACCTGCGCGAACGCGTCGAGAAACTCGAAGCCGAAGTGCGCGAACTCACGGAAGCTGGCCTCAAGGCTGAGAACCGCCGCCAAGTGGCCGCAACACAACTCAAACTGGTCACCGATCGCCGCAACGAATTGTCCGCGCAACTGGACGGCGGCTCCGGTTCGGCAACGAAGCTTGCCGAAGATGTCAAGAAATTCAGTGCGGCCTACGCGAAGGCCAAGGCCGAAGTCGAAGCCATCATGAAGATGGAGAAGAAGGCCACGGGTGCCCTGAAAGGTCTGAACGAGCAGCGCGATCGCACTTACAAGGATTTGACTGACCTCAAAGCGCGCACCGACAAAGTCGCCGACCGCATGGAGACGCACTTCGGCCTGGTCACGAACGCCAAGGCAAAGCTGCCAATGCTTGAGGAGGCCCTCGGCGACGCCAAGTTGGAGCTCGTCGAGAACCCCGTCGAGGTCAAGCCCAACGAGGACATTGCGCCCATCGAGGACTTGAAGCGCGAATTGCGCAACCAGGAATCCGCCCTCGACCGGCTCGGCCCCGTAAACCAGACGGCCCTCGAGCAATATGACGCCCAGTCGGCGCGTGCCAAGGAACTCAAGGATGAAGTGGCCCGCCTCGACGCCCAGAAGGCCGAACTTCTGAAACTCGTCGAGGAGATTGCCACGAACAAGAAGGCGGCCCTGATGACCGTCTTTACCGCCGTCAATGAACAGTTTGCCGCGGTCTATGGCACGCTAACCAAGGGCGGCAAGGCGTACCTCGAATTGGAGAGCGAAAAGGATCCGTTCTCCGGTGGCCTCATCCTGAAGGCGCAGCCGCCGGAGAAGAAAGTCACCCGCATCGATTCCCTGTCTGGAGGCGAGAAATCCTTGACGTCGATGGCATTCATCTTCGCCATTCAGCGCTACGACCCGTCGCCGTTCTACTACTTTGATGAGGTCGACCAGAACCTCGATGCCGTGAACTCTGAGTTCTTGGCCCGCATGATCAAGGACAATGCACGATTTGCGCAATTCATCGTCGTGTCCTTGAGGAAAATCACGTTGAAGGAAGCCTCGCACATCTACGGGGTCACGCAGGTTCAGCCTGGCATGTCGGAGATTATCGCGCGCTTCGACATCGACACGCTGCCCAGCGAAGAGCCTCCCAAGGACGCGGACGGCGGCGATGGCGACGGCTCCGGCGGCGTCGACCACGATGTGACGCAAGGCTTTGATGGCGAGGGTGGGCAAGCGACAAAAAAGAAAACCAAGGCCAAGCCCAAAGCGGCCAAGGAGACAACCATTACGCAACTCATGGAGCGCGCCGTGTCCGTGGAGGTCAAGCCATGACCCCGCCAGCGCAGATGCAGTTCAAGGACGCAGTTTCGCCCAAGCCATCGACGCAGGCGCAATTGCACACGAGCCAAGTCGTGCGCCACCTGTTGTGGCACAAAGCCATGGTGGGCGACGAGGATGATGGCGCCAAAATCAACGCCTACATCCAGATTGTGCAGGAGTCGCGCGACGGCGAACACGTGGCGCTGAAGGAGGGCTTCAACCGCGACCTCGCAATCGCTTTCGAACTCGTGATCCAGAATCACCTCGACCCTTGGGACTTGGACTTGTCCAAATTCGCCGAACTCTACCTCAAGGAGGCCAAGGAGCATGGCGTTGACCTCGTCACGGCCGGCCGGATTATCCTCATGGCATGGACTGTCCTCAAGGCCCAAAGCCAGCAGGTCGCCGACCGCGCCGTCATTCGAGCACAGGAAACCGACGAGGTCGGCTGGGAAGACATCCCCGACTACGGCTGGAGTGACGACCAAGTGGACTACAACTCACGCATCCTGGCCTTGCCGAAGGCGCCAATTGACGAGAAGATTCGCCACAAGGGTGACCGACGCGTCACGCTCATGGAACTCTTGTCGGCCTTCGAGGAAGTCCACGCTGAAGCGCAGCAGCGCCTCATCCTGAGCGAAACCAAACTCGCGGCCCGCTTGTCTCTCCGGCGCCGCATGCGCGGCCGCGTCGGCGGCATGATGCACAAAGACGACCTCGAATCCGAGATTAACGAGACCTGGACGCGCATCCTCGAAGTTCCGACCATGCCCGTCCCGCTGTCGGCGATTGTTGAGCAAAACTCTGCTGACGTGGTGCAGACCTTCAACGCCCTTCTGTTCTTGGCGAAATCCCAACGCATACTCGTCACGCAAGAAAACTTCCCGAAGGGGGAGATTTGGATTACGCCGCGCCTTCCCGAAGCCGCCGCAGTTGTCGAACAGGAGGTCAAGGCATGAGCGAAGCACCCGACGGGACCCCGCTGGAGGTGCGCCGCAATTTCGGCAAACCAAACACGGCCAGCCAGATTCTGGAGAAGCTGCGCTCGGACAAGAAGCAGGCCAAGCGCGCCGCCACCGGGCCGAGGCAGGCCGCCGAGCCGGAGGTCGTCGTGAAGCCCGCCCCCGCAGCGCACGCCGACGATCTGCACGCCCTGGCCGCGACAATCCGTAAGGAGAACGAGTCGAAGGTTCCCGCCGCCGCGCCGCCGGCCGGCCTGACCACCAGTTCCACCGATGGCACCGAATCCAAGCGCGCTCGCGCCAGGAGCTCGGTGAAATCGGTGCAATCGGTGGTTGCGCAGGCGAAGCCCGCGGCCGCCCCCGCCGCGTCGGAGGTTTCCCCTACCGTGGCTTCCGCCGCAACACTCGAAACGCCGAAGCAGGCCGCCAAGCAGACGCCGCCCCGCCCCCCCTTGAACACGAAGGGAATGCAGCCCAAGCACGTCGTCGAAGCCGCCCTCTTTTCTGCGGGAAAGCCGATTTCCGTCGAGGAGATTGCCCAGGAGACGAAGCTCAGCCCGGAGACCATCAAGAAGGCCATCAAGGAACTCGCCGCCGAGTACGATGCCCGCGATACGGTGCTCGAAGTCGGAAAGGCCGGCACAAAGTGGGCCATGCAAGTCCGCAGCCGCGCCGCCGAACCCGCCGCGCGCTTTGCGCCCATGGAAATTGCGCCAAAACTGCTGAAGACGCTTGCACTCATCGCGTACCATCAGCCGATGAAGCAGTCGGAACTCGTCAACATGATCGGCAGCAAGGTATACGAGCACATCCCTGAGCTCATCGAACGCGGCCTCGTTCGCGCCCGTGAAGAGGGCGCTACGAAGATCCTCGCAACGACCCCCGCGTTCCCGGAGTACTTCGGCCTCGACGCCGAGGACCCCGATCAGGTGCGCGCCGTGATGGGCAAACTGGTGGGAATCGAGGCGCCAGCGAGGCCCAAGCAAGAAACCGTGACGTACGAAGAGGAGCAGGCGCCGGCGACTGCGGACGTGCCGGCAGAACCGGGCGTGGACGCCAGCCAATAGGTTCGACCTGCTTGGCCAAGTCCCCCCACGATTCCGTCGTTGCCCCCGTCGGCCTGATGCACGACCAATCGCTCCAGAGTGAGCGCCGGCGGCCTGGGATTTCAGGGAGTTCGTGGCGATTTTTGGGATTTGGCGGTCGGCCGCCAAGTTCCCCACAATCGCAATGCGTTCCCCGCAATCCCAGGCCTTCCATGGTGGCCAACGCGCGAACGGAGGCTCGCGGCACTCGCGGGCGCGCTCACGCGCGGCCCGTTGCTTCATGCCATTCCTTCAACAAGGCGACGCCGCCGGGGGAGTGCGGGAATGGGTCGTCAGATAATATCAAGAACGTTTTTGTTTCCGTGACGTCCGTGGTTCGGTCGGCGTCGAAGCGCATGCACGCTGCCGGGTCGCGCCCCATTCTCTAAGCCTCCAACCGCGCAGGCTCAGCAGTTGTCGTTCGGTTTTTGCTCGTAGTTGGGCTCGTCTAGGGCGATGACGTCAAGCGTGTAATCAACGGTCTCGCCCGTGGAAATCGTCGGGAACCACCGCAACTCCAGGTCAAGAATGGAGGAATCCCAGATTTCCAGTTCAACTGCGACGTCGCCTGCCGGCCACGCGTACACGATCTGCTGCGGACTCCCATTTTTTAGGATTGCGAGGTAAGGGCAGGGTGCTTGCGAACTCGCAAACAGCGAGGTTCCGCGAATCTCGTACGCCCCGGGCAGTAATCGGAATGGCAGTCCGTCACAGACGTCGGCTGCCCCAAAAGGGTTCGGTGAAGCGGCGGGCCCGCACGAGGCGGTGCTGGCCAAGCGCAAGTCGACGAAGTAGCGCGTCGAAGCCGTCTTGTATGAGCGTGACCCGTCAGGCTTCAGGATCTCGGCAACCAACTCGTAGACGCCCGCCTCCGAAAATGGGACTTTCGTTTGGGGCCCTGCGTCCTGTGCGAGGTTCTCGAACGTGGGGGCAATCATTCCGCTCGCTCGCCGCAGGCTCCATGCCACGCTCGCCTCGTCGGACCGCGGGCCCGAAAGATGCGCTGCAAAAGTCCATTCCTCGCTGACGTTCAAGCGCTCCGGGTGCGAGGCAATCGCGATTTCCACGAGAGAGACGTCAAAAGGATCATAGTCAGGCGGCAGGTCGCGCGGTTCGATGCCAAGTTCGGCGGCAAGGTCGCCCATGTTTCGTGGCCCGGCGGCCCCATACGATGTCAACTCGCGAAACGATGTCGAATTCCAGGACACGCGGTAGTCCTGGCCTCCAGGCCACCAAATGTGCAACGTGATGTTGGTTCGTGATTCAACACGGACGTAGTTTCCGACCTCCGGCGAGTACCACGCCTTCATTTGGCTGACGAAGTCGGCGTCCCATTGTGCGCCCGGACTGGCCTCGCGCTTCATGTTTTGCGCGAAAACGGCTTCGTCCATGCGCAAATCGAAGATGACGAGTGCCGTGTCAAAGGAGCGGCCGGCAACCGAAATCATTTCGGGGCCTTCCACGTGGCCGGCAAAGCTCGCCCCGGCCAACCAGTCAATCGGTCGCACCGGGTCCAACCACGCGTTGCCAGTCACCATTGGGAATCGGGCCCGCAACGGCCATTGGTTGTCGCGGACCGAGGCGCGCACTGGTGCAGCGCAGATGATGCCCGGCTCCGGTTCGCAATTCTCCTCAATCCGAGCGACCACATCCTCCGGTTCAACATCGCCAGCGGACATTGCTGCCAGGCGGCGGTCGTTGTTTCCAGTGGAATTTCGTTCGACCAGGACGAGCCCCCAATCGTCGGCCGTTGCACCCGGAACCAAAATTTCGATACGAACGGTCTCGTTGGCAAGCTTCGAAGTCGTCTCCAGCCCGTCCGGCCCGCTCTCGCTGGAGGTGCTTTCGCCAACCTCGTGCCATTCCCACCATTGCGCAGCCAGGGTTGTTGGGGCAGCAACGTTGAGGATGACGGGCTCGGGAGGCGCCGTGCTTGCGGCCGGATCGGTTGTCGAACCCGCGCAGCCAGCAAGCGCCAAAGTCAGGATAATCACGCCTGCCTTCCAGTTCGCCACGATGCATGAGCCGGCACGGGCAGTATCAGCGTTGCGGTAGGCGGACGTCCCGGGAAATCACGAAACCGGCGTCTGCGCCGGCCTAACAGCCGGGACTGCCCGGCCCACCGAACGCGAAGCCGTTGCCGGGCGCGATGTACTCGAGCGTGACGTCGTACGTCACGGTCGACGCGACCGCGACGGCCGGATGCCATTCGGCCAACCACGTGCCTCGGTCCTTACCTTCGCCGTGGATCATGTCGGTAAGGAAGGCGTCGCCCAGCTTGCTGCCAAAGACCCACTCGCGCTCCACGCCGCTGGGGGCAATCAGCGCAAGGTACGGGCAGGGCGCCACCGCGTCACCGAGGCGCGGCGTCGCAGTGACTTCGAGCCGGGCGGTACCGGGGCCGACTGGGATTGGCAAGGGCGGACATCCGCCGACCTCGGGCGCTCCGTGCGCGCCTGTGAATCCGCCGGAATCGACGGTGGCTGGGAAACAATTTTCCGTGACTTGGGCGGCATAGTTGACGACGACCCAACCGTTGGCCGTTCCGGCGTAGCTGGACTCACCGTGCGCCTCGACCTCGAGGCGGTAGGCGCCCGTGTCGGTGAAATCATACGAAAACGCTGACCCGGTTCCCGCAGCCACTACAGTCTCGGAGTCAGCCTCGAAAATTTGCCACGTGATTTCCCCTTCGGAGGCGAGGGCGGACCACGACAATCGGCCTGGCATGTCAAGAGTGGTCTTTCGCGGCGAAAAATCGACGAATGGCGCCGGAAGCCTGTCCCTGCGATACGTCTCGTCGCGTGCCGCTTGTTCGGCGGTGTACTTATCGACGCCTACGCACCTATCCGCGTTGTCCTTACGGGCGACGGCTGCGATGTCCAGAGGCGCCTTGCTTTGCAACGCGTAGGATGTCATCTCCAGGACCGTGTTGTTTTTTGGTCCGAAGTTTGTAAAGTAGGGCGAATCCGAAGGGATGCCCGACGATGCCGAGGCTTCCAAGCGAACGATGGCCTTTGCATCTGGCGCGTAGTGAATGAGCCCGTCTGGTGCGCGGCTGCGCGCTGCCGCCTCACCGAGGCCTCCCTTCTCGTATTCCGCCTTCGTGGTCTCGTCCGAGGAACTCCACCAGGTGCGCACTTCGATTGGAACGACTTCAAACTCGCCGGCAGGGACCACGAGGGTCTCTTTCTCGCCAACCTGGAACCACTGCACGATCTGCAAGGAGCCGTAGTTCTTCGTCACCGTCCACTGCTTGTATGCGTGGAGGGGAAATTGTAGGAGCGCCTGGGCTTTACCGTTGAAGTCGGAGATGGTTGGGTTCTTGCCGGCGCAAAGCTCCGCCCAGGTGCCCTGGAAGTTCACGCGTTCGATAGACATGCGCCCCGGGTGGTCGACGCCGGCCCACACATACGTGTCATTGCCGGCATGTTGCGTGACGGTCATGAGGAAACCGGACCGGTCAGGTAGGGTGCTGTGCCCTTCCACCTCGAGCAGCGACGAGGATCCGCCGGAGCTCGCATAGGTCCAATTGAACCCAGGTTCCCACGCGGGCGCGTCAATCGAAAATGGCGCCGGTTCGATGAGTTCTGCGTCAACGGAAGGCGTTGCCTCGCGTTCGCCAGTGCAACCGGCCAGCGGCAACAATAGGCCGGCCAGCAACAGGGAGATCAACCAATGCACGACGCCACCTGGGGCAAGACCAGTTTGCCGCATATTTCAACGTGATGGGCGCTTGTCGCTGCTGGCTTCTGTCGCGGGGCTCCAGCGCGACGGCCCCTCCATGCCGGCCCCAGTGGCCCTCGCCCTGCGCGCTCGCCTCGGCTTTCGCATGGCCTTGCCACGGGGCGCCTGCGAATCACAGCAATCCCGTGAAAGGCCTGCAATCGGGCGCCGCAGCGCTCCTTATAAACGAACCTCTGGCAGACAGTATGATTTATCCCGCGCGCCCGCGTATGCGCGCGTGAGGCGAACCCTGGGCGATGGTCCAGGCAAGCACGCGGAGTCCCTTCTCATGGCCGAAACTACGTCAACCTACGGTGCAGAATCCATTCAGGTCCTGGAAGGAATGGAGGCTGTCCGGAAGCGGCCTGCCATGTACATTGGCTCCACGGACGCCCGCGGCTTGCATCACCTGGTCTACGAAGTAGTGGACAATTCAATCGACGAGGCCCTCGCGGGATACTGCGACAGGTGCGTCGTGGTCCTGCAGGAAGACGGCGGCTGCCGCGTCGAGGACAACGGTCGCGGCATTCCGATTGACATCCACGCCAAGTCCGGTAAACCCGCCCTCGAAGTCGTTCTGACGGTGCTGCATGCGGGCGGCAAGTTCGACGAGTCCTCCTACAAAGTCTCCGGCGGCCTGCACGGCGTCGGCGTGTCCTGCGTCAATGCCCTGTCGGACCCTCTTATCGCGGACGTTCGCCGCGACGGCCGGCACGTCAAGCAGACCTTCAACAAGGGTCACGCCCAGCCGATGCAGGAACTCGAGGCCTCGACGCCGGAGCAACGCGGCACGACGATTACGTTCTACCCGGACAAGACGATCTTCGAGACGACGGCGTGGGACTATGACACGTTGCAGAACCGTTTGCGGGAATTAGCGTTCCTGAACGCTGGCGTCCACATCGTCTTTCGAGACGAGCGCATCCTGCCGCACCGCGAAGAGAAATATCACTACGACGGCGGCGTGCAGGAATTCGTGCGTTTCGTTAACCGCGGCCGCAGCCCACTGCACCCCAACGTCATCCACATCGAGGGCAAGAAGGACAAGGTGACAATCGATATCGCGATGCAGTACACCGACGCCTTCAACGAGACCATTTTCACGTTCGCAAACAACATCAACACAATCGAGGGCGGCACGCACCTCATCGGTTTCCGTTCGGCCGTGACGCGCTGCCTCAACGACTACGGCAAGAAGAACGACATGCTGAAGGGACTCGAATCCGGCCTCTCAGGCGAAGACTGCCGCGAGGGCCTCACCGCCATCGTTTCCATCAAACTCCCGCAGCCGCAATTCGAAGGCCAGACCAAGGGAAAACTCGGCAACTCAGAGGTCCGGGGCATTGTCGAGACGCTCCTCAACGAAAAACTTGAGGAATACTTGGAGGAGACGCCGGCCACGGCGCGCATCATTCTCGAAAAGGCCGTCCTGGCCTTGAAGGCCCGTGAAGCGGCCCGCAAGGCGCGCGATCTCACGCGCCGCAAAGGGCTCCTTGAAGGCGGCGGCTTGCCGGGAAAACTCGCCGACTGCCAGAGCCGCGACCCGGCTGTGTGCGAAATCTACATCGTCGAGGGCGACTCGGCCGGCGGTTCCGCCAAACAGGGCCGCGACCGCGTGAACCAAGCCATCTTGCCCCTACGAGGCAAAGTCCTCAACACGGAGAAGGCGCGCCTCGACAAGGTGTTGCAGAACAAGGAAATCCTCACTCTTGTCCAGGCTATCGGCACCTCGATTGGCGAAGAATTCGACCTGAACAAGGCACGCTACCACAAGATCATCATCATGACCGACGCCGACGTCGACGGCGCCCACATCCGCACGCTGCTCTTGACGTTCTTCTACCGGTACATGACGAAACTCATCACCGAAGGCTACGTCTACATCGCGCAGCCGCCCCTGTACAAACTCAAGAAAGGCAGCCACGAAAAGTACGCGTACGATGACAAGGCCAAGGCTGCCATCATGGCGGAATGGGATCCGCAGAACACGGGCAAGGGCATCGGCATCCAGCGCTACAAGGGTCTTGGTGAAATGAACCCGACCCAATTGTGGGAAACCACGATGGACCCGGAGGCCCGCACATTGCTTCGCGTCACCGTTGACGATGCGGTTCTGGCCGACCAAATCTTCGTGACCCTCATGGGCGACGAAGTCGAACCGCGGCGACAATTCATCGAAACCCACGCGCTGGAGGCGACAATCGATGTCTAACGGCGCGATGGCACTCGCTTCGCTCGGCCATCGCGCCGAGGGCCCGGCGCCGGCAACAATTGGGGGGCCTTCGGCCCCCCGCGCTCGGCTCGCTGCGCTCGCCTCGCAGTCCGCCCTGACCGAGGAGGTTTCCCATGGCTGATGAAAACGGCAACGGCAGCTCCCCGCCTGCGGCCGCGCCCGCCGGAAAGCCAGGCAAGCCCCCGGTCGAGGTCAAGATTCCCCCCAATTACAATGCACCTGGAGGCCCCGTCACGCTGAACGTCAACGCGCGCCCGGTTGAGCAGGAGATGCGCAAGTCGTTTCTGGACTACGCCATGTCCGTCATCGTCTCGCGCGCCCTGCCTGACGCCCGCGACGGCCTCAAGCCGGTCCATCGCCGCATCCTGTACGGCATGAGCGAGTTGGGCATGGGCCCGACGTCAGCGCACAAGAAATCGGCCCGCGTCGTCGGTGAAGTCCTCGGCAAATACCACCCGCATGGCGACTCATCCGTGTACGAGGCCATGGTCCGCATGGCCCAGAGTTGGAGTTTGCGCTATCTTCTGGTCGACGGCCAGGGCAACTTCGGCAGCGTGGACGGCGACTCCGCCGCGGCCATGAGGTACACCGAATCGCGTCTTGCCAAATTCTCGCTGCAAATACTCAACGACCTCGACAAGGAGACGGTCGATTTCGTTCCTAATTTCGACGGCACGCTGCAGGAACCATCAGTCATGCCGGCCGCAGTCCCGAATCTGCTAGTAAACGGTTCGGCGGGAATCGCAGTCGGCATGGCAACCAACGTTCCGCCGCATAACCTCACGGAAGTCGTCGACGCGGCCATCCGCCTCATCGACGAACCCGGTGCCACGAGTGTCGATTTGATGCAGCACGTTCAGGGCCCTGACTTCCCAACCGGCGGCATCATCCACGGTAAGGGCGGCATCCTGTCGTATCTCTCGACAGGCCGTGGGCGGGTCGTCGTGCGCGGTGCTTGCGAGATTGAACAGATGGAGAAGGACCGAGAACGAATCGTGTTCCACGAAATCCCGTACCAGGTCAACAAATCCGACCTCCTCATCCACATGGCCGAACTCGTCAAGGACAAGGTCCTCGAGGGCATTTCCGATTTGCGCGACGAGTCCGACCGGCGCGGCATGCGCCTAGTGATTGAACTCAAACGCGACGCCATCCCGGATGTCGTTCTAAACCAGTTGTGGAAACACACCGCGCTGCAATCCAGTTTCGCGGTCAACAACCTCGCCCTCGTGGACGGCCGGCCTCGCACCATGGGCCTGCGCGAATTGATCCTGGTTTTCCTCAAACACAGATTCGAGGTCGTGACCCGCCGGACGCAATTCGAACTCAAAAAAGCCGAGGCCCGCGCCCACGTCCTCGAGGGCTTGCTGATTGCGCTTGCCAACATCGATGCCGTTGTTGCACTCATCCGTGCGAGCAAGGACCCCGAGACAGCGCTTGCCGGCCTCATGCAAACCTTCGGGCTAAGCGAGATCCAAGGCAAGGCCATCCTCGACATGCGCCTGCAGCGCCTCACGGGCCTCGAAACGGACGCCGTCAAATCCGAACATGCACAGTTGCAGATTCAGATTGCTTACTACAAGGGCGTGCTTGCGGACCCCGCGCAGGTCTACGGCATAATCAAGGAAGAACTTGCCCAGGCCCGCAGCGAATTCGGCGACACGCGCCGCACCCGCATCGTCGACGGCGATATTGATATCGACGACGAAGCGCTAATTCCCGAGGAAGAGTCTGTCTACCTCCTCACGCAAGAGCAATACCTCAAGCGGCTGCCGCTGGACACGTGGCGGGAGCAGAACCGCGGGGGTAAGGGGCTGCGCGGCCTCAAACTCAAGGGTAAGGACGATGAAGACGAAACGGCTGCGAAGGACGCCGTCATGGAGTCCACCGTCGGCTCGACGCATGACTGGTTGTGTTTCTTCACGAACACCGGCCGCCTGCACTGGCTCAAGGGCTACAAGGTGCCGACCGGCAGCCGCCAGACGAAGGGCAAGCCGGCGGTGAATCTATTGCAGTTGGAAGGCAACGAGAAGGTCGAGACCATCATCCCGGTGCGTGATTTCGACGTCGAAGGCGCCACACTCTTCTTCGCAACCAAGATGGGCACGGTGAAGCGCACGGCGCTGTCGGATTTCAAGAACATCCGGGCCAACGGCATCATTGCAATCGGCCTTGATGATGGAGACGAACTTCTCGCTGTCCGCCGGACGGACGGCAAAGCAGACGTCATCCTGGCAACCAAGATGGGGCAAGCCTGCCGCTTCGACGAGTCCGAAGTCCGCGTGATGGGCCGCCCGGCCGGAGGTGTTCGTGGCATCACGCTGGAAGCAGGCGACGAGGTGGTTTCGCTTGCCATCGCCGAGCCCGGAACCAGCCTCTTGTCGGTGACCGCAAACGGCTTTGGCAAACGCACCGAACTCGACGAGTATCGCAAGACGCACCGCGGCGGCAAGGGTGTGCGCACCATCGTGGTCAACGACCGCAACGGCGCCGTCGTGGCCGTACGGACCGTCCACGGCACCGAGTCGCTGCTGCTCTTGACGCAGTCCGGCATGGGTGTGCGCATCCCAGTCGACCAACTACGGGCCATGGGCCGCTCGACGCAAGGCGTCACGCTCATGCGCATGGAAGAGGGTGATCGCATCACTCAGGTCGCAACGTTGCCACCGGACGAAGAGGACGGCGGGCTCGTTCTGCCGCCCCCTGCACCCGGATTGGGCGACGCCGGTTCGCCGGGCGAGCCGGGGCCGGAGAGTCGGTCGCCAATGGATGGCCCGCCGGGCGGGCTACCGCCGTCCCCACCCCCCGGACCCGCCCCTTAGGAGATACATACACCACAAGGGTTTTGTCTCGATTCTACACCTCGAATGGCCATGCGCAACTGGACAGCCCTGCTGCTGGCCCTCATAATTACCCTCTCTGGCGTCCTGGTCCTGCCGACAAACGCCCAAACGGCGGTTGCCGACCGACCCCCCACGCATGTGGCCGAAGACGGCGTTGGCGATGTCATGATCAACGAGAACGATCAGAACCAACCCGCGCCCTCCGGCCGCTTCGGACCCTCGGACCTCAAAGGCCTCGACATCACGGAAACGGCAGAGAAGTTCATTTTCACGCTCTTTGTTCAAAGCCTGAAACCGGATCCCGCCGAAATCCCCGGCACGGAATCGGGCACGTACAGCGTGATGTTTCGCAACCACGACCGCGACTTCCGCCTACAAATCAACCGTCAATATTTTGCCGGCGCCAACTACTTCGCACAATTGCAGGCCTTCGACCCCGGCCGTAATGGCTACTTCACGATCACCTCGAACCCAGCAGACATCGAAGTCACTGAAGATGTTGCCACGGGCGCAATCATCGCGACCATCGTCCACCGCGACCTCCTGGCCGATGGCTTCGGCGCTGCCCCCCACCCGGAGGTCCCGTTTACTGGCTTCCGCGTGACGTCGCGCGCCATCAACACGAACTTCAACCTGGGCCGTGGCCCCGCAGGTAACCAAAAGATTGCCACGCCCTACGCCTGGGATGCCATGCCGAACGAGGGCAACAGTACCCTAAACGGCGGGGTCATGCCGATTTATCACGGCGTCTTGCAGTCGGGCCAAGCACGTCTCAAGGCGGTCATCCCGTCCCGTGCCTCCAACGGTGAGGCCACGACTTTTGTATTCGAAGTAGAGGCGTTCAACCTCGGCAAATCCGAGGACCGGTTCAACCTCCTCGCGACGGGTGTTCCAAGTGCTTGGAGTGTCAAACTGCCGGCGGCCCAGATCACCATTCCCGGCAACGGCACGCTGCGGTTCCCGGTGCTCGTCACCACGCCCTTTGCCCACGACCACGGCGTCTACAAGAGCTTCCTGATTGAGATGACATCCCTCAGCGAGTCATCTTCCGTCGGCCGCCTGCAGTTGGGTGTCCGATACGTAAATCCCCCGCAGCCTGCCGGCCACCACGCGCAGGTCTGGATTCATTCCACGGCGCCCAGCGCGGACCCGACCGCGATTGCCTTCCAGACCCTGTTCCCGGGTGAAAACGGCCTCGACGCGACACTCTACATGAATGCCCTCAAGGACGACACCGTAAACGACATGAAGAAGCCGGTGCCCGCCTCGATGGATTGCATGGACACTCCGGCGTTCAACTGCGAAAACGACGTGCCCGGCGATGCCGCGCCCCCCAAGGTTCACTACATCTGGGAGATTCCTCTCTCGCCCGGCCTCGATATGGGCCTTGACTTTGACACCAAGGGCAACGGCGAACTCAAGACCGTCCAGCCGATGATCGATGTCAAGGTCAGGTCGACGCTTCCCATGACGGGCGCCGTCTTTGGCGGAACACTCGTCTATTATGCGGCGCCCGAGCCCGGCCAGCAGAATCAATTCGGCTTTGCCGAAGTGGGCAATAGGACCGTGATTGCCTACCTGGACGAGACCACGCCGGTCGATGTGGGAGCGCAGGCGACCTCCACGACCTTCACGACGATACTGCACGTGACCCCCGGTGGCGAGTTCATCCCCTTCAAGAAGGGCGCTTCGCTGACACTTTTCCTCACGCTGAACTTCACGCGATCCGACGCGCCGTTCGGCCCCCGCGATGCGCCGCTCCTGCTGCCAGAGGGCACCTTGACCTTGCCTCTGGTCGAGTACCACGACCCGGTCGAGGCCATCTTCCTCTCGACGGTCGAACTCGTGGCCACATCCAAGGCGGACCGTTTCATCAACCCCGGCAAGGCGGTCCTGTTCAACATCACACTCGTCAACCACGGCGACCGCGAGGACACCTTCCTGGTCGAGATGACCGGCACCCACGCCGCCGACGCGCAGGACCCCTGGGCAAACCTCATCATGGCAAACCCGCAGGTGACCCTGGCAGCAGGCGGCTCCACGGCCCTTGCTGTTGCCGTGCGGGCGCCCGCAAACGCCGTGCGGCCGGATGCTGCGGACCTCGTCATTACAGCAACGAGCCAGACCGACTTCAACCAGCGCAGCCTGCTGCACCTGTACGCCATCGTCGACACGGACAACGTATTTGCCGATGAGTCTGGATGGATTGAAGAGCTCGAGGAGCAGGCTGGTTCGTCGACGGCGACCCCCGGCCTGGAACTTTTCGCCATTCTGGCGGCTCTTGGTGCCTGCGCACTCCTGCTGCGCCGCCGCCCCGCCTGAAGCCCCCCGCGGCTGCCAACGCAGGGCGATGCAGCCTCAAGTCGGTCGTAGCAACGGGAGTTGTACACGCAATTCACGGTCGCCGCCAGAAGGCCCCTGGGCCAAGGTTATCTAGCACCAAGTTCTCAAGCTGGACCATGACGGAACGGCAGATTCGTATCCTGGTCGCAAAACCGGGCCTCGACGGTCACGACCGCGGTGCCAAGGTCGTTGCCCGGGCGCTGCGCGATGCCGGTTTCGAGGTCATCTACACAGGACTTCGCCAGACGCCGCAGCAAATCGTTGCCGCCGCAATTCAGGAGGATGTCGACCTCGTCGGCCTTTCCTGCCTCTCCGGTGCGCACATGACTTTGTTCCCCAAGGTCAAGCAGATGCTGGTGGCCGAAGGCGCCGAGGACGTCGTCGTCTTCGGCGGCGGCATCATCCCCGATGACGATGCGAGCCGCCTGCGCGCTCTTGGCATAGAAGCGGTGTTTGGCCCAGGGACGGATACCCGCGCCATCGTGCGATTCATCGAGGCGCATCCGCGCTTCGTCGCGGCCGCACGTGCCGAGACCGTCCGGGCGTAGGCATGACCGCGCCCGACCGCGCCCGCGACCTTGCGAATTCTGTCGCCAAAGGCGAGCGTCGCGCCGTCGGCCGGCTCATCTCGCTCCTGGAGAGCGAGGATCCCGTTGGGACGGCCGCCATGGCCGCGTTGCCGGCAGGCCGCGCCTACGTGGTCGGCATCACGGGCTCGCCTGGAACCGGCAAGTCGACCCTCGTCGACCGCCTCATTGCCGAGGCGCGCCGCCGGGGCCTCAAGGTCGGTGTGGTGGCAGTCGATCCATCGAGCCCCTTTACGGGCGGCGCCATTCTGGGCGACCGCATTCGCATGCAGGGCCACGCAGGCGACCGCGACGTCTTCATTCGTAGCATGGCAACGCGGGGCGCCCTCGGCGGTCTATCTGGCCACGCGCTTGATGCTGTACGCGTCCTTGACGCGGCCGGCAAAGATTTGGTGCTGGTCGAGACGGTCGGCGTCGGCCAGGCCGAAGTCGACATTGCGAAACTCGCAGACACTGTCGCGGTCGTACTCGTGCCGAACCTCGGCGACGACATGCAAAACGTGAAGGCCGGCATCATGGAGATTGCCGACTTATTCATCGTGAACAAGGCCGACATCACCGGGGCCGACAAGGTCGAATCCGAGGTGGAGGCCAGCCTCATGTTGGCCCATCCGGCCCCCGCCCCCGACGGCGGCGATGCCTGGTCGCCGCCAATTCTGCGCACCGTCGCGGAGCGCGGCGAGGGGGTGGCGGCCGTCTTCGATGCCTTTGAGCGGCACCGCGCCTGGAGTCAAGCGTCTGGCTCGTGGGCCATGCGCCGCGCGCAGCGGATTCGCGGCCAGGTGCGCTCGCTCTTGCAGCGCGCCGTCGTCGGCTACGCTTTTACGCGCGCCGGAGAGCCCCGCCAGGCGTTTGCCAATGTCCTCTTGGACGCCGAAGCCGGCCGCGTCGCGCCAACCGAAGCGGCGCAGGCAATCCTGCGGGCATTCCGCCAAACGTAGGTGGGGCCTACCCTGAGGTCGGAGTGGTGCTCGGCGTCGTTGCGCTGGCGGTCGTGTTTGTCGACGTCCCCGGGATGATGACCGTCGCCTCCGGCTGCGGGCTGCCGCTGGGACGGGGGATGACTTGCTTCATCGCCTCAATTTGCTCGGGGGAGTAGTGGCCGAAGGCCAGCAGCATGGATTCGCCGTCCTTCAGTTGGTAGTGCAGGTATTCGCCGAAGTTCCGCTCGGACCACTCCCACTGCCCCGAGTCCTGCTCGGTCTGCAGGAAGAAATGCAGTGTCTGGTTGCCATCGTTGACGTAAGGGCCCACGTAGGCCGCATTCGCCGCCGCAAGCGGCGAGTCCGGCGCGATTTGCACGGAATCGGCATCGACTTCGAGGTGGATGATGTGGAGGGCGTTCTGGATGCCGATGCACTTGGTGCCGCCTTCAAAGTGGAACTGGGATGGGCCATGGGCCGCTTCGCCGCGTTCGGGGCCGTCCTGGTGCATGTGAATCGTCATGCTCATGGCGGGGGCGGTGTTGAAGTTGTAGAATGGCCTTCCATTGGGCGCAATTGGGCTGTTCCAGTCGATACGGTGGAACGTGTCATACTCGCCTTGCTTGGCTCCGCCAGGGACAAACACGGCCTGCGTCGCATGCCAGTGATCCGGGCATTCCGCGCCGGTTGACTTGAGGTAGACGATGAGCCCAGCGCCGGCAATGACGATGGCCGCGATGACGAGGAAGGGCAGGGCCACTCTACCCTTGCGTGCCCAATCGGTGGGGGCCTGTTTGGCCCGGTTGCCGCGGTGTCGTTGAGCGCGCCGCTCGCGCTGTGTTAGGCCATCTTCCCCTGTCGCGTCGTCGCTCATGACTCCACCTGCACCTGCGCCGACTCCGTGGCCCTTTATGAGCACCACGGCCGGGTTCGGCGGCGACGTCGGAGGGCGTGGACCGGATAGAATCCTGAGTCCGTGCAGCGGTGGACCCCGTTTTTCTGGAGTTTCTTGAACTAGGCATGCGAGAATGACATCGGCGACCCAGCATTCGCTCGGCCAAGTCCTCGGCCGATTTCATCACGGCGACGACGCTGGCCTGTTGCATGACGAATCGGTCGAGGCGTTACCTTGGGTGGCTTCGGATGAACCCGATGCCGACCATGAGCCCGATTGTGACGATGAAGCGCGTCTTTCGGTAATCCTCATCGGGTTCATACGATGAAATTGGGTTCATGCGTGTTCCCCCAACGGTGGCACGCGCCCCGCAGCGGCCGCGTCATCGGCTGCTGCGCGGCTCGCCCGACCCCGCCCCGCTGGGCCATCTCTGACAAGTCGGCGGCGTCCTCCCGGCGCGGGGCCGAACGCGGTCGCGAAGCGCCGCCCGTCGACTTTTGCCTTGGCTGGCTTGGGGCCGAAGGCTTGGAAAGCCGCTGGCCCC
>CAZVJB010000013.1:0-69633 GCA_964627625.1 uncultured Halobacteriales archaeon
GCCGTCACCGACGGCGTTGGCCACCCAACCCGAGGGCGGCAGGGCGCATTGCTCGACGCCGGCCGGGTGCGTGAACCAGCAACTTTCGATGACGTCGCTGTTCTTCGTGAGCTTGAACTGCACGCGGTTGCCCGGTTCGATATGGAAACTCTTGACGTACTGGCCTTGGTTTTGTGCCCAGGAGGGACTCTCCATGAGAATCCAAGGACCGTCTGTGTCGCGCACGTAGACTCCCCAACCCACCGTCGAAATGGTTCCGGTGATTTGCACCTCAATCCACCATTCATTGCCGCTGCGGTGGTCGAACGTCACGGTCTGACCCGCCTCGTTTTGGGGGTGATTGGCCAGGACGGGAAGCGCCATTCCGATAAACAAGGCGACGACGACGGTCGCGAGCAAGGTGTTGCCAAGGGTTCTGTGGGTCATGGAGGTGGGTCCGGGGGGGCTGGAGGAGGGCGTAGGGGAGAACGAAGGAGGAGTCGGAAGGAGGTTAGAATGCGAAACGAGCGTCGGTCAGCGGCTTACCCCACCGGCGCGTCCGTGGCCACGAGGTCGCCGGTGAAGGAGCCGCCTCCGCTTTGTCGGCCGGAGCGTTCCCAATGCAGCACAAAGCCGGCCGTGGTCTCCCATTCGATGGTCTTGTCCTCGACCGAGTCCGCGGCGTAGTCGTCGGCGTGCCAGACCGTCATCGTGCGCGGTTCGCCGTCGGCATCAAGCAGACGCATCGTCTTCGTCTGTGTTCCGCGTGCGGTGACTGTCCAGTCGGCGGAGTCGTCCGAGCGGCAGTCGCCGGAGTTGACGCCAAAGTGGTCGACATACAACAGCGCGGGCATGTTGCCGCCACCGACCTGGAAGCCGGGGCGCGGAGTACGTGTCATGACAGGCGGATTCACGGTGGTGTCTGTCACCCAATGCGTGACTGTCTCGGTGCCGTCGACGTCCCGGAAGACGGTGCGGCCGGTGCAGGTCCCAACGAAGTACCCGACCCCGGGATCCGATCCCTCGAGTTGGTCGAAGGTCACGTTGAGCCAGGCCGTAGTCTGCCAGCTTTGGCCGCCGCCGGCGAGGTCGTTGTGCAACTCGTACCGCAGCGTGCTACCTTCGCGTGGCCAGGCCGGCCCCTCAGGGCAGCCGGACGTGGGCGTGCCTTGCGGCCAGATGTAGCCGCCGGAGCTCGTCGAGCCCTCCTCGCCGTACGCGTACATCGTCACGCGCGCCCCAGGGGGGATGAAGGTGCCGCCCAGGGTCCACTTCCCCCAATCGGCCCGGTAGGTCATGTCGGCATCTTCCTTATTCGGATCGCAGTCCATCATGAGCAACACCCCATAGACTGGCCCGTTGGCCGTGATGACCGCCTCGGCCCAGTAATTGTTCCCCTTCACGTTGGAGAACCTGGCGTTGAGGCCGCCCGGAGGCGGGGGTGGGGGCGCCGTGTCACACTGGACGATGGAAGCGTCCTGGTTTGAGGCCGGAATCCACTGCCGGCAGCTGCTCAGGTCTGTTTGCCCATCGGCCGCGGTGGCACGCATCTGCACTACGGTCCCCTGCACCAGATGGTAGGACGCGGCGTAGCCGCCCCACGATTGTCGCGTAAGAGGTTGGAAGGCGCCGTCATTGAGGCGCACTTCGACCTTGGCGACGGGTTGGTTGTTGCCCGCGACGTTTGCTTGGACCCACCACTCGTTGCCGCGGAATGCCGTGAACGTGGCGTCGAAGCCTGACGTCGGAGGCGGCGGTGGGGGTGGTGGCGGTGTGTAGGTGCAGTCCGTCGTCCTTGCGTCCTGTCCGCTTGGTGGCAGCCAATAGTAACAGGAACTAAGCGCGCTGGCGCCGCCCTTACTGACCGCCTGTATCTGGACGATTGCGTCGTCGGGAATGTAATACGAGTACGTCCAACCTCCCCAGGACTCATGTTTCATGGTGAACCAAGGTCCCCATTCTGGCCCTTGCTTGGCGTGGAACTGGACCGACGCAATCTGGTCGGCAGGTCCGACGTTGGCTTGAATCCAATAATGGTTTCCGCGCACACCCGTGAATGTTGGCGCGAACGGAGGCGGCGGCGGGGGCGGCGTGGTCGCGCTGCACGAGCCCGTCGTGCGCGATGTTTCGAGATAGCAGGTGCCCACCCCTCCGCTGGACGTCGTTACGTCCTTCGTGCAGTCGTTGTTCGCTTGACAGTACGTGTCCACGCTGCCGCACGTGATGTGGATGCGCGGCCAACCAGTGCCGTCGCGAAGGGTGTCGTGCCCTTCCATGTGGAGATTGTCGCCGGCGTCGCAGCGGATGTTGCAGCTCATCGTCGCTTGGTCAAGTGCGCACTCTTTGGGCAGCGGCGGGGGGCCACCTCCGGAGGTGGGAGGCCATTGCATCCATCCGGTTTCTTGCACGCCTCCGCCGAGGCCGTAGACTTCGAATTTCACGAGGTGGCCTGGAGGAATATGGATGGGGGCCGCCCAAGCGCCCCACGATTGTGGCTCCACAGTGTACAGATAGCCGAGCGAGTCGCCCGGGGCGGCTTCGCGGACAAAGAAGGTCGAGATCGGTTTGTTCGTCACCGGGTTGGCTTGCACCCAGTCCTCGCCGCCCTTGATATTGCGGAACTCCACAGTGAACGGGCTGCTGGGTGCCGCGGACTTGAGGGCCATCGTGGGTGCCTGCCAGGCATTGTACGAGACGTCAAAGGACCCGTCCGTGGCGCGCGTACGGAACTGGACGTAGGCGCCGCTTGGAACCGGAATCGCCTTGCTCCACAGGCCGCTTCCCTTATTGTCGAGCGGAATCCAGGCAGACTCGTCGTCGGCGTTGCTGGTGGGGTCGATGCGAGCATCCATTCCAAGGATTTGCTTTGAGGAATCGACCATGACCTGCACGACGCCTTGCGTGTAGGCAACGCCCGTGTAATCAGCAAGCATCCCGGGCCCCGCAGCGGCCGTGCATTGTTCGACTCCGGCAGGGTGTGTGAATAGGCAACTAGTGTCGCGCCAGGCATCGCTCATTCCGCCAGCTTGGTAGGCCTCGAATTGCACGCGCTTGCCGGGCTGGACCGCCATAATCGTGCTCCAATCGTTGCCCGCATCGGTGTCGCTGCCCCGTTGCATGACTGTCCAAGTTGTCGTTCCCTCGACGCGCACGTAGGCTCCACTTACGCGTTCGCCACCATGCGGGTCGATGCGCAGCCGCACTGAATTGGCGTCGCCGCCGACGTGGTCAAAGAAAACGACGCCCTCCCCCCGAGAATAGGCCTGGCCGCAGCGCTCTTGGCCCGCAGGATGCGTGAAGGCGCAACTCCACACCAACCCGCCGCTGGAGGGCGAGCCATCAACGACGGTGGCACGGAAATGGACGGTGTGGCCGGGCTCGATATGCAACGATCCGGCCCAGTTTCCCCACGAGCGCAACGTGAGCGCGGTCCAGCTCGTGTCGTCATCGCGGGCCTCGACTTTTGTGACTTGGGCCTTCGAGTAACCGACGATATGAGCTTCCACCCACCATTCGTTGCCGCCCTTGTGGACAATGGCAATCTCTGAGCCGCCGCCGTATTGGGCATGATTTGCGGATGAAGGCGGCAGCGTGGCGAAGACAAACAAGGCCAAGATGCCTGCCAGGAGAAGCGGTCGGAGCGTGCGCGCCATCGAGCTTGAATCTTGCCGCTATCCGCCATGTAGATGCAGGGACATGTTCGGGCCACCAAACACCCGGATCGTTTTCTTGGGCGTTCCCTGCCGCTTGTTGGACAACATTGGTTGCACAACATTGCACTGCGGCTTGGGGGGGGGGGGGGGGGGGGGGGGGGGGGGCGGGAGCTTCAGGACGCTTGGTTACATGACCACGCCGGGCAACGCGGCCGCCTGACGCAGCCACTTCGCCATCTGCGCCTCGTCAATCTCGTCGTCTTCGTGGATGTCGAGGTAGCGTACGTCCTTCTGCGTGGATTTGCCGGGTGGGAGAGGACGTAGGGACGCGCCGCGAAAGAAGGCCACCTTGACGTAATGCGTGAAGACGTGGACTCCCAGGAACCAGCCCTGGCCCTCGATGCCGTAAAGCGGCGAGTTCCACTTCACGGCCTTGCGTACGTTGGGAATGGTGCGAACGATGATCGCGTCGAGTCGGCGTCCTACGTCGCGCTTCCAGCCAGGAATGGCGGCGATGTAGGCCTGGACCGGGGCGTCGCCGTAGCCCTTCGCAATCTGCGGGTTGCCACCCGATAGGAGCTTCGGCTTCGCAGCAGCCGAGTGGCCTTTCCCCTTGCTTGCGGTGGATCGCTTGCCCTTGCCGGCCGTCCCCTTGGATTTGGCCGCAGCAGGTTTCTTAGGATTCATTCTACCCTCCTTTGCCAAAGAATCCTGCTTTCAATGATACGTGAATCATTTCCTTCAGGACCTTAAGATCAACATCTTCCAATTTATTGATGTAGAGGCAACCCACACCGGTCTTGTGTTTGCCCAGCTTTTTCAGCGCGGCCGCATGTTTCTGAATATCCCCCGTAATGTACAACGATAAACTCGCCTTGCGGGGCGAGAAACCAATCCGTAGCCAATCCACTTCCCTGCCGGTGGCGGGGCTTTTCAGTCTGGCAGAACCAAAACCGATGATGGAACTGCCCCACATCTTCGGCTCTTCCCCACTTGCTTTTTTCATCATGTCCAAAATCACAAAACTGTCCTTGCGCTTTCGTTCGTCTGGAACGGCGTTGATGAAATCCTCAACGCTCGCAGCGGTTGGTCTTGTTTTTATTTTCGCAAGTTTCGCGCCTTCCTTCGGCGGGGACTTGGACTTTGTGGCCGGCTTGCGCGGCAAGCTTACGCGCGACGTACCGCTGGGCTTCGGCTTCGCCTTGACGGGCATGCGCGCGGGAGCCGGCGGCGCATCATGAGGGTGGCGGCCGCGGTCATTTGCCCTTGGGTGCGCATTGGCCCACAGCGGGGCTAGGCCGTACGGGCCGGCGGTTGGGAGCGGCCTGCAAGCGCCGACTCTTTCCTGGCAACGGTCTGGATGCGGCATGCGGCCACCATGGACCACACAAGGATTCCAGCGGCAGCAAGCAGCGTCACGTGAAACGCGTATTCGATGGCAACTAGGCGCCAAAGGTTGCTCCCGTTCGTCTGGTGTAATGCGTCATGCGGCACCCAACTCATGAGGCACCACGCTAAAGCGAGGTGGGCGGCGACGGCCAGCCGGGGCGACGGGATGATGCGACGGACGACGGATCGGCCGCGTACTAGAAACAGTCCACCGAGGGCAAAGGCTACGACCTCCACGATGCCGACGCCGGCCAGGAGTCCGAACTGCGCTGGCGTTGGAGTCACGCCGTGCAATTCGACCGGCCCGAAGAGCCACGCCCCCAAGGGGGCCCGCGGATTGAGCAAGGCTCCAAGGACACCAAACGGCGCGGCCGTGGCGGCAAACGCCAGTCGACGGCCCATCCTCAGGCCTCCCGGGGCTGCATGGATAGAGGCATGGGCACTCCGCATAGGCCTGCGCACGATGCGGCGAGGACGGCCATCAGGGTTTCGAGTGGGTGGTTCATGTTGGGTCTCCAAATGAGCATGATGCGCTTCGGGCCGTAAGGCGTCGCCTGACGCGAACAGGAAATCCGGCACTCTTATCGCGCCCTCGTCCACTTTGCCACTCGCGGCCAGGAATTATGGACGGGCTCGACTTCGACATCCTGCAGAGACTGTGCCAGCCCGGGGGCTTCCAGTGGAACTTCCGTGAATCCCTGGGGAGCGTGGCCCGCGGCCTCGGCCTCGACGAGGAGACGGTGCGGCTGCGCGTCAAGCGCATGGAGACGGACGGGGTCCTGCACGGGTACGACGTCCTGGTGCATCCCGACCTCCTGGGCCGCGAACTCGTCATCCTAGAAGCCACACTGCCTGTTGGGCCGGCGCGCATGGTCGCCCTGGAGCGACTCAAGTTGGCCGAAGGCATGCTGTGGATTTTTGAGGAGGTCGGCAACGGCGTCACCATGGGCGCCATGGTCGAGACGGGGGGCGCCGCGGCACGCTTGTCGGCCCTCGTCGAGAGCATCACCGGCGAGCGGGCCCAAGCCAACCTTGTCCCGATGCCTCCCCCAAACATTGCCATGACGGCGGCGGACTGGGGGGTCGTGCAGGCGCTGCGCCACAGTGCCCGGGCCCCGTTCGACAAAATCGCCGAGGCGGCCGGCATGTCGGAGATGAAGGTGCGGCGCCGCGTCCACCGCATGATCGAGGCCCATGCCCTCCTCCTCAATGCGCACGTCGACATCGCAAAGGTGAGTGGCGTGATTCCTTGCGTGGTGCACGCGGAACTGAAGGATCCCCGCCGCCGCGCGGCCGTAGATGCGTACCTCGCGGCAATCCCGCACCCGCTGTTTCGCAACGTGCACGCGACGTCCGCCGTGCTGAGTTTCGCGGCCGACTCGCCGGGTCAATTGCGCGACCTGCGGCGTTGGCTCGAAGGCTGCGACGAGGTCGCCCGGTCCCGCGTCGACGTGTGCACCGGCCGCATCTTCGTTGATGGCTGGCTGGACGGCCAGATTGCGCGACGGGCTGCGCCGATTCCCTGAACCGCTTCGAGTCCGGCGGCACCAGGGCAGGGAGGGTATGTCTTTATCCAGGCATGGTCGGTTTGGCCTGATGGAGGCTTGTACTCATGCCGAAATTCATGGACGTCCACAAAATGCCCGGTGCCACGAAAGCTGCGGTCGCGGAGGCTCACAAGAAGGACCTCGCGCTTCAATCCAAGCACGGCGTCAAGTTCCAGACCTACTGGCTTGACGAGAAGAAAGGCATGGTTTTCTGCCTCTGCGACGCGCCCAACCGGCAGGCGGCGATGGCATGCCACAAGGAAGCGGGCCACCCGGCAGACGACATTTACGAAGTCTACGAAGGGCACTAATCCAGACTTTCATCAAGAAGAAATCGACGATGGTGTTCATCTACAAACACTCGAGTCGGCAAGGTCGCATATTCGTTCTTGATGTGCAGTTTTGAACGACCGCTAATCGCGGTAACGCCGTTAGCACGGCCTTGTCGATTGCGTCCCCCTACATCTCGTCGGTCATGTGTACCAAGGACCTCCACAGACTCACGACGCGTTCAGTTCCACCGCTGCGCGAACAAGCGCCTTGAACGCCTTCTCGTCAATCTTGTCTCCCTCGAACAAGTCGATGGCGCGCCTCGTCGCCCCCGTGTCGGCCGCATTGAAGAGACCGGTGGGGTCCGGCAGAGCAGCTCCCTTGGCGAAGGTGAGTTTCACCTTGTCATTGTAGGTCTCGCCGGTGCAGATAATCCCGTCGTGGGACCATACTGGGACCCCCTTCATGGAGTTCGACGGCTTTCTCCATTTGACCTCCTCGACGACGTCGGGGTCGGCCTGCTTGATGAGAGCCCGGATGCGCGAGAGAGTCGTGCTCTTCCAGTCGTCACCTAGGGCCTTCGGCTTCGCCTTGCCTGCCATGCGCACTGGACCCGGCGGCGCCTTCATGAGGATGGCGGCCAGGCGGGGTACTGGCCCGTGGAACAGATTCAGGGCCGTTGAACGCAGCCGGGGGGGGGGGGGGGGGGGCTTCCGCTCCTCAAAGCTGTGCCCTATGCGGCCGGCGTCAGCACTGTAAACGATTCGCTGCCGGTTGCGTCGCAGCCTTCCAAGATGTGCTTAGTTTTCTGGGCGTTTGTCCACACGGATTTGGCATTCATGGGCCCGTGCGGGACGAAACCGTGTCCACAACGCAGGCACCAGGCGCGCTCGACGAGTCCCTTTTTTGCCACGTCGAATGTCAACCCTGGCAGGTCATCGAAGCGTGCGACCCTCATCGCGGGGCGCACCCTGTTGTCGCACCTGAACCTTTGGCGCCACCACCCATTGCTGCGCGACCCGCCTTCCGGGGGCCACCTTTTGAGGCATGGCAATGCTTCCACCTACCCCGGACAATCCTTCTTGGACCGACTCGCCCAACAGGGGTTGTGTGGTCTCCCATCCTGGCGCCGGCCGCCCTGACCCTGCTGCATGGTACGACGCGTGACTTGCGCGGCTTTTTTCAGGAACTTGCCCACGACGCACTGCACACAGGGACAGGCAACGTTCTCTGGTGCGACGGCGACCACGGCTTCAACCCCTACGATTTTGCGGAATTGAATCTGACGCGTGGTTTTGCGGCCGACCACGGCGGGGAGCGCATGCTAATCAAACGCTGCATGACGCCTTTCCAATGGTACACGACCCTCTCGCGCCTCTTGCCCGAGAAACTCGCGCAGGCCGAGACTGCCCTTGCCCTCGTAAATCCCTTTGACCGATTGTGGAGCACGGACGAACTGGCAGATTGGGAACAGGAAGACTACGTCCGCTTCATCCTACCCCACCTGAAAGCCGTCGCCAAGCAGAGTAAAGTCCCGATTCTCTTGGGCGTAGACATGGCGCGCTGGTGGCGCACCCATCCGGTTCTCGCGCAAGCCACACATGATGCGGTGGAAGCGCGCTGGAGTGTTGCGGATATGGGTGACCGTTGGCGCGTCGTGCGCGACGATGGAACCGTTGTCGATCCATTACTGAGGCATCGGGTGACGCTTCTTGATTACGTCGAGGAGAAAGAGCGCGCAGCAATTCTGGAAGTGCCCGTGCCCAAAGCCGGGGTTCGGTCACGTGGGCCGTGGCGCACACGCATCGTGCACCAAATGGAGAAGAAGCCTTGAGATTGCTCTGCGCTACGGAGGCCGTGGAGCGGTGCGAAGTGTGCGGCGACGCAATGCGCTGGCTGAAGGCGCACTACGAATGCCCGCGCTGCCATTGGATCAAGCCGTGCTGTGAACCGGACGCGTTCGGGTAGCATCATCAAGTTTCGCGGCATGCGCGCAATTCACGGTATTGCCTTTGAGTAGAATTGGCCAATCCGTCGTGGCGTTGCCTTAGGGGGGCCTCGAATGAATCCGATGCCGACGATGAATGCGGTGGCGACGATGAATGGTATGCCCCGGCAGCCGCATCGGTTTCATGGGACGAAATTGGGTTCATGCGTTTTCCCCCAACGGCGGCCGGTGCCCCCGGCGGCCCTCGGCCCCCTGCTCGCCTTCGGCTCGCCAATCGGCCTGCCAAGCCCTCGCGTGACTCGCGGCACTCGTCTGCTCGCCCCGCACGGGGGCAATTCCACCTTCCATTCCTTCAACAAGGCGCCGCTGTCGGAGGACTGGGGGAATGGGTCGAAGGCCTTCATCAAGCAGGTTTTCGGTTCCGTGATTTCAGCGGTTCGGTCGGACGTTCCTGGGGCGACATTTTGCCGGATGCCCGCCCAATTCATCTGTGGAATTCCGGGGTTGCCGCGCCCGAACTTTCACCTGCCCCACCCGAATTTTTTCAAGGTTATCTGTGGAATCTGTGTTTGCCCCCGCGAGTCACCAACTTAGGCAATCCGTGGCATCCGTCGATTCGGTGGAATCGGGCATCAGCCCCCCGTACTTTCGCCTCACCCTGCTATTTTGCCGCGTTGATTTCACTCACCCCACACACTCCCAGAAGAACCCGATGCCACTACAACTGAATCCTATGGGACAGTCCACTCCGACAACCACGATCGCCCTCGACACGTTCACGAGCCGCTATGCCGCTTTTCGTGCTGAACTGGAGCCACGCGAGCAAGCCTGGTTCGATGAACTCGTGTGCCGCGCCCGCCGCCATTCTTCGGCCATCAACCGCCGCCCCCACCTGGACTTCGAGCGTCCCGTGATGCTTGCCATGATGTTGGAAGGGATGCGGCTCATGGATGACCAGTCGCGGGAGATGCAGATGTTGCGCAAAGACCTGGAAGACGCCCTTGCAGTTCTGCGTGAGAAGGGCATCGTAGAGAGTCGCGTTAATCCGCCAAGCCCCCTTGAGTTGGGGCGCATCGGGCAGACGGTCCTGGTAGAGGCGTAAAACCGTGCAGGCCTTGGCCTGTCCGAGCCGGTTGAACCCCTGGGGTACGATGCTTTCGGCATGACGCCGCGCACCAATGTTTATCTAGAAGATAATCCTACATTCCTATTAGTAGGATTTTATGCAAAACGAGACCGACATCACGATTCTTGGAGAGAAGGGCCAAGTGGTCATCCCGCAGCGGCTGCGCAAGCGCCTCGGAATCGCGGCGCGCACCAGGTTCATGGTCTTCGGCGAGGGCGACGTCATTGTCCTCAAGCGGCTGGAATTGCCAGACATGAGCAAGCAACTGGAGGAGCTCTTTGCGCGTACCACCCGCCCCGACATCACGGAAGCCGACATCGAGGAAGCAGTGCAGGAGACCCGCAGGGAGCGTCGCCAGCGCAAGAAGTAAGCACGGCCGTGGTGTAAGCGGTGGTGCGCCTTGTGCTGGACACCAACGTCTTGGTCAGCGCTACACTGAACGAGGGGAACGCCAGGCGACTCCTTCGGCTATGTTCTACTGGAAACCATCGCCTGCTTCAATCGGACGCCACATTCGACGAACTTGCACGGGTTCTGCGTTATCCATGGCTTCGCCTGGAAAAGGACGCCATCCATTCGACACTCGTCACCGTGACAGAGATTGCCGAGACGATTGCGGTGCAAACCCGTCTACACGCAGCTGCCGACCCCGACGACAACCGCTTCCTTGAACTTGCGATTGACGGGCATGCCGATGCCATTGTTTCGGGCGACCATCACCTGTTGGAACTCGAAACCTTCCGAGGGATCCCCATCTGGACGCCGGCAGTGGCGCTCTACAAACTCAGCCCTTGACGCGAAAAACTACGGAGCAAGTTTTTCTGAAGCGCCCCCGTCCTTGAATCCATGAAACTTGATTTGCCTCCTGTTTCGCCGGTCCCAAACGGCGGGTGGGTGCGCAAAATCGGTTGGTTGGGCCTGCTTGTCTTTGCGAGCGTGGCGACCCTGTTCTTTGCCATGGGGGCATTGGGAATGGGCGTCACCAAAGATCCCATGACGACTACCGAGCGCGTCATGGGTATCACCGTTGCGTTGGTAATCGCGACTGCATTTTTGGCACTCGCCACGTGGAGCGGCGTGCGCCTGCGTCGACTTAGGAAAGCCAGGCAAGAATCGAAGCCCGTGAGCACCAAGGAGCCCGTTTGGACGATTGCGGAACGTCCGACCCGTCCCAGTGCAAAGCAGGTTCTGCGCAGCGCTCCTCTTGCCATCTTCTGGCTCGTATTCTGGGGCGCAATCATGTTGTTTCCCTTGTTCTTGTTGAGAACACCGCTCATTGAGTTTGAGGTAAAGCTTCTCGTCATGGTAGCCCTACTCCTGACCTTCGGAACTCTTTGCCTGATTCTAACATTTGCAAAGCAATTCAAAGGCAAGTACGAAATCCTGCGTAACATTTCCTATGCTTGGGCGGCCTGTGGCGGGCTTGTTCTTTTCGCCTACGCTTTGTCATTGGTTATCTCCGCCCTCCACGTTCCTCGTTCAGTTCCTTGGTCCCAGGCGTGGCCTGTTCTTGCCGCCATCTTCGCCATCATCATCGGTGCGCTGGTTCTCCGGGTGCGAGCCAAACGACGGAGACTGCGCATCAACATCGAACAAGCGCGCTTACAACCCGCCGGAAAGAGTCAGTTTCGTGGAACATTCAACGGAATTGAGGTTCGGCTCAAGATGCAGTCGGGCCACATGACGGCGCCAGAATGGCTAGCGAAGGTGCCAACAGGCGACAAGGAATTGATTATTGGTTTCTTCAATCCCGCAGCAAGAAAGGAGGTAAAGCCGGTTCATGCCTGGATTGAGGGTTTGCCGTTCAGAGTGTCTGAAGCCGTTTCCATAACGAGCAACCGTCCAGAACTCGTGCGCGCTTTTGTCGAAAGGAATCGCAATTGGATTGTGGACAAGCAGAAATTCTTGGGTAGCGCGGGCGTAGTCCAAGGTCTGGTTGGGTTCTCTCCGGACGAGGAAATCTCGCGACAGAATTTTTCGGTGAACGCGAGATTCGTGGCAGACCTAACAGGTCGGCTTGGCGAAGCGATGGCCGCGTTCGAAGTACGTTCACCCGTCCTTCCCAAGAAGGGATAGCGCAATCGCGTTCATAGACGAGCATGGCGGTTGTTTCTCCCTCGCCCATTCTCGATCTTAGTGGGCTCAAGAGCACTCTACGTTGGCTCGCTGCGCTCGCCGGCGGCGTTGCCACGCCGCTCTTGCATTCGTTCCATTCCTTCATGACGGCGCCGCCGCCGGGGGACTACGGGAATGGGCCGATGGCTAACATCAAGCAGTTTTTCGGTTCCGTGGTTTTCCGTGACTTCCGTGGTTCGGTCGATCGTAAGAGGTGAAGATTCGTGAAATTCGCGGTTCCGTCGTCGTCGCTTCGCTCCGGGGGCCACGATACGCCTTCGGCGTCGTGGGCCACGCCGTCTCGCTCTTCGAGCTCGACGGCTTCGGTGGTCTCGGTGCAATCGGTGGTTCCGTAGGCGGCGCAGCAATGACCGACCAACCCGCCTGGCTTTTCGACTGCTACCCTCATCGTCGCCATTCCGCCCTCGTCGTCTGGATCAAGCATGGCGACATTGTCACGAAGCGCCTTATCCCCTATCATCCAAGTTTCTGTGTCGCAAGCGACCAACAACCATTGGAAGTGGCCGAGCGGCTGCTGCGTGAAGACAGGCGTGTGGACTCCATGTGGCGCGGCAGGACGCGGCTGTGGCTGCGCGGCCCTCTCCAGGAAATTTTGCGGGTTCGCCCGAAACGGTTCCAGGACACTTGGAGCATCGCCACAGACCTACGCAAGCGCACCAAAACAACGGGGTTCCTGTTCTTCGACGTCGACCACAGCCAAGAGTGCCGCTGGATGCACCAGGAGGGTTTGTGGAGTTTGTGCCGTCTGCAAGTCGGGTCGAAGGGCCCTGTCTTGAAAGTAGCCGACGGAGAGGACCGTTGGTCGGTCGAGTATCCGGATTCCGAACTCAAGTGCCTGCGCCTTGCTGTGCGCGCGACCCAGAAAGGACACTCCCCTTCATTCGAGGATCCGCTCGAAGCCATCCAACTCGGCGAAGTTGAACTCACCTGCTCCAAGCCCGGCGACGCGGACGCGGAGAAAGCGACCTTTCGTGAACTAGACCGCAAGCTGAGGCAACTCGACCCCGACGTCATCCTCACCCGGCATGGCGACCGCTTCGACATCCCCTATCTGCTGGGGCGCATCCGCAAATACGGCCTGCAGGAACAGATATGGCTCGGCCGCGCACCGGACCCGCACCCGGAGAAGCCGGACCAGCAATCCAAGAGCATCCACACGTACGGCCGCTGGCTGTTCAAGACGCACGCCTACTACCTGCGTGGGCGTTGGCACATCGACCTTTCCAAGAAGACCCTCGACTCGGAGGACGACCGCAAAGACATCCACGGCATCGTCTATCTTGCCCGCGTTGCCAACCGCCGTGGCCAGGATGTGAACCGTAACGGCGCCGGCTTTGCCCTCCAGCAAATGCAGATCGACCTCGCAACCGATTGGGGCGTGGCACTTCCATGGAAGCGCAACCTCGTGGAGGACTGGAAGGACGCGCCGACGCTCGGAGCCGTGGACCGAGGAGGGCAGATCATGGTCCCAACGCCGGGCATCTACGGTGACGTCGCTGCGTGCGACTATTCCGGCTACTACCCAAGCCTTGTCGTCCAGCACAATCTGTCCAGCGACACGATGAACTGCCAATGCTGCCCCGACGGCCCGGTGATTCCTGAGCTCGGATACCACGTCTGCGAGAAAGTGCAGGGTCACCAGTCCGAGATCCTGAGGAGGTTGTGGCCGCACCGTCGCTGGGCGAAGGCAATCCTGAAAAGGGCGAAGCTGAAGGGCTAGAACATGCGTTGGCGTGCGTGGCGTCCGCCCGTGGTCGATGTGTGGGCCCAATTATCCAAGCCGGACCATGGAAGCCACAGACGGCACGGGCCCCTTATCGGTGTCCTTCATGAGGAAGAGCATGTAGTGGCCGGGAGGCGCGATGGCGGAATCCGGCGGCGCTCGAGCGATAATCTGTGCGTCGCCACGCGCTTCAACGACGAGTTCGATGAGGCGCTGCTCCGGGTTGTAGACGTGCGTCACTGTGCCGGCGCGCACTAACACGGCCTTGACGGTCTCGGCATCCGGCGTCCGAATTGTCATCGCCTCACCCCATGTGGCCGCTGCGGGGGCGGACTCGATAAGGGGGCGGGGGCCACGGAACAGGTAGGGTGGCTCGAAAATCTCGATGGCTTCGGCTCGGGTGGGAGGTGTTGCGGGGTTGGACAATTGTGCGGGAACGGAACCGGCCACCCAGACGCGACCGTCCGGGAGCAGAAGCGCCGTGGAGTGGTAGACGCGAGGAATCGTCATGGGTGCCAGCGTGGCCCACGTGCCGCCCATGCCGTCGAGTGCCGGCGTAAACATTTCTGTCGACAAGATTGGGGAGACGGGGTTGGCGTCGCTTCCTGGAACGGTTACCCCATCGTTCTTGGCGCCGCCCATCACCAAAACGTTGCCGTCGGGCAAGATGACGTGACTGGGGAACCAACGGCCCTCCGCCATGGATTCGGTCAGGGTGTGCGTCGGCGGGTCAACGGACAGGTCGGTTATTTCCGCCAAGGGTACGGCGAGGTAAGTGCGACCAATCGTGCCCGACGCGGTAAGGATGCGGGCGTCGTATTCCGGTGGCCGGAGTCCCAGCAGGACCGTCACTGGAGCGTTGCGCACGCCTGTGGGGGGCATCCCCAACGTCCGCCACGTGTTTGTCGCGACGTCGAATGCGGCCGCGCTGTTCCATGCAGGTTCTCCCTGCGTCACACCGCCGGGACACCAGAGGCAGCCGGCGGGCTGGAAGAATACGTCGCCTTTGAGCGGCCCGCTGGGGACCACGTACAATCGCGGGTACATGGGCAAATCGCGGTCGGCAGATGGTGGAAGGACGGTCGTCGCGTTCGTCGCCGGGTCGAAGAGCTCCATTTGGAGGACTTGCGTTGTCGGGTCATCGACTTTGCCGATGCCGCTTGCGATTAGCACGTTGCCGCTGGGCACGGTAAGGCTCGACGGGTACCATCGGTCGAAGGCCATGGACGGCAACTGGCTCCATGAGTTGGTGGCCGGATCCCAGGCGCGCACGTCCTTCGTGCCATAGACGAAGGTCTCCGGAAGTGTCTCCCAGCGCGTGCCACCGAAAGCGACGACGCGCCCATCGAACAGCAGGGTCTGGTCCGAGCAGAACAGATCCGATGCCCCGCCGTCCTCGGGCGTCGGAACAACCACCGTGACGGTGCCGGTACCGTTAGAAAGGTCCTGCACACGGCTCTCGGCGTTGTGCGGGCTTGCTAGAAACGGTGCAAAGTTGGCGCCGTGCGCGTGCAGGCCAGCGAAGATGAGGATGCGGCCATCGCTTAGCAAGGTGGCATGGATGGCGGGGTCCTCGACGGGCAGAGCGGGCAGCCAAAGCCCGGTGCTAGCAAGTGCAGCGTCCAGGGGGCGTTCCAGGTCAGGAGGATAAAGCGGACCTGCCAAGGGTAACCCCGGGGCGTCATTTGGGGCCGGCGAGGTCACGCAGCCGGCGACCACCAGGAAAGAGAGCAGCAGCGGCGCGGCGAGGCGGGGGAAGACCACGCGGGACCAGTTGATGGGAGGCTCTTGAAGGTAACGGGGAAGTCAGACTTTGGGGCTGCGCGTGCCCGATTTGTGCTCTCTGGCCGCTTGAGCCGGATTCCTCCTGGGTACCGTCGCCGTCATCGCCGGCCTCGCCGTTATCGGTCATTGGGTCCCGCAACACAGGCGCAACGTTCATGATGTTCATGACTGTAATGACTATCATGGCCAAGCCGCAGCCCCGCGCGACTACTTTCACCTCCGTCCCCGTCAAGCCTGAGACCCTCCGGCGCCTAAGGTCGTACAAAGTAGGTGGTAAGACGTACGACGACGTGCTCAATGCATTCATGGACGAGACCCCGACGGCTGAGTTCTGGAAGGAGATGGACCGGCAGATGAAGGAAGAACCACGCCTCGTGTGGGACAAGAAGAAAGGAAAATTCGTCTGAATGACCTTCCGTGTCATGGCCACGCCGGCCGCATGCAGACAACTTGCCGCTTTGCCGACTCAGATGCAAGCGCGTTTCCGAGCGGCATTCGAGTTGCTGGAGGGGAATCCGTTTCGTTCCCGGCCGGGGCTCGATGTCGCAAAAATGGAAGGTGATGAGACCTACCGCTTGCACATTGGCCGATTCCGGGGCATCTTCCGCGTCGACGGGCCAGACATCGTCTTCCTTCGCTTCGGCCACCGTTCTATCGTGTACAGGTGATTGCCATGGACAGCAATCTCATCGCCAAGGCCCGCGCCATCCGATCCGAGCACAAGGCGTTAGGCGTCGTCTGCTTCGGCTACTTCCGCTACCGCAACGCCCGCTTCGGTTGCGCCGAGGTGCACCAGGCCATCCAGTGTCTCGGCCGCACCGGCATGACGCGCGCCCGTGAACTGGCGCAGGCGGAGGGCTTCCGCATGGTGCACGCCTTGACGGACTGCGTCTTTCTCCATAAACCTGGCATCACACGCACCGAAGTCCTGGGTTTCTGCCGTAAGGTGCAAAACGAAGTCGGCGTCCCGATGGACACGGAGGGAATCTACCGTTGGCTTGTCCTTCTGCCCTCCAAGGTCCACTCCACAACGAGCGAGGTCGGTGTCCCGAACCGCTATTACGGCAAGTTTGAGGATGGATCTCTCAAGGTGCGTGGCATCGAAGTGCAGCGGCACAGCACGGCGAGTTTCCTTTTCGACGTGCAGCAGGCACAACTTGACATTTTCCAGGAGGCCGATAATCCCGACGGCTTCATGGAGCGCATTCCCCGCGCTCTCGGGGTGGCCAAAGCGGCCGCGGGTCGCCTGCAGCGGCGGGAGGTCAAAGTCGAGGACTTGGGGCTCGTCGTGCAGACCCGAATGGCCGTCGAGGACTATGCCGCGAACACCGGCACCAAGGCCGCCTTACGACGGCTGCGCGATGCGGGGACGGAACGCAAGCCTGGCGAGTACGTCAAGTACATTATCACGCGCACGGAGGGTCCCTGGATGGGGCGCACCGTGCCCGTCGAGTTGCTTGGCAAAAAGTCGCCCTGGTTCGACGACATCCGAGAAACCTATGACGTGGATGCCTACCTGCGTCTCTTGGCTCGCCAAGTCGAAACCCTGCTGTCGCCGTTCGGATACAGGGAGGATGCGGTCTACAATTGGTTGGCGGGACGCTCGAAGAAACCCTACCTCGATTTGCCTTCCCAGAAGCGCGGCTTGCCGAGCGGCTTGGCGGCGTCCGGGTCGTTGCGGCGCGTCCAGACATCGGCTGCGATGGGGACCATCTCGTACCTGTCGTCGGGGGCGCGTGCCAGAAGCGCCAACAGTTCTTCGGTATCCTCTGACAACATCCAGGCGTCTCGCTGCTTGGCCGAGGCGAGTTCCACAACGAAACGGTCGTGAATCTGGCCGACAAACGCGTTGGCGTCCGCCGTGACTTGGACGTGGCCGAGATCGTCATACTCATTGCCCGTGCTTGCGAAGGAGTAGTGACGCCTTGCGACCAGCGCGGGGACAACGATGAGTTTGCCGTCGCGTCGCTGGATACGAAACGCCTGCTTGCTCTTGGCGTCGCGCTCGACCACATAGGAAATGGCGGCAAGTCCGCGGCTCTCCGGCTTGGAAAACAGTCCCTTCCATGAAGGCGAAATGGCAAGCTTGTCGTCGCGGGCATTCGTGATGAGTCGTCCTCCAGCGACGGGGAGCCCAAAACGGACCTTCTCGACGACGCGCACGCCCTCCTGCAGAATGGCAACGGCGGTGAAGTCGGCGTGCCGCAGCAGTGGACGGGCGATACGGTCGCCGGCGTCGTAGACGTAACGGACCGCGCCGAGCGCGTCGATTACGTCCATCGAACTCGCGTCGATGCCTTCCAGTCCAGCCATGGCTATGCCAGCCTCGCTTGGCCCACGAATGCCGGCAGGTCGGGCCGGTCGTTCTTGGTGCTGTTGACATCGGCGCTGACTTCGTGCATCGCAAGGATGCCGTCGGCGGACGGCCGGGCCAGGTCCAACCATTCGTCCGCTTCGGGATGAAGCCATGCATCGGCATCAGCCTCCTCGATGATGATGGGCATGCGATCGTGCAGTTGCGCGACCAGGGAATTCGGGCCGCACGTGGCGATGCTCGCGCAGAGTCGTGGTTCACCATCGACGGCACGCACGCCCACCAGGGCAGCAAGCAGCATCGGCTCGCCATCCGCTCGGTAGACGAAGTGGGGCTCCTCCCGGCCGTCGTGGCGCCATTCGTAGAAACCTTGGACGGGCAGCACCCCGTGGCTCTTGCCAAGAAGGCCTTTCCACATCGGTGACTCCGCTGCCGTCTCGATACGCGTGTTGAAGACGCCATTCGGGCGCTTGGGAATCGGGAATCCCCAGCGGGCGACCTCAACTCGCGTTGCGCCGTCGCGGGCAACAATGAAAGGTAAGTGGCTCGCCGGAGGGACGTTGTAGCGTTTCTTCTGCAGGACGTGCCGCCGCTTCGGGTCGTCCAGCGCGCCGTCGTCATACTTTGCGATGAGGCGCCCCGTTTTGGCATCCCACACATAGACAACCCGGCCACACACGCTAGGTCCCCCGGATGGGCTCGCCAATTGGGACTAGATCCTCCATTTCGCGGCGGCCGTGCTTGAAGATGCGGTCATCGACGGGGACCGCCTCCCATTCATGCTCGGCCGGATGCCGAAGAAGGGCACGGGCCTCCTCCTTGTCGGTGGCGGCCATCCAGGCATCTGCCTCTTTGTCGGAAAGGACGCAGACCTGGCGGTCGTGGAAGCGCCCGAACAGCTTGTTCGGCAAGGTCGTCACGATGGCGCAGCACAGACGAGCCTCGCCTTCCATGTTGCGCGCCGCGGCAAGTCCAGGCATAATGATGGGCTTGCCGTCGCGGCGGCGAAACCATAGGCTGGTCTTCTTGCCGTCGATCTGGGCCTGTTCGTAGATGCCAGTGGACGCAACCAAGCAAGGCGTCTTTGCGAGCATCGACTTCCACATCGGACTCTCCATGAGTCGGTCGTCGCGCGCGTTGCCGACGGGCCGGCCGGCGCCCACGGGGAACCCCCAGCGCGCACGGACAATGGCGCGGCCGTCCGCTCTCTGCACGGCGATGGGCAGGGTCGTTGTGAGTCGAACGACGGGATGGGGAATCCATTCGCCATCGTAGTCCCATTTCTTGCTGCGCAGAGCGTCTTGCAACTCCATGTCCTGCGACGTCAGCCCAATCAGTCCGGCCACGTCAAGGCCTCCAGCGGATAGGGTCGCCCACCGCTTCGATGGCAGCCGGGTCGTCGAATTTGGCGCCTCCGACGTCCTCCTTCAGCGGATACGCCACGAGCTCATCGTTGGGCGGTGCTGCGAGACACTTGCGCAGTTGGACGGCCGTGTGGGCCTCGGGCTTTAGCCAGAGGTCAATCTGGTCATCGCGCAACTGGCCGATTATGCGGTCATGGAACTGCGCTACGAAGTTGTTGGGCGCGATTGTGACAAGCGCAAAGGCATCCTCGTCTTTGGCTTCCCAGTATTTGCCCACGAGCGCCGGCACGGCCATGGCGCCGCCATCCGCCCGCTCGATGCGGAAGGGGCGCTTTCCCAAGCCGTCGCCGAGGTCACCCCATTCCAGGATGTAACTCACAGGGGCCACGCCGTGGTGGCCTGGTTTGGCGAACATGGTCTTCCACATCTTACCTTCCTCCAACTTGTCCTCGCGAGCATTGAAGCTGCTGAACCGCCTGCTGAATCCGAAGACATGCCTGTGCACGTCGGGCTTGCCGTCCTTCATCGTGAGGACGGGCAGGCCCGTGTGTGGTCGGACGTAGGGCCGATCTGCGTCCTTGAAAACGACCTGGTAGCCGCGCAGGGCGTCGCGCTTCTCGATGTCGGGTCCACGAAGGCCGATGACGCCTGCCACGGGCCGACAGGGACGTCATGCTTGATAACCCAACGTCCGCCGCTACCGGTGACACGAGTGCCCGGCGAAATGGAGTCCGTGGACTATTCGGCGGACACGCCAGACCATTCCGGAATGGCGTCAGCGAGATCCGCAAGTTCGTTGCGGTCCAAATGCCGCACAACGGCCCACTGGCCATCCGGCATGCGCCATTCTCCATACAATACGACCATGATGTTTCCTGCTCCCTCCACCCTCATAGGCCTTTTCGTGGAGGAATGGAATCGAGCCATGGATTTCGCGGGTTCCACAGGGACAAAATAGCGGCACCGGCCCTGCTTGCGCCGTGGCAAGAATCGCTGGCGCAATTTTCCTGCTCATCCCTTTGAGCCTGTTAGCGGGCTGCTCGACTGCGCCATCCGACCATGGAACGTCCGCGCCACCGGGTGATATTATTATCACGCGTCCTGGCGACTATTCGGCGGACCAGAACGCGACGACTGCGGGCCTGCCTCATCTGCACGACTACTGGGGCGGTTCCGATCGCATCGTCGTCATGGACGGTTGGCCAACGAACCCCGGCCCGGGGCTTGCCGCCGGCACCGACGTGCCAATCTACGCGTACCGCCCGGCATCCGGGCACGTTGTCCCGCAAGGTGCCTCCGTGGTGGAAGTGACGCTGGCGTGGACGCCTGCCCAGGATGATATCTACCAGGCGCCGGAGCTTTGGGTGAAGGGGGCGGCCGACAATGAGCCGCGGTTTGTGGCGCAAATTGAAAGCGGCCAGAAGGTGGCAGTAAACACTACGAATGTGCAGAACGACTTGCCCCACCAGCTCCTGTCGGCCTGGATCCTTGAGTTCCGCTTGTCCGAGCGCGACGATTTGCAGATGCTGCGCTTCAAAGCCAACGTCACAATCCACGTCGAGGCCGTACGGGGCCTTGCCATTCCACTGTACCCGGGACATCCCGACCGCTGGAACGGAACGGACGTCATGACACTCGTGGACGTCAATCGGCAACTCTTCTATCTTCAGGACCCAGGGGATGCGGGTTGCGACGGCTTCTCCTGCCCAGAGGTCGAAGTTCCCATGAATGGCACAATCGTGCCGCCTGACGGCGCCTTCGTCCAAGCCATTCTCACAGTCGAAACCGGCGCGCCGCAAACCGTCGGCCTCAGTTACCATGGCGCGGAAGGCCGCTCCTTCATTCGCCTCACGCCTACAGCCATGGCTGGAAATGTCCGCACCTACAATATCGATGTGGGAGACTACGGCGATGGTCCGTACGCCAAGCAGAGCCAATGGGAATTCGCGCCCTATATCGAAGGGCCAGCACCGGATACGTTTGTCGTGGAGAATTATCATCTCAAGGTCACGGTCCACAAGCATCTCGCGTGATGGTCGGTTCAGCGCACGCCAGCGCCCGCACGCTGATTCTACTTCGCCTTGAGTGCGACCTTGACGACCTTGGCCTTCACGGCGACGGCTGCCTTCGCGGACGCCCCGTTCCTGCCGGCCTTGCGCTCCTCCAGGACTGCGTGCGCCGCGGCAAGCCGTGCAATCGGCAACCGGTAGGGCGAGCAACTCACGTAATCCAATCCTGTCCGATGGCAGAACTTGACTGAATCCGGGTCGCCGCCGTGTTCGCCGCAGATGCCAATCTTGAGACCAGGCCGCGTTGAACGGCCCTTCGCGACACCAATCTCGACGAGTTGTCCCACACCTGACTGGTCGAGCGTGGCAAACGGGTCGGCTGGCAGAATCTTTTCTTCGACATACTGCGCAAGGAAGCTGCCGGCGTCGTCGCGACTGATGCCAAGCGTGGTCTGCGTGAGGTCGTTGGTGCCAAAGGAGAAGAACTCGGCGTTGCCTCGGTCGGGCGCCGCAATTTCATCCGCGGTAAGGGCCGCACGTGGCAACTCGATCATGGTGCCGACCGAATACTCGATGCGACGGCCCTGCTCGGCGAAGACCTGATCCGCAACGCGGCGCACCAATTGGTCCTGGTGGCGGTATTCCGAGGCGTGGCCGACGATTGGAATCATGATTTCCGGGTGCACATCGACGCCCTCCGCCTTGACTTGGCACGCGGCTTCCAGAATTGCGCGCGTCTGCATCTCCGTGATCTCAGGGTAGCTGATGCCGAGGCGGCAGCCGCGGTGGCCGAGCATCGGGTTGGACTCGCGCAAGGCCTCGATGCGGTCGCGCAGTTCGGGCAATCCAATGCCCATAAGTAGAGCCATTTGGCGCTGTTCGCGCTCCTCCTTGGGAAGGAATTCATGCAGCGGCGGGTCCAGCAGTCTTACCGTGACGGGCCTGGAGCCCATGGCGCGGAAGATGCCGGCAAAATCCTCGCGCTGCAACGGCAGCAGGTCTTTCAGGGCCTCCCGGCGCTCTGCTTCGTTCTCCGCCAGAATCATTTCCCGCATATGCTCGATCTTGCCGGGTCCGAAGAACATGTGTTCCGTCCGGCACAGGCCGATGCCTTCGGCGCCCAAGGCGATTGCGACCTGTGCTTGGTCGGGTTGGTCCGCATTGGCGCGCACGCGCAGGCGGCGTACCTTGTCGGCCATCTTCAGGAGCCGGTCGAACATGCGGAAGACGGGCGCCTTCGCCGTGTGCATGGAGCGGTCCACGAGGACCTGGACGACTTCGCTGGGCAGGGTCGTGATTTTGCCTTGCATTACTTCGCCCGTAAACCCGTCGATGGAAAGCCAGTCGCCTTCGCGCACCAGGCGGTCGCCCACGGCAAAGGCGCGTGCGCGGTAGTCAATGCGCAATGTTGCGCAGCCGGCGACGCAGACTTTTCCCATCTGCCGTGCAACAAGCGCTGCATGGCTCGTCATCCCGCCGCGTGCGGTGAGGAAGCCTTCGGACGCGTGCATGCCGTGGATGTCCTCCGGGCTTGTCTCGTCGCGCACCAGGATGACTGGCTCACCGCGTTTGTGCCATTCGACGGCGTCGTCGGCCGTGAATACGACGCGGCCAGTTGCGGCGCCAGGGCCAGCGTTGAGGCCTTTCGCAAGGACGCGTTTGTCCTTGATGGCGGACTCTTTTTCGCGTGGGTCGAAGATGGGTCGCAGAAGTTGGTTGAGTTGGTCGGGTGCGACGCGCAGGATGGCTTCGTCGTGCGACAGGATACCTTCATCCACCATGTCGAGGGCGATGCGGACGGCGGCAAATCCTGTGCGTTTTCCGTTCCGCGTCTGCAGCATGTACAACTTGCCCTTCATCACCGTGAATTCGACGTCCTGCATGTCGCGGAAGTGGCCCTCAAGTTTCTTGGTCGCCGCAAGCAATGCTTTGTGGGCGGAGGGGATTTCGTTGGCAAGCTGCGCAATGGGGCGGGGCGTCCGGGTGCCGGCCACCACATCCTCACCCTGGGCGTTCCTGAGGAACTCGCCGTAGAACACCTTCTCGCCGGTGCTCGGGTCGCGGGTGAAGGCGACACCGGTTGCGCAGTCGTCCCCCATGTTGCCGAAAACCATCATCTGCACGTTGACGGCGGTGCCCATGTCGTGTGGAATCTTGTTCAGGTTGCGATACGTGATGGCGCGCTTGTTGTTCCACGACTGGAAAACGGCCTCAATGGCGGCGATGAGTTGACCGCGCGGGTCCTGCATGAAGGCCTTGCCCGTCTTCTCCTTGATGTACGCCTTGTACTCGTCGCAGAGTTGCCGCAGGGCATCGGCGGGGACCTGCGTGTCGCGGTCGGTGCCGGCGCGGCGCTTGGCGGCGGCAAGGCGCTCTTCGAATCCGGCGTGGGGAATGCCGAGTACGACATCGCCGAACATGGTTAGAAAACGCCGGTAGGAATCATAGGCAAAGCGCGGGTTCTTGGTGGCCTTGGCCAGCCCTTCAACCGTCTGGTCGTTCAGGCCCAGGTTCAGGACGGTATCCATCATGCCGGGCATCGACACACCGGCGCCCGAACGCACCGAGACGAGTAGCGGATTTTTGGCGTCGCCAAACTTGGCGCCCGCCTTGCGTTCCAACGCCGAGAGAGCAGACCAGATGTTGTCGTCCAGGCCGGACGGGAAATGGCCCAATTTCTGGTACTCGATGCAGGTCTGCGCCGTGATCGTGAAACCTGGGGGCACGGGAAGCCCGATGCGACTCATCTCGGCCAGGTTGGCGCCTTTCCCACCTAGCACGGCGCGCATGGTGGCGTTACCTTCCTCGAATGCGTAAACCCGCTTGGCTGCGCGGACGCGGGGGACAGGAGCTGCTGGAGATTTGCTCTTCCTGGCGGCGGCACGGGTTGGCGTCTTGGCCTTCGCGGTCCTCGGGGCTGCACGCGCCGGCTTCACAGGTTCGGCCCAAGGTGGCATTTCGTAAAAGGCCGCTGGCTACCGGCACAGGCGCGAGGTGCCCCGAACCGGATGGTTCCCCAGGAGAGGCCCGCCTGACCAGGCTTTGAGGCTTTGGCGAAAGAGTATTTATGCGCGGGCGGCCCACGACAGACCACTCATGACCTTGGCGCGCACCCGGGCCTTTTGCATAATCGGCGCCTTGGCCATCGCGTCAGTAGTCGCCCCGGCGGCGCAAGCCGGTTCGCAACCTGTTTACCTCTTTTTGCGCGACGCGGCGCTGCCGTCCGCGCCAAACGTTCCACCGTGTATGCCGCGACCAAGCGGAACCCCGACGGGTGACGGCGAACTTACCGAGCAGGCGCCCTGCCCGCTCGACCTTGTGGCCCCGCAAAATAATTCGGCGCCGCAATCCCGCGTCGTGCCAACGGCCGCACACCAGGTCCACCCGACGCAGTTTATCATGCTCAACCAGAGCCTCAACACAGGACACATCTACGGCCCAATCATCATCCTTCTGTACGTACCAGAGTCGCCGGCGGTCCTGAGCGGCAATCTGAGCGTGCAACTCGTGGCTCTTCCCAGCACCTACGCCGTAACCGATGTGGGAGCCACCGGGGACGTCCTGGCCGGCGCGACAATCGACCTTGCGTACCACAACACAACCATGCCGGAACCTACGACGCTTGTTCCGCCCGACCCAACGAATGCGACGGCCGCGGCGGCGTACCTTGCAGGCCAATTGCTGGTCTACGGCCTCACGGAACTCTCCAAAGCGCAATACATCATGTTCCTCGACGACGACGTCAAGGATAATATCGTCAACAAACTGATTTCGCAGGACGCCAAGCTTGCACTCCGGTTCAGCCTCCTTGCCAGCACCACGCCGGCGCCCGTCCCATTGCCGCTGCCCGTCGCGCAGGGAGCAGGCCAGCCCATTCTGTACAACTTCGCCCTGACCCCCGCCTTGGTCTACGTTCCATGGTTCATTGCGGATCCAATCGTCGACCCGAACGCGCCGCCTCCGCCCACGACGACGACCTGCCCTGGCTGCAGTCCGTCCGAAACCCCGTCGCAATCCGGTTCGTCCACCGACAACCAGAAGTCCGGAGCGCCGGAATCGGTATTCGTTTTGGCCGTCCTGGCGTTGGCCCTGTTCATCCGCCGCCGGCGTTAGAGGTCATTGCGCAACTGCCAGGGTGCCTGCGTCGTTTTCCGGGCTTCGCAGTCCCGGCGAGGGCGGCCGCGGGCGGGCCGGACGCCCGCCAAGGCCGGCCTCGCCGGGAATGTGTGGCCGGAAAACGACCCGGAGGGCGCGCCGCTTTGCGGCGGATGGCGTCGTCGGATTCACCTCGGCGTGGCGCTGCGACGCAGTCGGCGAACCCTCCTAGCCCTCCTTGCAAACCGGCGCGCGCAGGCCTCCTGGAAGTTGTGCAATGACCTCTAGAGCAGGCGTTCCTCGATTCCAGGCAAGTCGACGTCCAACTTGACGCGATGCTCGGCCGCTGCGACGACGTCGACGCGGCTCGTCGTTGCAGGGTATCGTGGACCAAGGAGGTCGCACAATTCGGGGCCAACGCTGGTGTCGTGGGAACCCCACTCCTTCGCGAGCCGGATGATGTCAGTCTTGTCGAGTCCGAGAACCGGGCGCAAAATAGGCCGTCGTGCCGCGCCCTCAAGGGTCACAAGATTCGACAGAGTCTGGCTTGAGACTTGGCCTAGGTTTTCGCCCGTCGCGATGGCGGTGGCACCGACTCGATCTGCAAGATTGTCCGCGAGCCGGTAAAGCAGACGCTTTTGCAGTAGAAAGTAGAAGCGGTGCGCTTCACGGTCATGCGGGACACGCCCAAGGGTCTCGCCGATTTTCGCGACCCAGAGTCGCTTGAGTCCAAGTTGGCGGGCCAGGATTTCGGCCTTGCGCACGGAGGCGTCGTCGGTCACCGGCTCGAACGATCCATGCAGCGCCTCCAACTCGACGCCTTGGTCCACCAGCATGCGGCCCGCGACGGGGGAGTCGAAGCCACCGCTCAGGAGAAGGACCGCTTTCACGGGGTTGGCGACGGGGCGGTCCGGTTTAGCGTTGTGGCCGGGGCCTGCGCCGGTTCGCCAAGGGCGGCCCATCCGGCCTCGGTTAGGGTCAGCGCCGATTTGCGTGATGGCCCCGCCTTCTCCACAAGTCCGGCTGCCACAAACCGCCGCAAGTGGTAACCGGCGGACGACTTGGCCAGTCCCGCGATGCCGGCCAAGTGCGCCACCGTTTGGCCGGGCGTTTGCGCCACCGCCTCGAGCAGACGATGCGCGCTGACGGAGCGGAGGATGTTCTGGACGGGAGGGTCCGGTACCGCCGCGGCGCCGGCATGGAGGCTGAGGTACTTGCCCGTCCGCTGCGGCCGCACCAGACCAGTCCGCGTGAGGACGTCGAGGTGGTAACGCGTGACGCTGCGCGACATTCCGCTTGCCCGCACGAGGGCCTCGAAGTGGATACCCGGCGAGCCATCGATTATGTCAAGAAGCCGCTGCCGGCCGGCGTGGTTGAGGATAGCTGATGGCTTTAGGCGCGAGAACAGGATGAGAAGCGGGACCGCGACCCAGTAGCGCCACAGACCGATGATGACGGCAAACAAAAGCCCAAGGAAGGCAAGGATTGCCCACGCTGGCCCGTCCGGGTCGGGCACGAACGCCGACGAACTCGCCGGCGACTGCCCAGGATGCGATGGCGTCATCGCGACGACCGGGCGGCACGCATCGCCCGCACCGTCCGAATCGGCATCAGCCTGGTCCGCATTCGGAGTAAGCGGGCAGTTGTCGAGGAAAGCGCCGGGCACGATGGCACGGTCCGCAACGCCGTCGCCGTCGGCGTCGTCGTCGCAAGCGTCGCCGATGTAGTCACGGTCCATGTCCGCTTGGTCATGGTTTGGCGTCGCCGGGCAATTGTCAGCGATGTCGGGGATGCCATCGCGGTCCTGGTCGGAAAGGCTTGGAGAGATTTGTGGGGCGGAGGCCGTCGCCGAGTCTACGAACAAGAGGTCGTCGCACGCATTGCCGATGCCGTCACGATCAGCATCGAGTTGGTCATGGTTCTTGACGGCTGGGCAGTTGTCGGCAAAATCGTCGATGCCGTCGCCGTCGGAGTCGCGGTCACTGGGTTCGGAGAAATGGAAGTTGTGCCCGGGGCGGGCTGGGGTACGTGGGCAGCCGTCGAGGGCGTAGCATGGGGAAGCCTCGGCGCCCGAACTCGTGGCCGGCGCGGATGGAGTCGAACACGACGCCGGACCGTAGCGGACAATATGATCGGTTTCGCGCTCATCGAGAGGATCTGACGGCGTGTTCGCCACAGTGCCGAACACGTAGGCGGCACACCCGTTGAAGCCCACCGATGACCAGTGCGACTGCTCGGGCAAGTGGCCGGCCATGGACAGCGTGTTCGTGGTCGGGTCGTACCGCTCAACTCGATAATCGGAAAAAATGTAGACCGCCTCGCCATCCCAGATGGCGGTGTTGAAACCACTGTATCCCCCCGCGGCAATGGAAACGCCATCCATAATTGACATGGTCATGGTCGCAGGGTCGAATCGTTCGATGCTAGGGCTGTTCTCGGAGCCGAACATCACATCCGGTAAGGGTGTTGCCGCCTGGACTCCACCAAAGAGATATGCGGCAGAGCCATCCCAGATTGCTGGGGCCGCGCTCTTGCCTACGGGCAAGGTCGTCGGGAGGACCGTGACGGCTTCCGTCGTCGGGTTGAATACGGCAATCTGTTTGCTTGGCCAGCCTTCCTGGTCGGCAAGGCATTGGCTCGGGCTAAGCGCACAGGAGACAAGGTCGCCGCATTCACTGTAGGATCCGCCCAACAGGTAAACCAAACTTCCCGTCCACACGACTGAGGATTCCGCCATGACGGCGGGAAATGTCGCGGCAAGGAGGGACGAGACGCCCGTCACGGGGTCGAAACGAATGATATTGCCCGGCCCGCAGGAGGCTCCGACGAAGATGTACGCATAGGCCCCCGTCCAGATGCTTGCGGCGTTGATGACGCCAATTGGAAGCGGGTCTGGAAGCAGGGTGACGGACTCGGACTCGGGGTCGAAACGAACGACCTCCGTCGAAGTGGATGTGGAGAGCAAGCCCTCATTACAAGACAGTGCGCAGTTCGTCATGCCGCCAAAAATGTAGAAGGAATCGCCAGCCCACACGTTCGTGCCCATCGGCCGGGCGGACGGTAGAGTTGGCTCTAGGATTACGCCAACCGTGTCAGGAGGGATTGGAGTCGCCCCACCTGAGGGGGCAAAACCAAGCAAGCCCACCACCAACCCCGCCACCAGCAGGACCACCAATCCACGCATGATGGGAACATCGTGCCGGCCTTCATAAGGTGACGGGGCGGTTTTTCGTCCATCGAAAACAATCGCCTCCCCCGCCGTCGGCTTCAAGTGGCCGACGCCGTGGCAAACAAAAGTGCCCCTCCTGCGCCCCTGCGCCACCTCCGCCGGCTTCACAGCAACCCCAGAGCCGGCGCGCCGCGTCGACATGGCCGCCCTCAAGCGACGCCTTGTTGCGGACGGCTACGCAGTCGTCGTCGACGCCAAAATCATCCTCATCGTTCGCAAAGGCGTCGAATCCTCCTGCTACGACAACGGCAAGGTGCTCCTCAAAACGACGGACCGCGCGGCGGCGGAGAAGGCGTACGCCGAGTTGGAGCCGATGTTGGCGGCGAGCTGGGCGTAGTGCACTCAAGCCGCAGCCGAGGCACAACAGGGGAGCCATGGCCGGCCATGGTTTCACGCAACCCTCCGCCAACGGTTAGGCCATGGCCGGCCATGGCCGTTGCATGGGCTCCACCGGCATGACCACAATCGAGATTCCCGTCGTCCTGCGGAACGGCCTCGTGCGTGGCAAGGCGCACCAGCACCAGGCGTACCATGAACTAATCCGAGCGGCCCTCGACTTCTGGGACGGCCACGGCGGCTGGGACTTGGCTGACGGCCGACCAAAACCCGTCGAATGGGTCTAGCGCATCAGCCGTGCAACCACACGCCCGTCGTCGCTGACTCGATGCGCACGAAGCCAAACCTCTCGAACTGCACAACTTTGCCGATTTCCTTTGTTGCCGCGGGTTCGACAAGGCCGACGATGTGCTGCAATGCGGCGACCTGTTCCTCGGGTGCGTCCTCGGGGAGGATCTCGGGTTTGATGACGGTGAAGGGGAGGGCTGCGCCGGTCGGGAGCCACTGCACGATGGCAACACTTCGGTCCATTTCGTCGCCGTCGTACGTCGCCGTGTCGCCGTGGCCGGTCTTGATGTTGCCCAAATCCTTGAGGCGAAGCCGGGCCGCAAGGTCGCCCATGGACACGTAGACACCCCGAGTCGCTTGCAACGTGCGGGTTCCTCGTTCCGGGTGGCTCGGGTGCAGCGCGGGTTTGGCGATGCGTGCCGGTAGGCCATCGACGTGCAATTCTTGCGGGTCCGGGACAAAGAAGTAGCGCAACGCGTTCGTGTCCACGGCCTTGGCGTTCTCGGCCTCCAGGTTTTCCATCGAGACGGCGATGTCCTTCTCGGTGAGCCCCAGAGAAATCCAGAAGGCGCGAATGGCGCCGGGGTCGTATCCGCGGCGGCGGAGGGCTGCCAGGCAGGGGAGGCGCGGGTCGTCCCAGCCCATGAATTTTCCCGCTTCGATGGCGCGGCGCATCATGGAGGTGGAGAATTTTCCGAACTCGTGAACTGACACGCGGCCCCAGTAGAGGGTCTGGGGGTACGTCCAGCCCATGTGGTCGTAGAGGAATTTCTGTTTCTTGGTCGAATCCATGAGATCCTTGCCGCGGATGACATGCGTCACGCCCTGCAGGTGGTCCTCAATCGCGGACTGGAAATCCAGGAGCGGCCAGGCGTTGTGGCGGGGAATTTGGCCTGCCTTTTCGCGTGGGTGAACGGCGTCGGAGGCAACGACGCGGAAAGCCGTCCAGTCGCGCAGTGCGGGATCCTTGTGCGTGATGTCGGTTTTGATGCGCAGCACGGCCCCGCCCTTCTTTGTGGCGCCCGCAACCATGCGCTCGAAGTGCTCCAGGCTCGGTTCCGGCGCGCCTTCGCGGTGCACGCAAGCCTCCTTTCTCTCCTTTTTCGCGCGCCACTCCTCGGCGTCGCAGTCGCAGACATAGGCCCCGCCGACTTTGATGAGGTCTCGGGCGGCCTCCTGGTAAATCGGGATGCGATCACTTGCCGTGACTTCGCGGCTGGGCTTGCGGCCGACCAGCCAAAGAAAGTCCTCGCGAATCATTGCGTAGCCGTTCCAGCCGCGCGCTTCGTCCCATAACGGCGGTTTGACCTGCGGGTCGGTGTCGTCGAAGCGGAGAATCAGCTCGGCGTCGTACATGCGTTGGTACTCGGCCAGAATAGATACGCCGCGGCTGTGGCCAAGCGACAGTGGCCCGTTCGGGTTGGGTGCGAAGCGCAGGACGACTTTGCCTTTGACGTTGGGCAATTCTTTCAGGCCCTTTCGTTGTTCCTTCTTCTGCACGTTGAGAAGTTCTGGCGCCTCGACTTCGAGAGCGGCCTTCTGCGCTTCCAGAGGCATCGCGTTCACGACGGCGCCGGCCTCTTCTAGGGCGGCGGCAACCGCGCGTGGGTCAGAACGGAATTCCGGATGTCCGCCCATGACGCGCCCGATGAGGCCTTTCGGTTCGCACTTGCCTTCGTGTTGGATGGCATTCTGCAGGCAGAAGCGACGAGCGATGACCTCCAGTGGCATGGGCACAGTTGCGGCGACTTCGCCGAGCGATTTAAGCGGGTAGGCCCCCCGGGTTTGGCTAGAGCCCTGCTACGCAGCTCGTTCCCTGAGCGTCGGCGGGGCCAGTATCTCGTGCGGCCCAATCTCACGCAGGCCGTTGGGGTCCAAGCCGAACTGCTGGATTGCGCCCCGAACGGCCTGCACACCCTGTTCGTGCGTTACCTGAACGTCCCGCCCATCGTTCCATTCGACTGCGAAGCTCGAAAGTCCCGAGGTGGAACTCTCGATGTTGACGTCGAACTCCCCGACTGGCACGGTGACCCGGCGCTCTTCGTAGGAGAAATGGAAACTCCAAGGGCCGGCCTTCCCCCATTGCGTCCCCGCCCCCTCGGAAACCCACGTGGGCGCATTGCCGCGCAGCGGCTCGTCAAGATAGGGGGCCATAGAGGCGCTTGGAAACTCCAGATGCGCGTTGCATTGCCCTTTGCAGGACGGAATCCATTGGGCATCGAACGATTCCAGTTGGTACGTTCCGAACGACAGCGCCCAAAGCGCGGTGTTGCGCGCCACCGCTTCACTGTCCTCGATTGGCCAGGTAACGGATACGATGTCGTTTCCAGCCGCTCTTGCCTGGTCGTTGAACCAGGGACGATGGTAGATCGTAACCGTGACAAACGCGTCCGAATCGCGTTCGAGGTACTCCACATTGTCCAACCAATCGGGCGCCTCGCCCCCGTCAGATGAGGCCCGAATCCGCACATTCGGGTGCTTTGCCACTGCCTCCGCCAACCCGGGGGCTTCCGCCTCGAAGTAGTCCCCGTAGTGTTTGCAATCTCCAACGGGGCAGATGCATCCGGACACGGCGAATCCGGATGCAAGCACCAACACCAGGCTCGCTGCCAAGCGGCTTGCAAGCATCAGTTGCTAAGGCGCTTGCCACGCCAAAAGCCTGCCGCTCGTGCGCGTGCGCGATGGCGCCGCTGCGCGGCGTGCCCCCGCGAACGCGGAACTTACGTCGCCGCCCGGGCGGCCGGCGGCGGCAAGACCTCGGGGAAGTAGATTTCGCGAAGGGCGTTGGGGTCGAGGCCAAGGCTTGCAAGGGCCAGGCGCCCCGCCTCCAGTCCCTGGTCGCGACTCATCCGCGCACGCGATCCGTCCGCCCATTGAACAGAGAACTCGGTCATGCCGGACGCCGAGGACACCATCTGGACGGTGTAGGCTCCGGAAGTGACCTCCGCTTCCAGCTGCTTGTACTCGAAGCGGAAGGTCCAGGCGCCGACGGCGCCGGATTGGCTGGCCGGAAGTTCGCGCTCCCAAACTGCGGCATCAGCGCGCAACGCGGCCTGAAGGAGTGGGACAAACGAGCGACGCTCGAATGATTCCGTGTGCCAGCATGAGGCCGCGGCGCAGGTCGGTTTCCAATTCGATGCGATGCGTACGAATGGATAGTCCGCCATCGCTGCGAAGCCCAAAGCGAAGTTCTGCGCCCGTTGCTCGCTGCTGCCGGCCTTCCATCGCACCGTGAGGACGTCTGTTTCGAAGGAACGGTGCTCGACGCGCACAGTGACGTTTGCTTCTGGGCGCCTGCCAACCTCGACAATCCAGTCTGGCGCCTCCCCGATGTGCGTGGAGAAGAAGGCCTCCTTTGTCCCATTGCGCTCGAGGGCTTCAAACAAGCCGGGGGCGAAGGCCCAGAAGGAATCCGACGAAGTGTTGCACGTGCCAATGCAGGCGCATCCGGGGAGCGTTGCCGGCAGTAAGGTGACCAGAATGAACACCACGCCGCGCACGCGCCGTCGTGTGTCCGAAAGTTCAAAAATCTGTCGGGACCCGCCTGGGGAAGTCTCCAAGCGGGCTTCTCGGCGGCGGCATTCCTTGACGCCTTGCGGTCAACGACAGTTTAACGTTCGCCCGAGTGTGCCGCCCTTGTCAATGGATGCCATCCTTCTTGCCGGCGGATTCGGAACACGCCTTCGCCCGCTTACCTACACGCGCCCCAAGCCGCTCTTGCCCGTTGCGGGTCGCCCCATGGTCGAATGGGCCCTCGATCGCCTCCCGCCAGAAGTACGCCGCGTGATTGTCGCCGTGAATTGGAAGGCGCAGGCGCTTGGCACCTATTTTGTCACGCGAGAGCCGAAGCGCGGCCAGCGTCTGGAATTCGTGGTCGTCCGCGAAGACGAGCCCCTCGGCACAGCCGGAGCCGTCAAGAACTGCGAATCGCACCTCACAAGCGAGCGCTTTTTCGTCCTCAACGCCGACATCGTCTCTGACATGGACCTCGCATCCATGCTCCGGGCGCACAAGGCACACGGTGGCATCGGCACCATCGCACTCAAGGAAGTTCCCGCCCCCGACGTCGTGCATTTTGGCGTGATTGATCCTGGCGAGCAAGTGGAAACCGGTGCCATCCCAATCAAAGGCTTCGTAGAGAAACCGAAAGACCCGTCGAAGGCGCCAAGTCGCCTCATCAATGCGGGGGCTTACCTTCTGGAGCGAAAAGTTGTCGACCTCATCCCGGAAGGCAAACTCGTGTCGATGGAGAAGGAAATTTTTCCCCAATTGATTCCACAAGGCTTCTACGGTATGCCCATGGAAGGCCGCTGGGTGGATGTTGGCGACCCGGCCCGCCTTCTCCAGGCGAGCCACCTGCTCGACCCGAAATTCACCGTGGGCCCCCGCAGCCGAATCGACCCTTCGGCAAACTTCGCCGGCTCCGTGGGCGGTGCGGAATGCTTCGTCGGCCCGGACGCCGTGGTCGAGCGCTCGGTGCTCGGCGACAACGTCACAATCAAGGCAGGCGCCAGGATTGTGGATTGCATTGTCGGCGATGGCGAGATTGTCGGGGCCAACGCGACCGGCCAGCGCATCTGGTCGAGGCCGGTTCCTGCCGGCTATCCGGCGCAGCAGGTCGGCAACGCGCTCTAGCCTACCGATGTCGCAGGCCGCCCGCCCTGCGCGGTGGCATCCTTGCAGACGTAAGGGCCGACGTCATTGTATCCATGATTGCGATAGTATTCCTTCACGCCGACGCCAGCGATGACCAGCAGACGCCCGCAGTGCCACTCCTGGAAAGCAATCCGTTCGGCTTCGGCCAAGAGCTGCGCGCCGAAACCCCGGTGCTGCCACACACCTGATTCGGGGTCGTCGCTGTCGCCGAGCGCCAAGGCGGTGCCGTAGACCTTGAGTTCACGCACGAAGGCGGCGCCGCCCACGACATTCTGCGCTTCGGCACGGTGAGCCGTGGCACCGACGCGCCGCATCCGCAGAAAGCCGACCAAGGCATCGGCCTGCGGGTCTTCGAAGCTGAGGAACGACTCGGTGCCACCGGCCGCCTCGTAGTCGCGCCGGACAAGGACAAGTCCGTCTGGATTCACGGTGTCCCCCTCGCTCATGCGGGACCCGACTTCGCGGCAGCGGATGCAGCGACACGCCTGCCCTGCCGCCTCCATGTTGGCTTGGACGATTTGCCGCAGATTGGAATTCATGACTCCGGCCTCAACGTGGGTCGTCGGGATGTCACGGTCGATGCGGTGGATGCGGCAATACTCCGGCACGTACGCCTTGCCCCGTGCGATGACGTCGGCCGCCTGTGCGGTTGTGTAAGGGTGGAATTCGCCGCGCTCCCATTGCCGCTTGAGGACGGTCTCGCCCTCCATGACGACGAGCGTCGGGTAGACCTTGAGCATGTCCGGCCGCCAGTCGGCCTCGGCAAATAGGCGCCGCAAATCCTCCACGTCAGCCTCAGGATCGGGGTCGAGGCAGCCCGGGCCGCCAGGTGCCCGACGCCGCGGGAGGCCGGGCATCATGTGCGCACAGACCTTGAATCCGGCGTCGCGGGCGATGCGCATGGCGTGACGCGAATCCGCGAGCGAGTGGCCGCGGTGGGTTGCCGTAAGCACGGCCTCGTCTAGGGTCTGGAGCCCGATTTCGACGCGGGTCGCGCCGAGCCGAAGCATGCCGTCGATGTGCTCCTCGAGGCACCAGTCTGGCTTCGTCTCGATGGTGAGCCCGACACAGCGCGCGGAGGCTGCCTCGTTGGCCTTCATCGCTCGCCCAAGACGGCGGTCGCGTTCGTCGGCGGCGAGGCCGCCCCATTCGTCCTCGGCCTGCCACCCGTCGTCGGAATCGCTTGGCCCCGCGTTCAGTCCCTCGTAGATGCCTGCGACGAACCAATCCTGGTAGTGCGCCGTTCGCGCCGGAAAGGTGCCGCCCTGGATGACGATCTCCACCTTTTCGGTCGCGTGGCCATTGCGCGCAAGCTGCGCAAGGCGGCCGCGCACGATGCGGTACGGATCGTAATTGTGCCGGATGGCGCGCATCGTCGAGGGCTCGAAGCCCGTGTAGCTCTGGGGCACGCCGACGTCGGGTCCGCCGGGACAGAACGTGCACTTGCCGTGCGGACAGGCGGCCGGACTCGACATGACGGCAACGACGGCAACCCCGGAGCGCGACCTCGTCGGTTTCGTCCGCAACAGGCCGACAAAGCGTTCGCGCAGCGCGTCGGGAATCCGCAGCGCAACGTCCGCGTCGCTGGGCGCCGCGACACCGAGTTTGCGCGCCGCGGCGAGCTTTGCTTTCTGCACGGACTCGCGGTCGCGCAGCGCGCCCGAGCGCAGGCCGGCCTCGACCACGGCTGCAACCGCCCCCACGGCTGTGGCTTGGTCCAGCGACGCCTGCACAACGCGGCCACACCGGGCCCCCACTTGTCCCTTGCCGTCAGTTGCGCCACGACCGGGGCAAGAAAACCAGAAGGGCGGCAAAGATTTCCAAGCGTCCCAACCACATGAGAACGACCAAGACCATCTTGCTTGCTGGCTCCATGGCCGCCGTGCCCGTCTCTGCCATGCTGCCGAAGCTGGCACCGACGTTGCTGAGCGCCGCAAGGCTTGCAGCCGTCGCGCCGACGAGGTCGAGACCGGGTTGGAAGAGCAAAAGCAGGAAGGCGCCTAGCATCCACAATCCAAGGTATGTGAAGAGGAAGGCAATCACGGCGCTTACGGCTCCTTCCGGAACAACACGGGAGCCGACGCGGAGTGGCAAAATGGCGCGAGGATGCAGCATCTGGCGCATCTCGCGGCCGACGAGCCGTACGAGAACGAAGCCACGAAACGCCTTGAGGCCCCCCGCGGCTGAACCGGCAGTGCCTCCTACAAGCATGAGGACCAGGAGAACAAGGATACCACCTTGCGGCCAGTCAAAGTGCGCGGCGCCAAGTCCAGCGCCGGTCGCGATAGAGATTGTTGTGAACGCGCCGTCATGGAGCGCTGCCGAGAGGCCCCGTCCCTGCCAGGCAAGAAGTGCGATGGTGACGGCCGTTGCCGCAAGGGTCCATGTGGCAAAGAAACGCCATTCCGGATTGTTGAGCAGGGGTCGTGCCTGGGCGCGGCGGACGAGTAGAAAGGTCAGGGTAAAGTTCGTGGCGCCTGCGACCATCATTGCAGCAAGCAGAATCTGGATCCAGCGGTCATGCAGCGCGCCCTCGAGGCCAAAACTCGTGAAGGCGCCGTTGCCGTAGGCAGAAAACGTTCCCACCATGCCTTCGAAGAGCGCATCCTTGTACGTCGTGTTGAGACGGACTCGCACCAGAGCGGCAAGAATGACCACGAAGAGCAGCGTGATGACTCCGTACATGCGCCAGAGGCCGCGGGCGACTTCGGCGAGTTTTGGCTTGATGCGGTTTGCCGTGCTGGCCCCGGCTTCGCCGCGGAAAAGTTGCAAGCCGCCGTGCGTGAGTTTGGACAACAGGGCGACTGTCAGGATGATGATGCCGAGGCCGCCTAGCCATTGGGTAAATGCGCGCCACCAAATCAGGCTGGCGGGAACATCGGCAAGGTCGCCCTGAATCGCCGTCGAGCCGGTCCCGGTCAGGCCGCTCATGGCTTCGAAGAAGGCGTCGATGGGCCGCGCCACCGCGCCCGACAGGAGGAAGGGTAGCATGGCGAAGGCGGTGACGACCAGCCAGCCGACGGCCATCGTGAGGTACGCCTCGCGGTCCAAGAGGTCGTCATCCGCTACGCGCCGCGTGGCAAGGCGGGCTGGAATCCAGAAGCCGCAACAGGCAGCAAAGGACGCCAAGAAAACGAGGACCATGCTCGGCATCGCGACACCAAAAACGTTAGCGTTCGACGGTTCGTAGGCGAAGGCGACGGGAATCGGCAGCAGCAGGGCGACGCTGAAGAGCCGGGTGATGGCCGCGATAGCGGACAGGATGCGAGCGAGGCGGATCACGGCCGTGCCCTCACGTGAAGAGACGCTCCAGTTCCTCGGCCGCCTCGTGGAGCGAGAAGGCAATCACTGTATCGTTGGCCTCAATGGCATCTTCGCCGCGGGGCAGGATGACCTGCTCGCCGCGCACCACGGCGGCAATGATGGCCGATTCGGGAAAAGGCAACTTCTTCAGTTTCTGCCCGATTGCGGGGGCCCCTTCCCGTACCCGCAGGACCATGAGGCGTTCGCCGCCCGTGTTCTGCAGCGCCACCTCGTCGGCGCCGCCGTGGACTTGCTTGAGGATGGCGCCGACGGTGGACAGGCGCGGGGCCACGGCAAGATCGATGTCCAGCGCCTCGAGGAAGCCCTTCAGTTCTGGTTGGTTGATGAGGGCCACAGTCAGGCCGACGCCGAGTTGCTTGGCCATGAGTGCCCCGAGCACGTTGTACTCTTCGACCTTGGTGGCCCCCACGAAGGCGTCGAAGGTGTCGACGTTTTCCTGGATGAGGATGCGCCGGTCCGTGACGTCGCCATGGACGACGAGGGTTTTCTGCAGTTTCTGGCCCGCGGCTTCGGCGAGCCGGGCGTCCTTTTCGATTAGGACTACGTCGCGCTTCGATTGTTCGAGGAGGCGGGCAAGCTGGATGCCGACCCGTGTTGCGCCGGCAATCATGACGCGCTTGACTTCCTTGACGTCGCGTGCTTGGCGGGCCCGGCCAATGTACGTCTGCACATCGCGCAGCACGTCTGGACTTGTAAGCGCCATGAGCAGGCGGTCATGCGCCTGCAGGCGCACGGCGGGCCGCGGGATGATGGCGTCGTCGCCGCGGTAGATGCAGAAGAGGTGGAAGCCAGGCGGGGGCTCGACTTCGTCCAGGCGCTTGCCGACCACGAAGGCGTCCTCCGTGACACGGCCTTCCGCGATGAAGACCTTGCCTTGCGCAAAGACATCAGCGTCCATGAGGCGCGGCTGGTTGAGCATGCGCTTGATGCGGATGGCTGCGACCATTTCCGGGCAGACCGCGGCGTCGATGCCCATCTTCGCGTACTCATCTGAATCGGGCACGTTGAGGTAATCTGTGTTGTTGATGCGCGCAATGGTCCGGGCGCCATACGTCTTGGCAAGTGCCGCTGCGACCATGTTGACTTCGTCGTGTCCCGTGCACGCCACCAGTAGTTGGGCTTCCTTGATGCGGCATTCGCTTTCCAAAAGCGTCTTGGATGCGACGTTGCCCTGCACGGTAAGGACGTCCATGTCCTGCAGGCGCTCGAGGCGATCCGGTCGCTCATCGACAACGCAGACGTCGTGGCCTTCGTCACGCAGGGCGCGCGCCACGTTGGAGCCGACCTCGCCGGCGCCGCCCACGATGACGTACATGGCAGGTGGCTGGACGTTGCCTATTGGGGATAAGGCGAGCGGTGCGTCATCAGGAGGAGACCGAATTGCGGTGGCCTGGACGCGGGCCCCTTCGAGGTCACGTTTGTGGCCTTGAGGCCTGCAGGGTGTTATGGGTCGCCGGCCACCAAACGGCAGTCGCGGCCGCAGGAGGAGCCGCCCGGGTTCGTGCAAGTCGTGGGATTCGTGGTTCGGCATCTGGTTCATCGTTTTTCCCCCAACCCGCGGGGATGTTCCATGAACCCGATTCATGCGCATGAACCCGATTTCGTGACGGTGCCGACCTTGCCTTGCGCCGTTTGTGTGCGCCGCCTTCGGCTCGCTACGCTCGCTGGCGCTCGCGCGCCGTTGCCTTTCTTCCATTCCTTCAACAACGCGACGACGCCGTCGGAGGACTGCGGGAATGGGTGATTGGCCATTGTACGCAGGTCTTCTGCATGGAATCTGTTTCCGTGACTTCGCTGCCTTGCGTGATTTCTGTGCATGAGCGCGCCGGCTCGACCTGTGGGCTTGTGGTGGATTGCTAGACGAACGGTGTCTTCACGATAGTCGCCGGCTGCGGTTTGCCGCGAATTTCGACTTGGACCTCATCGCCGAGTCCGGCGCCCTTGACATAGCCGAGCGCGATGCCGACGTTCAGCGTGGGGCTCAGCGTCCCAGATGTGACCTCGCCGATTGCCGCGCCGTCGCCGCGCTGAATGGGGTAACCGTGCCGAGGAATGCCCTTCTCCTGCTTCATGCCGACAAGGCGCGCGTGGTCGCCGGCGTCCTTTTGCGCGAGAAGTTTACTCTTGCCCACAAAGTCGCCTTCCCAGTTCATCGCCCACTCCAAACCGGCTTCGATTGGCGTTCGTCCGCCCGCAAATTCGTTGCCCGCAAGGCAGTATGCTTTCTCAAGGCGCAGCGTGTCGCGTGCTCCCAAGCCAATCGCGCGGATGCCCTGCTGCACCCCCGTCGTCATGAGGTGGTCCCAGACCTTTTTTGAATCCTTGACGGGCACGTAGAGTTCGACGCCCTTCTCGCCTGTGTATCCGGTGCCGGAGACGAGGCAGCCGGCGCCCCCGACCTCCATTTCGATGAGGTGGTGGAACTTTGGCGGCACCGAAGCGGACGCCGCGGCAAGGACTTCCCGGGCTTTCGGGCCTTGCAATGCGAGGATTGACCACGCGCGCGATACATCCTCGACTTTGGCCTTGCCATGTTTGGCGATTTGCCCAGCAACGGCGACGTTGCGGCCCGCGTTCGGGATGACGAAGAAGCGCTCGGCGTCCATCTTGAACCAGAACGCGTCATCGAGAATCGTGCCGTCATCATTCAGGACGACTGTGTATTTTCCCTTCCCGATGGGCCCGTCGGCGGCGTCCGACGGCGTGACCTTCGCGATTGCCGCCGCCGCGTTCGGGCCAGTCACCCAAAGATTGGACATGTGACTTACATCAAACAAGCCAGCCGACTGCCGCACCGCGAAATGCTCCTCCTTGATGGAGCCATAATGGACCGGCATGTCGTAGCCAGCAAACTCCACGAATGTCGCGCCAAGGGCTGCGTGGGAATCGTAGAGGGCGGTCCGGAGGGGCACGGACTGGCCGAGCAGGCGGTCGCTGATAATGGCCGCGCCCGCCGGTTAACGCGGATGAGTTGGGTCTAACGGCGCCGCCAATTGCTCCGTGCGGCCACAAATGCGACACTTGCATGACCCCGGCCCGGTGATGTCATGCTTGCGAACGTCGACGCAGGCCGGACACCAAGCATCCATGACTTCCTCGGCGGCCACAATAGGAGTTTGCCGTCACAGGGAGTTAAGGTTTGGCCACTATGAGGGGTCAAATGCGACGAATTTACGAAGGAATGAAGCGGGCCCAGAGGCGTCCCCGCGTGCCCGCCATCGAAGATTTCTGGCGGCGGGGCACTTGAGCGACCATAAGCTAGAAGTGGCGGGCTAGTCGTGGACCGTTTTGTGTCGTACCGTTTCCTAGTGGCTGGTGCCCTGGTCGTTGCGTTTCTGCTTGCTGGCTGCGGCGGTCAACAGGCGGCGCCCGTTGGTTCCGCCACGTCCTCCGGCACATCCAGCGCGTCGGCCACTGCGTCCTCGGGCCTCGGGGATGTTTTGCCGCCCGGGCTCACGTGGGCGTTGTGGCAAGGCAAGCAGTGCGAGAGTCTGCCCTGGAGCGCGTTTGCCGGCTCAAGTGGCGGCGACTCTGGTAGCTTGACCCCATACGTCAAGGACGCCGGAACTGCCAAGGCCATCCGGGACCACCTCGTCTCCCTTGGGCTTCCGGTGCTCGATACGGGCGCCTACCATGACGAGAAGGCGCGTCCAGCCGTCTGCGATGGCGATAGTGGCTGGACGTATTGGTTCGTCATGAACGGCGATCCGACGGGCCGCGTGGATGCCCGTTGGACCAAGTGGACTGGCGACCGTTGGTGGCTGCAGACCGCGCCCTGTTCGGGGGCCGCGTGGGACGCTTGGGCCACGGAGAGTGGCTATACGCCGCGCGGGCAGGCCTCGGCGGGGGATGACGAGTTGGATGTGCGGCGCGCCAACCTTGTTGCCGACTACTATACTGACACGTACGGCAGCGTGCAGGCGGCCTCCTCCTACCGGAGTTCGGGGATCGGTACCTGTTCTGGCGTTTCGCAGTCGTTGGATTGGATTCAGGCCCCCGAGGGCTTCGACGGGTCCGGCCAGGGATGGCTGCCCGCACGGCAGGCGCCGACGGTGGGAACGGTTCCGGGCACGGCGTAACGGGGTTCATGCTATTGAGGTCGGGTAAATGACTTCGCCAACGTCCGTCTTGTCGGGCATCGCGTCGACTCAGCGGGGAGGGGAAATAGGCGCATCGCAATGGAACTAACTGTTAAATATACTTAGCAACTTAGCATCATCGTTGTCCGAGCGTTCCCCTCGTAGCCCCACCCGGTTCGTGGTTGCCCGCCATCTGCTCAGTCACCCCAAGGACAGCCCTGCCCAGATTGCCCTTCACTGTAACCTCCAGCGTCCAAGCGCCGGCCGTGCGCTTCGCCAGATTCTCGACGCGACCGGTTTGCAACCCGTTGCGCTTCTTATGTGCATGAAACAGGTCCAGGAAAAACCGCGCTGGCGCAGCTTCCACTTCAAGGCTCCAAATCCGCTGCAGTGGGCCAAGGCCGCCAAGTGTCCGCACTTGCTAAGCGGCGAGTACGCGGCGCAAACGGTCGACCAGCTGGACCTCGTAAGCGACCGGACAATCCAGTACGTGCAGGAAGAGCATCTTGCAGAGGCCATGCGGGCGGCTGCGGCAATCTTTGCTAAGTCCGCATCCCCGTCGGTCGCCAACCTCGTCCTACGCGTTGCGGATCCATGGATGACCTTTACCGGAGCCGTGGCTGAGAAGGGTCAGCGCTGGTACGATTACGCAACCAGTACAAACCTGCAACTTCTGCGGTGGCGGCCGTGAGTCCATTCTACCCAACGGAGGAAACGGACGTCAGCCGCCGGCTGTACCAAGGTCTGCGCAATACCTTCAGCGAGACGGGCGGTTGTACTTTGATTGGCGGTTGGGCCGTCGACGAACTCACGACGCAGAACTATCAGGAGCAGAGCCGCGACGTCGATGTTGTCTTTAGCACCAAGGCCGCGTTCAATCGCTTTCGCCACGAGGTCATGCCCGCCTGGAATATGGAGTGGGCTGGTACGGCGCGTCGTCCGACGAATGCCTGCCGTTTCAAGCGCGGCCACGGGCCGGCCGGCATCGCGGTCGACGTGTTCTTCCTGGAGGGTTCCGATGCTTGCCAACAGGATTTCCATACCATGGGTGGTCCGCTCTACAAGGACCTGGACTGCTCGGTGTGGCTGCCGCGCGTGGCGGACTTGCTGACCGACAAGGTAGCTACAATGCCCAAGCGCGGCAACCAGGACGCCGGAGCCAAGCGCTTCAAGGACGCAATCGACACTTGGGCCTTGGTGTTCCACAATGTGGAGGGCCTTGTCCCACGCGATTTGCGCACCGCCGTGCCGGAACACCTCGTTCAAGACGCGGCCAAGCAGATGCCGGCCCTGCACGACTTCAGCCACCACCATGGCGACGTCTATGCCAGCGCCGTGGTGGAACTACAAGCATGGCTAGCCGGTTAACCGCCTATAAACTGTGACAATCTAGACCGGCTTGCGGCCGGCCAAATCCAGTGTTGCCAAGCCTCACAAAAAAATGTGTCGGGCGCGATGATAATTCGCCTCGCCCGCCTCTCTCGGCCGCGGCAAACCTCAAATAACCTCCGGTTCTGCGACAGAATCATGGTGGCCGGTTTCGCTAGCGCGAGCGATAAGAATGTTACGATGTTGCGCAATTCCCGCAAATTGCTCCTGTTCGGCCTAGTCTGTCTCGGGGCCCTCATTGCGGTTTCGGTCCTGGCAAAGGACGGGGCGGCGCAAACCCTGTCGGTAAGCGACGTCACCGTTTCGGAAAGCGGCGGCCCCATGATTTTCACTATTACTGCAACTGCGCCACCGACACCCGGTGAAACCTTCACCTTCACGTTCACTACGGCAGGAGGAACCGCCACGGCAACCGCGCCTACCGACTTTACTGCAAACTCCGGCTCCGGAACCATCGCGGACGGAGCCACAACCACGACCGTCACCGTAGTAATCGTGTCTGACGCCACTGATGAGGCCGACGAAACGCTGACTCTGACAATTGCCAATCCGTCATGTGCCCCCGTGTTTCCCCCTTGCGACGCCCCAACTATTGCGGATAACGCTGGCGTCGGAACAATCACGGACGACGACCTTTCCGTGGTAACGATTGCAGCCACCGACGCCGCCGCCACCGAAGCGCAGCCCCCAGCAACCGGGGCTGGCACTTTCACGATTACCCGCACGGGCACCGACACAACGTCGCCCGCCATCACGGTCAACCTCGCGGCTCCCACCGGCACCGCGACGTCGGTGTCGGACTACAACGCCCCTCCGGCGTTCGTCAGCCTTGGCGTGGGAGTCAACACGGCGACGGTAACTGTGACCCCGGTCAACGACGCACTTGACGAGGCTGACTCCGAAACCGTCATCCTGTCCGTTACCTCCGGCACTGGCTATTCCCTTGGCACGCCCACGTCGGGCACCGTCGACATCGCTGACGATGACGCTGTTCCCGACATCGAGTTCGCCTCCGGTACGAGCAGCCCAACAGAAACAGATGCAGACTTTACTCAGAACCTCGCGGTGACCATCACTGGTGCCAGCGCTTCGGCTCTGACGTTGAACTTTAACTGCGTAAGCGGCACCGCCGAACCGGCCGACTACGCCTGCGGCACAACGGTCACCATCCCGGCCGAGACGACCGGGACCTTCAATGTCCCCGTAACCATCAAGGGCGACACCCTCGACGAGCCGACGGACGCCTTCACCGTCACCTTGACCGCTGGCACGGGCTACACCGTCAACGCCGGCAGCGAGACGAACGTCGTGACCATCACGGACGACGACGTTTCCCAAGTCACGATTGCCGCTGCCCCCACCACCATCGCCGAGGGTGGCGCTGATGTCACGTTCACAGTCACGCGCTCCAACTCTGAAGCAAGCAGCCCGGCCATCACGGTCACGACGGCCTTGACTGGCACTGCGGTTGGTGGAGGCACGGACTACACCACCACTTTCGGCGGTGCAAGTGTCGCCATCGGTGTCGGCGCGGCCAGCGGCTCTTTCACGGTCACGACAATCGACGACTCAAGCGATGAAGTAAGCGAGACCGTCATCGCCACCATCAGCGGCGGCACGGGCTACAACGTCGTAGGCGCAAGCGACACCCTTACCATTACCGACAACGACGATTCCGCAGTCACGGTCGCCGCCGGCGTCAACGGCAACGAAGCCGGACCCGTTTCGGCTACGTTCTCCTTCTCTCGCGCGGCCGCCGCTGACCAAGTGAGCATCGCCTTCACTCTGGGCGGCACCGCAACCGGCGGGGCAAGCTGCACCGGAGCAGCCGATTACATCACGCCGACTCTGAGCTCGACGATTACGAGCGGCACGACCTCCTCGACCGTTACGATCACCATCTGCAACGACGCGACAGATGAGGCCGACTCCGAAACGCTCACCCTGACGACCGGAACATGCACCGGGTGCACCGTTACTGGAGCGCCCTCGGTCAACGTCCTCGACGACGACACCACGCCCAGCATCCAATTCACCTCGGGCACGACCAGCGCTACCGAGACGAACGGGGACTTCACGCAGAACGTGGCAGTCACCATCACGGGAAGCAGCACTTCGCCCATCACCCTGAACTTCAACTGCGCAAGCGGCGCAGCGGAAGCAACGGACTACACCTGCGACACCACCGTGAGCATCCCCGCCGACGCGTCAGGCTCTTTCGATGTCCCTTTCACCATCAAGGGCGACACCCTCGACGAACCCGCCGACGACTTCACTGTCACCTTGACCTCCGGCACCGGCTACGCCCTGGGCGGCACCGCGACCAACGTCGTCACCATCACCGATGACGATGCGACCCCGAGCGTGCAATTCACGTCGGCCCCCGCCACGATTACGGAAGCGAATTCCGGAACCCAGGACGTCGTCTTGACCGTCACGCTGTCAGCCGCCCGCGAAGGCGCCACGACCATCCCCTACTCGATGGATGCCGCCAGCACCGCCCTCGGCACGAGCGACTACACCCTCAGCCCCGCATCACCCCTCAGCATCGCCGACGGTTCGACGACGGCTACGCTGACCATCACCGTCAACGGCGACAACAGTCCCGAAGGGGACGAGACCATCATCGTGAACCTAGGCACCCCAACCAATGCGGCCCTCGGCGCCACGACCAGCCTCACCACGACTATCACCAACGATGACGCGGCCATTGCCTCCATGGCCAGCGCAACCGCGACGGTCACGGAAGGCAACGCCGTCTCCGTTACCGTGACGTTCTCGTCGCCGGTGCCAATCGGCGGCACCGACCTAACATTTACGGTGGCCGGCTCCGGCACGGACCCAGCAACCGGCGCCGACTTCACGGCCACGGCAAGCACGCTGTCTGTTGCTTCCGGCGCCACGTCAGCCATCATCACCATCACGGCCCTTAGCGACTCGGAAATGACTGAACTTGCCGAGACCCTCACCGTCACGCTCACGGGCGCGACGGCCGGTGTCAGCATCGATGGCGCCAACGCGGTCACCGTCGTGACCATCACGAACGTCGCCGGCATCCCGCACACCATCTCCTTGACTGGCGGCTCCGTCGCGGGCGACTTCAACGGCGGCATGGGCAGCTGGACCCAAGGATGCGGCGGCGCTCTTGGCGCAACCAACATCGCACTCGCCGACAACAACTACGCCTGCCACACCGCCAGCGCCCGCAGCCTGCGCATCGCCTTGGCCGACGTGCCATCTGAGCAGAACGGCGCCACCGTCACGAGTGTAATCATCAAGCTCGAGCAAATGATTGGCTCCTTCAATGATGACGCCTTCACGCTGCGCGCCTACCTCGGCACCGGCACCGGCATCATCGCCGGCCCCTTCGACGTTGCGGGCTCCTCCTCGGACGCCGTCCGTAGCTGGGACCTCAGCTCCCTTCGCACCTGGACCCTCGCGGACCTCAACAACCTGGAGATCAAGTTGACGACGAAGGTCAACGGCGCCGTGGACGGCAACTGGCAAGTCGACCAGTTCTTCGTCCAAGTCGGTCTCAACCTGCCGCCCACCGCGACTGGTGGTAACCTGGATGTAACCGAGCAGGTTGCCGGCAGCGGCACCCTCACCGGTAGCGACCCGAACGGCGACGTCATCACGTTCACCGACGTCGTCCAGCCGACCTCCGGGACCGTCGGAGTCACCGCCGGGACGGGCGCCTACACATACACGAGCAACTCGAACACCGCGACCACGGATTCCTTCACCTTCCGCGTAACGGACGCAAGCGGCCTCAAGTCGGCCATCACGACGCAGACCATCACCATCACGCCCGTCGACGACTCGCCTGTTCTGGCCGCAATCGGCGCCAAGACGATGAACGAGGACACGATCCTGACCTTCACGGCGACGGCAACGGACCCTGAGTCCGGCACCCTCACCTGGACCACGACCCTGCCCGTCAATGGCATCGTCTCGAACACGAATGGTGCAATCACCTTCACGCCCACGGCCGACTTCATCGGCACGGCAAGCTTCCGCGTCACCGTCAGCGACGGCAACACGGCAGACTTCGAGGATGTCGAGGTTACCGTTAATGACGCAGCCGACTCGCCCGTCCTGACCCCGATTAACGGCAGGAACACGAACGAGGACATCGTGTTGTCATTCACCGCGACGGCCACCGATGTCGACACTGCGCAAGGCAGCCTCATCTGGACCACGGGCAGCGCCGTCAACGGTGCCGTCTCGAACACGGCCGGAGCAATCACCTTCACTCCGGCGGCCCACTTCTTCGGCACCGCGAGTTTCACCGTCACCGTCAGCGACGGCACGACGACTCCGGACTCCGAGACCGTCACGGTCACAGTCGCCAGCATCAACGACGCGCCGGTGGGCGGCGCCGACTCCGCGACGGTCGCGGAGGACGGCACGGTCTCGATTGACGTCCTTGCCAACGACAGCGACGCCGATGGGAACGCTGACCTTGATGCTGACCCGACACTCTTCGAAGGAGCGCAGTTCGGCACGGTCACTCTCGACGCCGTTACGCACCGCCTTGTTTACGCGCCTGATGGCGACTACTTCGGTTCGGACTCGTTCGTCTACGATATCTGCGACGCTGCGCTGGAATGTGCCGATAACGTGGTCGTCACGGTGACCGTCTCGCCGACCAACGACGCCCCGGTGCTCGCCGCGATTGTCCCCCAGACCATGAACGAAGGGGCGACGTTGTCCTTGACGGCCACGGCCACCGACGTCGACTCTGGCACCCTCACCTGGACCACCAGCAATGCCGTGAACGGCGCGGTCTCGAACACGGATGGCGCAATCACGTTCACCCCTACGGCCGACTACCAAGGAACCGGCGCCAGCTTCCGCGTCACCGTCACCGACGGTACGACGCCGGTCTTCCAGGACGTCGCAGTCACCGTGGACAACATCAACGATGCCCCGGTGCTCGACGCGATTGGCACACAAACCGTGAACGAGGGCGGGGTGCTTTCCTTGACCGCGACCGCGACCGATATTGACACCGCATCCGGCAGCTTTGTCTGGAGTACCGGCAGCGCCGTTAGCGGTGTTGTCTCGAACACGGATGGCGCAGTGACCTTCACGCCGGCGGCCGACTTCTTCGGCACTGCCAGCTTCCGCGTCACCATCAGCGACGGCGCGCTCAGCGACTTCGAGGACGTCTCCGTCACCGTCAGCAACGTCAACGACGCGCCCGTCTTGACCCTGATCGGCACCCAGACGATGAACGAGGACGCAACCCTCACCATGACCGCAACGGTCACCGACATCGACTCGAGCACCTTCACCTGGACGACCAGCAGCCCCCTCAACGGTGTCGTCTCCAACGTCGCCGGCGTCGTGACCTTCACGCCGACCGCCGACTACCAGGGAACCGGAGCCGGTTTCACGGTCACGGTCAGCGACGGCGCACTTTCGGACTCCGAGATTGTCGCAGTCACCGTCACGAACGTCAACGACGCCCCCGTCGCCAGCGACCTCCCGGTCACGACGGCGGAGGACGCGTCCCGCATCATCGATGTGCGCACGGGGGCGGACTTGTCCGTGGTGGACATTGACAACGACGTCACGACCTTGACGGTCACCGTGGAGACGCCGGAATCCGGCACCGCCACAGTAAGCGGCGGCGTCATCACCTACACGCCCGGTGGAGAGACCCAGGGCAGCGACAGCATCCCGTACATGGTATGCGACGCCGAACCGCTTTGCTCCTCCGCGACCATCTACGTCACGGTCACGAACATCAACGACGCGCCCGTCCTGGACGCCATTGGTGCCCAGACGACCAACGAGGACACGGCCCTGACCTTCACGGCGACGGCCTCGGACGTCGACTCGGGCACCCTCACGTGGACCGCCGACGGCGCCACCAACGGCGTCGTCTCGAACACGAACGGCGACGTGACCTTCACGCCGACGGCCAACTTCGTTGGCACTGACTCGTTCACGGTCACCGTGAGCGACGGGCTCCTGTCGGACTTCGAAACCGTCACCGTCACGGTGACAGCAGTCCCCGACACCCCGACGGCAGCCCTGACGTCGGACTCCGAGAGCGGTGAAGTCCACGAGGGCAGTGTTGTCACGCTGACCGCCACCGGCACGGACGCCGATATTGGAACCACCCTGACGTACACCTTCACGCAGACCAGCGGCATTGCGGTCACCCTCACGCCTTCGGGCAACACGGCGACCTTCACCCCGCCCGTCACGACGACGGCCGGCGACCAGTGGTACTCTTTCCAAGTCGTCGTCTCCGATGGCACCCTGAGCGCCACGGCGACCACGACAGCAATCGTAACCCACGACAACCTGGCGCCCGTCGCGAATGCCGGCTCGGACCAGCCTCTCGTCAATGAGAACACGCTCGCAACCCTGACCGGCGCTGGCAGCAGCGACCCCGAGGGTGGCGACTTGGTCTACGCATGGACGCAGACCGCTGGCGAAATTGTTGTCCTCTCGGACACCGCGGCGGTCAGCCCCACCTTCACGGCCCCCAACGTCCTTGCCAACGGCGCAACTTCGGTGCTGACCTTCCAACTCGAGGTCACGGACGACGACAACGCAGGCAGCAGCCTATCCTCGACGGACACGGTCGTCATCACGGTCATCAACGTCAACGCACAACCCGTTGCAAACGCGGGCACGGCGCAGAGCGTTAACGAGGGCGTCACCGTGACCCTCTCGGGCAGCGTCACCGACATTGACACGACGGACACCGCAACCTACGCCTGGACACAAATTGGCACGCCAACCGTCGTCCTGAGCTCGGCCACGGCGCAGTCGCCGACCTTCACGGCGCCGACCTTGGCCGACAACACGCCGATCACGCTGACCTTCTCCCTCGTCGCGACGGACAACAGTGGCGCAGGCAATGCCGCCTCGGCTGCAGCCACCACGACGGTGACGATCAACAACATCAACGGCAACCCCGTCATCGCGATTACGGGCGGCAACTTTGCCGTCAATGAGGGCACGGCCGGCGTCACGTTGGCTGGTACGGCCTCGGACCCTGACACGGACACGCCACTCACCTTCGCTTGGAGCCAAAGCTCTGGCACCACGGTGACGTTGAGCAGCACGAGTGCGGAGCAGCCGACCTTCACGGCCCCGACGCTCTCCAGCAACACCCCAGTCGAGTTGGTCTTCAGCCTGACGGTCACGGACGCGTACACTGGGACCGACACGGACACGGTGACGGTCACCATCAACAACATCAATGTCGCCCCGACGGCCAACGCCGGCAACGATGCCAGCGCCGTCGAAGGGACGACTGTGAACCTGTCCGGCACCGGCTCGGACGTCGATGGCGACACGCTGACCTACTCGTGGGTCCAGGTCGGAACCCCCGCGGTGACCCTGACGGGCGCCACCACGCAGACGCCAAGCTTCACGGCCCCGACGCTCGCCACGAACGTCCCCGTCGTGCTGACCTTCGAGTTGACGTCCGACGACGGCCCACTCACGTCCGCCGCCGACCAAGTCGTAATCACCATCACGAACGTCAACGGCAACCCGGTCCCCAGCGCGGGCTCGGCCGCCAGTGCCGTGGAAGCCACGACGGTGAACCTCGCCGGCTCGGCCACCGACCCTGACAGCGACGCCACGCTGGCCTACTCCTGGGAGCAAAGCGGCGGCTCACCCGCCGTCAGCCTCACGGGAGCCGCGACCGCGACGCCGAGCTTCACGGCGCCGACACTCACGACCAACGCCCCAACGACCCTGACGTTCACCTTGACCGTCACGGACAGCAACGGCGGCTCGGCAACGGACTCCGTCGTCATCACGGTCACGAACGCCAACGGCGCCCCGGTTGCTGATGCGGGCACTGCCCAAACGGCCTTGGAGAACGCACCGGGCGTCACCTTGGACGGAACTGCCTCGACGGATCCTGATTCGGACAGCCTGACCTATGCTTGGACGCAGGTTGGAACGCCGGCCGTCACGCTTGACACGGGTGGCTGGTCAACGCTTGCTTCCCTGCCGGCGGCGCGCGGCTCGATGCAGGCCGCCGCAATCGGGAACAACATCTACGTTCCGGGAGGCTACGACCAGGTGACCGGCGCCTCGGCCATCCTGTACATTTATGACACCGTAGCAGACGCCTGGACCACCGGGGCGTCGCTGCCGGGCAGCCGTTACCAGGCGGCCGCGGTCGAATGGAACGGCAAGCTCTACGTGGCGGGAGGCTGGGGCGACGGCAGTTGCTGCCCGCATCCGACTATGTTCGAGTACGACCCCGTCGGTAACACATGGGCCACCAAAGCGACGATGCCGAACCTCAGCGCCTGCGGTGATGCGGGCGCAATCGCGGGCAAGATTTACGTGACCTCGCCCTGCAACGGTTTCAACGGCTACTACAGCCTTTTCGCCGCGTACGATGTGGCAGGCAACTCGTGGACGTCACTCCCGAACTCACCCGTTCCGCACACCGGCGCGGCCGCTGGAGTCATTGACGGTAAGTTCTACGTAGCTGGCGGCCGGGGCGCAACGACCCTGACGACCCAGTTGGACGTCTTCGACCCGGTCACCAATGCCTGGACCACGCTGGCGCCCATGCCCACGGCCCACGAAAACATGGCCGGATTCGCCCTCGGCGGCAAGCTCTACGCCGTTGGTGGCCTGACGAGCAGCGGCACACCCGATGGCGTCGTGGCGGTCTACGACCCGGCCACGAATACCTGGGCTAGCGGCACCAACATGCCGACCGACCGCACCTATTCGCGCGGCGCCGTGGTCGGGACCCGGCTCTATGCCATGGGCGGAAACGATGCAACGGCTGCCTCTGCCGTAGTCGAGGCCTTCAGCATCGCTTCGACTGCTTCGCCATCGTTTACCGCGCCCAACCTGTCAAACAACAACCCGGTGACGCTGACCTTCGAACTCGTGGTCAACGACGGCATGACAAATTCCGTCGCTGACTCCGTGACTGTGACCGTCCTTAGCACCAACCAGGCGCCGACGGCCAACGCCGGCACCGATACCGCGGCGCTCGAGAATGCCGCTGTGACTCTGACGGGAACGGCAACCGACCCCGATGCGGGCGACACCGTGACCGTTTTGTGGACCCAGACGGGAGGCCCGGATGTGACGGCCAGTTTCAGCGGAGCGACCACCCTGGCGCTGAGCTTCACGGCCCCAACGCTTGCAACCAACGCGCCAGCGACCCTGACGTTCCAGCTAACCGCTGGCGACGGTAACGGCGTGACGCACAGCGACTCCGTGCTCGTGACCATCACCAACGTCAACCAGGCACCGGTCTTGACCCCGATTGGGCCACAGTTGATTGCAGAAGAGGGCACGTTGAGCATCACGGCGACGTCGACCGACGGCGACTCCGACGCTCCAGCCTGGAGCATCATCTCCGCGGCCTCGCTCGGCCCGGCCACGATCAACCCGACAACCGGCGCGATTCTGTACACGCCTGCCCCCGACGCCTGCGGCCCTGATTCGTTCACGGTGCAGGTCTCGGATGGCCTCACGACGGATTCCGAAGCTGTCGCAGTCACGGTCTCGTGCGTCAACGACGCCCCGACCCTGGCCGCCATCGCAGCAATCACTGCACCGGAAACGGCCACGGTCACGCGGACCGCCGTCGGCTCCGATGTGGACTCCGGCGACACAAAGACGTACTCAATCCAGACGTCGATCGCCAACGGCGGTACGCTTACCATTGACAGCGGCACCGGCGCCATCTCGTACACGGCACCCGCCGATTACGAGGGCACGGACAGCTTCGTCATTCGCGTCACGGACGCGGCGTTGACCTTTGCCGATGCGACAGTCAGCGTCACCGTGACGCCCGTTAACCACGCCCCGAGCTTCACGGTCGGCGCCAACGTCGCCGTCCTGGAAGACCCCGGCGCGCAGAGCGTCGCAAGCTGGGTCAGCGTGATGAGCGACAATGACGGCAACACGCAGATCTTGGACTTCGTCGTCAGCAACTCGAACCCCTCCATGTTCGCGGTCGCCCCGGCAGTCTTGCCAAGCGGCACCCTGGAATACACGCTGGCGGCCAACGCCAACGGTGTGGCCACGATCACCCTATACATCCACGACAACGGTGGCGGCGTGTCCCCCAGCGTGGATGCCAGTGCGACGCAGATCTTCACCATCACGGTGACGGCCAAGAACGATGCACCGAGCTTCGCGAAGGGCGCAAACCAGGCAGTCACCGGCTCCGCGCCGGTGTGCGTGTCGGGTTGGGCAACTGCCCTCAGCGCAGGCCCCGCGGAAGAATTCACATCCCAGACGGTGAGCTTCTTCGCCACGAACAACGCCAACGCGCTGTTTAGCGTGCAGCCCACCGTTGACGCGACAGGCCAACTCTGCTTCACCCCGAACAACACGGGCGGGACCGGTATCGCAACGGTGGCAGTGCGTATCAAGGACAACGGCGGCACGGCCAACGGCGGAGTTAACATCAGCTCGTACCAGACGTTCCGCATCACCATCAGTTGATCCGGCACGTGGCCTTTTTCCCATTATCCCCCTTCGCCTTCTTCTCCCTCATCTCTCGATTTCGTCCGGCGCCGGCCGGGGCCATTAATGCCTCCTTCGGCGACCACATCCTTCATGTATAGGAAGCCGAATGGAAATCCGGCGGGTCGGCATGGTTACGCAGTTTCTCAGATACGGTACAGAAGGACTATTGCGACGCTTGCTGCTGGGCCTATCCGTGACGGTTCTGCTGGCTGGATGCGGCGCGCCCTCCTCCTCCTCCTCATCGTCCTCGGCCTCCAGCGGCCCGGCTATTGCATCCGCCTGCCCCGCGCCGCCCGCCTACGCCGCGCCCTCTGACACGCTGGCCGCCGACGCCGGGCCCGATCTGGAGAAACGCACGAGCGACGTGGTCATCCTGAACGGCACGGCCTCCTTCGACATGGAACGCCAACCCCTTGCGTACCACTGGCACCAGATTCTAGGGCCCTGCGTCACGCTGCAGGATGCAGAATCGGCGCAACCGTCCTTCATCGTCCCTGCGGTGAGCGCAGAGGACAACCTGCTCAAGTTCCGCCTCGTCGTGGAATCCGGCGGTCGCTTCTCCATGCCTGACGAGGCCGAAATCCTGGTGCTTGCATGACGACTGATAACCGTAGCAGACCGCTTCTCCCGCTGCTCTTCGCCCTCCTGCTCTCGACCACGGCCCTGCCCACGATGGGTTCTGTGCAATTGTGCAGCCTTAACGTCAACGGAGCCATCACAAGCAGCGCCGGATGGACATCACCTGAAGACTACGACATGGATGACGGCCTGGTCGCCTCTGCGACCGCGTCGGGCGAGTTCCTGCAGTCTGGTTTCGATGATTTGTCGGGCGACTGCACTTCCGGCGAGTTTATCGCTGTCATCGCAACAGTGAACCAGCAAATCACGTCCTGGGTCGACGACCAGTGGCAAGCCGAGGCGTATATCGGCGCGACCCCGGTGGCCACGATTTCTTTGTCGCCCACAAGTTCGGACCCCCAAACCATCGACTTCGACTTCACGGCCTCCTACGCATGGACAGTGACGGACCTCAACAACCTCGAAATCAAGCTTACCACGATTGCCGTTGGCGACGTGGATGGGACCTGGATTGTTGACAGCACCATCGTCAATGTGCTCACCAACACGCCACCCACCGCTAACGCGCAGGAAGCCCCGGCCACCGAGGACACGGCGGCGTCCATTACCCTGACCGGCACCGACGCGGATAACAACCTGCTGACCTTTACCATCGTCACGGGGCCCAGTCAAGGGGTTGCCAACCTGGCTGGCGCAACGGTTACCTACACGCCCAACGCGAATTTCAATGGCGTCGACTCCTTCACCTTCACGGTCAACGACGGCAACGTCGATAGTGCACCCGCAACGGTCACAATCACGGTTGCCAACGACAATGACGCCCCGACCATGGCAGCAATCGGTGCGCTAAACATCGCCGAAGACGGCGCGGCAGCGCCGTTTACGGCCGTCGCCGGCGACGCGGACATCCCGACGCCGGGGGACACACTGGCGTACTCCATTTCCGCCCAAGGCACACTGGGCGTCGCGAGCATCGACGGCGCCACGGGGGTCGGGTCATACCTTGCGAATGCCAATGCGGCTGGCGTCGATTCCTTCAACGTCAGTGCGCAAGACGCAACTGGAGCGTTCGCGGTACGCACCGTAAACGTCGCTATTTCGCCCGAGGACGATGCCCCCACCGCCGTGGCGGACGCCTACGGCGTCAACGAGGACGAGCTGCTTGCCGTGGCCGCGTTGCCCGGTGTCCTCTTCAACGACAGCGACCCCGACGGCCCTCCTGGCACCGTCGTGGACCTCACCTGCTTGCCTGCCACCTGCGCCCTGCCCGTCAACGCAGGGCCGGGCGGTTTTAATATCTACGCGGACGGCTCGTTTGACTACGCGCCCGTAAACGACTTCTTCGGTCCGGACACGTTCCAGTACCGCGCCACAAACGGTGGCCTCCTGTCCGACGTCGTGACGGTGACTTTGACGGTCCAGCCGGTCAACGACGCGCCAAGCTTCACGGCCGGCGCCAACATCGTGGTGCCGGAAGATTCGGTTCCCCAGACGGTGACGCCATGGGCCGCAGGCATCAGCAACGGCGACGGCGGCACCCTGGGCGTGGATTTCGTCATCGACGGCAACACGAATGGCGCGCTGTTCTCAGCGGGGCCGGCCATCTCGCCCGCCGGCACGCTGACGTACACGCCGGCCGCGAACGCCAACGGTGTGGCCACCATTTCGGTGTACATCCGCGACGATGGCGGTGTCCTGTACGGCGGCGTCGATGCCAGCGCCACCCAAAGCTTCACTATCGAGGTCACCCCGCTCGACGATGCACTGTGGATTTCGGACATCGCCGATTCTGCAACGGTTGAAGACCTGCCCACGGGCGCCATCGTCTTCACTGTTGGCGGTGCGGAAACCTCGGCAGACTCGCTAAGTGTGACCGGCGCGAGTAGCGACCCCGACCTCGTTCCAAATACGAACATCGCTATCGACGGCACCGGCGCCAGCAGAACCGTCACGATTACGCCGGCTCCGAACCAATCCGGCAGCGCCACGATCACGGTGACGGTCGATGACGATACGACGACAAGTGACACGTTCGTTCTCACAGTGAACGAGGTCAACGACGCGCCAACCATAACAGCAATTTCGAACCCCGCCGCAATCGATGAAAACGCCGTCCTGCAGACGGTCAACATCTCGGGCATCACGGAGGGCGCTGCCAACGAGCTCTCTCAGACGCTTACCATAACGGCAATTAGCGACACTCCGGGGCTTATCCCGAACCCGACGGTCTCCTACACGCCGGACGCGGCAACGGGCAGCCTGACGTACACGCCGGTTACTGATCAATTCGGTTCCGCCATCATTACGGTAACGGTCATGGATTCCGGCAGCAACACCGCGCCCAACGTAAACGTCGTCACGGGGACCTTCACCGTGGTCGTCAACAACGTCAACAACGCGCCGACCCTTACGGCGATCGCCGACCCCACCGCCATCAACGAGGACGCCGCCATGCAGACGGTGAACCTGGTCGGCATCAGCGAAGGCCCCGCCGAGGCAGCTTCCCAGAGTCTAGTTTTAACGGCCTCCAGCAGTAACACGGCAATCATTCCGAACCCGACAGTTGTCTATACGCCCGATAATCCAACGGGCGGCCTGACTTATACGCCCGTGGCCAACGCCTTCGGTAGCGCCTCCATCACCGTTACGGTGACTGATTCGGGAAGCAACACAGCGCCAAACGTGAACATCATCACGCGTACGTTCACGGTGGTGGTTAGCGCGGTCCCGGATGCCCCCACCATCTCGACCATTCCGGACTCCGCAACGAATGAGGATACACCCACAAGCCCAATCACCTTCACAATCGGTGACGCCGAAACGGCCGCCACCGCCCTCACCGTGACGGCAACCAGCGGCAACCCTGCCCTTGTGCCAAACACCGGCATCGCCCTCGGGGGCACCGGCGCCTCCAGGACGGCAACGATTACCCCGCTGGCCAACCAGTTCGGGACTACGATCGTCACGATCACGGTCAGTGACGGCACGCTCACGTCGAGCCGCACGTTCGTCCTCACCGTCACCAGCATCAACGACGTGCCGAGCTTCACAAAGGGCGCCGACCAGACGGTCGCGGAGGACTCCGCAGCGGCATCGGTTTCCGGTTGGGCGACCGCCTTGAGCGCGGGGCCGTCCAACGAGGCCGCCCAGACGCTGACCTTCATCACCTCGAACAACAACAACGGGCTCTTCTCGGCCTCGGCCCAGCCCAGCGTCGGGACCTCCGGGACCTTGACGTTCACTCCGGCGGCCAACATCAACGGGGCTGCCACGGTTTCCGTGCAGATTCGCGACACGGGCGGCGGCGTCGACACCAGCGCCGTCCAGACCTTCACCATCACCGTGAATGCAGTCAACGACGGGCCAAGCATCAGCGTCGGGACCGCAGCCGCCATCAACCAGGGTAGCTCCGGCTCGGTCTCCGGCGGGTTCTCGGTGTCGGACCCCGACTCGTCCTCCGTGCGTGTGACCCTCAGCATCTCGACCGGTTCTGTCACGCTCGGCAATACCGCCGGCGTGACGTTCACGTCGGGCGACGGCACCGCGGACGCGAGCATGACCTTCTCGGGGCCGATTAGTACGGTCAACGGCGCCCTGTCGTCCTTTACGGCGACCCCGGCCAGTACCTTCGCCGGGACGGCCAGCCTGACCGCCTCGGTCGATGACCTTGGCGCGACCGGCGGCGGATCGCTTACCGCAAGCGGAACGGTCAGCTTCCTCGTACCTGCCGACACCGACCTCGACGGCCTTCTCAACACCATCGACAACTGCCCCACCACGGCGAACGTGAACCAACTTGATTCGGACTCGGACGGTGTTGGCGACTTGTGCGACCCAACGCCGTTACCGGATGCCGACCATGACGGCGACCCGGACGTTGCCGACAACTGTGTTGCTGTCGCCAACGCAAACCAACTCGATACCGACAACGACGGCGCCGGCGACGCATGCGACACTGACCTCGACGGCGATGGCTCCGGCAATACGGCTGACAACTGCCCCAACATAAGCAACTCCGGCCAAGCAAACCTGGATGGCGACCTCTTCGGTGACGCATGCGACACCGACATCGACGGCGACGGCACCGCCAACTCGCAGGACGCCTTCCCGAACAACCCCGCAGAATCTCTCGACACGGACCAAGACGGTACCGGCAACAACGCCGACACGGACGACGACGCGGACGGCGTTCTGGACGCGACGGATAACTGCCCGCTAACGGCCAACAACAACCAAGCCGACAAGGATGCCGACGCCAAGGGTGACCTGTGTGACTTGGACAACGACAACGACGGCACGCCCGACGCCTTGGATGCGTTCCCCAACAATCCGGCCGAATCGAAGGACTCCGACGGCGACGGCCTGGGCAACAACATCGACCCTGACGACGATAACGACGGCATCTTCGACACGAACGAGATTGCCGCCGGCACCAACCCACTCAAGGCCGACACGGACGACGACGGCCTCACGGACAAACAAGAGGCCGACATCGGATCAGACGGCACCAACTCAAAGAGTCCCGACGGCCAACCGCGCAACGTGCGCGCCAGTGCCGATGGCACAGGCCCCGTCGAGGTCACCTGGAATGCGGACAACGACCACCGCCTCGCCGGTTTCGACGTGTATCGGGCTAGCGAACCGGTCCTTCTGGGTCGCGTGATATTCCAGTTGGGTGTCACATCCTACGAATTCCAGGATGACGCGTTCCCCGGCGGCCAACACGCGTACTACGTGCAGGGCATTTTCAAGTCAGACCCGACGGCCCCGTTGGTTATCGGAACCGCCGGATCGACGGGCGAGTTGACCATCACGGTCTGCCAACTGCAATCCCAGGACACGGACCAGGATGGCATATGCGACGCCCAAGAAATGATTCTTGGAACGAATCCGGCCTTGTCGGACTCTGACGGCGACGGTATTGAGGACGCTGCGGAAATTGCCGCTGGGACGGACCCGAAGGCGGCGTCACGTGACTTAGTCGCGGCCAGTGGGCGAAACCCATGGGGCTGGGTCATTGGCGGTTTAGCCATCGTGGTCATCGGCATTGCCCTGGCCATGTTGGTCGTCGTTCGCAGGCGCCGCCAGTCGGCTGCCGGCGGGGATGTCGATGCAGAACCTGAGACCCTGCCGCCTGAAACGTCATGGACCCGCACCCCCGCGGCATCCTATGGCGCGGAAGGCAACGTATTGCAGGTGGCCCCGCAGGTAACGAAGCTGGACGAACGAAGCGTAACATGCCCCGACTGCCAGACACGATTTGCCGTCATGGGCTCGCCGCCGCTTGCGGTCCAATGCACGCGTTGCGGCAAGCGTGGCAGGCTCGTGGCCTAGGCAGTTGCAGCCATCCGACGACGGCGTACCTTTCGCGCACGGCGCCGCGGTGGCGTGGGGCGGTCCCGACCGAAAGCGCTGCCTGTAAGAGCGGCGAAATGGTGCTGCCACGTGTACTTCGCTCCCTGGAGGGCTTAGCTAGCCTGGGCGTTTCAGGGCAATTACTTGCGCTTGCCATCCCCGCCACTGGCGTCCAATCCCCCGAACCCTACGGTAATTGGTGCCGGCCACGTACGAGGGTTCCTTGCGGCATTGGAGTTGCTTCGTGATGGCGTCGGCCAAGAGGTCTTCGCGGGTCTTGCCGTCCAGAGCCGCGTACTCCTTGGGTCCGAGGTCGCAGGCGGCCAGGAACCGCGCCAAGACGCGAAGGTAAATGTCAGCCGTGATGAGACTCCCGCGCGCCACGTTGTCGTACCAACGCTGCACGTCCACGTCCAGAAGGAGCCCCCGCCACTTGGTATTCCAATGCGGCACGATGAGCCGTGGCGACGAGGTGGCGTGATAACCCCGCCCGGTGGCCCCAGGCCGGGCACGAGGGGAAAGGATGGGAAGTAGGATAAGAGGCGATTTTTCGCGTATATGGTCCTGGGTTCGGACGTTCGAATTAGCGGGCCCAGAGGGATTTGAACCCTCGTCGCAGGCTCCGCAAGCCTATAGGATATCCAAGCTACCCCATGGGCCCGTTTTGCGGATGAGTCCGCGACTTGGGGTTTCTACTTAAGCGCGATGGGGCGGGTGAGCGGGCGCGTTGTCCGGCTACCGCATCAAGTCCACTGCTGCGACCATCTCGAACACAATGTCCATTCGCCGTTCTGGCGTGGTGGCTTGCAGCATTTTGTCGGTGACTCCGAATGCGGTGAGTTTCTCCGTGCTTGCCTCAGCGAGGGCCTTGTCTTCGACGAGTCCGAGGCTGTGGACGAAGTGTTGCAGAGCGTCCATGCGCTTCGGTCCGAGGGCGACGACGACGGCGCCGTCGGAGCCTTCGGGTGTGTCGGGGAGTCCCATTTTTTCGATGGCGGCGCTAATCTGGCGTTCTCCGGCTAGGTAGCGCAGGAATTCGACTTCGATGGTCTTGGCGTGCATCCGGCCTTCCGTTTGGGCGCGTTTTGCGTGCATGGCGGCGCTGCGCAGGTGGTCGGCGCCTACGACGCGGTCATGGCGAACGACCTGCAGAGGTGCGATGCGATTCGACTTGCGAGCCGTAAACAGGGCGTCTTCGAGTCGCAGGGGGCCGCGAAGTGCCGTGAAGGCGAGTTCCTCGTCTGGAAAATCATTCATGGACCGTCGAATCTCCCCAATGTACTCTGCCCCGCGGCCTCGATTGGCGTCGGCGCCGGCGGTTCTGGGATGGTCCCCGGCTTGTCGCCAACCTGCTTGAGGATATCGCCTGCCAACTTGACCCCGAAGCCAGGCAATGCGGCGATACGTTCGATGGGAACGCCCCGCAGCGCGTTGGGGTTGTGGAAGCCCGAGCCGTATAGGACGCGGGCCCTGACGCGGCCGACGCCTTTGAGGCGGATGAGGGGCAGAAGTTGTTCCTTGATGCCGTGCTCGAGCCGCATGCCGAGGTCGGTGAGGGCGGGCGCCCAGTCGGGCCGAAGGCCTCTTGCAAGTTCGCGGAAAGCGTGCAGCAGCCAGTTGCCGTTGTCGAGGCGCATGCGGATGTCGCCGGGTCCGACGCCGTAACGCTCCTCAAGTGTGTCGAGGTGGATTTCCTCCATCCAATCGTGCAAAAGGAAGGCCGTCTTGGAATACGTGATGGCGGCTTCGAGGTCGCGGCCGTCGGCGGCAACAAGGAGTTCTTCGTGATGGCGCCAGAAGCGTTCCTGCACCCAATCGTCGGCCTGCTTGAGATAAAGTGGGTACAAATCGGGGCACCCGGCAACCGTCTGGAGAAGGGCGAAAGGCGTCGGCTGTGGTTTCTTCGATTCGAGGGCTTCTCGCATGCGGAGCGCCGACAGCGGATCAATGTACAGGTCGCTCGTGCGTCGCCCGAACGATGTTGCGACAAGTTTCTGTCCTTGCGGGTTCACAAAGTCATTATCTTGCAAGAACGCCAAGACGTCCTCGATGCGGTCCTGCACGACCCATTCATCCGACTCCTTCGCCCAGAAAGTCCGGCCGAAGAAGAGTTGCAGACTTGCCACCGAATCGCAGTAGCCACCCGCAATGCTCGAGAGGACATGCGTTCGTAGTGGCCCCTCCGCGGCGAGCTTCGACGTGACGGGTTCAGGCTCTCCTTCCAAATAGCCCTCCACGAACAATTCGCGCTGCTCTTCGGACTTTACGATAAGGACCGCTTCGCCAAACGGATCGTACCTGGGGCGGCCGGCGCGCCCCATCATCTGCTTTACTTCCATGACGGGCAGGGGTCTGCTGCCTTCCCCGGCCTCGAAGCGCGTAAGATCCCGGATGATGACGCGCCGGGCGGGCGTGTTGACGCCAGCGGCAAGCGTTGGAGTCGCGCAGATGACCTTCAACAAGCCCTTGCGAAAGGCGCCTTCAATGAAGCGGCGCTGCGCAGAATCCAGACCAGCCGTGTGGTAGGAGACGCCGGATGCGCACAGGAGGCGCAGTTTCTTGGCGGTCGGGCTGCCTTCGCCGCCGTCGTCGAGTGCGCCGATGGCGTCTTGCAGGCGCGCAAGGGCGTCGGGATCCAAGAGGTCGCGTACGACGCCCGCGAGTTTCATGGCTTGCGATTCTGCGGATTTGCGGGTCGAGACGAAGACCAAACATTGGCCGCCGGACTTGATGGTGTCCTCGACGAGGCTTGCGACGGGGTCGCCGCCGGCTGCAAGTTTGCGGGGCTTCTGGCCAAGGAAGTCCAATCGATCTCCGCCGTAGGTGCCGACGTGCAGCGTCACCGGGCGCCAATCCGACGTCACGAGTTCGGCATCGAGCCAGGCGGCAAGCTCTTTGGCGTTCTGGACCGTTGCAGAAAGGCCGACAATCTGCGCATCTGGAATCAGGGCGCGGAAGCGCGCGAGGATGACTTCGAGGGTTGGGCCGCGGCCGGCGTCGTGCAGCAAATGCAGTTCGTCCACGACGACGCAGCCGATTTCCTGAACCCACGTTGTGCGATGCCGCAAGAGTGCGTCTGCTTTCTCGCTGGTGCAAACGATGACGTCGAACCGACCGAGTCGCGGGTCGCGGTCGTCGAGGTCGCCGGTTGCGATGCCGACTGTTAGGCCGAGGACCTTGAACGCCTGCATTTCCTCATGTTTCTCCGACGCCAGCGCACGTAGCGGGACGATGTAGAGCGCCTTCTTCCCGGTGGCAAGCCAGCGGTGCGCGATTGCGAGGTAGGCCAAGAGGGACTTGCCGGACGCGGTCGGAATCGCGACAAGCGTGTTGCGGCCCTTCTGGATGGCCTTCCAGGCTTCTTCCTGCGGAGGGTAGAGGGCGGTGATGCTTTGGGCGGCAAGGATGGGGACGACGCGCCGGTCAATTCCAAGGTCCTCCAGGCCCACGATTGCATCCAGGATGGGTTGCGCCTTAACGGTGGTGGCAAGGTAAGTGGATTCGGGCACTCGTTGGCTTGCCGCAACCTATCCGCCGAACCCGCCGAACCCGCCGAATACGACGACGAAACCGAGAATTGCTTGAACTGCACGAAAACCTGCTTGATGAAGCCCTTAGCCCCATTCCCGCAGTCCTCCGACGGCGGCGCCGTCATGAAGGAATGGAAGGATGAATCGCCCCCGGCCGGGGCGAGCCGACGAGCGCAGCGAGTCACGCGAGGGCTTGGCAAGCCTACGCGCGATGCCGAGCGAGCGTGGAAGGCAGGGCCGCCGGGGGCGCCGGCCGCCGTTGGGGCCATATCCGAAGCACGTAAGGAGGTGGCCAAACAGGAGGCCGATCAAGTCGACGAATCTGGTTTAGCGGCGCCGTATGCATCCAACGCGCCCTGCACGATGCGCGTCAAATACACATTCGTTTCGGGCACATCCCAAAAAGGAATCCGCTCCTTCAACTCCTCGATAGCTGCAATGTAGAGGCCGTAGACGTCGGGGTCGCGGACCTTTGTGTAGGGGACTGGCGCGCCGAGGCGTTCGAGAGCTTGGCATGCCGCCTTCGTGTAGATTGGGTACGCGTGGTGGAAAAAGTGCAGGTAATGGCTCAGGATGTGCAGGTCGAGGCCCGAAACGGCGCGCAAATCTGCAATCGGCATCGTCTGCGGGTAATGCAACCCATCCAGCATCGCGATGGCTTCCTTCCTGCTGCCCGGATTCCATTTTGGATGCGGCAGGCCAAACGCGGTCTCGATGGCGTCCGTCGTCGTTTCCGCCAGCGGGTGCTCGACCGTGTAGAGGAGGCGTTGGTAGGGCTCGTGGACGGCCCTCTGGGCCTGCTGGAAGAGTTGCGGGGCGCCCTCAAAGAACGTCTTGATGGCTCGCTCGTCGAATGCAAAGAGACGTTGCTCGGTCATGCCGCGTCGCCGGCACCATGCGACCGAGTGACGAAATACGAGGTTACGGCCACGGCCGCCATAATCGCGGCGGCCACCATGCCGGCGGCTTGCAAGCGGTCCGCGAAGTTCGAGTCCGTGCTGAAGGCCACGACGATTGTGACTGCCCAAACCGTAAACACCGCAATCCCGGCCAAGCGAACGGCTCTTGGGATGGCGGCGAAGGCGAAAACGGCCCCTGCGCCCCAAGCAAGAGACGCGACGGAGAAGCCCTGCAGCAACTCCATCATGGCGTCGCCGCCGCGGCTTTCGCGCCCGTTGTGCGCGAAGAGCCAGAGGGGGAACGCGATGGCGGCGATTGTGCCACAGATGGCCCAGGTCGCCCATAGCGCTCGTGGCTTGACGCGGAAGGCCGCCTCGGCGGCAACCGCCTGCACGACGGCAAACGCCACGAAGAGCAAAAGCGCGGACGTTTCCCAGTCGCGAATAATTCCCCAACTGTCCGCCACGGCATCGATGTGCAGAACAACGCCGTAGACGAATAGCGCCACCGCGGCCGGCAGAAGCGCGCGGTAGCCTGCGGCAAAGTAGGCGCCGATGGTCATGAGCCAACCAAAGAGTAAGACTAGGCCGGCGGTTGCGGCGCGGTTGCCGACGGGGCCAAAGAGGATGGCGCCTAGAACCAGGATGCCCGCGACGGCAACGAGGCCGAGCAGGGACCAGAGGACCTGGTAGTGCCAGCTGCGCAGGATGGGATCAACTTGGCCGAGCCGGTCGCGCATGGATGCGAAGGGGCGCCGCGCCGGGATGCCGTAGAGCGGGGAGCCAAGAGGGGCCGGGAGCCCCGGCCGGCTGGGCACACGGCTTCGTGGTAGGAAACGCGCTCCCCCTGCCAGGATGACGACGGTGAGAAGCAGGGCCAGCATCGTGGGTCCCATGAAGGAAAAGTAGCCGCCACCGTAGAAGGCGCCGAACATCATCATTGGCATGAAAAAAAGAAGCGCGAGGATGGCCGCTGCGGCAATCCAGCCTTGTCCGGTCGGGGTCCGTCGTGGTTCTGGTGCCCCTGAATCGACGCTTTGCGCGTCACCGGGACGGCCCGCGTTCACACGCGCCGCGTCATCGGCCGATCCAGTGATGCGCTGGGGTGCGATGGCTTCCATTTCACGCCGCCTTGGCCGCAATCCACTCAGCCTTGAAACACTCGGCCAAGATTGTGTCGTCTTCGTTCATGGGCAACACGGAAGCGAGGTAGTCCGAGTATGACCCCTTGCCCATCCATGGTTTGCCGTCGAGAGTGACTTCGGCGCCGACGTCGGGACCGATTGCGCGGTGGAAGTTCGACGCGGGCACGACGAGTTTCGTCGCACCATCGGGGACGGCCTTGTTGATAATCTCGACTTCGCGCACGATTTCCTGGCGGTATAGTTCGCGGGCCATCTGGTTCAGCAAGCGCTTGTCAACGGCGTCCTTGTTCTCCTGTTCGTCGTAGCGTCCCTTGAGGCCCCACACGTACGCCCATTCGCTGGACGTGCTCCCGTCCTTCCCGAACAAGTCGAAAGCGGTCGGGATCCAACGGTTGAAACTGCGCTGCAAGACAGGGAGGGGAACGACGCCGGCCTTAACGATGCGCCGCAGCCCGTTCGAGCCGGTTCCCAGGTGGAAAGCTTCCTCCTTCAGCATCGGACCCATCGACGCCGCAAGCGGCTTGAAGGCCGAGGTGGAGAGCATCTTGAGCTGGAACTTGCCATCGCGGTCGACAAACATGGTGAAGACGAAGAAGTCGAGCCAATTCTTGGTCGGTTCATTGAATGAGCCAAGCAGGCGCGTCTGTTCGTTGGCGTCGCGCTGCAGAAGCTTCTGCGCTTCGCGGGCGCCCTGCTCGCCGAAGTGTTGCACGAGAAGATGGCACATTTGCCAGCCGTGCCGCTGCTCCTCCGCCATGATGCGCAGCGCGGACTTGCGGTCGTACTCGGTTGGCGCCGACGTGAGAAGATGCCGCTGCTGCTCGACGGAAGCAAACTCGGTGTCACCCTGGACCGTGATAAGGTGGAGTAGCGCGTCGCGGATGTTCTGGTGCGGAATCTGCAACGGGCGGTCCCATTTTGGGTTGCCCTTGTAATCGCCAAATTCAATGTCGGAGCGCACGTTCTCGTAGTCGTACTTCGCCTCGAACTTGTAGTCCCCGAGCCACGCCGTGTCGAAGCCGACCTTCTTTTGCCAGTCCACGAACTGTGCGACCCAACCATCGAAGTTCGCGGGGGGTGCCTGGGCGGTGACTGCCATCGGATATGGTTAGGGGTCGGCGGATAAGAGAGGTGCGGTCGCGGGGCGCCTGCCCGCTCCGACGCACCAACCACCGAGCGCACCGAACACACCGACCCGACGACGGGCGAACCACGCCTAGCACCATTCGGGCGAAACCGGGACGAACCACCCAAATCGCAGAAGCCACAGAAACGGCCCGGTCCGCCGAGCGCGCCGAAACCGCCAAACCTGCCTCCGACCGAACCGCGAAGGGCACGAGTACCGCGAAACCGTGTCGGTACAATGACCAACCCCAGGGCCCGCCAAACCGACGGCGGCGAATTACGCGACTAGGCCCTCAACATGAAGCCGGGCCGCGCGGGAGCGCGCCGGCGAACGGAGTGAGCCGTCCAGCGGCGCCCACCAAACCGCCAGACCCCACAGGGCCCACAGACCCTCGTTTCTGTGTGTTGGGTCGTTTGGCTGGTCGCGCGGGATGGCGACCTAGACGGCCTTCGCCTTGGCCATTTTGCGCGCCTTGGCCTTTACGGCGCGCTTCTCTGCCCGCTCGGCGCGCGTCGGCATGTGAATCTTCTTGACTTGGCCGAGAGCCTGCAACACGCGGATTGTGTAGGTGCCGATGTCGACCTGGTACCAGCGCATGCCGATGAAGGCGGCGCGCGGGAAGGCGTGGTGGTTGTTGTGCCAGCCCTCGCCCCAGCCCAAGAGGGCCACGGCGAAGTTGTTGGTGGCGCGGTCGTTGATGGCGAAGGGCCGCGTGCCGAACATGTGGCCAAGCGAGTTGACGCTCCACGTTATGTGGTGGCCCAAGAAGACGCGCACCAGGCCGCCCCAGAGGAAGCCGTTGGCGAAGCCCCAGAGACCCGCCATGTTCCAGGCTCCGCCGCCAACGACGAGCCAGCCGATTGCGCCGGGGATGAGAAGGCCGAGTGTGGCCCAGACAATCCACGTGTTGTTGACGAAGCGGGTGACGGGGTCTGCCATGAGTTTGTCATGCGCGAGGCCGGTGCGTACGAAGCGGTCGCGCAGGAGCCAGCCGAAGTGGGCGTGCCAGAATCCCTCGACGGGACTGTGGGGGTCGCCTTCGCGGTCTGCTTTGGCGTGGTGGCGGATGTGCGTTGCGGCCCAGTCGGCGCAGGGGCCCTGCATGGACATGGTGCCGAGTACCAACAGAGTGGCGCGGGCCGGGGCGCGTAGGACGACAGACCGGTGGGTGAGCATGCGGTGGAAGCCGACGGAAATGCTTACTCCCGTCACGGTCCACATGGCCGCAAGCAGGGTGAGTTCGAAGACGCCGACGCCGACGCCCCAGAAGGCCCAGATGCCCCAAGCGAAGGCCAGGAGGGGCAGGATGACGAAGGTCAAGACGAGAATCTTGTTTCCAACGGTATCACGGTGGAAGGGGAACGGATCGCTCGTGGCTTGCTGATCGGCAATTTCGTCGTCCATGGAGTCCCTCACTTTCGTTCTGGAAGCTGGTGCAACAGGTTGCATTGCTTTCAGGACGGAAGTTAGATGAAGAGTGGAAGGTATAACCCAGACGGTTATGGGAAGCACTCCAGGTATCAAACGCGACACCAAGGCGCCCGCAGCTACGCCGACCCCCCCAACGTCCGCCGGCAAAGGAGGAAATCCGTCAGCCGGCTCTCGCACGCCCTCCGAACAGGCTGCAATGAATGAGGTCATGATTACCCGCCTCGACAAGTTTCTGGACGAGTTGGCTGAAGGGCACCGCAAGGCGATGGATCAGGTAGTGACGTGGCTGACCGGCTATGGCGACTTGGACCGCGAAGTGCGAAAATCGGTTGAATCATTGAATCCCCTGCTGCAGAAATGGAGCATCGAGATATGCTTCCTCCTGCGCATGGAGGAGCCGCGACGGTTCAACGAGTTGAAGGAGCAACTCCCGGGAATCGGGAGCCGAACCTTAAGCCAGCGCCTGAAAGAACTCGAGGGCCAAGGCATCCTCAAGCGCGAAGCCTTCGCTGAAGTGCCCGTTCGCGTCGAATACTCGCTTACGCCGAAGGGTTCGCGGATGGGCGACTTGTTCCTGCCTATTATCGCGCACTTGCGCATCACCGGCTGGCGCGAGGACATGGCACGCAGCGGCACGGCTCCCGCCTAGCAGCCAAAACTATTCATGCGCCCCATGAATCGCGCCGCAGCCTGGCGGGTGGTGGTCGGAGTCGCCAGGCATGGTGAACCACATGACGCGCGACAAGACAAATTCCCGCCCAGCCCTGCTGCTGACCGTAATCCTGGCCTTGGGCTTTGCCCTGCCTGCCTCAACGACCGCCGACCCGAGCGTTGAGCCTGAACCCGCCGTCTGCACGCCGGGCGACGGAAGCGACTATTGGATTGACTACTGCATCTCCGTTGCCGACGTCGAACGCGACGTCCAAGTCCTTCGCCAAGTCGGCGGCGACGACCCCTGGTGCATGATCTACCCGGTGCCGTGCGCGCCCGGCCCGGATGAACCCGCCACCTTCAGCACGGACACCGCAACCCTCACCCACCTGCGATACGAGGTTGCCGTCAACGAGGGCGAGATCGAGGAGGATGTCTGCGGCGGCGACTGCCCCGATGCACCCGACCTGTGCCGCCTGCTGCGCAACCTGTGCCCCGCCATCCAGCTCGACATCCACATCCAGGACTACGGCTACCTTGACCCGAACTCCCCGGTGGCCCTGGCCGACCTCAACGAGAACGGACTCTACGACGGCGTGGCCGTGAAGGTGCTGTACGACTGGTACTACTTCCCCGTACCCTGCGGCGAGTTGCCCTTCCCGTTCGACTGCCTTGTTGTGACCATGACGATGGACGCCCAGATCGTCCGCCTGGGCACCTGGATTGCCGAAGTGTGCACGCCCGAGAACCAGGAGTACTGGGTGCAGCACTGCGAAGCCTTCGTGCCACGTTCCAGCCTGGTGGACGTCCACCGTGCCGTCGTGGGCAGCCGCACCGTGTGCACCATCTACCCGGCGCCCTGCGTCCGGGAGCCCACCGTGACCGTGACGACATCGGAGGAAGCCGCAACCCTTTGGGTGTACGAGTCCAACGGCGCGACAAACACGCAAGAGATGTTCGAAGACCTGTGCCAGGCGCGCTGCGTGCAGCCCTTTGAGGACCTCGAGACGGTGTGCAATATGGTGACGCCGTCGAAGCTGAGCAGCCTTGACTGCACCATCTACTGGCTCATGGTCTCGATCTACTACCCACCCCCGTCGTGGCACGCCGCTAACCAGTTCGGCCTGGCGGACCTCTCGGGCGACGGCAAGGCGGACGGCATCGCCATCCACCGCGGCCCGGAAGTCTCGGCGCCCTACATGGACAACATCGTCCTCGGCTTCGACATGGTCGTGCTAAGCGGCGAACTGCAAGACTGGGACTACGTGCCTTTCGTGTGCTTCCAGATGGACCCCGTGTACATTTCGTTCACGCCGGCCCTGCAGTGCACCTTCAAGACGCCGACCCTTCTGTAGGCATCCGCGACTGACATCTCTCCCCCCTTCTCCCCTCCTTCTCGCCCCTTCTCCCTTTCCTTTTCCCTTTCCCACGTCGTTTCTGTTCCGCCGCGCGTCGGCGGCGCCATCGCGCTCATCGGTCCGTCACCCCAACCCCCGGTTAGCAATGCGGTGTCGAAAGCCCCGGGGCCATGGAACTCTTCGGTTACGACTTGAACTTCGAGGTGCTCCTTCCCCCCATCCAGGCCGAGCACCCTCGCCTTGCCACTTGACCGCCAAAGGCCTACGGATGGCGGGGCCGCCGGGGGCCGCCGACGCGCTGCACAATCAACCGATGAAACATATGAAACCGCTAGGACGGCGCGCGCCGCAGGTGAGCCGTCGCCGCCCGCCAAACCAGGAAAACCGCCGACGGCGTCCTCCCGGCGGCCCACGCAACCTCGCGGC
>CAZVJB010000014.1:0-69062 GCA_964627625.1 uncultured Halobacteriales archaeon
GCCGCCCGTGCCGCTCGCGCCCGTGGCGGCCAGGCCCGGGTCTGCATTGCCGGCGCGCGCTTCGCCGGCCACGGCGCCGAAGGCCGGGCTGTCCATCAGCCCCACCGGTGGTAGGCGGGGTGGCCTTCTTTCACGGCGACAAAGAGGCCGTCGCAGGTAGCCGTGATTTTGCCGTCGCAAATCGCGTCGCAGTGGATTGTTGCGCGGTCGGCCTCGATGGCAGCGACTTTTGCCTCAAGCCGGATGGTCTTGCCGGCTGGCGTCGGGCGCTTGAGTCGGACATGGAAATCCGCGGTGACGGTGCAGTCCGGGCGGTCCCAACCATTCTTGCGCATGAGGGCTGTTGCGGCGCACCAATTGCTGTGGCAGTCCAGAATCGTACCGAGTATGCCGCCGTTTACGACGCCGGGGAACGCTTGATGGTGCGGCGCGGGCACGTACGTCATGATGAAGAGGTCGCCTTCCCAGTGACTCTTGATGTGCAGGCCTTCCTTGTTGGCGGGGCCGCAGCCAAAACAGATGGAGTTCGGGGCGAAGCGGTCCTGGTCAGCCTGCATCGAGCACGGGACGCGCGGCGGCGCTTTGATGGTTGCCGTTGCCGGATTCATGCTCAAGGGAAAACGGCCAATGCTGTCATATAGGCCGCACGGGCGTGGGTTGCCTGTGGGTCAGTTCAACTCCTTGATCGCCGTCTGCGCCGTCGCGGCAATGGTCCTTGCCGGGTGCTCGTCCGGCCAACCTGGCGTCAACACCGCCACATCGAGCACGACATCTTCTACTCCAAGCGAAACGACAACAAGCGCGCCGCCGGAGCCGCCCAGTCGCTTTCCCATGGCGGCGCCGACTCTCCGTGCGGGTCATGCGTGGATGTGGAAATCCGTCACGAATGGAACGATTGACTACGGCGAAGGGCCAGAACAGTTGGATTCCACGTACTGGCAGGGCATTCATCTGGTGGCCAGCGGCTACACCGTTGGCGGAAAGCCTGTTCTCCTGGGCGCCATGCTGTATGCCTTCGGCGGCTCGACGACCCTTGCAGACGCCAAACCGAGCGGTGCCGTTCTGATGAACGCTGAGACCCTTGCGACACAGCGCTATGAGAACCTCCAATTTCTCCACGCATGCCAGGCCGACCCGACCACCTGCCCGACGGAGCTCGACGACGCCTATGGGGAAGGTTCGCCGGAGAACGTGGAATTGCAGTTCCCGCTCGATGTCGGTAAGTCCTGGAGCACGCCGTCACCCGACGCTTTCCTGAAGGGCCAGACCGATTCGCGGGTCGTCGGGGAGGTGGAACTTCTGGTCTTTGGCGATTCGGTTGCCACCGTGCACGTTCGGAGTTTTGGCAACTACACCTTCCGCGAGGATGGCGAAGACCGCACAATCCAGGTCAAGTGGGACACCTACTATTCCGACGCGCACAAGGCCGCCGTTCACGAAACGGCGGTCGTGTCCGCTGCATTGATGGACGGCAAGGGGGGACCAAGTTCGTTCAACGCAACCATCGAACGCACACTTGTCGAGTTGTCGCTTGAAGAAGTTGCCGAACCCGACGCCGTGGATTTGTATGATCAACTGGGGCTGTGGGGCCGCCGCGTCTACCCACAGGTGAGCTACGCGGGCAAGGGAAAATACGACATCACGGTCGTTGCAAGCGAGGTGCCGCTTAGTGGCGTGCGCGCGGTCCTCCTGGACGCCAACCGCAAGATTGTAAGCGAACATGGCGGCCTCGAATTCGACCTCAATCTCGGCGCTGGCTCGTATATCCTGCGGACTGAAGCGACGCACAATGGCCGCATTCTTGCGTCGTACGAACGTGCGCTCGTCGCGATGCTCTCAACTTCCGGATCCGTCGATTGTGACACGCCGTCGGCCAACCCATTCGGCGTACCCGTTGCCGGTTCCTGCCCGGATTTCTCGTTTCAGGTCAAGCCCGGTCCCGTTTCCTTGTCCGTGTACGCCTTCGTAAGTGACGCCCTATTCGTTGGGAACTCGGGCACCCTCGCGTTGGTGGATGACGACGGCGCCGTCATTGCATCCGAAACCATTTCCGGGGCCGGCGTCCTCATGCTGTCCGAAGCCCCCGAAGAAAACCGCGGGACATGGACGCTGCGCTTCACCCCGGACGACGGCGTGCAGGTCACCGTGGAGTACGACGTTTACGGCGTGTACGACTACCCTGAAGTGCAGCAACCGGTGCCTTGACCCGGGGGCCGTCGCCGGCGTCGGGGGCTAACGCTATCATCCGGTGCGCCTCGTCCCGGGCGACCATGCGGGCCATCGCCGGCATCTTTCTGCTGTTTGCGCTGGTCCCTCTTGCCGGGCTTGCCGCAGGGGCCCCGGACGGCGACCGCGCCGTCGTTCTGGTCCACCACCCGCTCGACGACGTGGACCCTTTCGGCGTCGCGTTCGGGCGCGGCGACACGTTTGCGGCGCGCTACGTTCGGCTGTTGGACGCGACCGGCGCGTTTCCCTACCCGGTCGTAGTGGTCGACGGCGTCGACCCGGTTCTCGGCCTGCCGCGTCCGGAAATGCCCTACCAGGGAACCATTGACAACTACACTGCGACTATTGAGCGGCGGCTTGCGCACGAGGCCCCCGTCGGACTCGGCGTCCTTGCACAAACGTTGAATCACCAAATCGTCGCGAGCTTGCTCGTCACACCGGTTGCCGCGATTGTGGATCCGTCGGGGACAACCGAATTGCATTTGTGGGCCGCCGTGGTCGAAGACCAAATATATTTCACGGACGAAGCACCCGTCTGGAACGGCATCGAAAACCATCGCTTCACTGTCCGCGCGCTGCAGGACACCGGGGCCGTGGACCTCGGGTCCGCCGCACCCCAAGCGCGCAACGCCACGTTCGCGATTGGCGCCGACTGGAATCGTGCGCATCTCAGCGTCGCCGCGTGGCTGCAGGCGGGACCTACCGGCGGCCGGTTCGCAGGCAATGAAGTCGTGCAGGCGGCAAGCGCTCCCGTGGACGGACCCGGCGTGGTCCAGAAACAGAAGGCCGCGCTCGTTGAGATGTATTCTGCGACCTGGTGCGACCCGTGCTACTACGGGGACCTCGCGCTAGAGCAGATAGCCATCCGTTATGCGGGCGCCGCCGAGACAGCGGAACCATCCGGCCCCAAGTACTTCGAATGGCCCGAGCCGGGTACCTTCCCTGGCAGGATGAGCGGCCTGCTGCGCAATGAACCGGCCGCGTTTATGGTGCTCGCCGTCGGTCTCGCGGCCGCCGGGCTCGCGGCCACGGGCGGCTTTGCTGCTGCGCGCCGCCGGGGGCCGCCAGGCATCGCGCCCGCCGCATCATTGGTAACTGGCCTTGCCGCGTTTGTCCTTCTTGACCCCTTGTGGGACCGACTTTTTGGTGCGGCGCTTACAGAACTATTGGGCGCGCCGCATCTTGCCCCTGCAGATTGGTTGCTGGTATTGGCTGCACTCGGGGCCGCAGGGGCCGTTGCCGTTTTGGCGGGTGCGGTCCGGCGCAGTTCGCCCATCTTGGAAGTGACAAGCAGGTGGCTTCTCACCGTCGCGGCCATTGCGACGGCAGGAGCGTTCCTGTTCCTGGTTGGTCGATTCCTCGCCACGGACTTGTCGTACCAGTACGTTTTCTTCTACACGGGTGCCGACCTCGACTGGCACTGGCGTCTTGCGGGCACTTGGGCCGGCCGGGAGGGATCGCTGCTGCTCTGGACCATGCTCATGGCTGGCGTGACGGCATTGCTTGCGTGGACGCATCGGCGCGGCAGTGGCGACGAGGCGCTGGATCGCGCGCGGTCTTGGACGCAACTTTTCATGGCTGGAGGACTGTTGTTGTTCCTTCTTGCGTCGTTGCAGGACTCCCCGTTTGCACCAACAAGTGCGAACCTCTTGCAGGGCAGGCCGGAAGGCAACGGGCTCACTCCGACGTTGAAGTCAGCCTTCATTCTCATCCATCCGCCTCTGATGTTCTTGGCTTACGCGTTGTCGTCTGTTCCTGCGGCCGCGGTCCTCGGTCATCTGGCGTCGGGGACGAACCGGTGGAGCCGCGTTGCCCTCACATGGTCTCGTTCAGGGTGGCTCATCATGACCTTCGCCCTAGGTTTGGGCGCCATGTGGGCGTACTTTACCTTGGGTTTTGGCGGCTACTTTGCGTGGGACCCCGTAGAGGTAGCAAATCTGTTGCCGTGGCTTGGATTCACGGTCTATTTGCACGCGCAGTTGCACCATTTGCGGCATGGGTCGTACGCCCGACTCGGCCCGTTCCTCGGCGTCTTGCCGTTCCTATTCACGGTCTTCTCTGCGATTTCGACACGCAGCGGCTTGTGGGTATCGGTGCACGCATTCACGGACCCGACTGATCGCTTCGATCCCGATGGGGCAAGCCGATTCCTCGATATCCTGCACTTCGAGTCAAGCCTTGGATTCTACGTCGGACTGTTCCTTGCCTTGTTTGCCGGATTTCTGGCACTGTGGAGCTACCGACTTTCCTGGGAGACGGGCAGACTGCGCAGCCTTGCCACCGTCGTCGCGGGCGTATTCGGCTGTTTTTCTGTTGCCGCGCTCCTTGCTCCGGCCACGACGTTTTCCGTCGTTCTCGAAACGTCGTACCGCCTGACGGGATTGCTTGCCGATGCCTTGCGTCTTGCGTCCGCGGCGCACGCGCTTCTTGCCCAACCCCTGTACTCTGTTATGGGGCCAGTGGCGACGGGGGTGCGCCAGACCGGGCTGAATGCGAGTGCCGGGTTCTGTGCCGCGCTACTTACCGGCGGCGCCGCAATCCTTGCAGGCCGCTGGTGGCAACGCCTAGCGCCAGATGAGCGGCTTGCGCGGGGCGTGGCTGCGGCGGTGACGGTCCTTTTCGCTGCGCTTGCCCTGCTTGCGCTACGCGAACCCGAAGCCCCCGGGGGCACGCTTTGGGGGGCGGCCGCGGGTTTGGACGACTCCGTGGGCATCGGACTCCTCATCGTCACGTTCGCCGCCGTCGCCGTCGCCGCGGCGCCGCTCTGGATTGCGACGCAGCCGCACGAACCGTCGCCCCGCCGCGGCCTGCAACGCATCAACCTGCGCAGCCTGAACGCGTACGCCGTCGTCGCCCTCGGCATGGCACTGTTGGTCCTGTTTCTATTTCACATGGCGGCCGTAAACGGTTGGTCCACGGCATTTTACGAGGAGCGCTTCCCGTACCTTGCCGCACCGGTCCTTGCGGGCCTCATGGTTCTGCAAGGCCATCAGGCCTACGGACGGCGACGAAGCCTGTGGATTGCCGGGGGCATTTTGGCGGCGGCGGCACTTGCGCAATTCACACTGCGCGGCCATAGGGCCGGCCCGCTCCTCGTCGTCATGGCGCTCGGCCTCGTCGTCGTCAGCCTCGACCGCGTGCGCCGCGCGGGGGCCGCGCCGGGAATCGGACGCACGGCGCGCATCGCCGACTTGCTGCTGTGGTTGGCAGCCATCCTGGACTTGCTGTTTTGGGTCGCGCCGCCAACCCTGCGGTTCGGCGCCGCAGCGCTGCACGTGCCCTTCCTTGTGACCCTTCCCATGATTGTTTTGGCTGGCTTGGCGCTGTGGATGGCCACGCGTATCCTGGCCGGTGCGGCGCCGCGGTCGCCTGGCTGGTGCTACGCCCTGGTCGGCTTACTTGCCGGATTCTACATCGCCTTGCCCATGGCCGCCCTGGCCTGGTGGCTGCGCCGGGGCAGCCCTCGCGGCGGTACTCGGGGCGCGACCACGGATCCCAAGGTCCGGGCTCGACTGCGGCAGGTCGGGCTATACGGAATCCACATGGCGATGGCGGTCGCCATTTTGGGATATGGTACAAGCACGTACTACACGGACAAGGTTGACACCGAATTGGCGGTCGGAGAATCTGTCGCACTCGGCGGGCAGACGGTGACCTTTGACGGTGCTGCGACGGGGGAACGGGGTCTCACACCGCTCGACACAATCGTGCCGCGCTTTACCGTGCACGACTCCGGCCAGTCGATAGGAGAGTTGCGCGGACTGCTGCAATGGGAGAAGGCGGCAGGCGCCCATTACCCGCTCCCTGCGACCCTGCATCGCTGGCACGGCGACATCTATCTGGACGTCCAGGCCGTGCATGTCGGAGCGGGCGGCATGTGCCTTGCCCCTGGCGACGCAAACGGCACGTGGATTGAGGCCTATCGGGCCGCATCGACTGGACGTGCCTGCGCGGGCGACCATATCGATGCGGTGCGCTTCAAGGCGGTGGACCTACCGGGAATAGCCCTACTATGGCTCGCACTCCTGCTTCTCGTTTTCCACATGTGCCTTCTGCTATTTGCCGAGCCCAAATTCGCACCACGGGCGGCACCTAATCCAGAAACGTGATGCCGGCCGGCGACGGTCAGCGGCGCCGCAAATCGAGTGGAGTGCTCGGCCGGCGACCTCACAACAATCCTTTTCCCGGCCAACAGCCCCCACGTGTCGTGCAGCATCTGGCACCCCTAATTGCAGCCGTCGGGCTGACGTTGCTGGCGCTGCCTGCGGCAGGCTACGCAGAGTCGGAGGCGCCGGCGCTGCGACCCGATGTCCTTGCGGCCGGTCATGCACCTGAAATCGTTGCCCCGCACACGCAGTGGTCTGGCACGCTGAGCTTCCGGCCTGGCAGTAACGTGACGGCCGCATCGTACCAGATTTGCCGCGTCGGCATGGCGTGCTTTGCGCCGCCGGCCGTCGCGCAACGCGATGGCGACACGTTTCGCTTCCACACGTCGAACTACACCGTGGCCGGAAAGCCCGTGGACTACCAGGCCGGTTGGCGCGTTGGAGTCAAGTGGATTCTGACCGAAGGCGAACCTGATGGCGCACCGGGTGGCACACGCGTAATGGCGTTCCCTAGCGGCCTTTCTCCCGATGATCCGGCCTGCGCGGGCGAAGCGCAGGCGATGGAGTGCCAGGAAAGCCATTACGTTGCCTTCAACGTCGCAGGCGACGCGCGGGGGACGCCGGGCGCGCCGGGCGCCGGTCCGTTAGCCGGATTCGTTGCGCTCGTTGTCGCGGCCGCGTGGCGGAGCCGGAGCCGGCATGGCTGACCGGCCCGGTGGTGCATTCGGCCTTTGGCTCGTACTACTCATTGCCCTGGGTGTTCCCCTGGCGGCAAGCCTCTGGTCTGTTGCCCATGTCGACACGATCGCTCCCGGCTTCGCCCTCCGTTCGACTGGCTTTGAGGATGGCGTGCAGGGGCCGCCCGTCAACTTCACGCTCGATGATTATCGTGGCCGCACCGTGGTCCTCGACCTCATGGCCGTCTCCTGCGTCGCGTGCGCCTACGTGCAGCGCGACGTGCTGAAACCGCTGTGGGCCCAACATGGCAACGACACCGCCTTCGCCATGCTTTCTATCGACACTTGGGCCGCTCCGGAAACGTGGCAACAAGCAAGCGGGGACGTGGGCCCGTGGCTCGGTGTGGAGTCCGACGCGACCTTGATCGACCTACAAAACCGCACGCAGGCACCGTGGCGGCACGCCTTGGACACGGACCAAGTGTGGCAGAAGTATTCAGCAATCGCCCTGCCCCGCGTGGTCGTCGTGTCCGCCGATGGCCGCATTGTTTACCAGTCATCGCCCTTCGACGACAAGCCAAGCCTTGCTGCCGTCGAAACCGCCGTGCAGGCATCGCTCGTCGACCGCGCGACATCGGTGCCACTATTGCACCTGTCCTTGTCGGGGCTCGCTTTCGTGGCCGGCATCGCATCCGTGCTGACGCCGTGCAGCGCCGGCATGCTGCCGGCCTACTTCGGCATGCTCCTCGAGGAAGCGCGCGCTGCACCGCTCGGCGTGCGCATTCGCCGCAGCCTCATGGGTGGCCTTGCGGCGGCCGCCGGCATCGTCCTTCTGTACGCTCTCTTGAGCATCCTGTTCTACTTGTTCGAGCCGCAGTTGCGCTCGGTTCTGCCCCTGGTCGGCCCCGCAGTGGGGTTTGCGTTGGTTGGCGTCGGCGCCTTGGCCATTGCGGGCCGCGGCATCCCTGGCTTGGGACGGGCGGGGACCATGGTGGACGGCCAGCGCGGTTTCTTTGTCTTTGGCCTGGCGTTTGGCTTGGCAGGATTCGGCTGCACCGGTCCGCTTTTCCTGCCGTTGCTGCTGGCTGGTTTCCTCGAGAGTACGGCCATGGGAATACTGCTGTTTATCCTGTACGCCAGTGCGGTCGCCCTCGTCGTCGTTCTCGTGGCCGCCCTTGTTGCGCAAGGCGCCGTGACCCGGGCCCGCAAGGTACTCGAATGGACCCCCGTAATCCAGCGCTTTGCCGGGGCCCTCATGGCTGCGGCCGGCCTATACCTCATCTACTACTTCCTCGCCGCGCCGGGATAGGAAAACCACTTCTTCGGCGCTTGCGGGGTGCCCCGCGGGTACGGTTGTGACCGGACGTGGCCGGAAACTTGAAGTAAAACCGGCGTTTTTCAACAGATAGTCCCAAGGGGGACAGGTGGTTCAGTATGGACGGAAATTTCACGGTAGCGCAAAACGGCCCTGTTCTCGGTCGATTGACAAAGCGCGTCCTCCTTCTGGCCGCAGCCGTTACGCTGGTCGTCCTTTTCGTACACGCCCTGCCGGCGGCAGAAGCGGCACCTTGCGGCCCGGTTCCGTGCTACATAACGTCGGACGGCAGCGCGCCAGTGGCCTCGCCCCCTGCGGCCTTTGCCATGGAGAACAAGTACCGCTGGATCGATAACTCCGACGTCTCCGACCACTCCAAGCCGACCTTTGCCTGGACAGAAATCTCCGTGACGGGCGCAGTCGTTCCAGGTCCGACGCCGTCGGGCACGCTCGGCCGGCAAACGTACAGCATCTCCTGCATCCCAATCGGCTTCGACTTTGCCTATTATGGAAACTCATACAATTGCGCCTGGGTCAGTTCCAATGGCATGATTGTGCTTGACCAGTTGGAAGTCCTTTCCCCGCCAGCAGCACCCGCAGACGCCGTTCCAGCCCCGGTCGTTCCCGGCGATTGCCCGGCGCCGGCCTACCCGTACGCCCCAAACACCTTCTGTGCTGCGCCGGTCGCACTGCCGTCCGGGGCGGCGCCTTCACCCATGGTTGCGGGATTCTGGGTCAAGGATGCTGACCCAACCGTTGATCCGACAATCTGCGGCGTCACGCCGACCGGCAATGCAGGCGTCTTCTACAAGACCGTCGGCAACCGCTTCATCGTGGAATACAACTCGGTCCTCGTCCTCTCCGGTGACACGCCGACGGTCAACTGCCCCAACCCGCCGCCACCTGCGCCGGTCACCTGCACGATGGCGCCGCACGCCAAGTGCTACTGGCTCACCTTCCAGATTCAACTGCTGAGAATCAGCACGGTGCCGGGCGGCCCGTCCGATCTCATCGAGGTCGTGCTGAAGGATGTCGAGACGCCGGAACAGAAGCCGGACAGCGGCAGTCCAATCCCTAACTATGCATCGCTCGGCATTAATCCGCCCGCCGGAATCTTCGGGGGCCTCAACTACCGCTACGGATACCTTTGCCAGACACCATCGCCCAACAACAACGCCGCTTGGAACAACTGCTACCAGAACCGGGCCATCCGTTACCACCCTAACCACCTCCCCTACGTCGCGCCGCTCATCACGATTCTCGAAGATCCAGCCACCGCGCCGACGGTCCACCTGGCGTACGACTATGAATGCGCCCCGGACCCATGCATGGTCGCCGGGACCGGCGATACCGGTTCGTGCTACGTCACGACCATCCCACCAGCGACGAAAGGCGTCGTGACGCCTGGCCTCGGGCCCGCGTTGGCCGACCCGCCCGGGCCCCAGTTGCCCGACCCGCCGTGCGAGCGCACCTTCATGCCGGCCCCGCATTTCTGCACGGTGCACGCAAGCGGCACGCCGGTGGATATCCCGATGACCATCACGGACCAAGTGTATACGCCGGCGACGCCGCCCGCTGCCGTGACGGCCAAGATTGCTGTCACCTGCATCAATGACGCGCCACTTATCAGCAGCACGCCAGGTACCACCGTCACGGGTATCGTCGGGTCGCTTGCTTCGTATTCCGGCTTTGCAACAGGCATTGGGTCCGGCCCGTCCGTCGCGACCGACGAAGTGACGCAAGCGATGGACTTCCCGCTGGTTTCGCCGCCGCCGTTCGGGACCTTTTCGAGTCTTCCCGTGCTTACGCGCAGCGGCGGCCCGACCTCGGGTTTTACGGCCAAACTGTCTTTCGTCGGCGCCATCCAAGGCACGTATCCCATCTGCTTCAGGGCCCACGACAACGGCCTCACCGCCAACGGTGGCGTCGACACCAGCGTCAACCAGCTGTGCTTCGACATCACCATCCTTCCGGGTGACGGGGGCGATGGTGGCGGCGATTGTGGCGCACTCGATGCCCAGTTCGTCGTGACCGGCGCTCCCCTTGAGGCCAACGAACCCATCTCGTTTACTGATCAAAGCACGGACGACGCGGGGACAATCGAGTCTTGGGAATGGGATTTCGGCGACGGCTACTCCTCGTCCATTCCCAGCACGACGCACACCTACCTGATTCCCGGAATGTACACCGTTCGGCTTGTCGTCGTGGATTCGGGCGGCTGCGCCTCGTTCCGTGACAAGACCATTGATCTGCACGCACCTGGCACCTACTCGGGCACGCCGTCGGACCCAGGAGCCGGCGGAAACCCAGGCGCTGGCGGCGGGCAAGGCAGCCCTGTGTTGGATGCCGGCGAAGACCAGGTCGTCCGGGAAGGCGTGCTGGTCCGTCTCGGCGCCTTTGTCAAGACCGGTGGACAAGATTCGGTCATCTTCACTTGGCGCCAGGCCAGCGGATCCCGGGTCACACTGCTCAATGGTGGGTCGGCCAACCCCGAATTCATGGCCCCCGTCATGGGCACGAATACCCAACCCATCGCCCTGTTGTTCGGCGTACGCGGCAACGACGGCCTCGCGGATTCGCTCGAGGACTTCGTCAAAGTGACCGTGATTGGCCGGGACCAGCACATGCCCATCGCGGACGCCGGCAAGGATGTCACGGTCGTAAAGGGTGACGCCGTCACGCTGGATGGTGCCGGTTCGGTCGATCCAGACGGTGACGCCATCACGTACGCATGGTCCGTGATTGGCGGCGCCGATGTCGCGTCGCTGCCCGGGCAGGGTCGCACCGTTGCCATCGTGACGCCGGCGGATGCCGAGGCAGCGTACATTGATGTCAAACTCGTCGTGAGTGACGGCGGCTTCCAGGCCGCGGACACGATGCGCATCTGGCTACAGACGCCGAGCCTCGAATCCAAGGGCTTCCACGCAACCAACCAGCCGGACGGTTCCGTCATCTTCACGGCCAACACGCTTGCCCACGAGTACATCTGGAACTTCGGCGACGGTGTCATCAAGACCACCACCGAGCCTTCTGTCAGGCACAAGTACAACGCGACGGGAGACTATGAGGTCACACTTCGCCTGGGTTCGGATGCGGCACCGCGCAGCCAACCGGTGCACGCGGAAGTTCCGCCCGCTGCAACGGGCTCCGAGACCAGCGGACCGACCGGCTCGGCGCTGATGCTCGGGGTCTTCGCGGCCATCTTTGGCGCGGTCCTAGTTGCCGCGTTGCTGTTCTTCGCGCTGCGTGGCGGCAACAAGCGGGTGCCGTGATGCAAAGTAACAACGCACGGCAATCCATTTATACGATCATGGGCCCCGTCATCTTCGGTAAGGTCGTTCAATGAGCATCATAGGTCTTTCTAATCCATCGGCGGGCCCCGGCCGCAGCATCTGCTTCGTTGCCGGCGTTGGGCTCTTCGCGGTCCTGGCGCTTGCCACAGTCGTGTCCGGTGCGTCCCCTACATGTACGTCGGGCGCGGACGGCAGAAACTGCGGCACCGGTGCCATGATTGACATGGACAACATAGGGGATGCGCCGAGCGGCGTAACCGCTTCGGACCTCATCCGGCTTGGTGCGACCGCCGATGCAAACAACATCAATTTCTGGATCAAGGTCAACACCGCTGACGTGCCGACGGCGGCCGACATGGGCGGCGGGTCGCCCATCGACATCGGCTACTACCTTCGCATGCAAGTTGCGGCTGGCGACTGCTTCTGGATTCGGCCCGTTTACCAGGCCAGCGGAACTTGGCAAGCCTCCCAGAACACCATTTTCGTGGCCAGTTGCGATCCCCCGAACGGCTCGGTATCGGTGACGCCGGGCGGGTTGTCCATCACGAACGCCTTCGTTCCGCAGTGGCACTGCGGCGAGGCACGCATCAGCATCCCCCGCGACTACCTCTTCTTGTCAGCACCGGCCCCACCCGCCGATGGTTCAACTATCACCGTGATTGACCACTACACGCGCTACGTGGTGCCAGGAGCCGCATCCGGCACCCTCGACGACCAGACTTTCCCGGGACCGCCGGCGCAAAGCGTCGGCACGTACGTGATTGACCTTGATGACACGAGGTACCAGAACCCGCCGACGGCAATCGCGGCCATGCAATCAGGCGACAACGACATCGTCCTCACCTGGACGGCGCCGACGGACAACGGCGCGCAGCCATTGACGGCCTATGCGGTGTATCGCAGCACGGACGGGGCCAGCTACGAGTTCTTGGATACCGTGGCCTCGACATTGCCCTTGAGTTACACTGATTCTGGCCTACAGAGCGGGAAGACGTACACGTACCAAGTCTCCTCCGTCAACTGTCCCCAATTGCCGGCTGAGGCATCCCCGCCACCGGCACTCGAGATGGCGTACCTTGGCGGCGAAAGCCTGCGCAGCCCAGGCGTCGCAATCACGACGGACTTCCGGCCAGCGACACCGACTTCCTTCCTCGTAGGCACACCCACTCCAACCTCGCTCAAGTTGACCTGGACGGCCTCCAGCAACGACTGCCCGGCGGCAAGCTGCACCGGCGGGGGAAGCGGCGCGAGCGGCGTCGAGGGTTACCGCGTGTACCGCGACAGCGTCTATCTCATGACCCGCTACGCTGTCGACTGCACCGCCGGGCCGCCCAGCGTCTGCGCGGTGCTTGATGAAGCACTCGACCAGACGACCGAGTACTGCTACTACATCCATGCCTACGACGGGTACACGCCTGTGCCGAACACCAGCCCCGATACGGCGGAACGGTGCGCAGAAACGCTGGAAGAGGGCGCTGTCGATCCCGCGGCGTGCGACCTGCAGGCCTTTTTCGAGCCGACAGCCGGGCACATCGAGCCTGGCGATGCCGTCACGTTCTCGGATTTGAGTAACGACGGCATGGCGACCAAAAACGCATGGTCGTGGGACCTCGGCGACGGCTACACCTCCAACTTCCAGAGCCTCACCCACATCTACCCCGTGGCGGGCGACTACATGGTCCGGCTCGTCGTCGGCGACACCGGCGGTTGCACATCTGCGTACCAGGCAGCCGTCCATGTCGTCGCAACGAGCCATGTCGTTCCGCCCGGCGACGGTGGCGACGGCGGCGGCGGCGCGCCCGCGTATTCGCCCCCGACCGTCTACGCTGGCGAGGACCAATCCATCAAAGAAAGCGCCGATGTCCAGCTCGAAGCCACCGCCACGGGTTCGTCAAGCGATTTCATCTTCACGTGGCGGCAATCGGGCGGGCCGGCAGTCAACCTCATAGGAGCCGGGACGGCCACGCCGACTTTCGTGGCGCCAAACCTGAATGCCGCTGGGCAGACGGTGCGTCTCGTCTTTGCCGTGCGAGCCTCCGACGGTTCGGCTGATTCCACTGAAGACTTCGTGCAGGTCACGGTCGTCTCCAAGAACCAGCGCCCGCCGGTGGCCAACGCCGGCCGCGACGTCACCGTGGAGCGCGGCGAAACCGTCACGCTCGACGCCTCCGCCTCGACGGATCCGGATGCTGACGTGCTGTCTTACGCCTGGACGCATATCGGCGGAGCAATCGTCAACGAACTGCCGGGCAACGGGCGGCGGCTTGTCATTGTCACACCGGCGGAGACGCTGGACACGTACATCGACATCCAACTCACGGTGTCGGACGGCGGCTTCCTCGCCTCGGATTCGGTGCGCATCTGGATGCAGCCGCCGGCACCACTGCCTAGCGGTTTCGTCGCGACACCGCAAAGCGGCGGCACCGTATCCTTCACGGCAAATGCCGTGGCACCTGAGTATGTCTGGGACTTTGGCGACAACGCGAATGCAATCACGGACCAGCCGACTGTGACCCACACCTACACGGCGCCGGGAACATATGCGGTGACGCTACGCCTCGCCGGTCAGGAGGCCGTGACCCAAGGCGTCACGCCCAGCGTTGCAACCGACAGTGGGCCCGTGGCAAACAAGCAGCCGGCCGACAACAGTTGGATCCTTGGCGCCGTGCTGGCGGGCGTCGCAGCCGCCGTCATGGTCGGCGGCACACTCCTGTGGGCTCGTCGGCAGAGTCGAGCCAAGTAGGCACGGAAGTCTTGCCAGGCCAGCCGGTTGCGAGCAATCTCGCCACCAGCGTTAACAACACCATAAGTGCAGAGAAAAGCCTTATAGTAGGAAACGTTGTGCGAGATGGGTTTACGGTGGTCATCGTGAGTTCATCTGCACGCAAAATCTGGTTCGGTCGTTCAAGCGGACGCGTGGCTGTTCTTGTTGGGCTTGCAATTGTGGCCTTGCTTTTCACGTTGGCCTTGGCACCGCCAGCCCAGGCTACGCCATCTCCCGGTCCGGACACCTCAAACCAACTCTACCGTTCCAAGGACAGCGCCGGCATCGGTGCTGGGCCTGCAATGCCTTGGGGTTACACCAGCATCATCGGGGCTGGCGGGGTCCTCGTGCCGGGCACCTGCGCGGCCGGAGCATGCGGCACGGCCAACACGATGCTGGACGACCAGTTCAGCACCTCCTGTCTGCCCCTTGGATTCCCCACCTTCAAGTATTACGGCACGAGCTACAATTGTGTCTGGGTTCACAGTAACGCGTTCATGATTCCTGATAACAGCCCGGGAGCTATGCCGAGCGTAACAAACGCCCAATCGTGGCAACCCCTTGCCATCCCGAACCCAACACCGCCAAACAATATGATTGCGCCGTTCTGGGTGGACACTTACGGATCATTTTGCCCCAAGACCGTAGGCGGCGGCATCTACTACAAGTCCACGGCAACTGCCTTCTATCTCGAGTTCAGGGATGTGCTCTTGCAAGATGACACCTTCAGCGGCGCCAACGGGTGCTTGAACAATATTCCGGCAAACAATCCAAGCCCGACGTACATCACCTTCCAAGCAATTCTCTATCCAGATAGCTTGACGACCGTTCGCCAGAACGCTATCGAGGTCTTCCTGCTCAGCGCAAAGGGGCCGCTAAACTGCGCCGTATTCATTTATTGTGAAGCCACAATCGGCGTCGAAAATTCCGGTGGCAACCTAGGGCTTCAATACGGATACGGCACGGCGACGTACACGAACCGCGCCGTTCGCTTCTTCCCCAACCATGGGCCAGCAGCCCAGCCGGTTTCCGCTACCGCGACCAATGGAGGCCCATCCGTCGCAATGACCTTGTCAGGTATCGACCCGGATCTGGACTCCGACGCGGCAGACACGTTTGCTATCTCGACGGACGTGCCGGCCGGGCAGGGGACACTGAGCATCACGGGTAGTACCGCCACCTTCACACCGCACGCGACATACTGTACTACAGGCCCACCGCCCATTGGTCCGGTCACGTTCCAATATACCGCGAGCAACACTCTCCCACCTTCGCCAATTGTTTTTACTGGGGCACCGGCAACCGGCTCCATCACGGTAACGTGTGCCGCCGTCGTTGTCAACGTGGCTCCCACGGCCGTGTGCGGCATCACGACACCACCGCCCCGCACGGTGGACCTGCCGGTCACGTTCGGCTCCGGCTCTTCAACGGATTCGGATGGGACGGTTGTGGCTTGGGATTGGGCATTCCCGAGTGGCTCGCCCGCCACTGCGGCGGTCGCCTCGCCATCGTCAACCTGGTCGACGGTCGGGATCTACACGCCAACATTGCGCGTCCAGGATGACGACGGCGCGTGGAGCACTGTTGTTAACTGCCCCAACGTGGACGTGTTGGCCGTAGACGATCCTGGTGAGCCAACCGATTGCACCTTCACGGCCGATTTCACCGCCACTAGGGGCCCTATCCAGCCGGGCGACCCCGTGACCTTCGCCGATACTACGACGCATCCATCCACCACACTTGAGACTTGGTTGTGGGACTTCGGTGACGGTTACACCTCAACCACGCAGAGCCTGACGCACACCTATGCGGCGGCGGGCGACTACGCAGTCGTGCTTAGCGTCACCGACGACATCGACTGTGAATCCACCCACCAGGAGATGATCCACGTCGCGTGGACCGGGACTGAGGCGCCGTTAGACGAGGTGCCCAGCGGCGAATCCGAGGGCACAAGTCCACCCGTGGTTTACGCCGGTGATGACGTCGTCGTCAAGGAAGCGGCCGCGGTCAAGTTGATTGCGACGGCAACCGGACCCCGCACGCCATTCACGTTCACCTGGCGCCAGGTGAGTGGGCCAACCGTCGCCTTCACGAATGCCGGCGTCGCCGAACCTGAATTCGTGGCGCCCGCCCTTCCGAATCCGGCCGAACCGGCGCGCTTGGTCTTCGCCGTGTACGCATCCGATGGCGCCGCCGATTCCGAGGAGGATACCGTCGAGGTGCGCGTCGTTGCCAAGAACCAGCAGCCACCCATTGCAATGGCGGGAAAGGATGTCACGGTCCAGAAAGGCGGCACCGTCGTGTTGGACGGCTCGGGCTCGAGCGACCCTGACGGTGATGCCCTCACTTTCTCGTGGGCCCACGCGGGCGGCGCGCCCGTCGCCACGCTCACAGGCACCGGCGCTACCGCAGCGGTGACGGCACCTGTGGACGCGCCCGGTGGCTTCATCGACATCGAGCTGACTGTGGACGACGGCGCCTTCCGGTCGGCCGACACGGTGCGTATCTGGCTCGAGTCGCCGCCGCAGATATTAACAGGATTCCAGGCAACGACGCTCGAGGACGGCTCCGTGCTGTTCGTCGCCAACGCGGCGTCTACCGAGTACGCCTGGGACTTCGGCGATGGCGAAACACTGCGCACGGCCGACGCGACTGCGAGCCACGTTTACACGAGCCCGGGGACCTACGACGTTCAGTTGCGCCTTGCGAGCGACGCTGAGCCGGTAAGCCAACAAGTCACACCAACCGTTCCCGCGGCGCAGTATTCGGCGCCCGTGCGGCCCGTCGAATCCAATTCGATGCCATGGCTGGTAATCGCCGCATCCGCTGGCGTAGTCCTCACGGCCGGCATGTTTGCACTGGCCATCCGGCACCGCAAGGCGAAGTAGGGCCACAAGGCCGCTACGAAATCCGCAGTCGCCTTGCCGGCCGGCTCTGTGGTAGGTCCACAAGATTCAAGACGGCAATGCCGGCTCGTGCCTTGGTGGCGTAACATGGGTTCGACTTCAACCCGCGTCGTGCGGCTCCCCGTTCTTCTCGGCATTGCGATTGCCGGCTTTGCGGTCGTGGCTTTCATCGGCCTCAATGCGGATGCCCAAGCAACGCAATGCGACGGCACATCGCACGGCAGTGGCAAGCTGCTTCGAGCCAAAACATGCCCGGGGACATCGCCCCCTTCGGCCGGGATGTACCGCATCGGCGGCTGGGTCGAGGGCAACAACCTCGTGACTTCCTTCGGCGTCAACCTCCCGTTCAACGCCGCGTCGCCACCCACAGGCCCCGTCGTCGGCTACAACCCCACGATCGGCATCGGCACCTCGGGGGCCGGAGGTGGCAGTGCAGGGACGTGCTACTTCAATGACGTCGCCTGGTCCGGGCCAAACCCTCAATCCCAGAGCGGCCTGTGGCGTCAGGCGGCGTGCGGAAACCTCGGCACGAATGCGGCCGTGTACACGTACCGCTGGCCCAGCTACAAGGCCGCGGCTGCCAGCAACCCGCCTTACTACTGCAACGAGATGGACGTCATCTACCCGCTCTCATCCCTCGGCGCGGCGATGGGCACGACGATTCAGTTCGGCCCCATCGTCGGCGACCCGAACGGCGGCGGAATCTTCTACGCAATCAGCACGTACAACTCGGCCGCCACCGTACTAGACTCCTTCCTGTACCAGAAGACGACGATGGTTGCCGGAGAGGCCTTCAACCTCGTGCCGAGCATGCCCACGCTGACGGGCGTCATCTCCGGCCAGACCGTGACACTCACCATGACGCGCGCCGGCGACAACAATGTCGAGCGCAGTTTCGGTTTCTATCTGCGGGAGGGTGCAACCATCCTCAACGGTGGCAACCCCATCACGGGCAATGGCGGCCTATACGTGCCCCCGGGCTCAAGTGGGTTCTGGCCCGGCGGGTACACTTCCTACACCTTCACGCTTACGGGCGTGTCGCTTGGCAGCCATACATACACGCTGACGGAAGCCAACTGCCGCGGCGAAAGCCCCCAAGCTTCGACCACCGTGAATGTCACGGCTCCACCGGGCCCGCCCGCATGCTCGCCCGCGACGCAAACCGCCGTCACAGGCCAGACCGTGACCCTTACTGCAACGGGCGGCGACGGGACCTACGCATGGTCCGGCGGCGGCGTCCCGGCGTCTGGGTCAACCTCGTCGTTCTCTACAGCGTATTCAACTGCCGGGCCAAAGACAATCACGCTGACTAGCGCCAGCCAAAGCACGACCTGTTCAATCACCGTCAATTTGCCGGCCCCGCCCGCATGCTCGCCCGCGACGCAAACCGCCGTCACAGGCCAGACCGTGACGCTTACTGCAACGGGCGGCGACGGGACCTACGCATGGTCCGGCGGCGGCGTCCCGGCGTCTGGGTCAACCTCGTCGTTCTCTACAGCGTATTCAACTGCCGGGCCAAAGACAATCACGCTGACTAGCGCCAGCCAAAGCACGACCTGTTCAATCACCGTCAATTTGCCGGGGTCGCCCGCATGTCTGCCCGCGAGTCAAACCGTGCCCGTTGGTACGCCCGCGACTGTCACCGCGTCCGGCGGCGACGGCGTGTTCGGTTGGACCGGCGGTGGCGACCCTGCAACAGGCACGGAGGCATCATTCGCAACCACGTTTGGCACCGCCGGAACTTACGTCGTCGTCGTGACAAGTGCAAGCCAAACCGTTTCGTGCGAAGTCATCGCATCAGACGGAGGGTTGTGTTCTGGCCTGCAGGCCAAATTCTACTTTACCAACGGGCCGATTGAGACCGGCGATCCGGTATCCTTCACAGACGCGAGCACGTATTCGGGGGCCACCACAAAGAGTTGGGCGTGGGACTTTGGCGACGGCCACACATCCACGATTCAGAGTCTGACGCACTCCTTCGCGGCGGCCGGCACGTACGTCGTTCGCCTGGTCGTCGTGGACAGCAACGATTGTGTCGCCGTCTACGAGAGTTCCGTCCGCGTCGAATCGCCTGGCGTCCCCGCCGCACCAAACGAAGAATCCGCGGACTCGCCCCCCGCAGTCACCCCGCCGGTCGTTTTCGCAGGCGAGGATATCGTCGTCAGGGAAGGCGATTCGGTCAAATTGGTCCCATCGGCCACCGGGCCCCGTTCGCCGTTCACCTTCACGTGGCGTCAAGTGAGCGGGCCCAACATTGCGTTTGTCGGCGCGGGTGAGGCAGAGCCCGAATTCGTGGCGCCTGCCCTTGCGGATCCTGCCGTACCGGCGCGTCTCATTTTTGCCGTGTACGCTTCGGATGGCGCGGCAGATTCGGAAGAAGACTCCGTGCAAGTCACGATCGTCGCAAAGAATCAGCAGGCGCCTGTTGCAAACGCTGGCCCGGATGTCACCATTCAGAAGGGCGGCACGGTTGTCTTGGACGGCTCTGCTTCTTCCGACCCGGACGGTGACGCCCTCACTTTCTCGTGGGCCCACGCGGGCGGCGCGCCCGTCGCCACGCTCACAGGCACCGGCGCTACCGCAGCGGTGACGGCACCTGTGGACGCGCCCGGTGGCTTCATCGACATCGAGCTGACTGTGGACGACGGCGCCTTCCGGTCGGCCGACACGGTGCGTATCTGGCTCGAGTCGCCGCCGCAGATATTAACAGGATTCCAGGCAACGACGCTCGAGGACGGCTCCGTGCTGTTCGTCGCCAACGCGGCGTCTACCGAGTACGCCTGGGACTTCGGCGATGGCGAAACACTGCGCACGGCCGACGCGACTGCGAGCCACGTTTACACGAGCCCGGGGACCTACGACGTTCAGTTGCGCCTTGCGAGCGACGCTGAGCCGGTAAGCCAACAAGTCACACCAACCGTTCCCGCGGCGCAGTATTCGGCGCCCGTGCGGCCCGTCGAATCCAATTCGATGCCATGGCTGGTAATCGCCGCATCCGCTGGCGTAGTCCTCACGGCCGGCATGTTTGCACTGGCCATCCGGCACCGCAAGGGAAAATGATTGGTGCCCCGCTAATGGATTGGCCGGGCGTCTGACCTAGGCAGGCGTTGTGCAGTAATTCTGCGGCCCGCGGTCGCACCGGCCCGGCGGCTTGCCTCCCGGAGGGGTCGGCGTCGTCCGGACCACGACGAAGCCGCTTCAGGTAAGACGTCAGCCGAGTGAAGCTTGGTTGCCAAATTGTGCGTCCGTTTTGGGTTGCATCGCGGTGGCCTTCATCATCCTCGCCAAACGCCGCGCCGCAGCCCGCGTCACGGCTACCTAGGAATCGCGTTTGGCGGATTTCGCAGCGCCACTGAGGCTACCGGGCCTGAGCAAGGGAAAACTTGAATAGTGCCAGGTTTAGTCGGACGCGGGTCGTGGTCGTTACATGGGCTTGTTCCAGGTTAATCCGATGAGTCCTGAATTCCTTGCTGCCCAGCGCGAGTCCAACATGCGCCGCTGGGGCTTTGCCGTCGCTGGCGGCGCTGCGTTGGCGTTGCTGTCCGTCCTTGTACTTTCTACGGGGGCCCAGGCCGCCGGCAGCGGGAAGAGCGTGGGCGAACCCGGCGTGGGCTGCTATCTCCCTCCCTGCGATGGTTCGCACGACATCGTGCGCGTCGGTGTGGGCTCCGATGGGACGTACCTTTGGTTCTTCCTGAAGCACAACATGGCGTATCCCGGGCCCGGCGCGCTGTCGAGCGCAGGGGGCGCCGGACAGGTCTCCTGGTACTACAGCCAGACCCCCCCCAACTGCTACTACTCCAAAGGTCCGGCGTGGAACGTTGCCGGAACGCCCCTGGGCTCGGCGACCTACAATGCAGCCGGCTGCGGCGCGGCCGGTACCCTCGTAACGACGGCAACCGGTTCGTTGGCCTGCAACGAGTTCATCCTTAGGATGCCCCTGTTCGGCGTTGGTTCCCCCCCCGCCGGGACGTTCCTGATTATGGGGCACCCGTCTGGCCAGGGCAACGACTTGGATCCGTTCGTTCCCGTCATCACCGGCACCGCGGCCAATCAGTACGACTACTCCTTCACGAAGGGAAGCTACTCCATCGGGAGCAACTACAACATCCACCAGGATGTCCCGGCGCTGGCCGCCCTCCAGGTCACGGGCGACAACCAGATTACCCTGACGTGGACGCAGACCGACAATGCCGCCCAACCCGTGACGGACTATCAGGTCTACCGCAGCACGACGGGCCCGGCCGGCACGTTCACCCTCATGACGCCGGGTCCGACTGGAACGGGGACGACCTGGACCGACACGGGCCTCGTCAGCGGAACGAATTACGCCTACAAGGTCTCCAACGTCAACTGCCCGGGCCTGCCCGCCAAGACTGGAGCCCCCGGGACCGAGCCCGCCTACACGGGCGGCGAATCCTTCCGCAGCACGGTGCAGTCCATCACGCCCGACTTCAAGCCGGCCACGCCGACCGGCCTGACCGTCGCCACGGATACCTCCACCACCTTGAAACTGACGTGGACGGCGTCGGCCTATGACTGCCCGAACGTCGCGCCCTGCGCCCCTCCGGGCACGGGTTATAGCGGCGTGAAAGGCTACGCAATCTACCGCATCGTGGGTCCTGCCCCTCCTGCCATTCCGGTTTGGGTCAAAAATGTGGCCTCCGATTCGACCGTGTGCACCGGAACCGCGTGCCAATGGATTGACACGGGCCTTTCGACCGGAACGAACTACTGCTACGTGATTCGTGCCTATGATGGCTACCAGATGGTCTCGCCCTTCACGCCGCCGGCGGCCGAGCCCACGCTTCCCAACATGAGTCCGACGACGAGTCCGGAGCAATGCAAGATTCCCGCTGGCTCCGTCAGCGCTCCGACCTGTTCGGCTGCACCGGCCACCGTCAACACCGGCGTCTCGACGACGTTCACCGGCGCTCTCGGCGACGGCACGTTCTCATGGTCGGGCGGTGAGACGCCGCCGGATCAGTCGGCAGGTACAGGGACCTTCACAACGGCCTACTTATCGGCCGGCACAAAGACAGTGACTGTCACGAGTGCGACACTGACGGGGACCTGCACCGTCACGGTGACGGCGCCTTCCGTCCCGACGTGCTCGGCGGCGCCCGCCACTGTTGTCACGGGCCAGGACACGGTCTTCACGGGAGCAAGCGGCAACGGCATGTTCTCATGGACTGGAGGAGGCACGCCAGCCACGCAGGCGGCGGGCGCGGGGACGTTCACGACGCAGTACTCAACGGCCGGCACGAAGACCGTCACGGTTACCAGCGGATTCCAAAGCTCGACATGCACGGTCACAGTCAACCTCCCCGGCCCGCCGACGTGTGTGGCCTCGCCCCTAACGGTCGCCGTCGGGCAGACGACAGTCATTAGCGGCTCGAGTGGCAACGGCGCTTTCACGTGGAGCGGTGGCGAAACGCCTGCGACGACGGGTTTCGGCGTGACGTTTAGCACCTCGTATTCAACGACCGGCACCAAGACGGTGACGGTCACGAGCGCGTCGCAGAATTCGACCTGCCAAGTGACCGTCCAGCCCAACCAGCCTCCCATCTCCCGGTTCTCGGCGAGCCCGACCACGGTGCGCGTTGGAGAACCCGTGACGTTCGTCGATGCTTCCAATGATCCGGATGGTAACGCCATCATGGGCTGGAGCTGGAACTTCGGCGACGGCTACGTGGCTTCATCGCGGGCTCCCGGCCACATCTACGGGATTGTCGGGACGTACAATGCCTGTCTCGTCGCATCAGACAGTTTGGGTGTTGCGGGCGACAATTTCTGCAGCGCGATTACGGTCGTTGCCGCATCGGGCTCGCCCGGCTCGCCGCCTGGGCCAGGCCAGGGTAGCGGTGAGTCCAATATGAACGGCGACGAAACAGACGATGACAATAAGTTGCTTGTCACGATTCAAGGTGCGAGCTTCGTCTTGCCGGGCACGATGGTGGAGTTGACGGCCGCGGCGCCGGGCGCCCAGGCGACGACGTGGTCGTGGACGCAGACGCACGGATCGCGTATCGCGTTTGACACGACGACCTCTGATACCGTCTCATTCGTGGCCCCGACGGTCGCAACCACCCTGTACATCGAGGTTGAGGCCAAATCCGGGTCGCGTATCGGACGCGCTGGCATCATGGTCGAGGTGCGCATCGAGAACCACGCGCCTGCGGCCACTATCCAAATTCCCTCGGCGCCCCCGCTGGGTGCGTTGGTGTCGCTTGACGCCTCAATGTCCAGCGACGAGGACGGCGACGCGCTGTCGTTCCAATGGACACAGTGGGAAGGTCCGGCCGCGACACTTTCGGATGCAGCGTCGGCACGACCGTCGTTTGCCATGACTGAATCGGGAACGTATCGCTTCGCGGTCGAGGTGAGTGACGGCATCGCAACCAGCGTCGCGATCCAGACGGTAACGACGGGGGATCTGCCGCCGACCTTTGTTTTCGCGGTCCAGGGTTTCACGGCGCCTGTTGCCGCCGACGGCATCGTGACGGCAACACCCCTCGTGTCGGCCGAGTCCTACGAGTGGGACTTCGGCGACGGCAGCCCCATCGTATCATCCGATGGACCGCAGCCGGTCACGCACCAGTACGCCGCGCCGGGCAATTACCAGATCCGTATGACGGCAAACGACGCGCTCGGTGCCTCCGGGCAGTTTGAGCAAGAGGCCAGCGTGGGCGCCGTGCCAGCAGATGCAGCGCCGCAAGACGCCTCGCGCATTGCGGCGCCGGGCGGCGGGGGCAACACGATGCTGTGGGTGATCGTCGGCGTCGCAAGCGCGGCAATCGCCATCGCGATTGGCGTGTCCGTCGTGATGCTGCGCCGCCGTTCAGCCGTGACCATGCCGTCGCAGTAACTGGTCTGCGATTGTCGCAGTGCCGGGCCAGAATGCGCACGGCCATGGCCGGAAAAGCCTAATAGTGGAAAACGAAGTCACATCTGCCCTTGACAGGGTTCGGTGGTTGTCCATGTCGCTACGTCGTATCTGGCCGCTCGCAGTTGCGGCGCTGTTTGCACTCACGATGTTCAGCGTCGTGGAACCGGTTTCCGCATTGCCGCCAGCAACGACCGGCGTCGAATCCAAGGTCGTCCCCGGCGGGACTGCCGTCGTCCCGTCCGGCCAGAGGTACCAGTGGGTCGACTCGAGCGCACCGGGCTGCAAGGCGCCCAGTCTCATCGGCTCTGGTATTCCTATCCAAGGCAGCATTGCGGCGCCGGCCAAGGGTTGTCCACTCGGCTGGGACGAGGTCGCCGGCACCCCCTGCAGGGTCACGAGCATCTTCAACGACGGCGCAGCATGGCCGGGCACCTCGCCGACCTGCATCGTCTCCTGCTGCTCCTACCAGTTCAGCTTCTACGGCCAAAGCGCATATCCAAGCAACGGCGCGCTTACCTGGTGGGTCAACGAGAACGGATTCATCACGTTCCGCGATTCCTACGGCATCAAATGCGGCGTGAACACGCGCAACCCGGTCCAGCTTCCGGCCACCGCGAGCGGAACCGGATGCAGCACGGCGGCGTCGGCGCACCCACTCTTCTTCGTTGCGGGATTCTGGACGAACATGCGCATTCCCTCCTCGTCCGCCGTCGGTGCGGGCGTGTGCTGGGACACTCCGCCGGGGCCGACGGCCGACGCCGGCCGCATCTGGACATCGCCGATCACCGGCGCGACTCCCATGCGCTATGTCGTCATCGAATACGACCGCGTCCTTGTCAACACCAACGACGCCCCGTGCAACCCGTCGCCCCTGCCCAACCACTTCGCGACGTTCCAATACAAGTTGTGGATTGACATTGGTGCCATCGACGTCATCTACAAGAACGTCGACCACAACAACCAGCCCTTCAGCCTCGGCATCCAGAACAGCGGCGGCGCAACGTCCAATGCAATCGGCCTGAACTACTGCTCCCCGACGGTCGCGGCGCAGTGCGACGCCTCGTCACCCAACCTCGTCGACCGCGCCGTGCGGTACTACCAGAACACCCACGTGGTCATGGGCCCGATGCACAACCCAGTCCGCATCAACGAAGACTGCGGTGCCGTTACAGCTACGCCGGTTGGCGTCGCTTGCACGTACGCGATGCCGGACAGTTACTACTATGACCCCGATTACCAGAATCCGCGCCCGCCAGCGACCTACTGCATCCAGATTCAGCCCACGCGCGGCGTGATTGCCGGCGTTCCCGCCTGCTCGACCGGTACATATGCAACAGGAACCTACACGCCGTACACGAACTTCAACGGCGCCGACACCTACCAGTTCAGGGTTAGGGAGGCCGACGGGAGCATATCGGGGTACTACACGGGCACCCTTGTAATCAATCCCGTGAATGACGCTCCGATCGGTTACACGCACAACTACGACGTCATTTCGGGAGACTCACGTTTTGTCACGCTGAGCCAAGGGGTCGCCGTCGAATTCCCGGCCGGCGCCCTCAACGCACCGACCGACGCGGAGAGTCCGCCGCAGCGCAACACGTGGATGTGCTCTAGCGTGCCCCCGTCGGGTACCGCCGCGTGTGCCGCAACGCCTGTCATGGTGGAAGGCGGCCCCTCGCAGACCCTGACGGCCGCAATGACGGCCTGCACGGGCTACGATGCTACCTGGGATCCGCAGCACGGGGACGTGACCTTCACGGACTTCGACGACATCGTCAAGCCTGGCGTGCATCCTTCCGGCTCGTTCAACTTCGCGGCCGACGTCTACGTGGGCGCGGATTCGTTCAAATTCTGCATGTACGACGGCACCGTTTACGGGCCGGCCGCCACGGTCAACATCAACCTCATCGCGGGCGTTGCCGACTACGTGGCGATAGCCGACTCCTATAGCCTCAACGAGGACGGCGGTCCGCTGGTTGGGGAAGGCCCCGCAGCGCCGGCTGCCAACGACGAAGCCGCTGGCTGCAGCGGGGGGGGCCTGCAGTACGAAATGGTTCCCGGCAGCGGTCCGTTCGGAGCAGCGTCGTTCGTGTGGGACAGCGCTTCCGGTTCCTTCGCCTACACGCCACTTCCAGACTGGACCGGCGACGACGGGTTCTCCTACCAAATGAGCTGCGGCGGCGGACCCGTTGGCCTTAGCAACGAGGCCAGCGTCAAGATCAGCGTCCTCGCCATCAACGATGCTCCGGTATTCGCGGGTTGGAACAGTTGGGGCGACCTCATTAACGAGGACAACGGGGTCATCAGTTCCACGCCAGTTCCCTTCACGCGTACCGTTGCAAACTTCGTGACGGGCATCGGAGTCGGCGGCGGCTTGGACGAATTCATGTCCCAGACTGTCCGCCCCGTCATCGTATCGCAGACCAACACGGCGCTGTTTACCTCCACGGTCCCGTGCCCGGCCAACTACGACTTCGCCTTGCCTCCCGCTTCGTGCCCGACGACGTACGGGCCAGCGCTCGAGCTCTCCGGGCCGTCGGGCAGCCAGGTGATCACGCTGCGCTACACGACGAAGCCGGACGCAAACGGGTCCGATACCGTCTGCTTCCGCTTGATGGACACTGGCGGCACAGCCCTGGGCGGCAAGAATCAGAACACGATGCCTCCTGCGGCGCCGCTTTGTTTCGTCATCAAGATTCTCCCGGTGGCGGATGTTCCTCGCCCGGTTGATGACGCGTACACGGTCTACCAGGGTCACGAATTGTTCGCGGCGGCGCCCGCCGTCACATTCCCTGGCGCAATTGCTCCCGTGTACACCTTGTTGCAAGGTAACCCGGGCGGCCTCACTCCGGATTTGGAGGTTGATGGTGAAGTCATCAAATCCTTTGTCAGCGCGCAGCCAGGTTACGGCAAGTTGTGGTACTTGTACAATGATGGTTCGTTCCACTACACGCCGCCTGCATCCTTGCCCCGCGTTGTAACTGGCAGCCCCAGCATCGGCACGCTCATTCCAACGATTGGTGCAACCGTCGTAATCGGCTCCGAGAAGTACCGCGACACCGATGCAAGCGGCGCGTTTTCCTCGGGGGACAAGTTGTACCTTGACGTTGACGACACCAACACCGTCACCGTAAAGGACGTGCGCCTGACGTGGGTCGGGAGTTTCCCGGCGGGCAGCATCGTGACGACGGGCGACAGCGACATATCCCTCGTGCTTGCCGTAACGGACCATCTTGTGACATGCTACTATGACGCGGATGCCAACGGCGCCTTTAGCGCGGTGGACCCAATTTATCTCCAGCTTACGGCGTGCGGCCCTGGAGGCGTGACGGCTGGTGCGCTGCGGTTGTCCGAAGGCGCCGCCGGCTTCGGTGGCAGCATCGTGGCGGCGGGCGAACAGGATGTTGGACGCAACACGGTCGCCGTCCCCGGCGCCAGCCGGTACTGCTACCAGCAGAAGGACCTCATCGCCGGCTACTCGGTTGGCGACTGGGTCTTCCTGGATGCCGGTTCGGCCGCGTGCACCACGATTTCCATCGGTGACGTGCTTCTCACTTGGGGTACGCAGACGTTTACGTATTACGTGCAGGACAGTTCGGGTAGCAACAGCCCGATTGTTACGGCGACGATTCGCATCCTTGGCAACACGGTGCCGGTGGGCACTTGGGCGGCCGCGTCGGAGCAGGCAAATGTGGGCGACATTGTGTCCTTCACGTCTGCCTGCGCGGATGCTGATGCTGCGGACATGCCGACGGTCGTGACCTTCTGGGATTTCGGTGATGGCTACACGACGACGGGTTCCAGTCCGATGCATGCCTTTGCCACGGCGGGTACGTACACGGTGTCGTTCTATTGTTATGATGTACACGGCGACTTTTCCAAGGTGACGCGCGTCATCAAGGTCAGTGGTGACGCTGCGGTCGTTGATCCGGGTGAAGACGATGTCATCGTGGACGAGCCCGGCCCTGGAGTTGGGCCGCTTGCGGCAGATGCGGGTGAGGATCAAGTCGTCGTCGAGGAGGCAACGGTTGTCTTGTTGGGGTCCGGCAGTGGCGCGCCAACGACGTGGTCATGGACGCAAGTCAGCGGAATTCCCGTCACGCTACTCGATGCGGACAAATCGTCGGCATCCTTTACGGCGCCGATTTTGCCTTCGCTGCAGCCAGTAAACTTGGTCTTTGCCTTGGTCGTGGGCGACGGCACAGCAACGTCTGTTGCGGATTCGGTTACGGTGCAGGTGACGAGTGCGAATACTCTGCCGCTGGTTCGCGTCGTTGTTCCCCCAACAGCGCATGAGGGCGACAAAGTCACATTGGATGGCAGTGCCTCAAGTGACGCCAATGGTGATGCAATGACGTACGCGTGGACGCAAATTTCGGGGCCCGCGGTGCAAATCGAGGACGCGTCTTCGTCGGTGGCGTCGTTTACGGTTCCGGCGGGGTCGTTGGGTCGCAGCTTCGTCTTTGCCCTCGAGGTCTCGGATGGCAAGGGCAGCAGTGTTGATGCGGTGCCGGTCTTGGTTTCGGCCAAGATCTTCACGGGTCCTGGGTTCGCCGTGGAGGTTGCTGCGGATGGCGTCGTCACGGCCACGCCGTATGTTGAGGCAGTCAACTACGTGTGGGAGTTCGGGGACAATTCGGAGCCCGTCGCATCGTCGGGCCCGATTACGCACACGTACGCGGCGCGGGGCGATTACACGATTCGCTTGACGGCCCACGACGCCAATGGCGCTGTCCTGGCGTTCCACCAGGCCGTTCCAGTTGGCATGGAATCAGTCGTGCATGAAGCGTCCGTGCCGACGGCGGGTGCCTCGAGCAATGCCGCGTACGCGGCCTGGTTCCTGGCCGGTGGCGCAGTCGTGCTTCTTGCGGGCTTGGTTGGCCTTGCAATATTCATGCAACGCCGCAAGAAGTAGGACGCCAAACTTTCCCTGGCAAATGCGCGCAGGTTAACTGTAGCCGTGGCATTTTACCCGATGTGAAATCCGCCACATCCTCTGCCACGTGAAACATCCGCAGAGCAACGGCAGGATAGAACGCTTCCACGCTTCCTACGAAAAAAGCCGGCACAAATTCCCCTCACTCCAGGAATTCGTCGCATGGTACAACAGCGTACGCCCCCACATGAGCCTCGACTGGGACAACCGGGAAACCCCCGACCAGGCGTTCTGGCGCCGCAGCCACGACATCCGTCTCGGCAACTTCCTCACCCAAATGGAGGCGACACCATGAGCCGGCGAAATGATTCCGGGATTACACAGTCCTGTAGGGTGGCCCATAACGTTCATTAGTCTTGGCGGCGCTCAGGGGGTCATGGTTGGCGGTCGGACGGAGTCATACAGAGATGGATTGCCCGGGCGCCCATCCGCCTGGCTGGGCAGTCGCCGCCTCCGCAGGACGGCGATTGTGTCCGCGGCGCTCGTGCTTGTCGGCCTGGTGGCCTTGACCGCCCTCCCTACCTCCACTGCAGCCACCCTCACGGGAGGGTGCACCCAACCGGGCGCCAGCCCCTCAGTCGTGACGTGCATCGCGGCCGGCACGTACAAGCCGGATGCCACGACCTGCAGTGTGCTTGCCGCAGCGTGGGGCGGCGGCGGGGGAGGTGGCGGCAGCGGTGATACGGGGGCAACGGGATTCGGCGGGGGCGGCGGGGCAGGCGGCACCTATGCCTCGGGCGTCGTTCCAGTATCCTCGGCCACCACCTACACAGTGACCGTCGGCACGGGCGGCGCAGGAGGCGGCGCCAGTGCCAACGGAGGCACCGGGGGCCAGTCGTGGTTCAAGGACACGTTGACCGTCCGCGCCAGCGGTGGCCTCGGGGGCCGCTGGGACGACGGCAACGCGGAAACGGCGCCGGGGAGCACGGCCGGAAGCGCCGGAACGACGCAGCGCAAGGGCGGCGACGGCGCCGGGAATGCTGGAGGCACGACCTACAGCGGCGGCGGGGGCGGCGGAGGGGGTTCCACCACGGACGGGAGCAGCGCCAGCACCTGGTCGGGTGGCACGGGCGGAACGTCCGGGGGGGGCGCCGGCGCCAACGGACGGACGACCCAGGGGAACGGCTTCGGGGGTAACGCCCCCGGCGGAGGAGGGTCGGGCGGCTACAACCCCGGATTTACGCTCCAGTCGGGTGGTCCGGGAGCCCGCGGCCAGGTCGTCCTGACTGAATCCCCGTGCAACGTCGCGCCCACCCCGACGGCATTGGGGCCGGTCACGCTCAACGAGGACTGCAGCGGCACGGCGTCCTCGACGTGCGGCGCCCTCACGTCGGCGCCCTACGGGCTCACGGCCTCGGATGCGGACGAGGACGACCCGCAAACCGACATTTCCTTCTGCGTCGTGTCCACCACCACGGCCGCGGGGGGAACCATGTTCACGACGGCCCCCGCGCTTGCCCCGGTGTGTCCGACGACGGCGTCCACCATGTCGGACGACGTCGCCCGCCTCGACGTCACCTACCGGCCGGTGGCAAACTTCTGCAATGGGGCGCCCTACTCCACACCGGACACGTTCCAGTACCAGGCGTACGACGGCAAGGCGTTCAGCGCGGTCCAGACGGTCAACCTCCAGGTAACGTGCGTGAATGACGCCCCGACCGCCCCCGGCGGCTCGACCAGCGTCGCCGAGGACGCGGGAGACACGTCCATCACGGTCCCCGGGGCCGATGTCGACAACCCCCCAAACACCCCCGCGCCAGGGGATCAAATGCAGTTCTGCGCTGCCACCCTGCCCTCAAACGGCGTGACATCGCTGGTCGCATTCGTCTGCCCTACCTACACGACCCTAGGCGCTGCGGGCACAACCTCGTACGCCGCGACCTATACGCCCAACGCGCAATTCTGCGGCTCCGACTCCTTTACCTACCAGACGCGAGATGCGGCCGGCACGGAATCCGCGACTCCGGGCACGTTCACCATCACGCTCACGTGCACCGCTGACGCACCCGTTGAAATGGACGACGATTACTCCGTCTTCGCTGCCAGCACAGTCTTCCCAGGCACGGCGCCCAGCTACCCCACGGTGGACCCGCCGAGCACGGCGGATTGCGCGGCCACGTACGGCGCCGCCTACGGCGTCCTGTGCAACGACTACGACTACGACATGAAGTGGTACTCGGGTTCGCCCGATGCGCTGACAGCGGTCACCTTCTCGGGCGTCACGTGCGAAGACTTCGACGGCGCCGGTTCGCTCACATCGTCCTCGTCGACCGGGGCCTTCACGTTCGCCTACTCGCCGCTGAACTTCGACACCTGTCACTTCACCTACCGGCCGCAGGATTCGACGCTGACCCTCGGGGTCCAAACCGCGGTCACCATCCACGTCATCGCCGCCGACCCGCGCACGGTCGACGACAGCAGCTGGTCGACACCGGAGGAGACGACGTTCACTGCAAGTGCCTGCGGGGCCACAACGGAGGACTGGGACGGCGGGCCTTACTACGGCGTCCTGTGCAATGACGTCAACGGCCCGAATGACCCGGTGGAGGTCACCCTTCTGTCCGGGCCGACAAACGGCGTTCTGGCCACGCCGCTTGCCCTCAATGGCTTTTTCGAGTACACGCCGAACAACGACTTCGAAGGCACGGATTCATTCCAGTACAAGATGCACGACATCCAGGTCGGAAGCACGAACGCCGACACCAACGGTGTCGTCACCATCACAGTCACGCACGTCAACGACGCCCCCACCGCCACCGACGGGGTCACGGCGGCCACCAATGAGGAGACTCCGGTTTTAGCGAGTGTCACCGGAGCCGATCCCGACACGCCTTACGGTGAGGTGCTGCGCTACTGCCGCGAGAGCGGGCCGACCTACGGCACCCTCTCGATGCCATCGTGCACGGACACGCCAGCCACGTCGCCGTCGTTCACCTACACGCCGGACCTCAACTACTGCAACCAGCCGTTCTCGCTTGCGACCGACGATTCGTTCGTCTTCCGCGTCCTTGAATCCGACGTCGCGGGGGGCGCCGCGACGGCGACGCAATACCTTCAGGTGACTTGCGTCAACGATGCCCCGACGGCCGGCAATGACACCTACACCGGTGTCTTGGGCTACCCCCTCGACACGTGGGCCCGCGGTTTCTCGCCCATCGTCGCCCTTGACATCGACCCGGATTCGCCCTACTCGAATCAAGGCTTGGCTCCGTTTTCCCCGCTTTGCAGTCAGCCTACCATGCCCGGCGCCTCGGTGTCCGTTTCCGCAAGCGGGCATTTCAACTACACGCCGGCCGGCTCGACGCAGTACACGGACACCTTCAGCTACCAGGTCGTGGACAACGGCAGCCCCGGTCTCGTGAGCTCGAATTGCGCCTGGGTCACCCTCACCATCCAGCCGGACCTTCCGCCGGTTTCTCGCTTCACGGCAAGCCCAACCACGGTGCGCGTCGGTGAGGTCGTCACGTTCGTCGATTCATCGTACGATCCGGACATTGGGGGTTACGTGAATGGTTGGAACTGGGCGTTTGGCGACGGCTACGCCGCCACCTCGTCGGCCCCGAGCCATATCTACGGCATCGTCGGCAGCTATTCCGCTTGCCTCAGCGCAGTGGACGAATGGGGGGTCGGCGGGGCCCTGGCCTGCCGGACAATCACGGTAATTGCAGCGTCCGGGTCTTCTAGTTCTGGACAAGGCACCACGTCATCGCAGCCATCAGGGGACACACAAGACAACCCTGATGACCCGCCGCCGCAGGAACTCAAGGTTGCCCCCATGGCCGCCCAGACCGTTGCGCCGGGCCAGGCCGTGACCATCTCTGCGACGGTCACAGGGGCCGCTTCGCCGACCTTTGAATGGCGGCAGACGAATGGCGCCCAAGTGACTTTGGTCGGCGCGACCTCTTGGAGTGCCACCTTCACCGCCGGCGCCGCGGACAACCTGTATTTCGAATTCACCGTCCGCGATGGCGGGGAGGAAGTTTCCGCGGGGGTCCTGGTGGTGGTCGAGGGCGAGGCCGGCGTCGCTCCGGTCGCACGCGTCGGCCCAGACGCCCGCGCCATGGCCGGCGATGTCGTCGTCCTGGACGGTTCAGCCTCGTCAGGTGGATCCGGCGTGTCATACCTCTGGATGCAGCTTGAAGGCCCCGCTGTCTCCATCAATGATCCCATGTCCGCGAAGGCGTCCTTCATCATGCCGGACACGACGTCGCGGCTGCGCTTTGCCCTGGAAGTAAGCGACGGGCAATCGTCCAGTACGGCGCTTCAGATCGTTCGGCTTGCAACTTCAGGCGGTGCGGTCACCGGGGATCAATCGGAAGGCTTCACGGTTTCGAAAGGCGCTGACGGCTCGATCACGGTGACGCCGCTTGACCCCGCCGCCCAATACACCTGGGACTTCGGTGACGGCTCCGCCCCCGTCACGACGGAAGGCCCGACAACGCACACCTACACCGCCATCGACCAGTACACGATTACGCTCACGATGACGGATGAAGCCGGTGTGGAGCAACAGACCCAGCAGGTCGCCAGGGTCGACGCCGTCGCAAGCCGGCCCGCCGCCGCGGTCGCAGGAGCCGGAACGGGAGTCCCCCTGTGGCTTGTTCTTTCGGGCGCTGGCCTCGTTCTGGCGGCTGGTGCCGCCGGCGCGTTCCTGCTGCTGCGCAAGCGGGTTCCAGCGCCGGCGTCGGCCTAGCAGCGGCCGTTCTCCCCGCCAACAGGAGGTGGGAGATGTCCGGTGAGCGCCACACTTGGCCACAAAGTTAAAGTGTAGCCAGGAAAGTCTTCGAATGTGGCAAGCGGGGTCATGGGCACGATGGAACGTCGTTCGGCCGTACGTCTTACGGGCATGACCGCAGTTGTCCTTTTGGCCATCGCGGGCGCGGCCGCGCTGCTTGTGGCGGCAGACGCCGACGCAGCCGTACCGCCGTTGTCGGCGTCGCCGGCAGGAAGTCGCGACTTCGGGAACTACAAATTCCTCGACAATACGGATCCGTCCGGAGATGGGCCGAGCGCGGCGTGGGCGCAATATGACATCTGGGCGACGGGGACGAACGTCCTCGACGCCGCGTTTGCCTCCCCCGACACCTTTGCCGGACCTTTCCCTATCGGTTTCAGTTCGCCCAGCCTGTTCTATGCAACTGCTCCGAACCAATTCTACGTGAACGAGAACGGATACATCGGCTTCGTGTTGGCCGACTTGCCCACCTCGACGCCGCCTGCGCCGCCGCCACCAGCGTCGTTCACCCCGGCCACAATCCCGAGCACGGCAAGCCCCAACAATTACATTGCCGGCTTATTCACCAACCTGGCCTTCAAGGGCTGCTCGGGGACGATCCGCTACGAAACCATCGGCGCCGTCGCCGGGGAGCGCGAACTTGTCGTGCAGTGGACCGACATTCCCTTGTATGCTCCACCGGCGCCTTGTGGCCCCGGCGTGGTCACCTTCCAGATTCGCCTGCGTGAAACCACCGGCGATGTGCTTATCGTCCTGAAGGACGTAGTCTACACCCCCGCCGCCGGCGGCACGGGCCAAGGGACCCTCATCGGCATCGAGGAGAGCGGCGACAACCCCGACAACATGGACCCCGCCGACGACCACGGCCTGCAGTACTTCTTCCAAGGCCCGAGCGACACCTCGGCCGTTGACTTGTCAAACCGTGCTGTCCTCTTCTACCGCGACTACCGCCCGGTTGCTGTCCCCTACACCGTGACGTTGGACGAAGACTGCACCGCGGTCGTTCCGACGACGGGATGCGTATCGCCCGCCGTTCCCGCCGACCTTCCGCTTCTGGCCAGCGATTACGATGATTCCGTGAGCGGGTACTGTCTCGAAGCCGAGCCACTCTTTGGCACGCTTGCCAACGGACCGCCGCTGTGCTCCTCGGGCTTGGTGGCAACCACGGGCGTCGCTCCCTTCAATACATTCACCGGCATGACCTATGCGCCGGACAACGACTACTGCAACGGGCCGTCGTACACGACGCCGGACACGCTTACGTATCGGGCCAAAGACAATGGTATCGACGCGCCACCCGCCGCACCCGCGCCCGGCGCTCCGCTGTACAGCAAGCCCGCAACCATCACCTTGCAGGTCACTTGCCGGGCCGACACGCCCGTCGCAGTAGCGGACACGTACACGATGAACGAGGACTGCAGCGCAGCCACGGCTTCGAGTTGCGGCTCGTTGTCCATGATCGTCGGCACCGGCTGTTTGGTGCCTCCATGGAACATGAAGTGCAACGATTCGGACCCCGACGATATCCTCGACCTACCCTTGACGCCGCGCAAGGATGCGGCACTCGTGACGCTCGTTGCCGGTCCGACATCCGGCACACTCAAGAAATTCGACGGCACCGGCTCCAGCCCGGCCGTCACCGACAACGGCTCTTTCCGCTACCGGCCCAACGCGAATTTCTGCGGCCCTGACCTCTTTACCTACCAGCTCGAGGACAACGACGACCCCAGCGGCATGACTCCGCTTCCTGCCTACGGCAACATCGAAACGGTAACCGTCACGGTGACGTGCATCAACGACATCCCGACCGCCGCGTTCACCAAGCCCGCTTCAGTCCAGGTTGGCGACCTGGCGTCCTTCAATGATGTCTCGACCGATCCTGACGGCCTCGCCGAAATTGACACGTGGGCCTGGGACTTCGACGACGGCACCACCTCTAACTTGCGCTTCCCCATGCACAGTTTCAGCAGCGCCGGCGACTACATCGTCTGCCTTACCGTCCAAGATGTCGCGGACGCGACGTCCGTCGGTTGCAGCATCATCTCCGTTACGAATGTGGACTACAGTTCCGGCCCCGACCCCGAACCCGGCACGCCAGAACCCGGAGCCGTCGCGGGCGACGACAAGGCCGCGTCAGAAGGCGACAAAGTCGTCCTAGAAGGCGCCGCAAACGGCGTCACCGTCGTTTCGTGGCACTGGACTCAGGTTTCCGGCCCAGCAGTCGAACTCATGAACGCGAACCAGCAGGACGCATACTTCACGGCGCCGTCGCTTCCTGGCAAGGAATCCGTGGACTTGGTGTTCTCGCTTGTCATCTATGACGGTACGCACGATTCCGTGCCCGACACCATTGTGGTCACGATTCATCGCGCAAACAACGCACCCGTCGCGAAGGCCGGAGGATCCATTCAGGCCTACGAGGGCGACGCCGTCATCCTTGACGGATCTCTTTCCAGTGACGCCGACGGCGACGCACTCACGTTTGCCTGGACACCCCGCACGGGCACCACCCCGAGCTTGCTCGGCGCCGAGACGGCAACGCCGACCTTCACTGTCCCCGCGGCTTCCGTCGGCCGCACCTTCGTTTACTCTCTCGAGGTTTCGGACGGCAAGGACAGCAACATCGACACCGTCCAGGTCATCGTGGTGTCGCGCCTCTTCACCGGAGCCGGCTTCACAGCTGAGACACTCCCCGACGGCACCGTTACGGTCACGCCCGTCGTGCCGAGTGAGAGCTACGTCTGGGATTTCGGCGACGACTCCGATCCAATTGCGACAACCGGTTCTGGCCCAATTACGCATGCCTACGGGGCGGCGGGCACGTTCACAATTCGCCTGACAGCCGTGGGCGAGGACGGTTCCGTGCGCAACTTCGAGGAACTCATACCCATTACACTCCCCGCCCCGGCCGAGGAACCCGCGGCGCAGCGGCCTGCTCCAAGGGTAGCGTCCCACGAACCCGACATGCCTGTTTGGGGATGGTTCGCAGGCGGCGGCTTCGTGCTTCTGGTCCTCTTGGCGATTCTCGCGATTGCCGTGTGGAAGCCGCGTTAGGCGCTGTTTGCCGCTGGCCCTAGACCCCCTGAAGCCTTTTTCAGGGCCAGCGTGTCGCGGCCTTCATCGGGCCTTTGGGGTAGCTTGGTATCCTAGATGGTTTGGGACCATTTGACCTCGGTTCAAATCCGAGAAGGCCCATGGAGTGTACAATGGCGACCTGGAGCGACAGAGACATCCTTGCCGCCGTCGCTGCGGGAGTCTTCGCTGCAGAGCCATGGCACCCGGAGGACCTGACGCCTAACGGCCTCGACCTGCGCATTGGCCACGTCCTTGTCCCGTCGGAGATGACGGAGCCGGTGTCGGAGGGAACGGTGACGGTCCCCCCGATGACCCGGTTCGTCGTCGGCACGCAAGCCGCCCTCCGCATGCCGGCGGATGCGGTTGGGTCGCTCTGGATTCGGTCCAGCTTCGCAAGGCGTGGCGTGCTTGTGTCGTTTGGCAAGGTCGATGCCGGCTTCCGCGGCAACCTCACAATCGGGGCCTTTCACACAGGCCATGAGCCGCTCGTCGTCACGGTGGGCGACCGTTTCTGCCAGATTGTGATTGAGCCGTTGCAGACGCCGCCGCGCCAGGGCTACAAGGGCGCATACCTGGACCAGCGCGGCGTGACTTTGGCTCCCGCCAGGCCGCAACCATGACGACGAGGCCGCTTCCGGCACTTCCCCAAATCCCGACCAAGGGCGGCAATCCGTGCATGGACCACGCATGCAGCGCCTGCTGCCACGACGTCGAGATGCTCCTGACGGACGCGGACGTTTCCCGCATCGGCCCACCGCATCCCGGCATGGATTTCTTTTTCCAGGCCGATGATGGCTACTTGCAACTGCGCACTCGAGACGGGCCGGCGGCCTCGGGCTCGCACGCAGCGCCGGGCGCGACACCCAGGCCGTGCGTTTTTCTCGCGCCGGCCGGATTCTGCACCATCCATGCCATTCGCCCGGAAGGATGCCGGCTGTATCCGGCCGTCTGGGATGACGCATTGCGGGGCGCCGAATTGGATGCAGACTACTGTCCGCACACCGACGGCTTCGCCCTGCCCGTTGCGACGGTGGATGCTGTGCGGCGCCTGGCAGCGAAGCTGGAACAGGAGCGACTGGGTCGACTGACCGGCTCGCGTTCCAACACATTATAGCAACCCCCTCCAATCGGACCTCCATGAGTTCGGCGTGGGCCAACGTGGCCGTCGCGGCTGGCGTGCTCTTGGCCGGCCTTTCCTTGTTGCTCTGCATCCTTGGGCTAGCGGCCTATCGGCGGGTCCAGAACGGCAAGCTGGTCTGGGTGAGCCTAGCGTTTGCGGCCTTTGCCGCGCAAGGCGCCTATCTGGCGTGGCTGGCGTACGAGCGCCGCGCTGACGTGGCCGCGGGCGCTGCGGGCGAGTTTCCCGTCCTAGCTGTCTCAAGCCTCGGCATCGTCGTCCTTCTGTATTTGGCGGCTCTCAAACGGTGACGTTATGGGGCCAGATGCGGACACGGTCCTGGACCTCGAGGCGCGGCGCCGCATCGTCGCCTTCGTGGCCACTAGTCCGGGTCTGCACTTGCGCGCCCTGGCCGAAGCGCTTGCGATGCCTGTGTCAACTCTTGAGTACCACTGCTACCACTTGGCGCGCCACGGCATCTTGGCGACGCGGGAGCAGGGCGGTTTCAAGTCATTCTATCCCGGGGCGGGAATGGATCGCCGCGACAAGGACATCCTGTCGATCATTCGGCACAAAGGGCCGCGCGCCATCTGCACGCACCTGATCCTCCATCCGGGAACTACGCCGGGCGAATTGCGCGACGTCGTCGGCCTATCCGGCCCCACGTTGTCGTTCCATCTCAAGAAACTGCGCATCGCAGGTCTTCTTCGCGAGGAGGCGGCAGGGCGCACCAAGCGCCTGTACGTTGATGAAGCGGAACGCGTCGCAAGCGTCTTGGTGACCTACAAGAAATCCTTCCTGGACGAGGCCGTCGATCGCTTCAGCGATGCGTGGCTGGCGCTGTCGCCGCCCGTGAAGCCCGCTCCGGTCCCGCCGGACATGCCGCGCGAGCCGGATTCTGCCGCGCCGCCGTAGCCTGGCTCTCCCACGCCGTTTCTGCGGCCAGTAGCGCTTCCGCTTGGGAACCTGCGTCGCCCTGCGCTGCCCTGCGCTGCCCTGCGCTGCCCTGCGGAGCCATCTGCGTTACAATTCGCGGCTGCGGCGCGGCCTGAAGAGCATGACGCCCGCCATCAACGTGCCAAGGATGCCGGCGCCAATCCCGATGAGGACCGAGGGCACGATGATTTGCCCGAGGCTCGCGATGGTCACTTCGTGGATGCTGAAGTGCGAGATGCTTGCCATGACGTGCGTACCGTCCACGTCCTGAACAATCCAATACTCGGGTTGTCCGTCGTCGTCGCCGGCGTTGAGGACATCCTCAAGGCTTGCGGCTTGGTTGAACACGACCTCCGTTCGGCCGCCGTCGTCGTGGTGATCGTAGTACCGCAACTCGAGCCGGCCGCCGTTGGAAGGCAACAGCGTGGGGTCGAGCGTAATGGTGATGGTGCGGCCTTCATTCAGTTCGCCGCCCACCTTGATGCGAATCGGGTCCTGGGGCGTTGGCGTGCCCTCACTCGCGGTCACCGTGACGTCCATGTCAGCGTAGGCGAGAATCTCGACGGCTCCTTCGCGAATCGCTTTCTCGAGTTTGTGCACCTTGATGGTGGCACCGACCCGGCCGTCCTCGAGAGCCTTGCCGACGGCTTCGGCTACCGGTTTCTTGTCAACCATCGGGGCTGCTCCATGCAGGGTCAGGAACCCGGTAAACGAGACACTTTGGCCTTCTTGCACAGCGTTGTCAAAGATCAGAAACGCCCGGTGGTTGGCATCGAGGATGACAGTCCCCTTGTCGGCGCCGAGCTCGACGCGGGCCGCGTCGGGGAAGGTCAGCACCAGGCCACTTGGGCCCTCGTAGCGCAACAGTCCGGTCGGCTCGTCGTGCAACATGATGCGGTCGTCGCCGCGCGTTACCTTGAGCACTGCGCCATCGCGAACAGTCTCGACGGGCCCTTCGCCAAGAAGCCTCAGGTGCGCAAGCACGAGGACACCGTTCAGGCGCACATCGTCTAGGCCCGCGCCGTCGGTTGCAATCGTGTAGGTGAGATGACCGCGGCGCTCGCCTTGATCGAAGTCACATAGACGCCCTGTGGCTTCGCACTTCTCTTTGCAGGCGGCAACCCCGTCCCGGCATTCGTCGGCCTTGCAGTCGTCGCGCTGGCTCGCGGTCGTGGCGCCGCACGGCGCCGGCTTCGCCGGAGGCGTGCAGGCCGCAGGGTGCTCGCGGCAGTAGTTGCGCTTGCATTCCGCCTGTTGGGTCGCGTTCCCTTCATTGCAGTGGCTTGCAACGGTCGCGTTCTGGCAGGCGTCGCCGGGCGCTTCGTTGTCGCCATTGGCTTGGTCCTGGTTTGCGACACGCGGGCAGTTGTCCTTGTCGTTCACGACGCCGTCGCCGTCAAGGTCTTGGTCGCACAGGTCGCCTGCGCCGTCGGAGTCTGTGTCCATCTGCCCGGGGTTCTTCACGTCGGGGCAGTTGTCCTTCACGTCTGGTACGTCGTCGGAGTCACGGTCCTTAGACTCGCCGTTTGACGATGTGGATGAACCGCCGTTGGAGGGTTCGGATTGAGCGGCTACGGTTGCCAGCCCCGTGGCGGCCAAGAGGAGGGCTGCCATGATGGTCAGGGCGGTTTTCATACAACCCCCACTTCCACTACCGCCCTTATAACCCCGCTCGGACAGGCTTCGAACAGTCTTCCTCCAGGGGATAAGGGGGGCTTGCGGTCGGTCCGTAGCATGGGCGGCTCAGGGAACGCCAAATGTGGCCCAGGGGGCGGTGGGCGCGGTACGCTCGGCCAGGTGTCGCAAAGGGTTGACCCGTGCCCTATGCCTCTTATATGGCTCTCCTGTGGCGCAAAATGCCTTGGGAACAGTCGCCGATCAAATCAAGGAGATCGAGGCGGAGATCCTCAAGACGCAGAAGAACAAGGCGACCGAGTTCCACATCGGGAAACTCAAGGCCAAGATCGCCGCCCTGCGCGCCCAAGTCGAGAAGCAGGCCTCCATGGGGGGCGGCGGCGGGGTCAGTTTCGCGGTCAAGAAGTCCGGCAACGCCACGGTCGGCTTGGTGGGGCTTCCCAGCGTCGGAAAGTCGACGATTCTGAACGCCTTGACCGGCACTGGGTCGACGGTCGCCGCGTACGAGTTTACGACATTGACGGTCATTCCTGGCATGCTCAAGTACCGCAGCGCCGAGATTCAAGTCCTCGACATGCCCGGCATCATCGCGGGCGCGCATTTGAACAAGGGCCGTGGCAAGGAAGTCATCGCCGCCGCCCGCAACTCGGACATGATTCTCGTCACACTCGACTGCGGCAAGGCGTACGACCACCTGCCCATCATCATCCGCGAACTTGAGCAGTCGGCCATCCGCATCAATCGCCGGCCGAAGGACATCGCGGTCTACTACACCGACCGCGGCGGCATCAAGGTCCACCTGATGAAGAAACAGACGCACATGACGGCGGAGCAGATTGCCGAAATTATTGACCAGTTCAAGACCCGCAACGCCGACGTTGTGGTGCGCGAGGACATCACGCCCGACGACCTCGTAGATCACCTCGCCGGAAACCGCGTCTATCTGCCCGCGGTCTGCATCGTCAACAAGGTCGACCTCGCGGGGGAAGACAAATACAAGGAAGTCGCGGCGTGGCTCAAAACGCAAGGCTTCGTGTCGATTCCGATGGCGGCCGCGAAGGGCTGGGGCGTCGACCGCGCGAAGGATTTCATCTACGACAATTTGCACTTCATCTCAGTTTACCTCAAGCCGCGCGGCCAGGAGGCGGACATGAAGGAGCCACTCATCGTCAAACAGGATACCGACATCGGCATGGTGTGCGAAATGCTGCATCGTGACTTCAAGCGCAAGTTCCGCTTCGCTCACGTTTGGGGAAAATCCGCCAAGTTCCCCGGCCAAACCGTCGGCCTCGAACACAGGCTGAAAGACCACGACATTCTGAGTATCGTCACACGGCAGTAGATATCATGCGCATCTGGACCCTTGCCGAAGCCAACGCAGCTCTCCCGGACGTGCGTGGTCTGCTTGCCGCCGGCCGGGCTGCCCTCGCGGACATGCGGGAGGCGGAAACCCAGATCGAAGACCTGCGCATCATCTGGGGTGACAAACTCTCGTCGCCGGAATGCACCGAGTGGGCGGAACACAAGGAGCAGCAGCAACGGCGCGCCGCAGCCCTCGACGCCGCCGCGCAGGTGATCGAACGCTTCGAGGCGATGGGATGCGAAGCGAAGGATCTCGATTCGGGGCTCATCGATTTCCGTGGCAAGCTGGGCATCGAGACGGTGTACTTGTGCTGGCGTGACGGCGAGAAGGACATTCGCAACTGGCACACGCTCGACGGCGGTTTTTCGGCGCGTAAGGCGATTCCTGGGTTGTAATCCGGCACCCGCGCCCCGGGCATCAACCGATGAAACCGATGAAACCGATACGCCGTGCGGCGTCGACGCATCGGTTCAATCGGTTCTATCGGTTGACTGACCGTCGTCGTCGACGTACGTCTACGTCGCCTTGCCGCGGTCGTAGTCGTCCGCCAAGCGCTCGATGTCGTCCTCGTCACAGTGCCCCATTTGCAATTCGACAATCACCAGCGGCTCGGTGCCCGTGTTTGCGATGCGGTGCTGGGCGCCAGCCTCGACAACGTGCGTGCGGCCCGGTGACAGGCTGGAGGGCGGCGACGTCCCTTGGTCTTCGCCGCGGCCGGACACGACGCGCCAGATCTCGCGGCGCTCGCTGTGACGCTGCAGACTCATACGAGCCCCCTGGCGCACAACCATGCACTTCAACGTCGCCTCGGGGGTCCGGTACCAGTCGACCCACAATCCCCAGGGGCGCTCGACGACGGTGTCCGACTCGAACAGGCCGATGGCCTGGAGCGCGAGGCGGAGGGCGTCCACAAGTGGCGGAGGACGGGCGACGGAAAAAGGGTGTTGAAGGAGGAGATGGAAGACACGGAGGCGCTAGAGGAAGCCGGGGGCACAGGGCAGGGGCGGGGCGCTACCATCCTCGTGCCTTGACGCCGAGCGCTTCGAAGTCCCGCACGTTGCGGGTGATGACGTACGTGTCGTGGAGGTCGGCCCAGCAAGAGATCCAGAAGTCTGCGGTCCGGATGGCTCGGCCTTGCCTTCGCAGGTGGATACGTCGCTGGGCAGCGGCACTTGCCCATTCGCGGGAGGTGTGGGCATGGGTGAACCGGCGTTCGATGCCGTCGAGGACCCTGTCGTGGTCGGCGGGACTGATGCCGCTGAGAAATTCGACGGCGACGACGGCGGGGACGACCAAGGGCTCGGCCGCAATCTCGTCGAGAAGGCGGAGGGCGGCCTGGTCCTCGGCCCAAGCGGCAATGAGGAAGGACGTGTCAAGGACGGGCATCAGGCTGGTTCGCGTGAAGCTTCGCGGTCGGCTTCGATCATGGCCAAGTGCTCGTCCGGTGACATGATGCGCCGGACGCCCCGCATGGCTTCGATGAACCCCGCGGCGTCTTTGCGTTGGTGGTCGATCAGGCGTTCGACGGCGCCGCTGAAGCTCTCGCCCGGCAGTTTTTGGCGGCGCAGGCGGGCGTAGGCGTGCTCGGAGAGGGCGACCTGTTTCGTCATGCGATACAATATGGGTACAATAGTACATCAAGCCAGTGGTCCAGGCCTTGGCCTGCCCCAGCCAGCTACATATGCCCCTCGCGGGTCGGCCTCGGCATATGCTCCAAAACACCGTCCGCGTCATCGGGGTGCCCATGGATCTCGGCGCCGGCCGCCGCGGAGTCGATATGGGGCCATCTGCGATTCGCGCTGCTAACTTGCACAAGCGCATCGCCGACCTCGGGTACAAGGTCCAGGACGGCGGCAACGTCTTTGCCGCCGAGCCCGAAGAGCGCAAGCCCAAGGACCCGAAACTGAAGTACGTCGACGAGGTTCTTGCCGCCTGCAAGGAACTTGCCGACCGCGTCGACAAGGCCGTGAAGGACAATGTTTCCCCCATCGTCCTCGGCGGCGACCACTCCATCGCCATCGGCACCCAAGCCGGCCTCGCCCGCAACTCCAAGCGCCGCGGCCTACTGTGGTTCGACGCCCACGCCGACTTCAACACCGTGGAATCATCGCCTTCGGGCAATATCCACGGCATGCCGGTTTCTGCAATCCTTGGGCTCGGCCACGAGCGGCTTGCCAACTTTGACACCCCGGGGCCGAAACTGGACCCGAAAAACGTCGTCTACGTCGGCCTGCGCAGCGTCGACAAACAGGAAGCCGAAATCCTGACCGACAGCCGCGTCACGTACTACACGATGCGCGACATCGACCAGATGGGCATGGCCAACGTCATGGAGGAGGCCCTGCAGCGCGTCTCGAAGGGCGTCGACCAGGTCCACCTGAGCTTCGACCTCGACGTCGTGGATCCCCGCTGGGCGCCAGGCACCGGTACTACCGTGCAAGGCGGCCTCACGTACCGCGAATCGCACCTGGCCATGGAGATGCTCTCCGACTCCGGCTTGCTGTCGAGCCTTGAATTCGTCGAAGTGAACCCGCTCTTGGACACCGGCAACCAAACGGGCGACTTCACGGTCGGGCTCATCTGTTCGGCCCTCGGGAAGGCCATCGTGCAGCCTGGGGCCGCCAAGCCCGGGTCGGCAAAACCCAAGCGCGGGCCGTTCTAACGCGGCGAAACGGGATTGTCCGCGAGGTTTGTCCGCACACTGGCCCACCGGCTAGGCTGTTCTTGCAGCAGACGGGAGCAAACCGAGCCCCCATCTCCCCTGGAAAAAGATAAAATCTAGCTTTCGAAATCCAAGTGACTTTTCCTCTCTTGCGAACTCTCGATTGGCCGCCCAAAACAACTGGACCCCAATGAGTTCCGGCGAACGGCCTGGCTTCGAGGTCGCCGTCCACGACGAACCGGCCGCCTTCGCCTGATGGGAACTCGATAGGTCCCTGGCTTGCTTCGGTGGTTTGACCATAGACCTTATGCACGCCTAGCCAGATGACCCGCGCGGTGCTTGGGTGAAGGTGGAACTCGTCCTCGCCGTCTTCCTGTTGGCAGGATGTGTCGAGCCCTCCCGCGACGAGGCGCCGACGGGCCACTGCGTCGACGAGGCGCCGCCTTCTCCCGTCGCGACATTCCTGCCACGGTTCGCCGACGACGGCGACGCGCAAGCCCGCCGGCTGCGCTTGGCCATGCAGGAGACCCCGCTCGACGACCCCTGGACCGCCGTAGACCCTCCCGACGGCGAGTTTTGGATGGGCGAGCGGCGCTACATGGTAGGCGCCGACCGACAGCTTGTCTACGAGGGGTCGAACCGCCTGTCACAAGCCCAGATGGAGCAAATCTTGGCGACGTACTACAGGTTGTGGGAGGTGCTCGAGAAGGACCGGCCGATCGGCGCGCCGCATAATGGCACGGTCCGGATCATCATCGAGGCGCGCCAGCCGGCGCCGTATGGGACTGGGGCAGTCACGTTCGAGTCCTCGAAGGACCCGCTCGACACGAAGGGCTCGATATTCATTGCGTGGCCGCTCTACGACCTCGCGACCGACCCATGGCCAGTGACGCCTCCGCAAGCCCAAGCAACGGCGGAGACGGCACTGCGTTGCCTGGCGGATTCTGCCCAACCTCCCGTTCCGCGGGAGTCCTTCAATGGCGACGCCGAGCCGCCCACGGCGCCTACGGCCCTGCACGAGGGCCACGCGGTCTACGTTTTCAGCTTCGCTACCGCCAAGCAAGATGGCCAGTGCACGTGGGCCGGCGTCGATGTCGATGCCATCACGGGAGCCGTCCTCCAAGCCAGGGCCAACGCGAGCTCGTACTGTGCCTATTGATCCAACAGCAGGCGATAACACACCCCATTCGGATGCGGCGAAACGGGTTCCCAGCGGCCGCAGCGAGCGAAGGAATCCCCTTTCGTCGTCTTGGAAGAGTTAATAGCCACCCCTTCTTGGCCGGCTTGCTTCCAGATAACGGAAGGGTTCGTGACCCCATGGCCGACGGCCAAGACCAGACCCGCTCCCAGCCTTCCCACCTCCGCACCATCCTGTGGCTTGCCCTATTCGTGGCCGCCGCCTTCGCCATGCGCAGCGTCTTCAACATCGACGCGGGCTTCGACCCGGATAGCCAGCGCAACCTGTTTACCGGCAACGACCCGTATTACCACTACAACACCGTCACCCACGTCATCGAGAAGGGTTTCAACCTCAACTTTGACCCGACCTTCAACTATCCGGAAGGCAACTGGAATCCGAACCCGCCCTTGTGGACATGGACCTCAGCGCCCCTTGCCGTCCTGTACGAAGCCGTCGGCGTTGCCGACCCCGTAGGCAGCGCAATCAACACCATGGTTGCCGTATGGGGAGCTCTCGCCGTCATCCCGGTCTTCATGATCGCGAGCGATTTGTGGGGCCGCAAGGCCGGTCTATGGGCGGGTTTCTTCATGGCCATCTCGGCCCCGCACATCCAGCGCTCCAGTTGGGGCTACGCGGACCACGACGCTATCTCGATGTTCTTCATTTTGCTTGCCGTCGCCTTCCTAGTGCGCGGCTTCCGCCAGATGGAGACTGCCACCTACATCTCGAAATGGTCCAGCGGGGCTTCGGTCACGGCTGGCTTGCGCAGCGCCATGCGGGCCAACCAGAACACGCTCATCTACGCGGCCCTTGCCGGGGTCGCAATCACGGCTTGCGCCGTCACCTGGAAGGGCTACCCGTACGCGCTTGCCATCCTGGCCGCCGCCGCCGTATTGCAACTGGTCCTGGACCATCTGCGCAACCGCGACTCAACCGTGACATGGCTGGCCTACCTCATCACGACGAGCATCGCAGCCGTCCTGCCGTGGCTTCTCTACTACAACGCTATCGGGCAGCACTTTACCTCTACCGTACAGCCCAGCCTGTACGTCCTGGCCGGCGTATTCCTCATCGGGCTGATTCTGGTGCCGACGCGCAACCTGCCATCCATCCTGGTATTCCCGGCCCTAATTGTCGGGGCAGTGGTTGGTTACCTTGCCTTCGTCACCTACGTGCCCAGCGTCGCGCACGCAATTTTCAGCGGCCTTGGCTACTTCAGCCAGACCAAACTTTACGAGACCATCGCTGAGGCGCAGCGCCCCGACATCGGCGACGTCGCGGCCAACCTGGGCTTCTTCACCTTCCTCGCTGCGTTCTGGGGCCTCGGCCACAGTCTGCGCCGCGCTTACAAGGGCCAGGCGCCGTTCATTCTCATTTCAGCCTGGGCGGCCGTATCCATCTACTTGATGTTCGCCGCGAGCCGTTTCATCGTGAATGCGGCGCCTGTCTTCTGTGTCCTTCTCGGATTCGTCATGGTGAAGGTCATGGCGCTTGCCAAGACTGGCGAAATACGCAAGAAGTTCCGTTCGCGGCACGGCCAAAACATCGCAAGCCGCAGCCTGCGCTCCTTGGCCTGGCGCCCTGTGAGCATCGTCCTCCTGGTTTTCCTGCTATTTTTACTACCCAACGCGTGGCTTGGCACGGACGCCGCCATGGGGCACGACTTCAAGCGCGAGCATGGCCTTTTGGAGCCAAGCAGCGCCGACTGTGAGCGCCGCACGCCGGGTGGATGCGGCGTCCACTGGGGCGGCTACGGCATCGACTTCGAGCTCAAGGGCAACGGCTGGCTCGAGACCATGGCCTATCTTGCCACGCTCGATACGAACATTACGCCCATGGAGGCCCGCCCGGCGTTCATCGCTTGGTGGGACTACGGCCACTGGGCGACCAGCATCGGCAAGCATCCCACCGTTGCGGACCCGTTCCAATCGCACTACGAAATGTCCGGTAGGTTCCTTGCCTCCGACTCCGAAGGCGAAGCGATGCAATGGCTCTCGCTGCTGCTTCTTACCGGCGACTGGCAGGGCAACCAAGGCAAGTACTCGGCCCCCGTCCAGAAACTCCTCAACGAAAAGTACCCCGCGCTGCTGGAAATCAACCCAGGCTACTGGTACGACCCCCAAATGAAGATTGTGCGCGGCGAGAACTTCACCGAAGCACAATCGGTCGAGCTCTACGAAGATTTGGTCCTGGCGACCGGAAAATCGGTCGGCTACTTCGGCGTCGACGACCGCATGGGTCCCTTCGCAACGTCCCGCTCCATCAGCGTTCAATCGGGCGGAATCATCTACGCCCCCGTCTTCCTTGCGAACAAGAACCCGGACGACTACGTCAAGTCACAATTGCAGACCGCTAACCAGCAGGTCTTCACGATCAAGCAGTACGAACCCGACCCAGAGGGTGGGTTCCGCAAGATTGGCGATGGCCACGAGAAGTACTTCCTGGGCGAACAGGAGTACGTGCCTTTCAACAACCAACTCTACGTCGCAGGGCAGACGCCCATTCAGGACGCGGGGGCAACAGGCGTCGACTTGGCAAACAGCCAGCAGTACTTCGAACCCACTCCACTCTACGCCAACACCATGTTTGCGCGGGCCTTCGGCGGCGTCGCTGCCGACCAGGCTGCCGCAGGCAACGGCCTATCGCACTGGCGCGTCATCTGGCAGACGGTCAACATGTTGGAGCGCACGGACGGCACCTTTAGCCCCTTCCGCCAGACGGCGCTCCTGCAATACTACCACGGCATCCCTGTGTCCGGAACGGTTCTCGACGACGTCGGTGCCCCGATGGCGGGCGTCAACGTGGCCTTCGAGGACGGCTTTGGTGCGCATCACGGCCAAGCCATAACGAACGCGACGGGTGGCTACCAGTTGTCCGCACCGTTTAGCCAAAACAACGACCTGACTCTTGTCGCCTTCGCGGTCGACCCGGCAACCAACCAGGCAAAAGTCCTCGCTTCCGACAATGCGACGCGCTACCAGTTCAGTCAGGAACAGGCCCGCATCGGAGCGGCCGTTACGGGCGCCAACCTCGTTGTGCCGCGGGGCGACGTTGCCGGCCGCATCTACATCGAGAACGACAAGGCGCCAAACCCGGACGCCTCGCGCTTTAACGCCAACAACGACACGGAACTTGTCGGGGCCACGATTACGGTCCCTGGCAAGACCGCGACCAGCATCGGCCCTGGCGGAAACTATACGCTGACCGGCATGCAGGCAGGCACGCACTCGCTTGCAATCACACTCGCCGGCTACAACGACGCCACGGCGACCGCGATTGTCCCCGCGGGCGGCGTCGCCGCGGTCGATATTGCGCTGACCCCCAAGCCATCCACGGTGACCGCCAAGTTCCTGGATTACAACGGGACGGCGGTGCCGCAGTTGCGCATCGATGTCACGGGAACCAGCGCCACGACCGGCTTCACCGATGGGGCGGGCCTGGCCACCATCCAATTGACGGAAGGCCAGTACTCCTTTGACGTGAACGTCACAATCACCCCGACCGATGGTACGCCGGCGTTCACCTACAAGGGCCACCAGGACGTCACGATTCCGTTCGGCGGCCAGGACATGGCAGTCGACATCAGCCGGACGTAGGCGCCACCCGGGCCCACGCGTTGGGAGCGCACGCCAGGGCGGTGCATGCCAATCCCCAAGCAAAGCCAAGGGGGAAACCCCGTGCGGGAATTATCCTGGAGGTCATTTCATGGCCTCCTGTGGGCCGAACCTGTTTTCCCGTGGCGCAGCGCATGGCGGCCGCAGATGACGCAGATTGCACAGATTTTCCCGAAGGGAATCTGCGCCATCCGCGAAATCTGCGGCTGCCCGCCGAGGGCTCGGGCCGGAAAAACCCGGGCCAACCAGAGGGAGTTCTGAAACAGCCTCTATGAATAGGTCCGCGCGGCCCGCCCGTTTTCGCTTCGTCAGTTCTTGAGCGGCATTTTCTCGCAAGCGGCCTCAAGGATGTCCATGCCGGCGTCGATCTTCTCGACGCTGCAGGCGTAACTGAAACGCAGGTGGCCTTCGCCAAGCCGGCCGAAGGCGGATCCTGGGCTACAGATGAGGCCCTTGGCGGCGAGGTTGAGGGCGAATGCCTCGCTGGGCACATCGAAGTCGTACTGCGGGAAAGCATAGAAGGCGCCGCCGGGCTTCTGCATCTTGAGGCCGCGGATTTTCTGGATGCGCTTCGTGATGCGATCGCGGCGCTTCCTGAATTCCTTCAGCATGTTATCTGCTTGCGTCTGCGGCCCCTCGAGAGCGGCGACGGCGGCCCATTGGATGGGTGTTGGCGTGCAGGCGACGGTGTAGTAGTGCATCGTCTCAATGGCCTTGACGTAATCACGCTTCGTTGCAATGGCACCGAGGCGCCAGCCGGTGAGCGCATACGTCTTTGAGAACGAATTTACCCAAATGACGTTGTCCATGTGGCTGAGGAAACTGTGATGCGGCGCGTCATAGGAAAGAAAGTCATACACCTCGTCGGCGACGACCATGATGTCCTTGTCCTCGGCGATTTCGCAAACGGCGCGGACGGCATCCTTGTCCATGCACGCTCCAGTCGGGTTGGACGGCGTGTTGATGATGAGGAGTTTCGTGCGGGGAGTGATTTTTGCCTGAATCTCGTCGACGTCTGGCTGATAGTTGTTCTCCCGCGTGAGCGAGTAGGGAATCGGGAACCCGCCGCAAAGACGTGCTTGACTCGGGTACAGCACGAAGCCAGGATCAGGAACCAACACCTCGTCGCCGTGGTCCACAAACGTGTGGTTCACGGTCATGAGTGCCTGCGTGGCGCCGGCCGTGATTATGATGTTCTGGGCCGAGACATTCTCACTGCGATATCGCTTGATGCGGGCGGCAACGGCGTCCCGCAGTTGCGGCAGCCCCAGGCTCGGGCCGTAGTGATTTTTCCCGGAAGCCACGGCATCCGACAGCGCCTTGGCGATATGCGGGGCGGGTTCGAAGTCCGGCTCCCCCAAACCCATGTTGATCGAATCCTTGCCGGCGAGCTCGAACATCTTGCGGATGCCACTCATCTCGATGCCCAACAGGCGGCGGGCCACGAGGCTTTGGCCAGACCGGGACGTAGGCATGACGCGGGCAAAATGAACTGATAGAAAAGGAGGTCGGAGCCCGGTATCGACCGCCTGAAACAGGGATTGCGGGGAGGCCAGGGAAATGGTTCCTGGAATTCCCCGAAATCCCCGTTCCGTCGTTGGTTCCTACGGCCAGCGCCGCTTTGCGAACGCCACGACGCTGCCACGCTTGACCGGCACGCCCTCCGCCTTCAGCTTGGCCACCAGGGAGTTGCCGCGCACCGGCACAACGTGGCCCCCCGCGCGAACGACGCGGTGGCACGGTGTGGGCGAGTCGTCGGGTGTGTCGCGCATGACCTTGCCCACGGCGCGGGCTGCCCCCGGGTGGCCGATTGACCAGGCAACGTCGCCGTACGTTGTCACGCGGCCCTGCGGAACCTTGCGGACGAAGGCGTGCACGCGGGCTGCGAACTCGGCTCCGGGCTGCTTGTCGGCTTTGGGTTTGCTCGGCACGCGTTGCCTTCGAATCGGCGGAATCGGTCAGAATGCCCGCAAGCGCGGCCTTAGGCCACGACTGGCGCTTCTTCTTCCTCTTGGCCTTCAGATTTCGGCTGGGCGACGACCTTGTCTGGGAAGTGGCTGAGGATGACGATGTCGCCGATTGAGGCGACCCAGCGGTAGGGAACCGCCACGTTGTGGCCGCCTTCGATAAGTTTGCTGCTCGTGCGGGTGAGAAGTAAGCTGCCGATGCGGCGGCTGGGGAGGTCGAGAATGACGTTTTGCACGACGCCGACGTAGCGCCCGCCGTGGGTGTAGACGGGGAGATTGATGAAAGAAGTGACCTCGGCGTCCATGTGCTACCCTGAATCTGGTGACAACCACCCAGGATATCAGTTTTCTTCTGTGCATCGGGAGGGGAAATGAGCCTTCGGCGAGGCTTCCCTTACCAGAATTTGACGGAACCCGTGATGGCGTAAAGGCCGACGAGGAATCCGGCGATTGACCCCCCGTTCAGGAGGGGAAGCCCCGCTTGCGGGTTGCCGCGCAGCACGAAGCCCATTAGGGCGACGAAGCCGGCCAAGGTGCCGACGGCGGCGCAAGCGGCGGGCAGGCTGGAGCCCCCCCACTGGCTGGAAAACTGGAGAGCCGAGACGACCAGCATCGTGGGCATGACAAGGTCGCCAAGTCCCATGAACATGGCATCGCGTTCGCCCTTGTTCTCGGCTGAGGCCTCCTTGAATTTGCCGGCCTCTTCCCGGAAGTGGTAGCCAGCGTGTTTTGGGATAACGAGAAGGACTGGCAGCCGAAGATCGATCACGGTATCGGCCAGGCTCAGCATGTGCTTCGTTCGGTAGACGGCAATGGCATCGTAGATTGCAAGCAGGGCCAAGAGTAGGATGACCGGGACGATGCCGAAGCTGATGCCAAAAATGGCGGCGGAGCCGGCGGCCACGAGGATCCCGACCGTGTCGATGACGTACCATTCCGGGTGCTTGTACAAGGCCACGACGGACCCGATTGCAACCGCCAAGGCGAGTCCAATGGCCATGAGGTCCAGACTGTATCCTGGGCCGAGAATGGCGTCGGACATCCAGTACGGGCCATGCGTTACGTAAATCGCAAGCAGCGGGCCCACGACGTAGGCAATGGTCGAGCCAACCGCGAACAGGATGATGCCGCGAATGAGCCACTTGATTTTCTTGCGCGCAATCCACAGGATGACGAAGGTGAAAGCCAGGATGAGGACGACATACCATACGGCGTTGCCTGGGTCCTCCGGGTTCTCGAACGCTTGCAGGTTTGCCTGTTGGAAGGGGATGGCAAACAAGGCGGCCAAGATGATGGTGAGGACAAAGATACCAAACAGGATCATCGTCGCCCGCCACTCGCCGGCCGTCACCGGTTCGTGCGGCGGTCGTGGTTTCTTCCCTCCGGCGGCATTGGGGGTTGCCTCCGAGATTCCTGGGGATACAATCGGCGCCGGCTCCACGCCCAAGCCACGCGGGACTTCGGTTTAAAGGGAACGGGGCGGGCCGACCACAATGGCGAGCGCTACCAAGCCTCAGCATTCGCACGCCGCGCTCGGCGTCGCGCATTCTCGAGGAACCGGTACACGGACGCATGTTCGGCGCCGCGCAGAATCATATCGACGGCCTGCTTGGCGTTGGCCAGATCCTCCAAATCGCCGATGATGCCGACCGTGTGGCCGTAGATGGCCAAGTCGCAGGCCGTCTGTTCTTCGATGATGCGGCGCGTCTTGCCTTCCGAGCCGATAAGGCGCGCGGTGACGCGGCGAACGTGGCCTTTGTGCTTGCCGACGTAGTCATGGAAATCCAAAAGCTCGAAGTAGCAGTCGTCCGAAAAAAGCCGCATGGCGTGCTCGGGCGAGAAGCCACGGCCGATGGCCTTCACGATGTCGCGCATCTTGAGAAACATCACGGGGTCTGCGCCGGGCGCCTCGTCGTGCAGGGCCACTTCGTTCTGCTCAGAATCGACATCCATCATGATGCCGCTGCGTTGCATGAGCATGCGGCGGGTCTCGCCGCCGGGCCCGATAATGGCGCCAATGCGATCGGCCGGGACGCGCAGATAGATCATACTTCCTCCTCATCTTCCGCCATGCCGGGCCTGACCTTGATGGGACGTTCGCGTTCCTGTCGGCGTTGGTGGTCGAGGCGGGACATGATGTTCTCGGGTTCGGCCTCGACGCCTTGGCGGCGGAAGAATGCCGTCAGATTCTTGAGGTCGCGCGTCAGAAACTCTTTGGCCATCGGATGATTCTTGAGGACGGCTTGGCCGACATCTATCATGCGCGGCCTCCAAGAGGTGGCGGGTCCGTCCGTCCCTTCCAGTAGGACGTTGTATTCCGAAAGGTCGGCATGGATGAGGTCGGCGACGTTGTAGGCGCGCACGTAATCGTCGGCGAGGTCCTGGAAGATGCGGGCCGCGTCGGCGATGGGCGTCATCTCCTTGAGGCGTGGCCACGGACCTTGCTTGGTGCCGAGGTATTCCATGACAAGGACATTACCGATGGCCTTCAGCGACTCAGGCACAGCGACGCCCGCCTCGCGCAGGCGAAGCAGGTTGCGGTGCTCCTTCTGGCACCACGCGTGCACAAGGCCCCGGCGGTCGCCGGTGCGACCTTCGAAGCGCTCGTCGCCCTCGATGTACTGCTGCACGTGTTTGAATGTCGCCGTGTTGATGCGGTAAATCTTGACGGCGACCAAGCCGCCGCGCGGCGTCGTGCCGCGAAACACGTTGGCCTCCTTGCCCGTCGAGATGGGGAAATCGAGCGACTTCAGCGTGCCGTGCGTGAGGAGTCGGTGTAGGACCATAAGGGTCGGGTGGTCGAAGACCTCGCCCTCCGTGCGCCGGTCGGCGCCCCCCGTGCGTCCGGGCAGGTTTCCAACAAGGCGCTCGGCCTGGCGGTACGCCCATTCGTCGTTGGACGCCTCCTGCCGCATCTCGTCGTCGTCCAGCGACAGAAGCGGGGCGGGCTCGTTATCGTCGTCGCCCATTGCCGCCTCGCCTAGAACCCGACATCGAGCAGTTCTGGAATCTTCTTGCGGCGGGACAAGTTCACGGCTTGCGTGCGCACGTAGCGGTACTTGACGTCAGCCTTCTCGTCCTGGAAGTCCCACGGCTTTACGATGACGAGGTCGCCGGGCTTGATCCACATGCGGCGCTTCATCTTGCCCGGGATGCGGGCCATGCGGGACTTTCCGTCTTCACACATGACGCGCAGCTTCGAGGCACCCATGAGTTCGTCGGCGATGGCAAACATTTCGCGGTTGCGGTTGTCCGGCATGCGGTAGCGGTTGACCGCTTCGTCCGATTCCATGCCTTCGACGGGGGTGGCAACGGGCGCTTTTGCAACCAGTTGCTCGGCCAGATCCTCGGCCAGGATTTCCTCATCCGCGTCCTCTCCTTCGTTGACCACGGTCTTTCTCAGCCCCTTGCTTTATTTAAGCCATGAGGGGCAGGGCAACGCGCGCTCCGTCTGTCAAGAAGAGGGTTCAAACGCGGCAAGGTCGTGGCCAACTTGTGCCGGAGCAAGCTCACCGGGAGATGGGCTTGCGTGAAGTGCTCGTGGCCGAGCCGCGGGTCCGACTCGTTGCCCACACGGCGCGGCCGTTCGAACTGTCGGTCGCGTCGGCGCGCACCTGCTACGCCCAGGATTTCGTCTTCGTCGGACGCCTCGACCAGAAGGGCGAACGCGACCGCAGGACCCTTTTGGACGCGCTGCCGGCGTTTCGCGAAGAACTTGACGAGATTGGCCGCCTCGATACGGCACATGACCGCCGCGTCAGCATCGTCGAGCGCATCTCGGTCAAGATTCCCAGCCTCGACGTGCGCACGGCGCTCGCAGCGTTTGCAGACCTAGCGCGTCAGCGCGCCCAAGGCGACGCTCGTATCGCCCACGGCATCTACGAGGCCGGACACCATACGCCGTTCCAGCATCCAACCTTCGTCTTCGCCCTCGAGGGTGTAAGTCGCCATGTCGTGGAGTCCTTCCTCCACAATCACATGTTCTACAATTCCGAGCAACAGAGCCAACGCTACGTCGAAATGAAGCGCGCCGAAGTGCATATTCCGGCTACGGTCCGCGCCGACCCACAGGCCCGGGCTGCTTTCGAGGGCGCGGTCCGCGCGTCCTGGGACGCCTACCATGACCTTCGTGAACGGCTGGTTGCGGCCAACATCAGGACGATGACGGCTATCGGAAAAATCAAGGGCCAGTCCGAGAAGACCATTCACAAAGAGGCCGAGAAGAAATCCCAGGAGATGGCGCGCTACGTCATTCCCGTTGCCGCAGCGACTCAGATGTACCACACGGTTTCCGGCATCGTCCTTCTGCGCTACATCCGGATGTGCGAGGCCGGCGACGCCGCCCGCGAGGCCCGCAGCATCATTGACCAGATGGTGGAAGAGATTCGCCGCGTGGATGCGCAATTCGTCGGGCAGATTGAGGAAGAGACGCGGCCGCGTACCGAGCACGTGGAGGCCCGCCTGGCCGAGACCACAGTCACCTCGCATCCTGCGGACCACATTCCTGCGGGCACTCCCTCGGTGCTTTTGTCGGCAACACCGAATGCTGGCGCCGTCGTCGTGCAGGCGGTTCGTGAGACCACGGGATCCACCTTGCCTGATTCCGAACTTCTGCGCGAAATTCTTGACCCGGCGCGAAACGCCGTGTGGGCAGACACGCTAAACACCTGGGACAACAGTCCCGCTCTGCGAGCGCTGCACCATGTTCACTACACCTTCCGCAAGCGCCTCAGCCTAAGCGCGTACGCGCAGGACCAACGCCACCGGATGACGCCGGGAACCCGGCCGCTTCTGACGCGCTGCCTAACGCCCAAACCCGATGTGCACGTTCCGGATATCATCACCGCGGACCCCGAGGCCCGCAAGGTCTACGACGCGGCAATTGCCACGCTGTGGTTCGCCATCGCCAAACTGCGGGAGCGCGGCATCCCCGCCGAGGACTGCACCTACCTGCTGCCCAATGCAACCAATCTCACCTTCACGCAATCGGGCGACCTGCTGTACTTCATCCACAAATGGCGCCTGCGGACCTGCTTCAACGCACAGATGGAAATTTTCGACGCCTCCATCGCGGAACTGCGGCAAGCACAAGCCGTTCATCCTGAGTTGACGAGGTTCCTCGGGCCTCCGTGCAGCTTCGTGGCCCCGCGGCAACCGGCGGACAAGCAGGACGACCCGGTTGCGTGCTGTCCCGAAGGCGACAAATGGTGCGGCGTCAAGGTGTGGCTGAACTTCGATGCGGCCAAAGGAATTCCGAAGAGGCCGTTCTAGGCCAACCATTGTCCGACGAAGATGATGAAAGACTACGGCATGGTTTGCCCGTGGCCGACGCTTTCCTTCATCCGCCGAGCACGCCGAGCGCGCCGAACGATGGGCATGACCCTCGGACCTACGCCATAATTGGCTGCGCCCTGGAGGTGTTCTTTGTGTTGGGGAGCGGCTTCCTCGAACGCGTCTACCAGGAGGTTCTGGCCAATGAGATGCGGCGTCGAGGCATTCCGTTCGAGCGGGAAGTCGAACTTCCTGTCTCGTACAAGGGGGACGTTTTGGACTGCAAGTACCGGATCTATTTCGTCTGCTACGGCGACGTCCTGGTTGAACTAAAGGCGCTGACTGACGTTGACGGCGTGGAGGCAGCCCAAGTCCTCAATTATCTCAAAGCGAGCTCGTCCGACGTTGCGCTCCTATTCAATTTCGGCGGTGACGAGATGGAAACAAAGAAGTTCTCGATGTCACGCAAGCGTGCAGCGGAACCATGGCGGGCGGCGTAGGACACATCGGTTCGGCGGTCTCGGCGCGTTCGGCGGATTGGCCCGGCGTCCGGCACTGCTCCAACGGCGATGGCGTCTTCCACTAATCGCGACGTCGGCGGCCCCCGGCGGCCCCGCCATCGCGTGCTTCGCGGCTCGGCCGCCACACCCGCGCACGGCATCGCTTCGCGTGCCAGCGCGCCCCGACCGGGGGCCTTTGTGTTACAACCGCAAGGCATGCATCTTGAGGGCCCGGTGGTGGAAGTCGCCGTCGTCGGAACGATTGAGGCCCTCACGAAGGACGTTGTACCAACACGTTTGGCGGGTTTCGTGGAATTCGTGCAATTCGTGGTCCCGGCGGGCGAGACGATGGATTACTCCAACGTCGCATGCCGCTTCATCATCGATGCCTCGGTCTCGCCGAGTTTCTCCATCAACAACGCGACGACCGCATCGAAGAACAGCCACGCGCTCGTCTCGAACAACGTGCCCAGCGGTGCAAGCCTTGCGCGCTCGCCGTTGCCTTCAGGCGGAATAATCGGAACGACGACGTGAGCCAATCGCGCAATCTCGGAATCCCGGCTCGCAGTAATCGCGACAACCGTCGCGCCTTGCCGTCGGCCAAGTTCTGCCGTCATGACAACCGGATACGTCGTGCCTGAACCAGAAACCAGGATGACGACGTCGTCGCGCTTGACGGGGGCCGTGATGGTTTCGCCAATCACGTACGTCTGGAAGCCGAGATGCATGAGGCGGACGGCGAAGGCCCGAGCGACGAATCCTGATCGGCCCCGACCATATAAGAAAACGCGGCGTGCAGGTTGCAGCGCTCGCACGAAGGCTTCCACGTCCTCCTTGGGCACCTGCAGTGTCTTGCGCGCGGCGGCCTCGATGTAGTCCAGCGGCTCCTGGAACTTCATGATTATTCCTCGTCGCCCTCGTCGGCGGCCCGCAGAATCGGCACCTTCGCCTTGTTGTAGCGGACTTCCTTGCCTTCGGGGACCTTGAAGATGGCCGTATAGCCGTCCTTCTTCTCTTTCATGAAGGCGAAGCGCTCGTCCTTCTTCCAGAGTTTGTAGTCGTCGACCTGGACTTGCTGGCGGACCTTGGCGGTGCTCTGCTTGACGCGCGGCTTCTGGTTCTCCGGAAGCTCGTCAATTGTCATGCCGCGCCAGCCCTTGTGCTGGATGCAGAAGCGGCCGCGCCCATCGGCTTTCTTCTTGCAGGGTGTGCCGGACTTGGTGACTGCGGCGCAGTCGGGAATGGCGGCTTTGCGTGCGGCTTCGGCCTCGACGGCGAGTCGTTTCTCCTCTTCGCGGCGCAGCTTCTCGGCTTCCTTCTCGGCGCGGCGGCGCTGCTCTTCGTCGGCCTTCTTGGCGCGCTCTTCGTCGGCCTTCTTGCGGCGCTCATCGGCGACCTTGGCCTGCTCTTCCTGCTTGATGGCGTCCTGGAGGTCCTTAGCAACCCGGGCGTCGCGGCGTTCCTTGACGCGGTCGAAGACGATGTTCATGTACATCGCGTCGTGCTCGAGGATGGGGCTCGTGGAGATGATTGTCGCCGACATGTTGGCGTCCAACAGGACGTCGACTAGCGGTTCGAATTTCAGGTCGCCCTTCTTGATGGGTAAACGGTAGCGGGCGTTACCGTTTTCGTAGTGGATGCCCGTGAAGTGCAGCAGGTAATGGTCCAATTTGAGGACGGAAAGTTTCTCGAAGACGGCGACGAAGTCCTCGGGGTTCTGCAAGATGCCGTTGCCGCGCGCGTGGATGTGCGCGAAATCGACGACAGGCACGACGCCCTTGACTTTCTGGCAGACCTCGATGACTTCCTCAAGGCTGCCAAAGACGTTACGCTTGCCCATGACCTCGATGCCGAGGCGGGGCGTCCAGGCCTCGCGCACGAATAGGTTGCGCAGTTCGCGGACGTTCTTGACGATGCGCGTCATCGTCTCTTCTTTGGAGAGTTCACCGTAGAAGCCAGGGTGGAAGACGACGGTTTGGGCGCCCATCTCGTGTGCAAGTTTGCCCGTGGCGAGAATCTTTTGGAAGGACATCTCGACGTTGGCTTCGTCGCCGGCGAGATTGATGTAATACGGCGCCTTGACATGCAACTCCACGCCGGCCAGTTCGGCCGTTTCGCGGACCTTCTTGGCCTCCTCCTCGGTCATGCGGATGCCGCGAACGAACTGGACCTCCATGGCGTCCAATTCCAGGTTGCGGGTGTAGATGATGCCGTCCCGGACCGTGCGCCCCTTGCACGACAGTGGGATTCCGGCGGGGCCAAAGGTAATCATGACGTTCCCGGGGAGGCGGCTACACGACGACCCTTTAAAAGTTGCCAGGAGATGCCAGGTCCCGTCGCCACGTCCCCCTGTCCTCTGGAAAAGGCCCGAAAATCGCGCCTTTTGGGGTTCTTAAAGGGACGTTTTCCGGCCGCTTTGCCGGCTCGTCGCTACACGTGGCGGGAAAGACAAGCCTCTTGAAGGCGTCCCATCTTGAAGAAATGCCATGGCGACTGCCGTCGACCCCGTCCGGCGAACGCTTGATACCCTTGCGCTCGACCCTAAAGCGGCCACCGACCGACCCTACCTGGAGTCTATGCTCCGGCGGCTCGGCTACTCAGAACACGAAATTCGCGCCGCTTTGCACGGTACGCCGTTTCCTGCCGCAGAAGGAGGCAGTTCGTCTGCTCCAGCCGACAATGAGGACCGCGTCATCGAAGTCGAATACACCGGCCCTGGCATCCAGGAGTTTCTCATGGTCGTCGGAGTCGACGAGAGCGAACTTGCATCCGATCCCCTCGGCCTTGGCATCGGCCTTGAGGCTGGCACCGAAGTCTTCGAAGGCGGCCCGTCGATGGAAGAGGTCGACCGGCTCGTCGCCGAAGGCGATCTTTCTGATTTCGACGACTGGGGCGAAGGCGCACTGAAGGAAGACGCGGCTGGCGCCGAAGCGTCGGGCGAAGGCGCGCAGGCACCTCCGACCGCCGAGGAGCTGCTCCTGGGCGACACGGCCACGGGCGCCGTGGGCGGCGCAGAAATTGCCAAACCGGGCGACGGCGGCGAGGACTTCAAGGGCAGCGTCCCGAAGGACGACACGCAATTCCAAGTCGGCGAAGGGCTCGTCGAATTCAAGGCAGCCGGCCTCAACGAAGCTGTCATTGAACAAATCGACCCCGCCGCCGAGGCGGAGAAGCTGCGCCAGGAAGGCTGGACTGTCGGCGACGCTGAAACGGGCGAGTTCCCTCCAGAAAAGGTCAATGAGAACTGGGAAGCGGGCGACGACCCAGAACCCGAAGTGCTCGCCGACGAACCAGGCGCACCGGCGGAGTCCGCGCAGCCGACGTGGCAGGCCGAGGAACCCGCCTTCCAATACGGCGACTGGACCCTCTTCAAGCGCGACGAAGTTCGGGGCGACCAGCCGCAGCGCGTCTATTTCTTCTCCAAGGGCACACCCGAAGGCAGCGACTCGGCACCCCTGCCGGATGGCTACGAGGTTGCCGAAAACGCCGACACAGGGCGTCCGTTCCTGCGCCGCAGTGGCGCTGGCGGACCCAACTATTCCCCCGAGGTCGAGGCGGCGCACCCCAGCGCAGACCCGCGCTCGGCAGGCAACCCGAAGAAGCGTGTGCGGATTCTGCGTGTCCGCGCAGCCACGCGTGAGGAGGCCATTGCCAAACTGCAGGCCGAGGGCCGCAACGTCATCGCCTCGATGCCGATTGACATCGAGAAGAAATTGAGGTGACCGCGTGAACGAGAACCGCATCCGCGTCAGGCTTGAGCCTGAGATGACTCCCGTCCGGCTTGAGGACAAAATGGACCTGCACGCAGAGATTCAGGTCGCCGTCAATTCGCATCTGACAGGCCTTGCCATCTTTGGCATGGTCGCAATCGCCGTAGGGGTCCTTGCCATGCTGGTCGGGGCTGTTTACTTCACCTCCGGCTACCCGGACAAGTACCACGCCACCGCCGGCGTGTCGATTGGCGATTCGCACAACTTCATCGAGACCGTCGTGCTCCTCACCGGCTCGGGCGTCGTCCTCTTGTTCTTTGGCGCGTCGGCGTTCTTCTATGGCCGCACCGTGCTTGGCTCGGGCAGTCTGGACCAGTTCACGGATAGCGACGTCGAGGTGCAGTGATGGCGGCCATCAAGCCCAAGGCCGTAAAGTCAGGCAAGGCGCGCTCTGGCGGCGGACGTATCACCCGCGACGCGCCTCATGCAAGGGCAAGCCCCCCGGTGGTGCCCGCTCCGGACCCCGACCGCGATTACCTCGTCATCTACGAGGAAACCGACCCCGATGGCCTTCCTGCCGACGACGTTTTGGTCCTCGACATTGAAAGCGCATCCAACCAACGCGGCGAAATGGACGTCCAGCAGAAGGTCGACATCGGCCTCACGAACACGACGAGTCGCGCCGGCACGGCAGGCATGATCATTACCGTTCTCGGCTCGCTCTTGGGTGCTGGAACACTAATCACCTTCGCGAGCATCTACCCAGGCCAATGGTATGGCGGCGGCGCCGGCGTTGTCCGCGGCACGATTGGCCTTGCGACCCTGGCCCTTGTCCTCTTGGTCGTCGGAACCATCCTCACTCACTACGGTCGCCGCATCAAGGCACGCGGCGAGCTGAAGGACGTCCGCATCGTCGAGAAAGAGATGCAAAGCAAGATGGCGTTCGAATAGTGCTGTTTGGGTGCCTGCATCACGGAAATCCCGGAATCCAGGGAACTTGCGACAACCTGCTTGATGTAGGCCATCGAACCATTCCCGCAGTCCCCCGACGGCGGCGCCTTGTAAATGGAATGGAATGATGAATGGCCCCCGGTCGGGGCGAGCTGACGAGCGCAGCGAGTCATGCGAGGGTTTGGCAAGCCGGAGCGCGAGGCCGAAGGCGAGCGTGCCGGCCGAGGGCCGCCGGGGGCCGACCAGTCAACCGATGAAACCGATTGAACCGATACGCGCTTGCCGCATCGACGGCATCCGTTGTATCGGTTAATTTTTGGCGGGCCGCTACGCGCCGGAAGCGGCGAGGGCCACCGGGGAGCTGGTCGCGTCCCGCGGTGCGCTAGTTTGGCTGCGAATCCGTCGTCAGGCCCTACTTGCGCTGGTTGGCCCAGTAGGGTCCCGAGTTGGTTGATGGCTTTTCAACGTAGTTCGGGTCGTCGCCGGGAGTCGTCAGGCTGAAGTCCTCGGGGTGCGGGTTGACTTCAATGAATTCGCAACCGTTTGCGATGAGAAGTTCGCGCATCTTGTTGGTGTGCGCAATGCCGCGCATCGTGAGCTCCTGCGGCTGCCCAGGCATGACGGGTTTCAGTTTGGGTTCCGGCATGAGCATCACGGCCACTTTCTGGCCCGAGCCGGCGGCTTTGGAGATGCTCTGGATAATCTCGTCCGGTGTGCCTTGCAGGTCGGAGAAGAAAATCATCGTCAAGCCGGCGGTGTTGCGTTGCTTCAGGCCCTGGCCGAAGGCGAGGCGCAGGTTCTCCGGATCGCCGGTGATGAGAATCTCGATTGGGTCCTCGCCCTCCTCCGGGAGGTGGTGGTTTGCCAAGTTCTCGAAGTGTTTGACGATTTTCTTATATTGGATCTTGGCGCGCGTTGGGCGCACGTGGTCGAGGACGCGGTTCTCGTTGAACGCGATCATACCGACTTCGTGGTTGCGCTTCAGTCCGGCGTCGGCAAACTCCTGCGAAATCTCGACAGCCATGTCCAGGTTGCGGTATCCGGCCTGGTCCATGAGCATCGTGGGCGTACAATCGAAGACCAGAAGAATCGTGGTCTCGCCTTCCGACGAACGCTGGCGAACCAGCATCTTGCCCATGCGGGCGAAGAACTTCCAGTTGACATCGCGCATCTTGTCACCGGGCTGCATCTCGCGCGTGACCTCGGTCTCGATGTCACGGAAGAGTTTGACGATGCAACTGGGCGTTGACTGGTCGAAGGGCGCGTAGCCCGTCACGAGTGCTTTCCATGTGATTGCGGGCACGCTCGGGTTCACCTCGACCGTCGTGCGTAGGCGCCATTCCTGGTCAGCAAGCCACATGCCGTCGAAGCTGCGTGCAACCAAATCAAGGCCGGAGAAGGTGAGCAGGCCGCGGCCCTGCGGCCGGACCTTGTATGTGACGCGGCCGGGGCCTTCCAATAGTGGTTGTTCCACGGGGCGAAGGCCCGGGGCCTGCTGGTCCGTGATGCGCACGCGCAGCCAGCCGGGCAGCACGGTTCCGCTCGTGTCGAGTGTTGCGTGGAAGAGGCGGCCGCGCTCGAGTTTGGGTTCGGTGACGTGCCGCGTTGCCGCAAGGCGGATGCGCCCCAGGGATTGCGACGTCACAATCGCGCTCGTGATGACGTAGACGAGGGCCGCGGTCGCAACGCCGATGCCAATCCACATCCCGAGGGGGACGCGTCCGATTCCGAAGAAAAAGGCCGCAAGGTACAGCAGGCCTACGCCGGTGGCCCACGCCCCGAATATGGCCGTCGGCTTGAGGGGGCCCTGCCACGTGGCATAAGGTTCCGCCATCAGGTTCTGCACGGCGCCGCCGATATCCGGGTCGTCCGGGTTCGGCCGGACGGCCGCGCAGCAGTCGTGGTGGAACTGGATGCCGCCTGGAATCTTGGTCGGGTCGACCGAAATCCCATGCACGTACGTAGGTTCCGGCACCGCCTCCCATTCTGAGTCGTCGGGCGGTGGCGGCCGTCCGACAACGCGCGGGAGGGTCGGGCGTCCGCCCATGACGCGCTTGGGTCCTGTGTTTCCGGGTTCCGGCTCTGCGGCAGGGCTGTCGGCCATCTGGGACCTACTTCACGAGGACCTTTGGCTCGGGGATGGCAGCAAGGACTTCCCGAATCACTTCGTGCGAGGTCTTGCCTTTCGCCTCGGCTTCGACCTTCATGATGATGCGGTGGTTGAGCACCTTGGGCGTCACGTACTTGACGTCGGAGGGCAAAACGTAGGGGCGGCCCGAAATCAGGGCGTAAGCTTGGCTGGCTGTCAGCATCTGGGTCATCGACCGCGGCGAGGCGCCAACGCGGACGTCGGGGTGGTTGCGCGTGGCGGCGGCGGTGCGCTGGAGATACCGAACGGTCTCGTCGCCCATGTAGATCTTCTCGCGCATCTTGAGGCCTTCACGGATGGCGTCAATCTTGAGGCGGCCTTCGTTGGCGTCGCCGCCAATGCGGCCGCCGGCGATCTTGATCTTGATCATGCGCTCCTCGAGTTCGGGGGCGACGTAGTGCATGATGGTGCGCAGCATGAAGCGGTCCTTCTGCGCCTCGGGCAGGCGGTACACGCCCTCCGAGTCGATGGGGTTCATGGTGGCAACGACGATGAAGGGGACCGCCATCGGGTACGTCGTCCCTTCAATCGACACCTGGCGTTCTTCCATGGTCTCCAGCATGGCGCTTTGCGTCTTTGGCGGCGCGCGGTTGATTTCGTCTGCGAGAAGGAAGTTGCAGAAGACCGGACCCTGCCGAAGCTCGAACTTCTTCGTCGAGGGGTTCAGCATGTTGTAGCCGGTGATGTCCTGCGGCATCAGGTCCTGCGTGAACTGCAGGCGCTTGAAGCCGAGGCCGAGCGTATTGGAGAACGACTTCGAAGTGGCCGTCTTGGCGACTCCCGGGACACCCTCCAAAAGGACGTGGCCTTTTCCGAGTAGGCCAATCAGGAGGTCGGTCACGACGTCGTCGTAGCCGACGATTTCCTGTCCGACCAGTTTCTTGAAGTGGTCATGGGTCCGCTTGAAGCGGGCAAGTTGCTCGATTGGTACCTGGAAGGTCTCAGCCATTCTTCTGTCTCCGACCACCCCTTGGACCCACGTGTATCCTTAAAGGATTTTGGTGGGCGCTGCCTTGCTTCTACGAAAACCAGGCGAATTCCTAGGCGAATACGCAGAAACGCTACTGGCCTCCCTTTATGAAGAACAGAAATCCTTACAAATCATTGACCACTTGTACTGAGGTTGGTGAACCTGGCGCACATCGGCGCCGGCCACGCTACCGCACGCCTTTTGCGCGGCGCCTGGGTCCGCGGCCACGATGGCAGTCAAGACCCTGCACGACGGCAGCTTCGCCGGCAAGCGCGTCTTGGTGCGGGTCGACTTCAACGTCCCCTTGGCGGCCGGCACAATCACTGACGATGCCCGCATCGTCGCCGCGCTGCCAACCATCCGGCATCTGCGCAAGGCGGGCGCAAAAATCATCCTTGTGAGCCACTTTGGGCGTCCGAAGCCAGGCAAGGACAACAGCACGTTCTCCCTGCGCCCGGTCGCAAACCACCTTGCAACGCTTCTGGGCGTGCCGGTCGCTTTTGCTCCGGATTGCATCGGCGCAGCCGCCTCCTTGGCCGTCGCCAAACTTTCCGCGGGCGATGTTCTGCTCCTGGAGAATGTACGTTTCCATGCCGGCGAAGAGAAGAACGACCCGGAATTCTGCCGGGCGCTTGCCGCTTTGGCGGACGCCTACGTCAACGATGCGTTTGGGACGGCCCATCGCGCCCACGCCAGCACAACTGGGGTTGCTCATCTTCTGCCGGCCTTCGCCGGATTCCTCATTGAGAAGGAAATTGCAGCACTCGGCACGGCTCTCGACAATCCGCAACGACCCTTCACCGCCATCCTCGGAGGCGCCAAGGTCTCCGACAAAATCCTGGTCGTCGAGCGACTCCTGGAAAAAGTTGATCGCCTGATAATCGGGGGCGGGATGGCCTTCACCTTCCTCAAGGCGCAAGGCCACGAAGTCGGCAAGTCCCTTGTCGAGGCGGACCGCATCGACCTTGCAACAACCCTCCTGGCGCGCGCCGCAAAGGCCAACGTCGAAGTCTTGCTGCCCGTCGACGTCGTTGCGGCCGACGCGTTTGCCAAGGACGCCACGCATCGCGCCTGCCGCATCGACGCCATGCGCCCGGCGTGGATGGGCCTCGACATCGGCCCGGGCACACGGGCGAATTTCGCCGCGGCCATCGGCTCGAGCAAGACCGTTTTGTGGAACGGGCCGATGGGCGTCTTCGAGTGGGATGCCTTTGGGGAGGGCACCAAAGCGGTGGCCGAGGCCATCGCGGCCTGCATGGGGACGACCATCGTCGGCGGCGGCGATTCGGCGGCGGCCGCGGTAAAGTATGGCGTGGCGGCCAAGATGACGCACGTGTCGACCGGCGGCGGCGCAAGCCTGGAATTTCTCGAAGGCAAGGTCCTCCCTGGCATCGCCGCGTTGGACCGCTAATGACGTCCACAGCTTACGATTTCATCACGATTATGACATACATGACGCCCGCCAGGACTGCTCCCAACAGGGCGGCGCCGACGGCCGCCATTGAATTTAGGACCTGGTAGGAATCGAAAATCGGGTCGACGCCACTTACAAGTGGCCAGGTGAGTGCCGCGAAAACGCCAAGCAGGAGGATGGCAAGGAGCATGGCCGAGAACCCGATGCTGCGGCTGCGGCCCCTGCCGTAGTATGCCCCGAATGCGCCCGCAAGCAGGAGCATCATCGCGAAGCTCAGGAAGACGTTGGCCAGCGCCGTGGACAACAGGGACACAGGGTGGCCACGGCCCCCCGATTGAAAAGGTGCCCGGACTGCACCAGCGCTGGGCTGCGCGCTCGATGTCCAGCCGGCGCCTCACGGCGGGGCGCCGCCGGGCCAGTCGGGTGGGCGTGCTGTATCCGCCTGGGCGCCTCAGAACTTGGTGCCAGTGAGCGTCTTCGTGTCGACGACGCCCTCGATGGAGCGGATCTTGTTCACGATGACGTGGCCAAGGGTGTCGAAGTCGGCGGCCTCGAGTTTAGCGATAAGGTCGTATTCGCCAAAGAGCGGGTGTAACTCGACGATTTCGGAGACCTTGAGGAGCGTGTTGTAGACCTCGTGCTCCTTTCCGGGGGCGGCGCTGATAAGTACGAATCCGACAGCCATGGTCAGCCTGAGCTCCGAGGCCCCTGGTGTCTAAAAGGATTCGGCCCCCAAATGAACCGTTACAGGAGAGCCCCCGACGAGTTCGACATTTACCAGGGATGCAAAATCCCCGCCGCGTCCCTATGGCAGACGCCGAACTCCGGCACCTGGGCCAGCTCCGCCGCTGAGAGGACAGGGCCCTCGACGCAGAGCCGCAGGCCGTCGCCCACGGTGCACGCGTCGCAAATCCCCGTTGCACATTTCATGTACCGCTCGAGCGACGCTTCGGACGGCACGCCAGCCGCGACGCACAATTGCGTGACCTTGACCATCATTTTCTCGGGGCCGCACGCGGCGACGTACGCGAACTCCTCCTCGTGCAGAAGTTGCGACAGCCGCGCGGTCGTCTGGCCCTTAAAAGCAAAGGTGCCGTCGTCCGTGCATGGCTCATAGTGGATTGCGTCCTTGTCTGCAAGCATGCCCAGGTGAGGATGCAGGAGCAGAAGATTCCGGCTGCGGGCGCCAGCAACGATTGTGACCTCCAAACCGTGCTCCAGGGCCTGCTGGGCGCCGCGCGCCATCGGCGCGATGCCGGTGCCGCCGCCAACAAAACAAACGCGCCCCGTTTTTGGCAGCGCAAAACCGCGACCGTAGGGGCCACGAACACCAATCTTGGCGCCGACCGGCAACGCGACTAGGGCCTTGGTGCAATCCCCTTTCCCCTCAACGGTCAGCGTCACGCGCCCTTCGTTGTCATTGTACCCGAGGCCCATCGGAACCTCGTCAACGCCGGGCACCCAGACCATGCAGAAGGTGCCAGCCGGCGCAGCCGCGAGTGCCGCATCGCGAAACGCGATGGTGACATGCCGCTCCGTCTCGCGCTGGACGGCCTCGATGCGGGTCACGCGGGGCCGCTCCAAGAGGCGGGGCGCCGGGGCCACGGGGGCGAGGGCTGGCTTTGCCGCGCCGGTGCGCTTTGCGACGGCCTTGGCCACGCATCGCACAATCCGCGCCTCTTGAAAACCCCCATGACGTGCAACGTTGCATGGAAGGGATGCCATGGGGAAGCGCGCCGGAGGTGGAAGAATGGGTCGAGGTCGCAGCCGACGATGCGGCCATGGCCGGCCATGGCTCCCCTGTTACGACCGAGCTCCCCGCGATCGCCGCAGCGGTCCAACAGGCTCTCGGCCTGCGCCTGCGCCCGTGCCGCGTCGTGTTCTACCCCTACGTCGACGGAAAGTCTACCGTGCGCGACCGGGGCTCGTATGTCCACTTCAAGCTCTCCGACCGGCTACGGAACGCCCCGCCCGATGTCCTTGCGGGCGTTTTCGGCATCCTGCTTGCAAAACTCCATCGCCTGCCCAGCGACCGCGTCGATCGCGAAGCCCTGCGCGCGTACAAGTCGCACGTGCTCGAACAACCGAATCAGCGGAATGCGGAGCATCTGCGGCATCGCCCAGGGCGAAAACACATCGAACCCGTCGGCCGCCACCGCAGTCTCCTCGAATCGTACTTGCGTGTCAGCCTCGACATGGGACTCACGCTGCCCGAGATTCCCAAATTATCTTGGAGCCAGCAGGTCAGTCGCCGCCGTTTTGGGCACTGGGACCCCGACCACGGCGCAATTGTGCTAAGTCAGGTCCTCGACGACCCCCGCGTGCCAGAGTTCGTATTGGATTACGTGCTTTATCATGAGCTTTTGCACATCGTTCATCCGGTCCGCATGGGCTCCGGCACCAAGCGAAGAGTCCACACCCCGGAGTTCAAGCGGGCCGAGCGGAAGTATCCGCGCTGGAAGGAAGGCGACGAGTGGATTACCAAGTTGGCGGGAAGGCGATGGCGGACCCTGGCGCCGGCGTAGGCGAAGTTCCACGAGCATATCCTGTTGGTACCGACCTCCGACAGGCCTCTCTAATCCGACGACGGCGACTTCGACGACCGGGCCCTCAAGTTGCAATTCATGCGCTTGGAGCACGAACGCCCCCGGTCGGGGCCGCGCTGGCAAGCCGACGAGCCCGGAGGGCGAGGCGGCGT
>CAZVJB010000015.1:0-62838 GCA_964627625.1 uncultured Halobacteriales archaeon
CGGAGGACGCCGGCCGACCTTTTCCCAGTTTGACGGCTTCATCGGTTGGTCGAGCAGCGCGTTGGCAGCCCCCGGCGGCCCCGCCATCACCTGCTTCGCGGCTCGGCTTGCCAAACCCGCGCACGGCATCGCTTTCGCGTGCCTGCTTGGCCCCGACCGGGGGCCTTCGTGTTGCAATCCCAAAAAGTGCATCTTGTGGGCCTGGTCGTGGAAGTCGCCGCCGTCGCAACGATTGAGGCCCCCCCGATGGACGTTGCACCAACACGTTTTCCGTGATTTTCCGTGACTTGCGTGGTTGGGTCGACGGCAAGGAAAGGTTTCGCGCAGTTCGTGAGATTCGCGATTTGCTTGTTGGTTTCGTCGTCGCGCCGTTACGAAAACGCGTCCGTCGGCTCGTCCAAGTGTGCAGTATCGTTCAAGCGCGCGACACGCACCTCATCCGCAACTGCTAGCTCGGTAATGCCCGCGTTGGATTGCGGGAATTCTTCCAGCCGGGTGAGGCCGACGCCGGTGAGGGTTGCGATAAGTACGCGGTTGATGCGGCCGTGGGCGACGATGGCGACGGTGTCGTTGCGGGCTTGTTCGCGTACGCGTTGCGCAAATGGGCGGATGCGGTGCTGAGCGAGGATCGGCGATTCGCCTCCAGGGAAACTTTGGTCAATGAAGCCCATTTTCCAGGCATCCAGAACTTGTTCCATCTCGCCTTCGATGTCGTCGTAGCGGCGCCCGATGAAGTTGCCGTAGTCCATCTCGTAGAGTTCTGGCACGACTTGGACCGGGAGGTTCGTCGACGTGTGGCCCCACGCCACAGCCTGCGCGGTTTGACGGGCACGAACAAGCGGGCTTGTGTAAACCGCCGTCATGGGGATGTGTGCCAGAGCGTCCGCCAGGGATTCGGCCTGTTGGTGGCCGAGTGTGGACAATGCGGCGTCGATGCGTGGTCCTTGCAGGATGCGGTCCCGGTTTGCCGCGGTCTCGCCGTGCCGGAGCAGATAGATGCGACCCATGGCCGCCTTTCCATGGGCGGGCCCTAGGCATAAGGGATGCGGAAAGCGAACGTCGTTGCTGTAGCCCGGCCGCGCGGTCATAAGCCGCGGCGCCCTCCTCCTATTCGTGAAGCGGCGCGACCTGGAGGCGAGGCTTGCCGCGGTGCCAAGTCTTGCCAAGCCCAGACCAGAACTCGAGCAGTACCGCACGCCCACAAGTGTGGCGGCGGAGCTGCTGCTGAAAGCCCACGAGGATGGGGCGATTGCGGGCAAACGGATCTTGGACCTAGGTTGTGGCACGGGCGTCTTTGCCATCGGCGCCGCACTCTTGGGCGCACGGCTTGCAACGGGCGTGGAGGTCGATCCGCAGGCCGTTGCGGCGGCCCAGCAGGCGTCGGCCGCAGCCGGTGTCGCGACCACGACATGGTTCATCGTTGCCGACCTTGCGGTCTGGCACCCCGAACCGGCGGCGTTCGATACGGTCGTCATGAACCCGCCATTTGGAGCGCAGGCGGGCAACCGCCATGCGGATCGCCTGTTCCTGCAACGCGCAGCCGACGCCGTCAAGCCCCAGCGCGGCTCGGTCTGGTTCCTGGCACAAGAACGCACTGAAGGATTTCTGGGCAAATTCGCGACGGAATTAGATGGTGCGCTGGAACGGGTCGCCGTCTGGGACTATCCGCTTGCGGCCACGATGGGGCACCACAAGGAGGCGGCTCGAATGGTCAAGGTCGGCGGGTACCGGATGGCGTTCACGTAGGGCCAGAATCGAATCATCCCCGCACTCACGCGACGGAGGCGGCAAGGGCGCGGCCGGCCCCGTCACGTGAAACCCGCAAGCGTCGTCGCACCGGGACCAAGCAGGTTGCGTGCCGTCGCCCACGTCATGCGCGTGCCTTCGGGGAGCACGCCAAATTGCGCAAGCCACGCCCGCAGGAAGGCCTTCGTCAACGGGTCGCTTGCGTAGCCGGACCCGAGGGGCAGGTTCACTTTGCGCTCGAGCCGGCGGCCGAGCAGGGCAATGGCGCGGTCGCGCTCGACCTTTGCGATGATGCTTGCCGCGCCGACAATTGGGTACGTCAGGTCCGCCTTGTGTTCGCTTGTCACCTTGACGGACGGCGCAAGGCCGGCTGCAAGCTGCATCCCAAACCGATTTGCATCTACGTCGGCTGCGTCCACCCAGACGTCCGTTGCGCCAAGTGTAGCTGCAATGTCTTGAAAACGCAGCATCTCGATGGCATTGAGGGTGCGACCGGCGCGCCGTTCGGAATCGATGGTTTCGGCAGAAACGGAGCGCACCTCGATCCGGATGCCTGGCGTGCGGCGCAACTCGCGGTCGATGGCGCGGCGCCGATCCGCCGTGAGGAGTTTCGAGTCCGTGCAGCCAAGGTCGGCAAACAAGTCGAGTTCCGCATGGGCAACGCCCGCCACGACGAGCGGACCCATGACTGGCCCCCGTCCCGCCTCGTCCATGCCGGCACGCACAATCTCTTGAGGCGACGATCGGGGATGAAACCGTCGGCGCTCCGTAGCGAGCAAGTCGGACAAGTCGGTCAATCGTGCGCACTACTCATCCCTAAATACTCGGGGGGCCCCATCATGGGCCGTGCCCCTCGACATGAGCACGTGGACCGCCATAGGGTTCCTGCTGTTCGGCCTGTTTCTGATCGTGATTGAGATCTTCATGCCGGGCTACTTCATCGCGGTCCCCGGTGGCGCGCTGTTTCTCGGTGGCGCCCTCGCGCTCGGTTTCCCCTGGCTGATGTTTGAATCCGCCTGGGCATGGCTGCTGTGGCCGATTGCTCTCGGCCTTGCGACGCTTGCCAACCTCTACGCCTACAAGCGTTGGGCACCTCCGGCGGACCGCCCAATCACGATGGGCACGGATTCCCTTCCAGGCGAGGTCGGCACCGTCGTCCACGACGTTGCTCCCGGCTCACATGGCAAGGGGAAAGTCCGCATCCGCGGCGCAATCTGGTCGGCCCGCAGCGATGTCCATATCCCGAAGGGCGCCGAGGCACGCGTTGTGCGCGTCGAAGGCGTCTTCGTCGTGGTCGAGCGCGCTTGAAGACCGCCACAGTTGCGGAAAAAACACAGCTGCTTGGCCGAGTCCTGAGGCGATTCCGACGTTGCCCCGACGGCGGCGTGCTGGTGCATGACCAATCGGTCGGGGCCATGCATCGCACCCGTGGGCAAACCTCATCGGGTTCATAGGACGAAATTAGGTTCATGCGTGTTCCCCCAACCGCGGCCGGTGCCCCCGGCGGCCCTTGCCCCCCGCTCGCCTTCGGCTCGCAAATCGGCTTGCCAAACCCTCGCACCGCCTCGCCCTCCGGGCTCGTCGGCTCGCCCCGACCGGGGGCAACTCATCCTTCCATTCCTTCAACAAGGCGCCGCCGCCGTCGGAGGACTGCCGGAATGGGTCGATGGTCTTCATCAAGCAGGTGTTCGGTTCCGTGATTTTCTATGACTTCCGTGGTTCGGTCGGCGGCAAACAGGCAGGTTGCGTGAAATTTGCGTCCTGCGCGCTTTGGTTAGCGGGGCAATCGGCCCTTGTCGAGTGCGCTGCACAGTGCTTCAATGCTCTTTCAGAATCAGCCGGCTGCGCGTGGCCTGCGTTCCCGGCACGTCGCGGATCTTGTCGATTATGCCGTTGAGGTCTTCGGTGCTCGGGCAGTCAGCCACGACCATGATGTCGTTGTCACCCGTGACCTCCCAGACCGCGTCCACGCCGGGCCAGGTGCGGATTTTCTTGGCGATGTCGTTCGAGTGCACGTTGGCTGTGACGCTCACTTCGACAAGTGCCTTGACGTGGCTGCCGGCCGTGCGGATTGTGAATTGGCGAATCGTGCCGTCATCGGTTAGCCGCTTGACGCGGGCCCGGACGGTGCCCTCTGATGTCCCGACGTGCCCCGCGATTTGCGTAAAGGACTCACGGGCGTTTTGCCGAAGAAGCGCAACTATCTGACGGTCCACCTCGTCCATAACGACCCAATTATGCGAAGTTCGAGGGAGTATATGGGAATTTCCCAGCCGTGGCCAGGGTTTCGTCGACGGGGGTACGCTGGCCAGCCGCACGCATCTGGGCCGCCGGTCCGCGCGGGCTTGGCGCTGGCTCGCAGGCCGCCAAGCGCCGCACCCCCGTAGGGGGTGACGCGCTCATTCACGCAGCACAAGTTATTTCGAGGGCACCCGGCCTCGGCCGCGCCGCACCTGGCCAAACCGCCTCAATCGTGAGTCCTGAAATGAAGACCCTCATCATCTGCGAGAAGAACGACGCTGCCAAACAGATTGCCAAGGCGCTTTCCGGCGGCAAGGCCAAACAGCGCCGCGGCGCCGGAGTGCCCGCCTACGACTTGCAATGGGACGGCGGCCCGGCAACCGTCATTGGTCTTCGCGGCCATATCGTTGAACTTGACTTTGCCAAAGGACACAGCCGGTGGACCCTTGACCCGCCAAAACTGCATGCCTTGATTGACGCCCCGGTCGAGAAGGCCGTCACGGAGGAGGCGATTGTCAAATCGCTCAAGGCCGCGGCCAAGGAAGCAGATCTAATCATCGTGGCGACAGACTACGACCGTGAAGGCGAACTTATCGGCGTCGAAGCCCTCGACGCACTCGGGACAGCCCTGAAGGGAAAGGAAATTCGCCGCGCCAAATACTCAAGTTTCACGGCCAAGGAGGTCGGCGAGGCCTTTGCCCACCTGCAGGACGTCGACTACAAACTTGCCCATGCGGGCGAGGCCCGCCAGATAATCGACCTCGCGTGGGGCGCAGCACTTACGCGCTACCTGTCTGTTGCCGGCGGCCGGAGGGGTCGTGGGTTCCTCTCCGTCGGCCGCGTCCAAACGCCAACCCTCGGTCTCGTGGTCGACCGCGAGAAGGAACGCCTCGCGTTCGTGCCGCAAGGCTACTGGGACGTCGAGGCTGATTTGCAGGCGACCGCCCAGCTCGTGCTTGCCCACCATGAGAAATCCGGGTACAAGACGACGAAGGCCGAAGAGTCGGACGACGAGAAGGGATTCTCTCTGGAAGGCAAATTCCAGAACGCCAAGGAGGCTGAGGCGGCGCGCGAACGGATCAGCAAGGCAGCCAAGGCCAAAGTCATCTCCGTCGAGGGCAAAGAGCGCACCGCGCGCGCCCCGTCCCCATTTAGCACAACCACATTTCAGACCGAATGTTCCAGCCGCTTCGGCATGGGCGTCAAGCGCGCCATGGACATCGCCCAGCGACTCTACCTCGATGGCTTCATCTCCTACCACAGAACGGAGAACACCGTCTACCCGCCCACGCTGGACTTGAACGAACTCGTCGCCATGCTGCAACGCGGTCCGCTGGCCTCCGACGCAAAATGGGTGGCCAAGAACCGGCGACCGGAACCAACCAGGGGCAAGAAGGAAACGACAGACCACCCGCCAATCTATCCGACGGCCGTGCCTGGCCCGGACGCCAAGGTGGACGAGCAGGGGCGCAAGGTGTGGGAACTTATCGCCCGTCGTTTCCTTGCAACCCTCAGCCCCGACGCCCGCCTGCAGCAAACCACGGCACGCTTCGACGCCGGCGGCGAACCCTTGCGCACGACGGGCCAAATCACATTGTTTGCCGGCTGGAGGCAAGTCTACCCGTACGCGGCCCCCGACGACCGGCCGCTCCCCGCCTTGGCGGAGGGCCAAATTCTCCCCGTGCGAGATGTTCGCATGACCATCAAGGAAACCCAGCCTCCCAGCCGATTCGGTCAAGGCAGCTTGATTGCCAAGATGGAAGAACTCGGCATCGGCACGAAGGCCACGCGCCACGACATGATTCAGAAACTCATCGATCGCAACTACATCACGGAAAGCCCGGTTGCACCCACAACCGTCGGCTTCGCGGTGACAGCCGCCCTGGAGGAGCACGCCGGCCAGATCACGCGCGCCGACATGACGAAGCAGCTCGAGGACGAGATGGACCAAATCGCCGAAGGCAAACGCACCCTCGACGAAACCCTCGCCGACTCCCGCGCTCTACTGCATGGCGTCATCGATGCACTTCTCGAGCACAAGGATGCAATCGGTAGCGCCGTCAAAATCGCCCTCGACGAGGACGCCGACGCCGGCACGTGCACCGAATGCGGCAAACAATTGATTGTCCGCCAGAATCGCTTCGGCGGGCAATTCATCGGTTGCAAGGGTTACCCCGAATGCCGCGTCACCTACAACCTTCCCGCCCGGGGCCGCATCACCTTCCGTGACGAACCCTGTGAAACCTGCGCTGCACCCTTCCTGCAGCACGATGACCGCGGCCGCAAGCAAGAATTCTGCGTGAACGGCACCTGCCCGACCAGGCAAGCGGCCGTTGAAGCCGAGAAGATGAGCCTCGGCACCTGCGGCACGTGCAAGAAAGGGACGCTGCAAGTCATCCGCAGCCGCAACTTCAAGCGCTTCGTCAAATGCGACAACGCCGAGTGCAAAGCCGACGAACGCGGCGCCCAATCCTACCCGCTACCGCAACGCGGCGCCATCCAATACGACGGCGTCGTGTGCACCACCTGTTCGGCCCCACGCGTCCTTGTCATCACGAAAGGCCGCAAGCCGTGGGACATCTGCATCAACATGGGCTGCGCCTCCAACGTGCGCGCCGAGAAAGGCAAAGGCAAGAAGGACGACGAGAAGGCAGAGGAAGTCATCGCCAAACCGAAGAAGAAAACCGGGGCGAAGGCGGCGTAGGGTTGAACGTCACCATCGTCGCGACGGGAGCGGTGGTCATGCTCCTCGGGGCGCTCGCGTTCGGGTTCCGTCGGCGCCTGGCCCCACGCGTTGAGGCCGCGCCCGTTTTCGTCTCTGTGGGGCCCGTCTTCGCCCGAAGCCAAGAAGGAATGCGTCAATCCCGGCGCCAATTCTTCGTCGCATCCGCGCTTGGAGCAGTTGCTGGCGGCGTGGCGCTCGTCCTGTTGGGTTTTGGCCTGCCCCCGTAACGCCGCCGATGCCCCCCGCCCTAGTCCTCCCCGCGGCCCACGCATTGCTCCGCTTCGCGTGCTCGCTTGAGCCACACCCCACTCGCCCGCCGTTCGCTGCGCTCCGGCGGGCTCGGCCCCTCGCGGGGAGGACTCTCTCGGGGGCTCGAATTTCCGGCGCTAGACGCGTTTCCTTTATGCACCGGGTCTGTCTCGGCGGTTTCGCCCGCACCGTTGGTCTAGGGGTATGACTTCAGCCTTCCAAGCTGTCAGCTCGGGTTCAAATCCCGAACGGTGCACTAAGTGAGCGGATCGAACAAGGGCCCGTTCGGGTTTGCCGATGCGCCGAAGGCGCGAGGAATCCGGCCGGTGCGCAGCGCCGGGCGGTTGAATCCCGAACGGTGCACTCGGGTATGACTTCAGCCTAGCCGCGGGTCGCAGAGCGAGCCGCGGCGTGGGCCGGCGCCGTAAGGCGCCGGCGCCCTCCAAGCTGTCAGCTCGGGTTCAAATCCCGAACGGTGCACTGAGCGAACGTAGCGAAGGGCCCGTTCGGGTTTGCCGACGCACCGAGGGTGCGAGGAATCGCCGCGGGCCGCTTGCGGCCCGTGGCGTCAAATCCCGAACGGTGCACTCTTTCATACATCCCTCTTTTGGCCAGGGACAAAGTCGGTTGGACGCGAACGTAATGGCAATGAACCGGCAGGGCCACTAGGTTGTTTGTGGGGCTCGATGCCGCTATCCGCCACCTTGCTCGGCAACTACACGCCGACGTCGAGGGGCACGATGGGCATTGGGTTGTCGAGGTGACGTTGGCCCAGCGCCGGGCCGGCAGCGAATTGCGCCACTTGCGTTATCGCTTGAATCTTGACGAGGAGGAAGGCGACGCGGTCCTGTATTTCGAGGATACGTTGTGGGAACGCGTCGCGTCGCCTGGCTTGGATTTGGGCGGCGCGTTGCGGGCCAAGGAGGAGGCGTTTCTGGTTGCGCCGGCGGGCGATCGTGGCGTGGTTGAGGAGCAACTTTCCGTCTTCGAGAAGCGGTACTCCACGCGCCTTGATTTGGCCAAAGTGCGCAAGCGCCTTGCTGAGTGTGTCAAGGACGAGGGGTACACGTTGCGGCACCTTGTCCCACTCGACGATAGCCTGCTTGGCGGCGACGACGATTAACTTACGTCTTGCTGGCCGACGAGCGCTTCCGATGTTCCCCCGGCGGCGACGTCTGAATCGGGCGCTAACGGAATGCGGTCGAAGCGCTGCACCTTGAACGCCGAACCGAGCCCTGTCGGAAGCAGAAGTTGGCGCAGCCTCAGATAGGAGGATGTGCCTTCGGTTGAGGAGCGGTCGATGGCGTTGATGACGTCGAGAATGCCGTGGCGTAGGAGGAAATGCTCGAGGGATTCGAAGCAGGCTTCCTCGAAGTACCGGAAAGGTGCACGGACGCGCAACGCTTGGAAATCCACGTCGACCGTCATGTCCACATCCCCTGGCGAATGCAGTAGCGAGACAAGCGCCTGCTTTGAGTAAGCGCGTGTTCGCGCGTCGCCGTCGCGGGGGTCGCCCATAAGTCCGTAATCGATGACCAGGACGTTGCGCTTGGCAAGAAAGCAGGCGTCATCCTCGAACCAAGGGCCGGCCTGGTCGTCGATGCGGAAGCGGGCTCCAGCGCCGAGGTTTGGCGGTAGGCCGCGTCCCAACTGGGGCAAGACGGGAACCGCGTCGAGAGGGGCGGCGTATTCGTGGAATCCGCCATCGCGCCAAGTCACGCGGATTTCCCGCCATGCGTCGGCGTCGTCCGTCCGGCCACCAACGAATTCGACGATCGAGATCGGTTGGGCGTCAGCCACTTCGCAGGCCACAACCACATCAAACGCGCCAATCGACAGGCTCGCTGGCAGCCGATGCCAATAGTCGCCCGCATCAATCCACCTAGTGCGCTGGCCTTTGGCGGCATCCATCGTCGGTTGGCCGTGGCGCGGGTTGAACTCCAGATGGGTCCAGGTCAGCGCCGCCGCAAGGTCCGGTGCGTCCCGGTCGATGCATGCCATGGCGTTGCGTGCAAGATCACCCTCGCCGCCGCCGAATTCCGCGACGGAAAACGCCGCTGGCCGACCTGCGGCCTTCCAACAGTCAATCACCTCCTTTCCAATCGCCTCACCGAAGAACGGATGCAACGTCGGCGGCGTCACGAAATCGGCGTCATGCCCGTAACCGGTTTTCCGGCCCGGCTTCATGTAGTATCCGTGCTCCGGATGGAAGAGGCACAACGCCATCCAACGAGCAAACGGCATTGGGCCGCCCAGCCGGATTTCCGACCGTAGATAGCTCGCTAGCGCCTCGCTCACGTTTCACCTACCATGGCAACATCGAGAAGAAGCCATCGCCGCAGCAGGTGCGGGCAACAGGTTTGGCGGTCCGACGAGGAACCTGCATGCACGTGCAGGCACGTGCAAGCCCGGCCAAGCACGGCCATGGCCGGCCGAGCCCGGCCGGGCAAGTCCACGCCGCGTTATCTCGACCTATCCTTCCTCTGGAAAAATTCTAGGGGAACCCCTTTAACCGCGCCCATCTTCGAGCGGTTCGAAGGGGGTATTAAAACGGTCTCTGACCCAGCCATTACTTACCTGCCAATGGCCATTCTGGGCTTGGTCGCCTTCCTCCTTGTGTTGGCCACTTTGGTCGGCAACAAGTTCCTGGGCCCGAAGCGTGCGAATGCCGGCAAGGTTTCCTCGTATGAGTGCGGCGAAAAGGCCACGCCCGGCGCGCGCGGTCCCATCGATGTTCAGTATTACATGTATGTCTTGACGTTCCTCATTTTCGACGTGGAAGCGATGTTCGTGATTCCGTTTGCGCTCAAGTTCCGCTCGGATGTCGTCACCCTTGGGGCCATTATCGCGATGGCCGTCTTCATCGGGCTTATTCTCGTCGGCTTCCTGTATGAAATCAAGAAGCGGTTGCTGCAGTGGAGGACACTGGAATGACTGCCCCGACCACCACGACAACGTCGCCCGCCGGCCTGTCGCCGTCGCCCGCCATCCCGGACTTCAACCCGGCAAGAATCGATGAACGCATCCCGATTGTCGTGGAGGAACAAAAGGAAGGCATCATCCTGACGGTCGCTTCGAAGATTTTCAACTGGGGCCGCTCCAATTCGCTCTGGCCGTTTACGTTCGGATTGGCCTGCTGCGCAATCGAGATGATAGGTACGCAAGGCTCGACGTATGACATGAGCCGTTTCGGTTCCGAAGTATCACGCGCGAGCCCGCGCCAATGCGATCTCATGATTGTCCCGGGGACCGTCACGAAGAAGATGGCGCCGCGCATCAAGGTCCTGTACGATCAGATGGCGGACCCGAAGTACGTCATCGCGATGGGGGCCTGTGCCACAAACGGTGGACCGTACCAGGACTCATACTTCGTCGTGAAGGGTGTCGACAAGATCATCCCGGTCGATGTCTACATCCCCGGCTGCCCACCACGCCCCGAGGCCCTCCTGGACGGCCTCATGAAGCTGCAAAAGAAGATCCGCGACCAGAACACCATCCTGGAGCTCGGATTCTGATGGTGGACGCGTCGGCTTCCCAACCACCGATTACACCGAAGGGTGCGCCCTCGGTGAAATCGGTGGTTCCGCCGGCTTCGGCCACGCCAGCCGTGCCGCCCGCTCCGGCGAAACCTGCAGCCGCCGCGCCTGCCCCGCCGCCCAAGCCGGCGCCGCAGCCGACCGGTGACTACGCGATGCTGCGCGACGCGCACGCCGCGGACGTTGTCAAGTATGAGGTCCTTGAGGATGGTGTCGGCGTTCTCACCGTCACGCCGGACGGCTTGTTCACGGTCGCAGCCGAAGTCAAGGCTCTCGGATACGTCAACCTCTCGCTGCTCTCTGCGTACGACCGCACCGAGCACTTCGGCGTCTTGTACGCCTTCGTAAAACTCGCCGCGACTCCTGCGGAGTTTGCTGAACTGCGGTTGCGCGTCGTCGTTGCCAAGAAGGACGCCGCCGGCCAACCCGTCGAGCCGTCGATTCCGACCCTGTGCGACCTTTGGCCGGCCGCCAACTGGCAGGAACGCGAAATGTTCGACATGTATGGCATCAAATTCGAAGGCCACCCCGACCTGCGCCGCATGTTCCTGCCCGAGGATTGGACCGGCTATCCCATGCGGAAGGACTACAAGGAGCCAGAGCAATTTGTCGGGATGCGCGAAGGCGAAGACATCACCTACAAGACGCAAGAGGAGGGTTCCTGGTGAGTCGCGTCGATTTCGTGCATCCAACCATGCCCGATGGTTCGGCGCCGACGTCGCAACTCATGACCCTGAACATGGGTCCGCAGCACCCCTCGACCCACGGCGTCTTGCGCCTCAAACTCCTGCTCGACGGTGAAATCGTCGTTGACGTCGAGCCCATCATCGGCTACTTGCACCGCGGTTCTGAGAAGATCGCGGAGAACATGCACTGGATCAAGTTCATCCCCCTCACCGACCGCATGGACTACATTTCGGCCATGCACAACAACCACGGCTACGTCCTTGCCGTCGAGAAACTCCTGGGCGGCCCCGAAGAGCAGATTGTCTCGGAGCGCGCCGAATACGTCCGCGTCTACGCCGCCGAATTGTCGCGCCTGTGCAACCACCTGTTCTGGATGGGCACATTCATGCTGGACCTCGGCGCAATCACGCCGCTCTTCTACGCACTGCGCGAACGCGAAGACATTCTCGGATTCCTCGAGGAACTCTCAGGTGCTCGGCTTACGTTCAATTACTTCCGCTTCGGCGGCGTCAAGTACGACATCCCGGACGACCCAACCTACCTTCCCCGCGTCCAGGCCTTCGTCGACGCGATGCCGGGCAAGGTTGCCATGTACGAGCGCCTCCTGAAGAAGAACGACATCATCCTGTCGCGCCTTACCGGGACTGGGCCGCTGTCGCGCCAACAGGCGCTTGACTGGGGCATCACCGGGCCGATGCTGCGCGCGACCGGCGTTGCGCACGATTTACGCAAGGCCGCACCGTATTCCGTGTACGACAAGTTGAACTTCGATGTGCCAACGACGCACCAGTCGGACTGCTACGGGCGGTTGCAATTGCGCTGGGCCGAGATGATTCAGAGTTGCCGCATCCTTACGCAAGTCATCGCAAAGTTGCAGGGCGGCTCCTTGGATGGTCTGCACCTCAACCCGGACTACGCCGGCGGCAAGATTCTGCGCGTCAAGGCGAAAGGCGAAGCGTACGCCCGCATCGAACACCCGAAGGGCGAATACGGCTGCCACGTCATCGGCGAAGGCAAACAGAATCCGGTGCGCGTTCACGTCAAGGCACCAAGCTTTGCCAACCTGCAAGTCCTGCCGATTATGGCGCGCGGCCAGAAAATCGCCGACCTCGTCGCGACTCTGGGATCAATCGACATCGTGCTCGGCGACGTGGACCGGTGACCTATGGCAGGCGAAACTGGTCTCTTGGCTGACTTCATTGCGACGGTCCTGCGGATGCTCGGCGTGGCCGACCCGCCGGAGTGGCTCATCATCGTCATTGCGTCGCTTATTGGCGCCGTCATTCTGTTCACGGTCGTCCTTTCCATCGGCGGCGTCTTCACGTTTGCCTTCCGACGCATCTTTGCCCGCATGGGCCAGCGCCCCGGCCCGAACCGCGTCGGCCCGCAAGGCATCTTCCAGTTCCTCGCCGACGGCGCCAAACTCATCTCCAAGGAAGATGTCCGTCCGGCCAAAGCGGACCGCCTCGCCTGGACGGCGGCACTCTACGTCGCCATCGTCTTTACCGTCATGGCGTGGGCGCCCATTCCATGGAGCAATTCGGTCATCTTCTCCAACGCGGGGACCGGCGTCCTTCTGATTCTCGCGATGGGTGCAATTGCTCCGCTTGCCGAAATCATGGCTGGCTGGGGAAGCAACAACAAGTATTCGCTGTACGGGGGCGTTCGCGCCGCGGCTCTTGATGTCAGCTACGAAATCCCCATGGTGTTCGCCGTCGCCGCAATCATCCTGCAAGTCGGTTCGCTAAGCACCGTGGACATCGTCAACCACCAGGTCGGCCTGTGGTTCTTGATCCCCCAAATCATCGGATTCGTCATCTTCTTCATTACGGCGCTTGCCAAGGCGGGCCTCGTACCAACCGATCTTGCCGAATCGGAATCAGAGCTGGTTGCCGGCTTCACGACGGAATACTCGGCCATGCGCTTCGGCATGTTCTTCGTCGTCCTCTTCAGCAACGTCTTCTTCGTGTCCGCCATGATTACCATGCTGTACCTCGGCGGCTGGCACCTGCCGGCGGAAGGCTTCCTCGTGTCACACGGCCTCGCATTTCTTACGACTGGCTTCTTCCCCGTCGTCATTTTCCTCGGCAAGGCCCTCCTTATGTCCTTCGTGGTCTTCTGGGTCTGGGCAACGTTGCCCCGCGTCCGCGTCGACCAGTACCTCGCCGTCGCTTGGAAAGTCATGTTGCCCCTCTCGCTTGCCAACTTTGTCTTGATTGCCATCCTCGTCAAGACCGGGGTGCTGTAATGCGCAACACCATTCCTCTCGTGCCCATTCTGCAAGGCATGGGCGTCACGTTGTCGCACTTCTTCAAGAAACCAGTCACGGTCGAGTATCCCGAGGAGAAGCGACCCGTCGCTGACCGTTTCCGCGGTCGCATCTATCTCAAACTCGAAACCTGCATCGGCTGCACACTCTGCGCACAGGCCTGTCCAAACGGCTCTTGTTACATGGTCGATTACGACCCAGGATTTGACACGCCGCAGAACAAGCGCAAGAAGTTTCCCGCCGTTGAAATCTCGAAGTGCATGTACTGCAGCCTTTGCGAAGAGGCCTGCCCGACCGACTCGATTCGCATGGGTAAAGAATTCGAAACGGCCGCGTACGTGCGCGACTTCGACTACAAGCCCGACCGCCTCAGCCAGAATGAAGCGTCCCTAGGCCGGGGGCCGTTTCAGAAATGACGCCCGACCTCGGCGAGACCATCGCGTTCGCCATGATTGCAGCAGTTATTCTCGGCTCGGGCCTCGCCTCGTCCATGGTCAAGCGCACGTTCCACTCCGTCATGTTCCTCGGCGTTGCCCTCATCGGTGTCGCCTCGCTTTTCATTCTCCTGGGCTCGCCGCTAATTGGCGTCATCCAGATCCTAGTCTACGTCGGCGGCATCCTGACCCTGTTTGTCTTTGCGGTCATGTTTGTCGCCGGCGACGAAGAAGGCGAAACCGCGGCCTACGTCGCCCCGCCGCGCAACAGCGTTTGGGGCATCCTAGCGGCCCTCGCGATGGCCGGCGTCGTCTTCTGGTGGGCCTTCTCGGCAAATCCCTTCGGCTTGCCCAAAGTTCTGCCCAACGTCGTCGACATCTACGTCATGGCAGCGAACCCTCTCGGCGGCGTTGACGGATGGGTCGGACAAGGCGCCGGCTTCACGGCCTCCATCATCTACATCGTCGTCTTGGCAATCGCCGGCCTTGTTGCCTGGCTGGGGATTCGGCACGTTCTCTACACCTGGCCCGGCTACCGATTGCTGGGCGGCTTCGTGGCACTCGTCATCATGGGGATGCTCCTTGTCGTTACGGTAGGAACCGCGGCCTGGACCCTATCGCCAACCGATGCTAACCAGACAGCCGCCAACGACTTGGACGCGGTCGTGACGCACCTATTCACCACGCAGGTCGTGGCCTTCGAAGTCCTCGGCGTCCTTCTTACCGCGGTCATGATTGGCGCCCTCGTCATCGCGCGCCCCCTGACCGGCGTCTCGGACAAGCAACGTTACGCGCCAATCACACGCAATGAGGTCGCCGAGTCGCAGCGCGCGAGCGACCCGATCCACCCACCGACCTCGTCCCCCGCGTCCACAATCTCGTCCTTCGGCGAGGTGGAAAAATGATTCCGCTCTCCTGGACCGTCGGCCTGTCGGTTTGCCTGCTGGCAATCGGCGTTTTCGGGCTTCTTACACAACGCAATGCCCTGCGCGTCCTGATTGCCGTCGAACTTGTCCTCAACGCGGCCAACATCAACTTCGTCGCCTTTGCCAACTACCACGGCGACGGTAACGGCCTCATCATCACCCTGTTTTCCATCGCCCTTGCCGCCGCCGAGGCCGCAATCGGTTTGGGCATCTACATCCACTTCTACCGGCACGCGCGGTCGGTCGATATCAACCAGAGCAGCATGTTGAGGTGGTGACATGGTCGATACTCCCCCCGGCGGCGTAGGCAACGCAAGCGACTCGCTTCTGCAACTCGCAGGCAACGAGCAGGTCATGGCCATGCTCATTCCGCTTCTACCCATCTTGGCGGCGGCCCTCATCTTCGTTTTCGGCAAACGCATGTGGCGCGGCGGGGCCTGGATCAGCATCATCGCGGTGGCGGGTTCGCTTGCCTTGTCTCTGGTGTTCTTCTGGCGCATGTTGCAAGGCGGCGAGCCGGTAGGCTGGCAGACGGAGTGGTTCCGCATCGGCACGGACTCAGGTGGCTACCCGTTCATGGTAGGCCTACTGTTCGACAACCTTTCGGTCTGGCTCATGACCCTGGTGTCGCTGTTGTCGCTACTAATTATCATCTTCTCGACGGCGTACCTGGCCGATGAGACGGACGAAAAGCTGCGGCGATACTACGCCGTCAAAGCGCTCTTCGTCGCCGGCATGCTCGGCACCGTCGTCATGGACAATTACCTCTTGATGTTCGTGTTCTGGGAAGTGATGGGCGTCTGCTCGTACCTCCTTATCGGCTACTGGTACCACAAGCAGTCTGCCGCCATTGCTGCGAAGAAGGCTTTCCTCGTGACACGCCTCGGGGACATCTTCCTCTTCCTGGGCATCATCATCCTCTTCGTTACGTTCAAGACCTTCAACTACCGCGAACTTTTCCACGACCCGACCCTTCTTGCGCACAAGACGGAACTATTCTGGGCGGGCCTGTTCATCTTCGGCGGCGCCGTCGGAAAATCCGCGCAGTTCCCCCTCGACTTATGGTTGCCGGACGCCATGGAAGGCCCAACGACCGTCTCCGCGCTCATTCACGCTGCAACGATGGTCAAGGGCGGCGTCTTCCTGGTCGCCCGCAGCTGGCCTCTCCTTCTCGTTTCAGGTGACACTCTGTTCTTGACAATCGGTGTTGTTGGCGGCTTCACGGCCATCTATACTGCCACGATGGCACTTGTCGCGACCGACATCAAGCGCGTGCTGGCCTTCTCGACGCTGTCACAGCTTGGCTACATGTTCCTGGCGCTCGGCGCCGGCGGCGTCCTTTACCTGCATACGAACAATGGCGCCGGCTTCACGGCTGCGATGCTGCACCTCATGAACCACGCCTTCTTCAAAGCCCTCCTGTTCTTGGGCGCGGCCTCCGTCATCCTCGGCCTACACCACCACCAGGACTTACGCGAAATGGGCGGACTTGCCAAGCGCATGAAAACGACACACGTCACGATGCTCGTTGGCAGCCTGTCCATCGCCGGCATCATTCCGCTTTCCGGCTTCTGGTCCAAAGACGAGGTCCTCGCGACGGCCTTCACGGCGGGCAGCAGTCAAAGTGTTTTCTTCCTCCTGTGGGTGATGGGCATCCTCACCGCGTTACTAACCGCATTCTACATGTTCCGCATGATGCACCTCGCTTTCTACGCCAAGCCGCGAACCGAGCACGCCGAACACGCCCACGAGAGTCCCCTGCCGATGACGATGCCGCTTGCCATACTCGCCGTCGCCGCCGCAGTGTCGGGCCTGTGGCTGGTCCTCGGCCAGGGATTCAGCAGCATCATCCACTACCCGTACTCGCCCGACCTCGGCCACGCCGAAATCGAGTCCGGCGCCTACATCCTCAATCACATCCTCCTGTCACCTCTCACCTACGTCAGCCTCGGCGTTGCAATGATTGGCATCCTCTTCGCCAGGATGCGTTACCGCGCAGGCCTTCCCGCAAATGAGGTCGCGACGCCCTCGAAAGGCTGGCGCGGCCTGTTGTACCGACGCTACTACGTGACCGAGGCCATTTACGAGCCCCTCGGCAATACCATCGCGTACGGCACCGCCAAGGTCGCCATGTGGTTTGACCGCAACGGCATCGACGGCGCCGTAAACGGCATCGCCAACCGCACCGACGAGGCAGGCGCCCGTGCCCGCCGCTGGCAAGACGGCCACCTCTCCACGTACATGGCATCCATCGCCATTGGCGTTGCAATTATGCTGGTCTTCCTGCATCAAGTCGTCCTGCGGGTGAGGTGGTCGCCATGATGGAATACGATTTGCAGGCGCTTATTCCCGTGACTCTCGGTATTACGCTTCTGGGAGCGCTGGTCACGTTCATGTCGAGCAGTCGCAACAGCCGACTGGTCGCCCTTGTTGCATCCTTGCCGGCGCTTGCGGTCACATCCGTTGTCCTGTGGAAAACCGGCCTCGGAGGCGGATCGTACCTGTTCTACTCCCAATGGGAATGGATTCCTGCGATTGGGGCCCACCTTGAGTTTGGCGTCGACGGCCTCTCTGCAAGTCTTGCCTGGCTCACCGCGGTTCTGACACCGCTTGTCATCCTGTACTCCTGGCACGAGACGAACCGGCCCCGCCTCTTCTTCGCGCTCTTGGTCCTTATGGATGCGACCGTGATTGGCGTCTTTACCAGTTTGGACCTATTCCTGTTCTACATCTTCTGGGAATTCGTGCTAATCCCAATGTACTTCCTCATCGCCATCTGGGGCGGAGCCAACCGGAAGTATGCGAGTACGAAGTTCTTCATCTACACGGGGACGGCGTCACTTATCATGCTGGTGGGGTTCATGGCCGTGTACTTCGGCCTCGGCACCGGCACTTTCTCCATCCCTGAAATCACGGCCCACGCCGACGCCCTGCGCGGTGTTGGCATGCTGGCCTTCGGCCTCCTGGCAATCGGCTTCCTGGTCAAGATGCCAAGCGCGCCGTTCCACACGTGGCTTCCGGACGCCCACGTCCAAGCACCCACTGCCGGTTCCGTCATCCTGGCGGGCGTCCTTCTGAAGATGGGTTCGTACGGCCTCATGCGTATCGCAATCCCGATGTTTGGTTCCTCATTTACGGCGATGAACCACGTACAACTCGGTCCGCTGGGCTTCGATTGGTCGTATCAATGGATTTTCTTTGTGCTTGGAACAGTATCCGTCGTGTACGGTGCGTTCCTTTGCCTGGCACAGGATGACCTCAAGGCGCTAATCGCGTACTCCTCCGTCTCACACATGGGCCTAATCACCATCGCCATGGCCACGATGACTCCCCTCGGGTTCGCTGGCGCCGCCTTCATGAATATCGCCCACGGCATCATCTCGGCCGGGATGTTCATGGCGGCCGGCTCCCTGCAGCATGCCACGGGCACACGCAGCATCAGTAAACTCGGGGGCATTGCGGGACGTGTACCAAAACTGACGGGCCTTACTGCAACGCTTTTCCTTGCGAGCCTCGGCCTTCCCGGCCTCATGGGTTTCATCGCAGAATTCACGATCTTCGCCGGCATCTGGCAGCACTACAACTGGCTCATCCTGATTCCAATCTGGACCATCCTCATCACGGCCGGCTACTTCCTGTGGGCGCTGCAACGCGCCTTCTATGGCCCTGAAGTGCGCCACCCGGACGTCGATTGGGAACACATCCATGACGTTCCGCGCACCGAGCAGTGGAGTATGGCGGCCCTCATCGGCCTAGCCCTCCTGTTCGGCATACTGCCCGGTCTGCTTATGGGCCAGATGAATGACTGGACGAATGCTACGCTCGCCATGCTGGGGGCGACCTAGATGGATGAATCCATACCATCCGGGGAACCCACGCCGCAGGCCCCGGGCGCTTCGATGGCCTCCGCGGCAATGCCGACGACGCCGACGCGCACAAGGCGCGGCCGCGGCGATCTGTATGGCACTCTACTTCTGGTTGCCGCCGTCGGGGCCATTGCCCTAGCCCTGCGGATGAACTGGCTCTCCCCCGAAACCCTGCGTATGCCGCTTGCCTGGCAAGCGCTCGTGCCCGAGATTGTCATCCTGATGTTTGCCGTGCTGTCGCCGCTGGTCGGCCTCGGCAATTCCACGGGCCGCGACATGCGGCTCTTCACCCTGGTTGCAACGGGTGGCGCGTTGCTGCTCACCATCCTCTCGCTCGTCAAGGCCGACATCTTCGGTGTCCCCTTCGACTACATTGGGTCAAGCCACCAGGCTGCCCTCGCCGGCGACCCCGTCGCGCGTGTCCTCGAGGTGACATACGCGAGCCAACTCTTCAAAGTCCTCTTCCTCGGGGTTGCCTTCCTGGCCGTCCTGGGGGTTGGTCGCCCGCTGCGGGGCAAGGTCGAGGAAGACTGGGGCGAATTTTGCAGCCTCATACTATTTGCGACTCTCGGCATGATGATTGTCGCATCCTCCCGCGACCTTATCGTCCTCATTCTCGGCATCGAAATGACCTCCATGGCCAGCTACGTCTTGGCGGGCTTCCGCCGCGACGCGCCCGGCGCCGAGGCGAGCCTCAAGTACTTCACGATCGGCGCCATCTCGAGCGGACTTGCCCTCTTCGGCGTGAGCCTCCTGTACGGGATGACCGGCACGACCAACATTGCGGAACTCGGCAACCCGGAAACCGTCCTACTAAGCCACGGCGCCTTCGACACGGCCGTCCTTGTGCCGATTGTCATGATTCTGGCTGGCCTCGGCTTCAAGATTTCTGCCGTGCCGTTTCACGCATGGGCCCCCGACGTCTATTCTGGCGCCCCCGTGCCGATTGCCGGGATGCTTGCCGCCGGCAGCAAAGCGATGGGTTTCGTCGCCCTGTTCAACGTCTTCCTAATCGGCCTTCCCCTGGTAAAGACCAACTGGGAACTCGTGGTGGCCATCGTCGCGGTTGCCAGCATGTTCTTCGGCAATCTCGTGGCACTGCAGCAAACGAACATTCGGCGCATGCTTGCCTACTCGTCCATCGCCCAGGCGGGTTACGTCCTAATCGCCCTTGTTGCCGCCGGAGCCGTCGGCGGCAGCAGCGTAGATGCCACGAGTCTCGAAGCCAAAACCGCCACGCTGGCACTTGGCGGCGGCATTTTCCACCTCATCGTCAACGCCGCCATGAAACTCGGCGCTTTCCTCATCGTCGGCGCTTTGCTCTTTAGCGGACTACCAGACCAACTGAAGGACTGGCGCGGCCTTGGCAAACGCGCCCCGTTCATGGCGTTCACCATGACGTTGTTCCTGTTGTCGATGGCGGGCTTGCCGCCGCTTGCGGGCTTTGCCAGCAAATTCGTCCTGTTCTCCGGGGCGGTTGATGCGGGCACAACCCAGCAGCTTGGTTGGCTCACTTGGCTTGCAGTCATCGCAGTCATCAATTCCGCCATTTCCCTTTACGTTTACTTGCGCGTGATTCGCGTCATTTACGTGGAGGAAGGAGAATCCGGCCGACTCGACGCGCCAACCGGAACCATCGCCGCCGTCGCCATTTGCGCCCTTCTCGTACTAGTGATGGGCATGTGGCCGCAGCCATTCATGGACGCTTCCTTCCAGGCGGCGCAGTCGTTCCTGGGCTTCGGCCCGCAGTAGCGGCAGGACCTGCAGGAAACGCCACACGGCTCGGTTGGTGGCCTGGCGGACCCCGTAGACAGGAGGAAACGCCCCACCTGCGCTGAGGCGAAGCCTTATGGCCACCGTCGGGGAGTAGGAGGATGATGAGCGAACTTGCAACTCCGGAAGCCGCCGAGATGATGGCTCGCCTGCAGGCCGCACTAGACGAGATACGCCCCGCACTCCAATTTGATGGCGGCGATGCGGAACTCATAGAATTCAGCCCCGACACGGGCGTCGTCCAGTTGCGCATGCACGGCGCCTGCAACGGCTGCGGCATGAGCACATTGACCCTTCAGGCGGGAATTGAGCGCATCTTGAAAGAGCGCGTGCCGGAAGTCAAGGCAGTCGTGAACGTGTAGAACGGCCGAAGCCCACCAAACGGGTTGGTACAACGTCCTTCGGGAGGGCCTCAATCGTTGCGACGGCGGCGACTTCCACGACTAGGCCCTCAAGATGAAATCCTTGGAATTGCAACACGAAGCCCCCGGTCGGGGCGAGCAGGCGAGCGCAGCGAGTCGTGCGAGGGAGTGGCAGCCGAGCTGAGCCGTCGAGCCGGAAGGCGAGACGGCGCTGATGCCGGGCCGCCAAGGCCCGGCGGACCGAAGCAGACGATGGCGGGGCCGCCGGGGGCTGGCGACGGGCGGCACGCGTCAAACCACGAAAACCCCGGACGGCGTCCTCCCGGCGGCCCACGCAACGTCACGGCGCTTCGCGCACGCGTCAGCCTGCTACCGCCACACCCGGCTCACGCGGCCGGCCTGCGGGCGGCCGTTCGGCCCCTCGCCGGGAGGACGCCGCCGACCTGGTACAGATGCCCTAGCGAGCGGGGTCGGGCGAGCCGCGAAGCGCGCGATGGCTGGGCGGCCGGGGGCCGACGACGCGCCGGGCGATCAACCGATGAAACAGATCCGATGCGCGGGGTCCTCCATGCGGCCCACGCAGCCTCGCGGTGCTGCGCGCGGCTTTTTCGGCCCCTCGCAGGAAGGACGCGCGGGACCCGTTTCCCTACCTGACCTTCGACCCAGGCGGCAAGTCTCTGTCCGGCCGCAGCACGCCCACGAGCGTTCCATCATCAGCGGCGAGGACCATTCCTTGCGACTCGACGCCGCGCAGCATGGCGGGCTTCAGGTTCGCAACGAATGCCACGGTCTTGCCAACTAGTTCCTCGGGCTTGTAATGCGCCTTGAGACCGGCAACGACTTGCCGTTCGCCGAGGTCGCCGGCCTCGAGTTTGAGGACGTAGAGTTTGTCCGCCTTCGGGTGCATCTCGACCGACTTGATCATAGCGAGGCGGATGTGGATGCGCTGGAAATCCTCGATTGTGACCTGCCCGTCCGCCACCACGCCCTGCGGAACCACCGATTTCACCGATTGCACCGGAGCGGCGCTCGGTGTCATCGGTGCAATCGGTGGTTTAGCTGGGTCGGCGGCGAGACCAGACAAAGCAGCAATCTCCTTCGGGTCGAGTTTCTTGAACAAGGGCTTGGCCTCCGGCAGTTTCGCGCCGACCTTGACGTGCGCGCGTCCCGCACTCCAGGGCTGCACATGCACGGAGCCGGTTTCGCCGAGGGCGGTCCAAGCCGCTTGCGCCGCGGTCGGCATGAACGGGGCCATGTACACGGACAACGCGCGGCAGAGTCGCAGCAGGGCATGCAAGTCGTGTGCGGCTTCCGCCGGATTGGATTTCAACTTCGCCCACGGCGCGCACTCCTGCATCCATTGGTTGCCTTGGCCGGCAAGATCCATGAGTCGCCGCATGGCTGGCCGGAGATGGACGGCCTGCAAGTGCATGGACATGTCGTCGGCGCAAGCGAAGATGGCCGTTTCGACGTCGTGCGACAACTTGTGGCTGCCCGGCGGCTCCGGCGGGATGGTCCCCAGGCTGCGCTGGGCGATGGTCGTGACGCGGTTGAACAGGTTTCCTAGCGTGCCCACAAGTTCGTCATTGACCTTGCTCTGGAAATCGTCCCACGTCCAGTCGGTGTCTCTGCCTTCCGGCATGTTGATGCTGAGGTAGTAGCGCACCGCGTCGGCTTCGAAGCGGTCGAGGACTTCGTGGACTCCGATGCCTACGCCCTGGGATTTGGAGAACTTCAAGCCAGAAAGGTTCAGGAACTCGTTTGCCGGCACGTCGAACGGCAGGTTCAGGCGCGGCAAGCCTTCCTTCGTGCGCTTCTCGTTGTACGCGATGAGAATGGCTGGCCAGATGATGGTGTGGAACGGAATGTTGTCCTTGCCGAGAAAGTAGTAGCCCTTGCAGGACGGGTCCGTCCAGAAGCGCTTCCAATCATCCGGCTTACCACTTTTGTTTGCCCACTCGATGGAGGCGGACAGGTAGCCGCAAACTGCCTCGAACCAGACGTAGATGCGCTTGTCCTCGTAGCCGGCAAGCGGAATTGGAATGCCCCAACTCAGGTCGCGGGTGATGGCGCGGTCCTGCAGGCCTTCCTTCAGCCAATTCTGCGTGAAGTTGATGGTGTTGGCGCGCCAATGTCCCGCCGTGTTGGCAACGTAGCGCTCGAGCGCCGGCTGCAACTTGGACAGCAGGAAGAAAAAGTGTTCCGTGTCCTTGAACGTAATCGGGTTGCCAGGGTTCAGTTTGGAGACCGGGTCCTTCAGGTCCTTGGCATCCAGCGTCTTGCCGCACGCATCGCACTGGTCGCCTCTGGCGCCAGTTTTCTCGCAATGGGGGCAGGTTCCTTCGACGTAGCGGTCGGGCAGGAAGCGGCCGGCCTTTGCGTCGTACGGCGCTTGCGATGTGCGCGTTTCAATGTAGCCCATTTCGCGGGCCGCTAGGAAGACATTCTGCACCCAGGTGCGGTGGTTTTCCGTCGTCGTCGTGGTAAACAGGCTGAACTCGATGCCCAACCGATCCAGAGCCCGTACGTGGTCGGCGTGGTAATGCGCGACGACCTCGTCCGGCGTCTTGCCCTCGGATTCGGCCTTAATCATGATGGGCGTGCCGTGGCAATCGGAACCCGAAACCATGAGCACGTCGTGGCCAAGCATGGTCATGGCGCGGCGAAAGATGTCTGGTGGCAGAAGCGAGCCGGCCACGTGGCCCAAGTGCAAAGGTCCATTGGCGTAGGGCCAGGCGACGCCGATGTAGATGGGCGGTCTTGCGGTTGCGGCCTTCGGCACGCGTCAGCGATGGCCAGGGTGGTTAAAACCGGTGGCGCGCAATCAGCGTGGGCAGGGGTGACGATATTGGATGGCGACGGCCTCGCCGCTTTCTGTGTCGACGTTGACGTGGATGGCGGTCGCGTCCATCCCTCCCCGGCATTTTACGAAGCCAGATTGCAGATCGAAGTCGTAGGTCAGCGTGTCGCGCACAGTCTCAAGTCGCGCCCGCTCGTAGCCCGGCCTGCCGGACCCGGCGCCCTCCATGCCCCAACCGGCGGCTGGAATAAGGTCCTCAAGACCATCGCTGCGCAGGCGGCAATCCGCCGCGCGCATTGCCTCCTCATACGCCGCCTTCGCCGCAATGCCGAGAAGAGCCGCGGAGGTGTCGTGGATGCCCTCCAACCAGTAACTCATGCTGAGGCGGCCGTCGGGAGCCGTGCCCCAAAAGAGGTTCGTCCAGGCCAGCGTGTACTGGCCGACGGCTTGCGTTTCCTGGACGTTCGAGTCCATCGCTATCTGCTTGAAGGGTTCCCGTTGTGCGCCGACGGCCTCGAGAACCTGGCGGCTGCGCGTAGCTGCAATTGATGCGTTGAAATCCATTGCTGGGCCGCGGCGGTCGTACCGTGCCCACTGGAATTCCCTCTCCGCGGAACGGGAGATAACGACGCTGCCATCCCGTGTGGTGACATTGGTCCACCAGGAATCGCCGTTGTAGCGGCCTTCCTGGACCGCGACGACCTCGTCGCCGAAAACCGCAATCACGGCCTCGACAAGGACGCGGTCGTCCACCTGGAAAATGGGCAAAAGCGGCGCGTGGTGCGACGCCGCGGCCGGCCGGCTACATACTGGACTCTTGGCCAGCGCCACACCGGGCTGCGCGGCGGAGACGTTTGAGAGGTCCAACGCCTGGTCGGAACCTGGCATGGCGGTCGCATCGACGGAGGGTGAGTCGACGCCGGGACCCGCACATCCGGCAAGCAGGGCGACCAGAAGGCAAGCAAGCCACGCTTTGTGAACCACCATGGACGTGTCGTTGGCTGGTCGGGTATTGGGCTTTTCCAATAGGTTCGGCCGACCGCGAACTATCGTCCCGAGTTTCCTTCCAGCCACTTCTCCGCGTCAATCGCCGCCTTGCAGCCCGACCCCGCCGCGGTGACTGCCTGCTTGTAACGGTGGTCGTAAACATCGCCCGCGACAAAGACCCCCTCGATACTGGTGCTGGTCTCGACGGGGCCGTCGGAGAGGATGTAACCCATCTCGTCAAGGCGGAGCTGGCCCTTGAAGATCGTCGTGTTTGGCACGTGGCCGATGGCGGAGAAATAGCCCCCCGCCGGGTAGGTCGAGACCTTCCCGGTCATGACGTCCTTAATTTTGACGCCCTCGACCGACGTTGTGCCCAGGACCTCCTCGATGACTGTGTTCCACAGAATCGTGATTTTTGGGTGATTCATCGCGCGCGCGGCCATGATTTTGGACGCCTTGAACGAATCACGGCGATGAATGATCGTCACCTTGGTTGCATACTTCGTGAGAAACGTCGCTTCCTCCATGGCGGAGTCCCCGCCGCCCACCACGACGACCTCCTTCTCCTTGAAGAAGAAACCGTCACACGTTGCGCAGGCAGACACGCCATGGCCGCGCAGCCGAGTCTCCGATTCGAGGCCGAGCCACTTGGCGGTGCTGCCGGTCGCAACGATGACGCTGCGTGCTTCATGCACGCCGGAGTCGCTTGTCACCTTGAACGGACGACCGGTGAAATCCACGGCCGTGGCATCTTCGTCCTTGAAGACCGCCCCAAACCTCTCGGCCTGCTTGCGGAAGCGGCCCATGAGTTCGGGCCCAGTAATCGCCTCCGCGAAGCCGGGGTAGTTTTCGACGTCGGACGTAATCATGAGTTGCCCGCCCGATTCGTAGCCTGCAATGACGAGGACTTTTAGATTCGCCCGGGCCGCATACAGGGCGGCGGTGCAGCCGGCGGGTCCGGAACCGATTACGACGACGTCGTGGAGCACAACCGTGCCACCGGAGGGCCGTTCTTGGCCGTTGGGGTGCGTGTGGTTAGCGGTAGGCGTCGAGCGCTGCCCTGGCCTGCAGAAGCCCGTAGCCCGCGGCGTCGTCGTGCGGCAGCCGCTGCCCAGGTATCGGGCGCGCTGTGTCGATGAGAACCGACTTCAAGTGTTCGACATCGGCGGCGTTGCGCAGCGGCCCGCGGCCCTCAAGCATCAAGGCGACTGCCGCCGTGACAAACGGCGTTGCCTGGCTGGTTCCTGTGGCCCGTGCGTATTGGTCGCCCGTCCAAGACGAAAGAATCTCGACGCCAGGGGCGACGAGTTCGGGCTTCTTGTTCGGGTCGCAGCGCCCGGCTTGCCCGAGAACCGGCAGCTGGGGTTGGCAGGGATTGGCCTGGTCGTTGCCGCGGCTGGAGAGTGCCCAAACCGTGCCGTCCTGCTGGATGGCGCCGACGGTGATGACGCCCTTGACATCCCCCGGCGTCGAGACGTCCGCGTTGTCCGGCCCGTCATTGCCCGCCGCGGCCACGGCCACGACGCCCTTGTTAATCGCGTTCTGTACAGCCGTCTGCATCGCATCTGCGTTCACGCCGAAGAGGTTGGGCGTCGAGAGTGCGCCGAAACTCATGCTGATAATCTGGGCACGTTGCCCAACGGCCCAATTCACGGCGTCCGGAATGGCGTTGGCCTTGCAGGAGGCGGTGCCGCATACCTTGGCAATCAGCAGCGTCACGGCCGGGGCACCGCCTAACAAGTCAACGCCGTTGTAGACGAGTTTGTCCCCGACGGACGAGCCGCTTGCGGCGATGATACCCGCGACGTGGCTGCCGTGGCCGTCGTCGTCGTACGCATTGGCGACGCCGTCATGGCCTCCCATGTAGTCCTTGAAGGCGACGACTTCGCCGTTGTCGCGGTTGCCGTCAAAGAGATGTGATAAGGCGACGTGGTGCGGGTTGATTCCGGTGTCCAGAATGGCGACGATGACGCCCTTGCCGGTACGTCCGGTGTCTGCAAGGTCGGTAAGTTGCGTGACTTCGAAGGCCCATTCGCTGCGCGCCTCGCCGCCAAAGCAGCCAGCAAGGGGAACAAGAAGGGCTGCCAGGGCAACGGCCAGAACGCGCATGGTCCAGCGCCATGGCGTGCCTTCGAGCATAAGGTTTGCCAAGACGGCCTTGATGTGAGCCACGAGGCTTTTTCAGAACTCCTTCTGGTTGGCCCGGTTTTTCTGAGCCGAGCCCCGGCGGGCAGCCGCCGACTTCGCAGATGGCGCAGATTCCCTTCGGGGAAATCTGTGCAATCTGAGTCATCTGCGGCCGCCATGCGCGGGGCCACGGGAAAACAGGTCCGGCCCGCAGGACGTCACGAAATGTCCTCTAGTGGATACGCCTCGCCCCGCGCTCTTACGTCCGTTGCATCCGCCATCCCCCGGCCGGCGCCAGGCTGGACAGAAAGGACGCAACGCTCTTGAAGTGCACCTTGCGTCGCCAAAATCATGTCCCTCCGCCTTCTGGCTGCCGCCTTGCTGTTGGTTTCAGCCCTTGCCGGCTGTGCCGAAGAGTCAACCACGACGACCACCGATGGCGACGGCGCCGTCCGCGAGTACTTCGCCGGCCCTGCACTATGGCCTGACCCGCAAAACGCACCGCACCCCAAGTGGAACTGGGCCACCCTGTCCAACCCGCCGGCCGGCGACGCCCCGTACTGGTGGCAGCCCATCAACGCAACGCCGCTTCCCGACCACATCTCGGGAATGCAGCACGTCGTCAACGTCGGCGGCAACGTCACGCAGGGCTCCGGAATCGCCTTGTTTGGGCGCATCGCCGTCGTTCCCGATGACTCCGAGTTCGTGCATTTCGTCGATATCTCTGAGCCGGCCCGCCCCGTCGTTTTGGGCAACGCGGAATCCGGCGGCCGCGGCGCGGCAGTCATCGCCTACCCCGACGGTCGCCTGGTCACGGCCTTGGCAACGACGCCGGGCTTCGACATCGTCGAATTCACTGACCCGAACCACCCAGTGAAGCTCTCCGAGGTCTCGCCCACACAGGGCGGGCACAAGCTCGGCGTCGTTCCGGGCACCCCCATCCTCTACAACGCGGCCTCCGTCGGCGGCGAACCCGGCAACCCACTCTTCGGCCCGGGCCCCTGCAACACGGACATCAGCCGCTGCACCGGCGTCACGGAGATCTACAACCTCACCGACCCCTCCAACCCGACGCACGTGCAGGACTTTGCCAACGGCGTCTCGTGCCATCACATCTTCTTCTGGAACAACGTGACAGAGAACAGGTTCCGCGCCATCTGCGCCGGCATCCAGTACACGCAGCTCTGGGACACCGCCGACCCCGAGCACCCCAAGGTCATCGTGTCCATTCCGGTCCACGCAGGACAGCAGGGAACCCCAAGCCAGATGGCCTCGATAGCCGCCTTCAGCCACTCGGCCGGCATCAACATCGCGGGCGACGTCCTGTACGTGGGCGACGAATCCGGCGGCGGCTTGGTTCCTCCAGGGTGCGGCCTCAGCGCGGCCCTCCCCACAGACGGCAGCTCGGCAGGAACGCCGGTCGGCGCCACCTGGTTCTACGACATCTCCAACGAACTGGACCCAACGGTCCTCGGCTACTTCGAGCCGCCCCTGCAGACGACAACGTACACGGACGCCCAAGGCAACGTCCACTCGACGAGCTGCACGACGCACCACGGCCGCCTGGTCCCCGACCTGGAAGGCCGCGATCTTCTGGCCATGAGCTACTACGGCGACGGCGTCATCCTCATCGACTTCACCGGTGTCGGCCCCGGCGTCGTTCCCAAGATGGTGGACCAGTTCCAGGACAGCTCGAACACGTGGGAGACCTGGTACAACGGCGGCTACCTCTTCACGGGCGACTTGGCGCGCGGCATGGATGTTCTGAAGCTCCGTTAGCTGTCGCGGGGGGGGGGGCTATGTGCGGCCGAGCGTAGCGAGCGCCGCACGACGCGCATGGGTGACGCCTGGGCCCGCAGGGCCCGGGCTGTGTACAACGGCGGCTACCTGTTCACGGGCGACTTGGCGCGCGGCATGGACGTCCTGAAGCTACGTTAGCCCGCAAGGCCAACGTCGAGCGTGCCAACCTCGAGCCCGACGTGGTTTCGCAGGGAGGGCCGGATGTGCGCCGCGAGCGCCTGCCTCTGTTCTGGGGTGAACCAATCGGCTTGCGCCATCACAGCCAAGGCGACGGCCCGCGCCGGCTGCGAAACGCCAGCATCCATCTTCACGGCGACGGCTTCACCCGTGGCGCGGTTTACTGCGCCAACGACGCCGAGCGCGCCATACTTTGAAACGCACAGGCCAGCGGTGACGCGCGGCAGGTCGGAATCTGCGTTGCCGGTGCCGCCCACCATCTCGGGGCGCCGGCCCATCGCGTCCAGGATGCGCTGGCCGGCCGCGTCACCCGATTGCTGCAGGAACTGGAAGGCGCGCGCCAACGACGTCACCGGCAGGAAGTACGTGGGCAAGCCGCAGCCGTCGACGCCAAACGGGACCTCCTGGGGGTCCACGCCGGCCGCGCGGGCGACCCAGCTGCGAATCTCCACTTGCAGGGGATGGTCGGGGGAGAGGTACGCGTCCGTGGGCCATCCTTTGTGGCGGCAGGTGGCTAGCATCGCGGCGTGTTTGCCGCTGCAGTTGTTGTGCAGCGCGGTCCAACCCTCGGCTGGCCGGGGGCCCGCTTGTGCGCCGGGATCGTGGATGCCGCAGCGCAAATCAGTAACGACAGCCCCGGCCGTGGCAAGAATCCGTTGGGCCGTTTCGAGGTGGAACGGTTCGGCGGCGTGCGACCCGCAAGCAAGCGCCAATTCTGCGTCGCCGAGGTCCAGCGACGCCATGGCGCCCGATGCGACGAATGGCATGGCCTGGAACGGTTTGGCTGCGGAACGCCAGTAGGTTGGGCGGTCCGGCTCGCCCCACGTACGGAGCACAGTGCCGTCGCCAGCGAGGAGGACGGCGTGGCCGGTATGCAGTGCCTGGATGCGGCCGCCGCGCGTCTCGATGGCCAACGGTACGCCAGGTTGCACACCAGGTCCAAACGCATCAAGGGCTTAACGGTGGCGCCCTACGAAACAAAGGGCATTCCTGCGGTGCCAAGCTTTACGAGGACTACGCCCTGCCCATGCTTGGTGTCCCAATGCGCATACTGCTAGTCGCGACCCTGTTTGCCCTTACTGCCCTTGCCGGTTGCTCCGGGTCTGACCCGGTTTCGTCCAACCCATCCGGCGACCAAAACGCCTACGTGTCCATGAAGGACTTCAATTTCAATCCGACCACCGTCAACATCCAGAAGGGTTCCGTCGTGCAGTGGAACAACACCGGGGCGATGCCGCACACGGCGACCGCGAACGACGGCGAATTCGACTCCGGCAACGTCGTGGCCGGCGGTACGTTCAGCCATACCTTCGGGGCTGTCGGGACCTTTGCCTACACGTGCAAGATTCACCCGAATATGACAGGGACCATCAAGGTCTCGGCGTAACGCGCGACCACTTCGAGCGCCTCCAGTTCATGTTGTCCAGCGCAGCAGTTGCGCTCCGGTCCGTCCCGCTGCCACGTCGCGCCCCGCCAGGCGCACAGTGACGGCGTCACCCAGTTTTGCCCGAATGCGGCGGACTTCGCCGGATTCCGGGTCAAGCCAGGCCTTGACATCGGCCAGGGCGAGGCGCCCGTCCTCAGCGCGTTCCGGCAGAAAGAGCATGGATTCCCACTCGTCCACCTGATAGGGTCCCCCCGGTAGATCGCGGGCTGGGATGCGTGCCTCAATGCCATCGCCGCGCAGCACGAATAGGCTTGCAGGCGTGATGCCGGTGACGCGCGCAGCCGACTCGACTGCGCCGCCATCCTGCAGGCTCGCAAGCACCAGACAGCTTGACTTGATGCGGCGCTCCAATTGGTCGGCGGCGCGTTCTTGGGAAGAACAATGATCGCACAGGGCCCGTAGCGATTCCTGGGAGTGCGGCGCGGCGCCGGGTCGGCCGGCAAGCAGCCATTTCAGGTTGCGGTGCACGACAAGGTCCGGGTAGCGACGAATGGGGCTCGTGAAGTGGCAGTAGTGGGTCGAGGCGAGCCCGAAGTGTCCTTCGTTGTCGGGGCTGTAGTACGCCCGACCCATGGCCGCTAGCACCTTGAGAGTCGCGACCTCGGTGAGGCTGCCGTTCGGATGTGCCGCCAGTGCGGCAACGACGTTGCGAAACGGCGCAAGCCAGGCTTCTTTATCGGCTGGGGAGAGGGTTGCGAAGCCGGCTGGCTTTGCCGGCTCTGGTTGTGCCGGAGGTTCGGCAACGCCTTCGATTGCGATGCCGCCGCCGAACAAGTTGAGTTTGCCGCCGCCGCGCCGCAACTGGTCGAGGATGGATTCGCCCGCCGCGGCGCCACCAGTCGTAGGGCGGGGAAGGTCCATGATGACGGGAATGCCCATGGTTGCCAACTGGTTCTCGAGCCGCGTCGTCTTGCCGCGGTCTGGCAAAGGGTGGCAACGGAAAAGTTGGGCCACGCCGGAATTAGCAAGGTGCTCCGCTACCGCTTCGTTGGCGGCGACCATGAACGTCTCAATCATTCGGGTTGCGTCGTCGGCGTGCTTCTCCAGCGCCGAGAAACCCGTAGCGCCCAGGAGGACCTTCAACTCGCCGGTCTCCAATTCGAGGCCGCGGCGGTGGCGTCGCATGCGCTCGGCAAGGTCCAGTAACGACGCAAAGGGCTGCTCGCCTGCCCGCGCGCGGTCGAGAGCTTGGCCGTAGTGCAGATTTTCGGTCACGCGGATTACGGCTTTGTGGAATTGGCGAGCCACGATGCGGCCGTCGCCGCTTACGTCGAGGCCGACACTTAGGGCGAAGCGGTCGCCGTCGCTGCGTAGCGAACAGAGGTGGTCCGACAAGCGGTGCGGCAACATCGGCAGCACCCGGCCTGGCAGATAGACGGACGTGGCCCGCTTTTTCGCGTGCCGATCGAGGGCAGAGTCGGCCGTGACGTACTGGCTCACGTCGGCCACATGCACCCACAGGCGGACCGAGCCTGGAGGGGCCAGGATTTCCATGCCGACAGCGTCGTCGAAGTCCTTGGCGTCGACTGGGTCAATCGTGTAGCAGGGGATGAGGCGCAAGTCGGTGCGATCCGGGTCCTGTGACAACGCCGGCTCGGGCAAGGCGCCAGCCGCTGCATCTGAGCGCAAGTCGGCCACGTGTTCGAAAAACTCCTCTTGGTTGACGTGGCGGCGAATGAGGCCGTCCACGGCGTCCTGTGGCGTCCACAGTCCGGCGCCAAGAAGGAAGTGGATGTAGTCGCTCGAACGACTCGTGTGCTCCATGCCAATCCAATCCGCCGCAAGGAATCCGAGTTGCCGGTGCAGGTCCATGCCAAAGACTTGCACGGCTCCAAGTCCGCCGATGCCCGCGACGGCTTCGCCGTCAGGCACGCCATCCCAATCGATGAACTGCGCCATTGCGGCCGCCACCCATGCGAGAGTGTCGCGGTCCGCGGGCGCAAGGTTTGCCGCCTCGATTGGAACGGGTTGGAAGGTGCGGCCCTCCGGGCCCTCCTCGCTGCGCACGAGCTTGGCCCGCAGGGCCTGCAACTCCTGCCAAGATTGGCGCATTGCGGCCGCCTCACCCCGCGTCCAGGGTCGCCACAGGTCGCCGCGTCCGGCCGACTGAAACCGCCCCGTGCCAGGTCGGCGGCAGCGCGCCAACGCGGCGCGCGCATCGCGCAACTGCACGGGACTTGCGGCGCCGTAATGGGCACGAGCAATCTCTTCTTCTTCCCAATCGGACCGGCCGACGTCGCACGATGCTTCCCACAACGCCTCCTCCAAGCGGTCCAGGTCATCTTCCGGTTCTTCGGCAAGGCCGCCCCCCGCATGTTGTTGCGCAAGGTGCCGGAGGCGGGCGCGGGTCTCCTCGCCGTTATGCAAATCGCCGTCATACCGCTGTTTGAACAAGCGCCGCGTCAGATGCTCGGCCTTCGCTTCCTTCTCCCCCTCGAGGGTCATGAGGCGGACCCAAGGAACCCCTTTCACGCGGCGGCGGTCGAGAAGGATGGCCAGGTTGTGCGGCGGCTCGAGCCCAAAGAGTCCCCCCTTGAACTCGACTACGTCACCCGGTTTGGCCACGCACTACCGAAGCCGGCCTGGGTCATGGCATTTGGCAAGCCTGAGCGAGCCGCGGTCTACGCGAGGCCGGACAGAAGGTCCCGCAGCGCACGGGCGGGCGAAGCTGCCTTGACGACGCCGGAGGCAAGAAGCACGCCATGCGCGCCAAACCGACGGGCCAAGGTAACATCGGCCCCCGTTTTGACGCCGGCGCCGCACAGTACAGGCAGGCCTGGCGCGACGCGGTGCACGGCGGCTACGGCTTGCCGGATGATGCCCGGGTCCGCAGTGGTGACACTCACCATACCGCCAATCAGTTCGGGAGGCTCGATTGCGATTGCGGCCGGATGCAGGCGCGCGACCGCCACGGCTTCCGCCACGGAGTCCGCGCAGGCCAGAACAGAAAAACCGACGAAGTGCAACCGGGCCATCGTGTCGCGCAGCGCTGTCGCACCGACCTTGCGCTCGGCATGGTTGAGAAGGGTTGCCCTCGCGCCTGCAGCCTGCAGCAGCTCCGCGTTTACGGCCCCTGTTGCAGCGCCGGGAGCCGCGGGTTCGACGTGTTGGCCCCAGACGTCTACGCGCGAAAGACGCAGGCGGGCCACGCGATGCAGTTCACTCGCAGGCAGCGCCAAGGCGACCCTGGCCCCGGCGCGTGTTGCCTCCGCCTGGCAGGTGCGCGCCAAGGTAACGGCGCCTCGGCCCATGGACTGCGGGTACGCTTTGGCGTTTATGACCAGACGCGGAACGTGCATGGGCCGGCTACTAGCGCCACAGCCATCAAGGCTTTGTTGCGACCCCGTGTCGCGGCGCTGTGGCGTACGGCGACCTCCTAGCCGCTATTGCCATATTCCTGCCGACGATTGCCTTGGTTTGGTTCTTCCTGGGGCGCTACGAGGGTTTCTTCGAGGATGCGCGGCTGTTCTTCGCCATGGGGGCCGGCCTTTTTGCTGCCCTGGTGATTCGGTTCCTGGAAGTCCGCGCGTTCACCTTCGACAGTCCGCGCACCTTTCAACCGGAGGGCGCCTTGACGACCGGAACGATGCTGATTTCCTTTCTGTACACGGCATTCGGTTTCGGCCTCATCCAAACCTTGGCCAAGACCGCCATTCTTGGCTTCAAGAAATTCCGCATGCGCAAAGATTCCGCCTACTATGGAGCCGCGCTCGGTTTGGCTTTTGGGGCGATGTGGGCAACGGAATACGTTGCGGCCCACCTGGCCAAGGACGGGGGGCACCTCATCACGACGCCGGCTGCGATCCTCCTCGATGCCTTCCTGCTGATGCTTGGTTTCGGCGTCGTGCTAACTGGCGGCGCGTCGGGGACATGGATTGGACGCGAAGTGGGCGAAGGGCGCCTGTGGCGCGGCACTGTGGTTGGATCCCTGTGGCTGGCGCCGCCGCTTGCCCTAGTCTGGCTATGGCGCAACCTCGACGACCAGGTGATTCCGGCCATATCGGCGCTTGCATGGGGCATTTTCGCCCTCGTTTACGTCGACCGGCGCATCCTGCAACGCATCGTGCCGCCTGAAATCCGTGACATGGTGCGCAAGGAGCGGCGCCGCGAACAACGGAAGGGTACCTAACCGACTAGACAGTACCTCCCGGGTCTTGGCTCCATGAGGAAATCCGTGCCGAGCAGGCGAATAATCTCGACCTCAGCGCGCCCAGTGTCTAGGCCAGCTTCCACGAGGGCTTGCAATAGATCATCATGTGTCGCGGTCGAGGTGGCAAAAAGGGCGCGCGCGACCGCTTCAGCCTTTTCGGAACGATTTACGATTCCTGTTGCTTGGCTTGCAGCCGCCATGGTGGCGGATTCATGAGGTAGTGCTGCGGCACTGCGCGGTCGTTGCCCGTGCAGCGTCAGCCCGGAGCCCCCGTTGTGAATCGCGAGGGCAGCCTGGCCGCCGTCGATGTCGTCGCCCTCCCAGATGGCCTTTCGCTCCTTCACGGTTACGGTTGTGTTGCAACGCGGACAACGTGCACTCTCGTGGCGGGACTCGACGGTCCAGCCGCCCCGGCACCGTGGGCATACGATGGCGGCGAATTTCATGCAGCCACCTCGGCATGAAGAATCTCGACGACGAGCGGGCCACGCCCCGTGAGGCGATAGGCGAGGCGGTTCTCGCAGGGCGTGCAGCGCAAGAGGCCGGCGTGCGAGTCCAGGGGCAAGCGGGCGCCGCATGAGTTGCAGGCGATGAAGGTGCTCATGGCCGACTATGATAGCGCGGGCCCGGTTTGGCCGTTACTGGGGGTGGGGTGAAAGTGACCCGACGATGCCAAGTCCGGTCGCGTCCTCGGCCCGCCGTTGCCCGTTCCGCCGATGTCCGCATTCACGTCGCGTGAGCGCCGGCTCGTCGAACGGCTACGGACGCCGGCCCAGGTCCAGCGCTGGCTCAATCGGCTGCCCTACAACTGGGAAAAGGATGGCGAGACCGCGCGCACGTTTCGCAGCGTGGTCCGGCAGGGCACGGCGCATTGCCTGGAGGCGGCGCTCTTTGCGGCCACCGTGCTGGAACATCATGGCTACCCTCCGATTATCCTGGATATTGAATCGGTGGACCGCCTTGACCACGTCCTTTTCGTCTATCAGGACCGAAACCGCTGGGGAAGCGTCGCGTTGTCACGGTGTCCCGGCCTGCATGGACGCCGTCCAGTGTTCCGGGACCTCGATTCCTTGGTGAAGTCGTATGTGGCGCCATTCATCGACCAGACTGGGAGGGTGAAGGGGTACGGTACACTAGACCTGCGGCGGGTGCCCGCGCCGTGGCGGCTTGGCCTGCGAAACGTGTGGATAGTCGAGGCCCGCCTCAACGAGAACCGGCACCGCCGACTTCCGACTCCGCCTGCGACTTATCGGCTATGGAAGGTGCGCTTTGACCGCTGGCATGACGCGGCCGGACGCCCAGACCACGCGTGGCCGGTCCACTATCCGCGGCGCGACTTGTGGCTCTGGCCTTGAGGCGTTGGGCGTAGTCCGAGGGGTCCCCGACTCCGGCTTGGTCGGCCGCCAGCATGGCGGTGGCAAGTCCGCCATCCAGGGCGCGAAGCGGTTTTCTGGACCGCAGCCACCAACCGAAGCCGGCACACGCCAGGGGAACGCCCACCCACAGGATGGCCATGAAGAGGACGAAGTTGCCCGCCGTCATCCAATCCGGAAGTTCGGCATCGTCCAGCACCGCGTGCTCCAAGCCGTCGCGGAAACCCGGCCTCCACAGGATGAGCACAGCACGGTAGCCCGCCACGGGCGAGAGGGCCTGCGCAATGTAATACCACGCAGGGAAATCGCCGGCGCGCAAGGCGAAATACCCCGCCTGCCGGAAAACCTGCCAACGTACCAGGTTCTCGTAGATGACCACAAACGAGATTCCGGTCGCAAGCGCTGCAGGAACGGCCCAGCGCCGTGTGAGGACGGCGACGGCCAGCCCGATTGCGTAGAATGAGCTTGCAAGAAGCCCGTGGGCCACCGTGAACCCCAAGAATGCATCGTCGGGCGTTTCGGAGGCGGTCCATTTTCCGATTGCGGCGGCAACCACGATGGCCGTCCACAGCAAGAATAGGTCGGTCGCAACCGTGCGGCGCCATGCGGCCATGCTGTCCCGGGCCGGCTCGAGGCTTGCAAGGGTGCGCGCGCCCCACACGATCGAGACAATGGTTGCAGCCAGCACGAGTTCCATGCGCACCATCGCGACCGCGTTCTCGAACGTCGCAGTGCCGGGCAATCCGAAGGGATTCTCGGCCCGGGGATACGCGGTCCACAAGTTGGCGCCTGAAAAGAGGACGACGCCAAGTGCGAAGGCAAGTACACCGGCGAACGGGAGGCTGCGCCGGAAGGCCCCGCTAGCCGACCGCCCGGGGGCGTTGGGAAATCCCTGGCGGGGCACGCGCTTGGATGGCCGCGCCCCAGTATAGAATCGGTCGGTGCACGTGGCCGGCCAAGCCTTTTCACGCCGACCCCTGTGGCCGGTCCGATGAGCATGACCTGGGACACTGTGGCCGACGTCCTGGGCGGCAAGAAGACCGGGCAGACGGTTCGCTTGCGTGGCTGGGTTCATCGCTCCCGGAGCGCTGGAAAAATGGCCTTCATCGTGCTGCGTGACGGCTCTGGCGGCGTCGCCCAATGCACGGTCAAGGCCGGCGTAGCCGATGACGCGAGCCTAGAGTACGCCAAACGCGCCAAACTGGAAGCGGCCGTCTTGGAATTGGAAGGCACAGTTGTGGCCGATGAGCGGGCTCCCGGCGGCTTCGAGGTCAAAGCGACGAAATTCACGCTGCACGAGCCCAACGGTCCCGTCGGTGACTTCCCTCTGCGCGGCGAGCAGGGCACCGAGTTCGAACTCGACATGCGGCACTTGTGGCTGCGCAGCACCGAGATGTCGGCCATCCTACGCATCAAGGGCCGGCTCTACAAGGCCATCCGCGACTTCTACGACGCCGAGGGCTTCGTGGAAGTGGATCCAAGCGTCATCACGACGAATGCCTGCGAGGGCGGCTCGACCCTGTTCACCTTCGAGTACTTCGGCCAGACGGCGTACCTGTCCCAGTCGGCGCAGATGTACCTAGAAGGCTGCATTTTCGGGATGCCCAAAGTGTTCTGCATCACGCCGAGTTTCCGCGCCGAGAAGAGCCGCACGACAAAGCACCTGACGGAATTCCACCACCTCGAGGCCGAGTACGCTTGGTGGGACTCCGAGGACAACCGCAAATTCCAGGAGAAAATGGTTGAGCATCTCGCGCATACGATTGGGCGGGAATGCGCAGCCGACATGAAAATCCTCAAACAGGACCCGGCCCGGTTGCTAGCCGTAAAGGCTCCGTTCGAGCGGATGGACTACGCAGACGCCATCGCTGAACTCAAACGGCAACAATTCCAGATCAACCACGGCGACGACTTCGGCGTGGCACACGAGAAGGCATTGACTGAGGGGCGCACGAGTCCCATCTTTGTAAGCGACTGGCCGGCGAACATCAAGGCGTTCTACATGGCAGAGAAAGCGGGGACCGACCGGGTGCTGTGCAGCGACATGCTTGCTCCTGATGGATATGGGGAGATTATTGGAGGGAGCCAGAGGAGTGAGGATTTCGAGAGCATGAAGAGGCGACTCCTTGCGCAATGGTTGGCGATGCGGGACTCCAAGGACGGCGACGACCGCAAGCAGTTCAAGCACGAATGGGAAAAATTCCAAGCCGGCCTGCCGAAGGGTGCGTCCGACGACGACGTCATGCAAGCCTACCTCAAGCCCTACGAATGGTACTTCGATCTCCGCCGATACGGCTCGGTCCCGCACGCCGGCTTCGGCCTCGGAATCGAGCGACTGCTACGCTGGTTTACGGGCCAAGAACATATTCGCGATATGCTGCCGTACCCGCGGACGCCGTCCCGGGCGTACCCTTAGGGTCGCCCGACGGCAGCCGCAGATTCCACGGATGGCGCAGATTTCCTGCGAGCGTTTCAGCGCGAGCCTGCGGGGTGTCGCGGGGGCCGGCAGGCTCCGCAGCCAAAATGATTGACCTGTTTGCAGGTCGCCGAGGGTTATTCCTTCCCCTTCTGCAGTTCCGTCGCCATGTGTTGCGCTTGCAACTCCGTCAAAACGTCGGCGAGGCCGATGCCTTTCGTGCGCAACGTCACCAGCATGTTGTAGAGAAGATCGGCGGCACCGGTCTCCAGCGTCGTCTTGGATTTCCCTTGCACGATTTTGGTAAGTTCGTTGGCGTGTTCGACGAAAGCCCGCAGCGCCTCGATGGGCTCCGCCAAGAGCGCCGACGTCTTGCTGCCCTTTTCCGGGTTCTTGGCACGCTCCCGCACAATCCGGTCCAGTTCCCCCAAGAAACCCGCCGACGGGGGTGCGCGGTCGTCCGTCCAGCACGTTCCGGTGTCGCGGTGGCATGCCGGACCTTCCTGCTCCACCGTCGCGAGGATGGAATCCTTGTCACAATCGACGGTGAGTTTGATGAGTCGTTGGATGTGGCCCGATTCTTGGCCCTGTGTCACGACTTTGCCGTGATTGCGGTTCCAGTACGTCATCTGCTTGGAGCGCAGCGTCGTCTCAAGCGTCTCGCGGTTGGTGTGCGCCAGCATCAAGACGGCGCCGGTGCGGCGGTCCTGGGCAATCACGGGCAGCAAGCCTTCGCCATCCCACTTGAGTTCGTCAAGGTTTATGCCCTCGACGACGGCGCCCGAACCCTTGACCTTGATGCTGGCACGCAACATGTCGAGATCGGCGGCGCTGAACTTGCTGGCCCCCTTTGCGACGACTTGGACGCCCGGGTCGACTTCCTTCGGCGGACCCGCAGCCGGCGCGACGAGCACGGGCTCGGAATCCTCCACCGGAAGTGTCCGCTGTGTGGGCTTCCCCGGCGCATCGTCGTCGAGGTCGTTCCAATCAACGCCGCCTCGTGGTGCTGTTGCGGAAGATTTTGATTTGACTGCGATTTCTGGTTCATCGGACACTTCGGCGCTTGCTGCAGCCATCGCGGCAAGACGCGAATTGGCGGGCGCAGGCATTGCCTCGCCGTCACGCTTGCCTGTGAATTTGTGAATAGCTGCCTTCTTCGGCTCGACCGCCTCTTCCTTCGGCTCGGGTTTGGGTCGCTTCCTGCCCGCAAATTTGTGGATGGCGGGCGCCTTGCCTGACCGCGCCTTGCCCTTCGCCTTGACCCTGCGCTTCGACATGGCCTTGCAGCCGACCTGAGCCGTGGCGGCTCTTAGACCGTTCCCTTTCTCCTCGCGCAGGCTGCGGTGCGGCCCCGTTCACGCGCCGTCGCCGCCGTCCCGAACGAATTCCTCGCGGGCCGACACGACAGCGAGTGGCCAGTGGGCCGGGGGAGACGGATATTTGTCCAGCGCGGCAACCAAGTCCAGGTCGCCTTCGTAGAGGGAGCGCCCCAAAACGACCCCGTCGACGCCAGCGGCGGCCATTCGGTCGAGACTTTCTAGCGTGGCTTCGGGCATGGCGACGACGAGGGGCGTCTGCGGTGTGGCGACGCGCAATTCGGCAACCAGTTCCATGCTTGGCCGGCCTTCGACGTCGGTGAAAAGGATGGCAAGCAGGCCCGCGTTGTCGAGGTCACGCGCCATCGCGACGGCGTCGATGCCGGTCTCCTCGGTCCAGCCCTCGACCACGAGTTCCCGCTGTCGTGCGTCGAGGGCCACGACGATGCGGCGCGGGAAGATGCGGCAGAGCTCGCGCAGCCATAGTGGATTGCGCACGGCCTGCGTGCCAACTACAACGCGCTCGACGCCGAGGTCCAGAAGCTGCTGGACATCCGTCATGTGGCGCACGCCGCCGCCGAATTGGATGCGGCTGCGCCTGTCGGACAAGAGCCGGCTGAGCTGCGTCCATTGGTTGCGCTCGCCGAACGCTGCATCGAGGTCAACGACATGCAACCAACGCGACCCGGCCTCTTCGAACGCACGCGCTTGGGCCTCCGGGCTTGGCCGTTCCTGCGCGACTCGGCGGTCGGCCCCGGGAGCCAGTTGGACGACGCGGCCGTGCCGCAGGTCGATTGCCGGGTAGAGCACGAATTGCGCGACGGCCTTAGGCGCCTGGTTGGGCACGATGCGTGCAGCGTGCATGCCCTAAAGGTGGCTTGCGGTCACGCGCCCGGCCGGACCCCTGCCTTTCGCGCCGGGCCTTGTGCTGCGGGAAGGATGCCTTCCTGGCGCGCCTGGAGGACAAAGTCAGCAAGCACGATGCGCAAGGACGCCTGCACAACAGGGACCGCGCGCACCGCGATGCATGGGTCGTGGCGGCCCGTCGTGCGCAAGGTGGCAGGCTGCATCGTGTCGAGATTGACGGTCTGTTGGTCGCGTCCTGGCAGACTGCTTGTGGGCTTGATTGCGACATGGCCGGTGATTGGCATGCCCGACGTTCGACCGCCCAGGATTCCGCCGGCATGGTTCGACGATGCTGCGACGCGGCCGCCTGCTACGACGAACGGGTCATTGTGCTCCGAGCCGCGCATCGCGGCCGCGGCAAAACCGGAACCGAACTCAACCCCTTTTACGGCCGGAATGGAAAAGAGCAAATGGGCCAGCTGCGATTCGATGGAATCGAAGAGCGGGTCGCCAAGTCCAGTCGGCATACCGTCTGCCATGAATTCGACGACGCCGCCCAATGAATCGCCGGCGCGACGAGCGTCCATGATGTGCTCCACCATGGTATTCTCGAGATCGGCGTGTGCCGTAAAGACCATCGACTGCGGAACGCGTTGCAGGATTTCCGTGACGGCCATGGCGTAGCGCGGCCCCACCAGGTCGTGGACTTGGTGCAGATGGGCGGCGCAACGGATTTGGTGCGGCTGGAGAATCAGGTCCGCGATGGTGCCCGCGGCAACCAGCGGTGCCGTAAGCCGACCCGACGCATGTCCGCCGCCGTTCGGGTCATTGTACCCCGACGACCAGACCATGTTGGGGAAATCCGCGTGGCCGGGGCGCGGCAGATTGCCGGATTCGCGGTAGGGTCTTGCGTCCGCGTCGCGATTTGCAATGAAGACGCAAACGGGGGCCCCCGTCGTGCGGCCCGCAAAGACGCCGGACAATATTTCTGGCACATCGGGTTCGTCGCGTTGGCTCACAAGTGGCGATTGGCCCGGCCGTCGCATGTCGAGGTCGCGCTGCAGCACCGCGTTGTCTAGAGCCAAGCCGGGCGGCACGCCATCGACCACCACGCCGACGCCCGCGCCGTGCGATTCCCCAAAGAGGCTGAGCCGGAACCGCCGCCCGAAGGAATTCATGCCGCGACCTCGCGTGATTGGACAAATCCTGCCCCCAAGCCGGTCATGGCCGCGTGAAAGCCGGGGAAACTTGCCGCAACGCAGCCCGCGTCGGCGATGCGGCTCGTGCCCTGCGCCGCGATGGCAGCGACCACGAAGGCCATGTGAATGCGGTGGTCGCCGCGGGCAGAAATTTCGGCCGACTGCATTTTGCCGCCCTTTATGCGGACCCCGTCCGGCCTTTCCACGACGTTGATTCCCATTTTGCGTAACCCCTCGGCCATGGCGGCAATGCGGTTCGACTCCTTCGTGCGCAGACTTGCCGCACCCAAGATGTCCGTCGTCCCTTGGCTGCCGGCGGCAAGAACGCAGAGGATTGGGAACAGGTCCGGCGTCTCGGAAACGTCAACGGTTCCCGGGCTTGCGAGCGGGGCGGCCCGGCAGGTGGCCGATTTTCCAGAAATGCTTGCCTCTGCACCGAACGCGCGCAATATCGACAGGATGCGGCGGTCGCCTTGCGGGCTGTCGGCGTGCAGCCCCGTCACGGTGACGGAGCCGCCAGTCAACGCGGCGGCGGCAAGCGGGAATGCAGCGCTGGACCAATCGCCTTCAATGGCAAGCCGCGTCGCCGTCACCTGCTGGCCGCCCGGAATGCGAAACCGGGATGCGTCGGGCAATTCCTGTTCGATGACGAGTCCGGCCTGGGCCGCCGCCTTGCTTGTGACGTCTAGATACGGCCGGGAAAGTACGGGCGCCTCGATTGCGATTTGTGACGGCCCCGCCACGAACGGGAGCGCCAAGAGAAGTGCTGTGGCAGTCTGACTGCCGGCTGAACCGGAAATCCGTACGGTGCCCGAGCGCAGCGGCCCACGCAGGCTGAGTGGCGCAGTACCGCCGTTGCTGCGGCATTGGACACCCAGCTGCGTCAGGGCGGACAAGAGTGCCGCATTCGGCCGGCTGCGCAGCGATGCATCGCCTGTCAAGGTGCATGGGACAGGAAGCCGAGCGGCTGTTGCAGCCAAGAGACGCAGGGATGTACCAGAGTTGCCGCAGTCGAGGACCTCTGTTGCCGGTCGTAGCGTTGCGGGCGCGAACTGGACGTTGCCCGCTTGCAGGGTCGGCCGTGCACCGAGCGCCTCGAGGTTTCGCAGGGTCGCCAGGGTATCGCCGGACAGAAGGGCGTTTTCGACCGTGCAGCCATTGATCGCTTGCGCAGCAAGCAGAAACGCGCGATGCGTGCAGGACTTGCTAGGAGGTGCAGCAAGGGTTCCCGCGATGCGGCCCGGCACGACGTCGACGGCGTCCTTCATGGGGCGCTCGCCACCTGCGCCCATTGCCAGGTCCCGCCGGGAACCGCCGAAAGTCGGACGCGGTTGTCGAACAACGCAGCCACGGCGGGGCCGGTCCCGGAAAGTCCGGCGCCAAGGGCCCCCGACGCAAGCGCGACTTCGGCCGGACGATCGTCAACCGGCAGGCCGTGCGCCCGGTAGAGGTTCGTGAAGATCTGGCCATTCAGGGTCATGGCGCCCGGCAAATCGCCCCGCCGCGCCAACGCCTCGGCAGCGCGCGCCTGCACGGCGACCGAAGTCGCGTTGACGCCCGCAAGCCGCGCCTTGGGAATGGCTTCGTCAGGCACCCAGATGGCAACCTGCCAGGGCTCCGTCGGCATGGCCTCGATGACGCGCCGCATGCGGTTATCCGTCAAGTGGGCGCCGCCGCAAACGACTGCGACCTGGTCGTCGAATGCTCCAGTCAAGGTCACGCCGGCGGCGAGGCTCACGTCAACTGCAGCCTGAATCAGTGCTTCGTCCGAGAGTTCCGACCCTACCGCTCGGTAGGCGGCCTGCAGGAGTGCTGCAGCCGTGCTGGACGAGGTCTTGAGGCCGCGCGACGGTGGAAACGGGCAGACGACGGTTGGAGCCATGCCTGCGGGCCAATCGTGGCGGCGCGCGACAAATTGGACGACGGCACGCACGAGTGCATCCTCGTGGACACCGGCTGACGGCGCGCGACTCCATGATGCCGATGTCGTTCGATTGATGGCCAGGGAACAACCCACGCCTGTTGCGGTTGCATTCAGAATGGAGACAGCGCCGAGGGCAGTGGCGTGTCCGAGTCGTTCCAGTTGCAGGCTCACGCCGGGACCTCGAGGGGGCGTGGTTGGACAGCCCCCTCCATGACGGCCCGATTGGCGTGCGTGCCGAACCAGAAATGAAACGCGTCCAGGCCTTGTTCAACGAGCAGGGCACGTCCATCAATCACGGCCGCCCCGGCCTGGCGGGCGGCTGCTGCGAATGCCGTCGTTCCTGAGATGTAGTTGCCTTCAAGCGCGACGACGGCCCCGCGCAATTGCGCCGCCTGGACGGGACAAGCGTCGTCACCGTTGCGGCCGATGGGTGTTGCCTGGACCCAGACGGGAGCGCGTAGTTCGCCGCGCTCGTCCCATGGTGTCCAACGCGCGCCAGACCGCTTCGCCAGGTCCTGGGCGCGGGCCGCGTCGCGGCTGCTGAATCGGACCTCGGCCCCCAAGTCACGTAGCGCCCAAATCGCGGCACCGGCAAGGCCGCCTGCGCCGAGCACGACCGCCGGGGCGCCCGAATCGACGTATTGCTCAAGCAGCCGGCGCAAGGCCGTCGCGTCCGTGTTCGTCGACTCGGCTCCCTTGGCGCCAAACCGGATGCAATTTGCGGCGCCAACTGCCTGGACGACGGCGTCGCCCGGGACGGCGCGAGCCGCATCCCGCTTGTGTGGCATGGTGATGGATGCGCCTGCAAGGCCGATGCGCGGCGCGGCGTGCAGCGTGAGAAGGAGCGCGCCTGGACTGGCAGGCACCTCGAGAGCACCGAAGGGTTCCGAACGGCCGGCCGCGCGCAACGCGGCGTTGTACATTCGCGGGCTGAGACTTTGCGCAACCGGATTCCCCAGCAGGGCAAGGTACGGTCGTGGTACGGCGCCGGCGTCCAGGATGGTCTGGTCCACACCCCACTCGTGCCAAACCGCCGCAATGTCGGCCACTGCAGGTTGCCCTGGCGTTGCGGATTCAAGCCCAGGTGCGTGACCATAGGTCGCCTGATTTCCCGCAAGAGCCAAAAGTGCGCGCACCGCCGGCCCGCCATGGCCAGTCGTCGACACGACCGGGCGACCGCCGCGAGCCGCGTGCTGGCTTGCAAGTTCGAGGGCCCGCAGAGTGTCGACGAAACTGTGCCCCGCAAAGGCGAATTTGTCCAGGACCCCGGTTGCGTCCTGTGCCGCGGTGAGCGCTTTCAGCCCATCATCGCGGCAGGGAGTTGGGCCTACGAGGTGCGTACTCACGATGACTTCGACGCCGGCTTTGCCGAATTCCCGCACCAAGCTCGGCGTCGCAACGTCAGCCTCCAGATCCACGAACGAAAACCCGGCTTGGCCAGCGGCCGCAAGAAGCCCAACGCGCACCTGTTCGTCGCCCGAGAAAGCGCCACCTTGGCGAATAGGGCGCAGCGTCGCGACAAGAGGCACGGGGGAGGCGTCGACGAGGGCAAGAATGGCATCCGTTGCCGCATCGGGTTCGGGGGGGCCTGGCCACAATGCATCGAGGCGAATCTCGGCGACATTAACCGCCGGGGGAAGACGCGCCAAGGCGGCGAGGAGGGCATCGAGGTTTGCGCAGGAAAGCGCTGCGATGAGGCGGTGCACCACTAGCGTTCCTCCAGATGCTCGTCAATCGGCAGGCCAGCGTGGCGGGCCGCCGTTTCATGGCGGACAAGGATGGCATCGCCGACCTGCAATTGTGTCACAGGAACGGTCGTGCCATCGGGGCGCACAAGGCGAATGGTCTCGGCATTTTGCACGGCGATGCTGGCCGGGCCGGCGCGCGTTTGCCAATGCAGGATGAGATGTGGTCGCCTTTCGATCTTGACGCGCCCCACGGTCACAGTGCGCGCAACACCTGTGCGGTGGACCGCAAGGACAGGCCGGCCGGCGGCAAGCTCCGCCAGATACGCGGTGCGATTGTCGGGCCCCAGAACGTAACTGTGGACGGCGCCGGCGTTGACGCGAAACGGGCGCGCCCCGATGAACGTCGCGTCCGCGGTCTCTGCGTGCACGAGGGCAAAACTGTGCGCCATCGAACCGACCAACAAGCCTTCGCCGTCCGACAGCAGGCTCGTCGTGTCAATGCAAACGCGGTCGCCAAGCCCGCCATCTTCGATGCGCGTAATCGTTGCGGGTTCGAGGACGATGCGGCCGCCGTCTGATGAATTGGGGATGGTTAGCGCAGAAAGAGGCTCCACAGCAGAAACCGCGGCGGGCGCCGTGCTAGACGGCGCAGAAATCGACAAGGCCGGCGTGCGCGCCGCGTCGTTGGTGGGCGTGGCGGCCACGGTCAAGACCTGCGGATTGGGGCCTTGACTCCCGGCGCTCGCGCGTTCACGCAGCACCTTGTCGGCCACATGAATTTCCTGCGGCGACGACGGCGCAAGGAGGATTCCATGGACGCCCTTTTCCAGAACCGTAGCGCACAGGCGAACATCGGCACTCGTCGTCGAACGCGCAAACAACGTGCCCGGCCTGTCCTGTCGCGCCGCGATGAGATTCTCAAGCGGGATGATGCGATCGAAACCCGTCTCGACGACAATCAGGCCCTTGTCCTTCGCGGCCTTCTCTTGCGACTTAGCGTCCGAGATCTTGGCGATGCGACCGATAGCGCGCTTGCCGTCGAGCAGGCGGTTGTTGCCATCAACGGCAACGGTGACGATGCCCGCACGGCCATGATGCCCATCGTCCTTGGCCAAAACGACGCGTTCGGCGCCGACTTCGCGCACGGCGTGCAGGTACGGCAGCCGCTTGTTGAGTGGGATTTCGCGCAAATCAATCCATAAGGGGATCCGGTTCACTGAAACACCCGTGCAATCTGGGCCACGGCCGCCGTCGGGTCAGGCTGCTGGAACACGTTGCGGCCAACAGAAACACCCCGCGCCCCCGCACGACGTGCCACCTTAAGGTCTGCGAGAAATCCCTGCATCGGCCGCTTGGCGCCGCCCGCAACAATAACCGGGACTGGACACCCCGCAACAACGTCACGAAACGCTTCACAAAAGGGCACCTTCACGGCATCGGCGCCGAGTTCCGCACCCAGTCGAGCCGCATGACCGACGAGGGCCGCATCGGCAGAATCCTTGACTTTGGGCCCACGAGGATACATCATGGCCACGAGCGGCATCCCCCACTCGGCGCAAGCGCCGCCGACCCGGCCGGCTTCCTCGAGCTGCCGCGCCTGTGTTGCCGAGCCCACATTGATATGGATCGAGACGCCGTCGCAGCCCAACTTGACTGCCTCCTCGACCGTTGCAACGAGCCGCTTGTCATCCGGGTCCGGCCCGGCCAAAGTACTCGCCGACAGATGCAATAATACGCCAAGGTCAGCGGCATGCAGGGCAGTAAATGGAACGAGGCCTTTGTGAACCGTCACGCACGTGGCGCCGCCCTCCGCCGCGGCCGCGATGGCCCGGCGCGGATCTGCAAGGCCAGCAAGCGCCCCGATCGAAACACCATGGTCCAGCGCCACCATCACCCAAGCACCTGACGGCTTGCACAGCCGTCCCAGCCTGATGGTCCGCCCCGTCACGGCTGCGGCCACGAGCGCGCCTTATTTATCTCCTGTTGGGCAGCCACGACAGGCCGACGCGCCGACGCCACGCCGCCACAAAGGCGGATGGCGGACCGGGCGCCGGGGGGACAAGCAAGCGCAACGCCGGGTCGGGCGGGCGGCCTCGGCCCTGGCCAGCGGGGACGTGCTTGCACGTGCAGGCACGTGCAAGCCTGGGCAAGCCTGGGCAAGCAACGGACCCACCAGGCCTCACCTGGACACAATGCGCCCACGGACAAACCGTTAAGTGCATTTTTGTGCATCAAAGGACACATGTGGCAGGTCTTGATTGATCACTTCCGCCGCTTCCCGGCGCAGGAAAAGGTCGTGCGGCTCATCATCCAAAATGGCTTGCGAATTGATGGCGATCGGGTGCTTGCGGGAACGATTGAGGTGACCGACACGGCCCTGGCTCGAGCTGCGGCCGTGGACAGGCGTATCGTGCGTTCGACGGTGGAGACGATTGCTCAGAATCCGCAGTTAGCGCGCGTGTTTTCCCGCTTCGCGCCGACGTTGCACTTGAAGGATGTTGGTCCGGTCATGGGAGCCGGAGTCTTGCAGATTGTGGCGACTGACGCAAACCAGCCCGGAATCTTGGCCGGGGTAAGCCACGCGATTGCGGAGGCGGGGCTAAGCATCAAGCAGGCCATCGTGGAGGATCCGGACTTCACGGAGGAGCCTGTACTTTTTGTCATCACTGATTCCGCGATTCCCGGTAGCCTGATTCCGCTTCTGCAGCGTGTGCGCGGCGTCAAATCCGTGACTGTGCGGAGCCTGGAGCCGGCGCCGGCCAAGGAGTGACTCGCATGGATTGTCTTTTTTGTCGGATAGCGGCCGGAAGCTTGCCAAGTGCGGAGGTCTACCAAGATGAGCGGGTCTTTGCTTTCCTCGACATCCATCCCTTGCGGCCCGGCCATGTCTTGTTGGTGCCGAAGCGCCACGCGGCGAAATTGGAGGACGTCGGTGCAGAAGATGCGGCGGCGCTAATGGCTTCGGCACGCAAGTTAACCATGGCCTTGTGCAAGGCGACTGGCGCGCCCGATGCGACGATTGCTATCAACAACGGCCCGGCGGCCGGACAAGAAGTTCAGCACATGCACGTCCACATCGTGCCACGCCGGAGAGACGACGGGGCAGGGCCTGTGCACGCCGCATTCCCCGCACCCGTCTCGATGTCATCCGAGGAACTGCACGACGTTGCCATCAAAGTCCAACAGATTCTGGGAGGAAACTGATGGTTGCCTTCTCGTGTCCAGTAGATGTGCGCTTCAATGACGTCGACGGCATGGGCCACGTCAACAACGCCCTGTTCCTTACTTACCTGGAACATTGCCGCATGCGCTTCTTCACAGAGGTCGCAGGCAGCACGTCAGAACGCGACTTCCCCTTCATCCTTGCCCACGCTGCGCTGGATTACAAGAATCCCATGAAGATGAACGCTCAGCCAATCGTGAAGATGTGGACAAGTCGCGTCGGCGGAAAATCGTGGGACTTCGACTACGAAATCAAAGACAAGAAAACCAGCATCATCTACGCCACGGGGAAAACCGTGCAGGTTGCGTATGATTACCGGTTGGAGAAATCCGACATGCTAGAAGGCAAGTTGTTGGACTTGGTGAAAGGACTGAAGCCGTGAGCGTGGCAGAAGAGTTTCGCCCCACGCCCCGTGTCCGGGTGGCTGCTGTCACGATGGGCGTCATCGTGTTTAGCAGCCTTGTGGCAATCCTGCTCATCAAGCCATGGTCGTGGTGGACGGTTGCCTCCTCCGTCGCCGCATTGGCCTTCGGGGCGCTCGGGGCATGGGTCGGTTCTCTCCAGGTAATCATGAATACCGAGAAAATCACCTTGCGGCATGGACCGTTCGAACGCTCACTTGAATGGTCGGCCGTCGTTCGCCTACGGCTCAAAAGGAGGGGCAACGGAGGCTTCAACGACATGGGCGACTACTGGCTATGCCTCGACGGCCAGGCGAAGAACCTTCGGATATCCGCCCAGGGCTTGCGAAGCATGGATGTTCGGCGACTCCGGGAGACGATTGCAGACCGGACGCACCTTGCATGGGCGTGGGAAAACCGTTGAGTGGTGGAAAGGCGTTCCCCCCTTGGAGAAATCCGACATGCTTGAGGGGACGCTGCTGGACTGTGTGAAGGGACTCAAACCCCAGCGCGGTTTCATGCCAGCGGCGGCCGTCTTCCAAAATCCCAACCGCCCATGTCCTCCCAATAGTCCAGCATCGCCTCCACGAGCTCGCCCATTGATTGCCGATGGTGCTCCTTGGCCATGACGAGGCGTTCGTGCAGGATGCGTGGGACTTCGATGCTGGCGTAGTCGATTCGGTTAGGCATGGTGTCGCCGGTGGGCCGGCCTTGGACGTCCTTGGCCGGCCATGGACGTCCGCCAAAGGCTTTCCTTGCGTCGCAGGGGTAGGTGAAACGCTACCAGCACAACCCATAAGCCTCCTCTTCTTGGCGGAGTCGTGGCTGAGCCTGCCTCTGGCGACCGCATCCGCATTACCACGTCCGATGGCGCTTCCTTCGACGGGCTACTCATGCCGCGGCATTCGTTCAGTGCTGAGCATATCCTCACCATCAAGTTGGATAATGGTTACAATGTCGGTGTGTCGCGTGAGGGTGCGAAGGTCGAGCTCGTGGAGAAGGGCAAGCCGCGCGCCGTAGAGGCGAAGGCGGTGCAAGATGATCCGAAGAAGCCAACGATTGCGATTCTCGGCACTGGGGGGACCATTGCGTCATTCATCGATTACCGCACCGGTGGGGTCCATCCTGCGACGCGGCCGGAGGAACTTGCGGCGGCGGCCCCTGAACTTTTCGGGTTCTGCAACATTCGCGCCGAAGTGGTGTTCAACATGTTCTCCGAGGATATGCAGCCGGAGCATTGGTCAAGAATCGCCGAGCGCGCGGCCTGGCATCTCAACCACGGTGCCCGCGGCGTCGTGATTCCGCACGGTACGGACACATTAGCGTACACCGCGGCTGCCCTCGCGTTTGCCCTCAAGGATTTGTCCGGGCCGGTCGTGCTCGTCGGTTCGCAGCGTTCCAGTGATCGGCCGTCGTCCGACGCATCGATGAACTTGCTGGCGGCCGCGCGGGTTGCCGCGACCACGGACGTGGGCGAGGTCGTCGTCGTCATGCATGGTTCGTCCAGCGATGACGTCTGTCTCGTGCACCGCGCGACCCGCGTGCGCAAGATGCATACGAGCCGGCGCGATGCATTCCAGTCCATCAATGTGCCTCCCCTGGGGCGCGTACCGGCAGGCGGCGGCGCCGTCGTCCTGGAGCAGCCGTACCGGAGGTCTGGTGCGGGGCCGACGGGTTGCGATGCCGTTTGGGACGAACGGGTCTCGATGATCGTGAGTTATCCTGGGCTCTGGCCTGAGCATATCCAGGACGTTGTTCTCAAGGCGACTGTCATCGTGGGCACCGGCCTCGGTCACATTGCCCGCCGTTGCCTGCCTGGAGTCAAGACCGTTATCGACCGTGGTGCGCACGTCGTCATGGCGAGCCAATGCATTAGTGGCCGCGTCAACATGAACGTCTATTCGACTGGCCGCGATCTTTTGCAGATGGGCGTCATCCCTGCAGAGGACATGCTCCCGGAAGTCGCCTACATCAAGATGATGTGGATCCTCGGCCATCCGGAATGGGCGAAGGATGCGGCGGAGGTGCGACGGCGTTTCCTTGCGCCTGTTGCTGGTGAACTGGATGCGCCGACCGATGTGCGGGCGTTTGGCAGCGAATTCGTAGTGCCGGCGGCAGCCCCGTGACCGCGAACGTCGCACCGCTGGAGCACAGGCGGACGAGCCGGAGTGGCTCCGCGCCGTACGTCGCGGCTGGATTGCTCTGCTTCGTGGCGGTTATGGTAAGTGGCCCACTATTGGGGCCGTTCCTCGGATACGGGTTCGTGCTTACGTGGCCGTTCATCTTGCTTGGATTTGCAGTCCTAGCGGTTAGATGGGGGCGGCTCGCTTGAGCAATACTGGCGACATAGCCCGAGTCTGGAGCCAGGCCGCGAAACTCGATTTCGCCCAGATTGGCTTCAAGTGTGGCCTCGAAATCCACCAACAGCTCGCCACGCGCAAACTCTTCTCGCCTTGTCCGAGCGACGTCGTGGAACCGGACCAGGTGGCGTCGCGCACGGTTGCCACCGTCGAGCGCCTCCTGCGTGCAACGGGCTCGGAGTTGGGCGAAATTGACGCCGCTGCCGCAGCCGAGGCGCGACGCAACCGCCGTTTCCGTTATCTGGCGATTGAGGGTTTATCGAGTCTAGTCGAGTTGGACGAAGAGCCCCCGCACCCGATGTCGACCGACGCCCTCGACGTCGCCCTGACTTTCGCCGGCTTGGTGGGCGGCCGCCCCGTCGACGAAGTGCACGTCATGCGCAAGACCGTCATCGATGGCTCGAACACCTCTGGCTTTCAGCGGACCGCCCTCATCGCAACTGGGGGCAAACTCGAGGTCGTAGGTGGCGACGTGGGCATCTGGACCATGGCGTTGGAGGAAGACTCAGCGCGCAAACTCGAAGGCGAAGGTGCTGGCGTCGTGACGTACACGCTCGACCGCCTCGGCATCCCACTCTTGGAGGTCGCAACCGCGCCCGACATCGTGGACCCGCAGCACGCGCAACGGGCGGCGGCCCGCATCGGCGCACTCCTGCGCGCGACGGGCCGCGTCAAAAGGGGACTTGGCACCATTCGCCAGGACCTCAATGTCAGCGTCGGCGTGGGCGACCGCGTCGAGATCAAGGGCTGCCAGGACCTCAGGGCCATCCCCCGCATCATCGAGGCCGAATGCCGCCGCCAATTGTGGATGTACCACATCGCGCAGAGCCTGAAGGTGCGCGGCAACGCGACGGCCGAGATGCCGCACGATGTCTCTGCGTCCTTCGCCGCGACGCAAGCCAAATCCGTGAAGGAATCCTTGGCAAAGGGCGGGGTCGTCATGGGCATTCGCCTGCCGCATGGCGGCGGCCTCCTCAAGGGCGCCACCAAGGACGGCCCGCGCCTTGGACGCGAACTGGCCGACCACGCCAAAGTCGCAGCCGGCGTCAAGGGCATCTTCCACAGCGATGAACTGCCCGCTTATGGCATCACGGAAGGAGAAGTCGCTGCCGTGCGCACGCAGCTCAAGTGCGGCGCCCCCGACGCGTTCGCCTTGTGCGTGGAGAAGTCGGCGGTCGCCGCCTCGGCACTCGCCGCGGTCGCGCAGCGCTACGCCATGGCCACGGGCAAGCCCCAGCAGGAAGTCCGCGCTGTGCAACCTGACGATTCGACGCGCTTCATGCGCCCCATGCCGGGAGCCGCCCGGATGTACCCAGAAACGGATGTTCCGCCAATCGCTGTTTCTCCGTCCGCGTGGAAGGAGGTCCGGTCTCGCCTGCCGCCAAAGCCGGAAGAAAAGGTTGCCATCTTTGTCAAGTCGCATGGTGTCAGTGCGGACATCGCGCAACAACTTGTGTCGGACGGGATGGAGGCAGAGTTTCAGGAACTCGTTCAAGCCGGCGCCGAGGGGCCGCTCGCCGCGCGCGTCCTGCTGCAATACCTTCCGACCTTGTCGCACGGTAGCGCCGTCATGCAGCATCTTCCTGCACTTTTTTCGGGCTTGCGGGCCGGCCGCTTCGCCAAGGAAGCCATCCCAGACATCTTGCAAGCCCTGGATGGCGGCGCGAAGAACCTCGAAGTCGCAATGGGCAAGGCGGGCGCTGGAATGGCTGATGCAGCCGCTGTGGACGCCGTCGTCGCGAAGGTCATCGCCGACCGGGCCGACTTCGTGAAGGCGCGTGGTATGGCGGCGATGGGGCCACTTATGGGCCCCGTCATGGCAGAATTGCGTGGAAAGGCGGACGGCGGACTGATTTCGGAGAGGTTGAAGGCGGCGCTTGAACGATTGGTGAAGTGATGCGCCTCATCCTTGCCAGCCAGTCACCTCGTCGCTCCACTCTCTTGCGTTTCCTTGTGAATGATTTCTCGGTCGCCCCGACGCCCGTGGAGGAAGTGGCCCCTCATGCCCTTTCCATCGCCGACGCCGTCGCCGTCATCGCCCGCAAGAAGGCCTTGGCCACGAGCGAAAAGAACCGCGACGCCTGGGTGCTTGCAGCCGACACCGTTGTTGCTTGCCGTGATGAACTCGTGGACAAGGCGGTAACGGAAGTCGAGATGCGACAGAAACTCGCCTTCCTCTCAGGGACAACGCATCAAGTCTGGACCGGCCTCGCCTTGGCGTGGGACGGCCGGGCCGTCGATGGCGGCCACGCGGTGACGGCCGTCCTCATGGAGCGCATGCCGCCCATCGTCGTCGACGACTACGCGCGGTCCGGCCTCTGGCAAGGCAAGGCCGGCGGTTACGGCATCCAAGACAAGATGCTGGAGCCCTACGTGCGCATCCAGGCTGGGCCATGGAGCAATGTCGTGGGGCTCCCGTTGGCCGCGACGCGTGACCTTCTGCGCCGCAACGGCATCACCGCCCGCGAGCCACCCGCGGAAGATTGGCTCAGGGACCACAACCCCTTTGAGGCCGCGGCCGGGTCGCAGACGACATGAAGGCCCTCGTCTACGCCGCAATCGTTGTCGTGGCCGTTGCTGGCTGCATGCAGCAGGCGCCAAGCGGGCCGGACTACCAGGCCGTCAAGAAGTCCGTCGACGAGGCCGCAGCCCTTGTTCTGCGCACCCACGACGATCCAGCCGACCACGCCGCGGCCGCCCTCCATCAAGGCTCCGCGAACATGCAACTTGTCGGCTACTCAAATGGCGTCGACGACTCTGGCGATCCAGACCACATCCCGCCGCTTGGCACATTCTCGGAACTCGCGGTGACGCCGACGCACGCCTACCTCGTCGGGCACTCGTCCGACGGCTCGTTTGGCGGCTTTACCATCTTCGACATCGGAAATCCGGCGGCACCCCGCGTCGTTTCACGTTTTGCTGCGCAAGGCGGCGGCGACATCGAAGTCAACCCCGAAGAGACCTTGGCATTCTTCTCGACGCAGCGCAACAGCGTGGAACAACTCGTAGGTGGCGTTGTATCTCAAGGCGGCCCTGAAGCCGCTCTTGGCCGCGGGATTATGGTGGTCGACATTGCTGACAAGAAGGCGCCGACCCTCGAGACCTTCGTGCCCCTGCCCGCAAATGGTCCGCACACCATGACGTATCACCGCCACGCAAACGGCGGCGACTACTTGCTTGTGTGCACGTACGACCTAGTTGCCGACCCCGTGACTGGTGGCATCGCAAGCGCGGTGCCCGTCACGCAACGGCTCCTTGTCTACCTCATTCAACCCAACCCTGCTGTGGACGAAGGATTGCCCGGCCCGGCCGTTGGCCTGGTGGCGGTCGCGCAATACCAGATTACAGACACGCCGCCTGCCGGCAAACTCTACTTCCCGCACGACACGAGCGTCCATGTCCACCCGTTCCAAGAGGGCAAAACCCTCATTGATCTTGCCTACTGGGACAAGGGGTTGCGCATCTTGGACTTCTCGGCGCCGCCCGCGCCCGGACCTGAAGGCGCCAATCTTCCGACCTTGCCGGAGGTTGGAGCATTCACGGAATTCGCGCCAAGCGCGTTTAACAACATCCATTTCGCTAAGGCGTTCCCCTCGCCGATGCGCACGTTCGCATCCGACGGACAAGTGCGGGAAAGTCATGTCACAGTCGTGGAACCGGAAATCATCGCGGCACCCGACGAGACCGGCCAGATCACGTTACTCGACACGACGGACCCCAGCCACCCGACTGCCCTTGGATACTGGACGCTGCCTGCGCAAACGACGCCGCTTGGAGTCACGGGCCTCGACTTGAGCCCGCACAACTTCGACCTCTGGGATGGGAAGATTGCCCTAGGCCACTACCACGCAGGAGTCTGGATCATCGATGCCTCGACACCCGAACTCATGGACAACCCGGTCGAAGTCGGATTCTACATGACGGCCAAGCCGCGCACCGATTCGCCGACCATGCAACCCAACGTGTGGGGCGTCGTTGAGGAAGACGGGCTTCTCTACGTCAGCGACGAAGCCACGGGATTGTACGTTTTGCGCTATACCGGCCCGTAGCGGCGGCAGAGCAAAGCCAAGAAGCGGATGGCCGTTGCAGCAAGCGTGCCGCATGACCCTGCGCTCGTCCTGTCCGGTGCGGGGTCGCGCGGCGCCTACCAGGCCGGCTGCTGGAAAGCGCTGCACGAAGCCGGTGTCAAACCAGGCCTCATCGTCGGCACCAGTGCCGGCGCGCTAAACGGCGCCATGATTGCGCTGGGCAGGAGCCCAGACGAGATGGAGTCGTGGTGGAGCCGCCTGCGCACGCGGGACCTCATGCGCATGCGCCGGGACGTCTGGCGCTGGAAAACGTGGCTGGGCTTCAATGATGCCAAGCGCTTACGCGTCCTTCTAGAGTTGAACATCGATTTCCCGGCGCTCCGGAGCGGCCCAATTCCTTTCCTGGTCACGGCGACGGACGTCGAAGCAGGCCGCGAAGTGGTGTTCCCGCAGGCGGAACTCAGCGTGGAGCACCTGCTTGCAAGTTGCGCCCTCATGCCGGGCCTGCCGCCGGTCATGGTCAAGGGACGCCTGCATGCCGACGGCGGCCATTGGAACGCCTTCCCGCTGCGCCACGCACTCGAGCGCGGGCATCGCAAGGTCATCGCATTACTGCACGACCCCCTTGAACCACACCATGAGGATGCACCGCCGGGGCTCGTGCACCTCTTTCGCCGCACGAGCGACATGGCCTGGCACACGCAGCAGGTGGCCGCGATGGAGAACCTCGCACTTCGCACGGGGCTTGTGCCCGAGGATTCCCGGCACCTGGAACCATTCCAGCTCGATGTCCACGCCCCAGACCCGCCCCTTGCCAGCCTTATCCTGCGCTTCGACCCGCAGGAGGCGAAGCACCTGTTTGCCCTGGGGTACGCGCAAACCCGGAAACGCATGGCTGCGCGTTAGGGCCGGCGTCAAGGCCGCGTCGGTCCGTCGTGGCAAGCGCGTACGCAGTTGCAGACGCAGATGTGCGAGGCTTGCCGCCATCGCCGTGCGTAAAGCCGTCGCCGCTATACAGCCTGCAAGGTCAAGTATGCCTACCGAGACGCAGCAGCTGCCGGAAAAGCGGCAGTACCGGAGCAAGAACTATGATCGCCTCATCGGGACCCGGGGGTTCTCCGAGGAAATGCTGCGCACGCACTTCAAGCTGTACGATGGCTACGTCGAGCACACGAACAAGTGCCTCGACTTGCTGCGTACGACGGGGGTCGATCCTTACGCCGCCGGCGAGGTGCGGCGCAGGCTGGTGTGGGAATTCAATGGGATGCGGCTGCACGAACTCTATTTCGACGGCATGATGGCTGGCGGCAAGGAATTGACTCGGGACTCCCCCCTTCGGCAGGCCATCATCGGCGAACACGGTTCGATGGAGACCTGGTGGGCGCGCTTCCAGACCGTGGGCGGCTTGCGCGGCATCGGCTGGGCCGCGTTGTGTCACGACCCCCAGGCGGACCGGTTCATCAACTGCTGGATCAACGAGCATGACGCCGGCATCTTCGCGGGAACAACCCCGATTCTCGTGCTCGACCTCTTCGAGCATGCCTACATGCGTGATTACGACACGGACCGCTGGAGCTACGTCACGGCCTTCAGCGGGGCCATCGACTGGTCGATGTGCGAGGCGCGCCTGCGCAGTTCACGCAGGACGGGACTCCCCGCAAATCCCGCCGCCTAAGGCAGCGGCGCAAGGCTTTCACGAGTCACGCGGTCGCCCACTTGATGGCCATCCAGAAGGTCACGGTCGTTGGCTCCGGCAACATGGGATCCGGAATTGCTCAGAGCTTTGCCGCCGCTGGCTTCAACGTGACCCTGAACGATGTCGATGCCGCCGCAATCCAACGCGCCTTCGACCGCATCCGTAATCCCCTCCAGAAACGGGTGTCCGAGGGCAAGATGCCGCAAGGCGAACTTGACGGCACCATGGCAAAACTCACGGCGCAACCTGACCTTGCCGCCGCCCTTGCCGACGCCGACCTCGTCGTGGAAGCCGTTTTCGAGGACCTCCAGGTCAAGCAGGACCTTTTCGCCCGCCTCGACAAGTTGGCTCCAGCGAAGACTATCCTCGCCACGAATACCTCAAGTTTCTACGTTCGCGAACTTGCCGCCGCCACGACACGCCCCGACCGCGTCGTCGGATTGCATTTCTTTTTCCCCGCCGCCGTCAACAAACTCGTCGAAGTCGTAAAACAGTCCAAGACAAGCCCGGCAACGTTCGCCGCAACATATGCAGCCGTCAAGCGCGCGGGCAAGACACCCATCCAGACCGCGGATGCACCGGGCTTTGCGGTAAACCGTTTCTTTGTTCCGTGGGTCAACGAAGCGTGCCGGCTTCTGGACGAGAACTTCGCCGACATCGCCACGATTGAAGCCGCCGCCAAGGAGGCGTTTGCCATCTCGATGGGGCCCTTCGAACTCATGAACGTCACGGGCGTGCCGATTAGTTACCACGCCCAATCCACGCTGCACCGCGAACTCGGGGCCTTCTACGAACCGGCCAAGAGCCTCAATGCCCAGGTCGAGAAGAAGGCCAATTGGGACCTCGCCGGCGCGCCCGACCTGGCGCGACAGCCCGCCGTCGCCGCGCGGCTTCGCGGCGTCGTCTTCGGCATCGCCTGCCATCTCGTCGAGGCCGGCGTAGCAACTACGCGCGATACCGACCGCGGCGCCACGATTGGCCTACGTTGGGCCGCGGGGCCCTTCGCCATGATGAACCGCGTGGGCCCCGTGCAGGCGCTTGCGGAAGTGAAGGCCATCGCCCGTTCCTGGTCGCAGGCTTTCCCGGTCCCGCCAACGTTGGAATTGCAGGCCCGCGCCGGGGCGTCGTGGCCGCTGCCGACCGTGGTCTACGAGAGCCTCGATGACGGCATGATTGCCCTGGTGACGTTCGATCGGCCCGAGGCCCTCAATGCCCTTTCACCCACGGTCCTCCTGGACCTTGACAACTGCCTCGATGAAATCGCGAAGGGGAATCCGCGGGCCCTTGTCGTGACTGGCGAAGGCAAGGCGTTCATCGCGGGGGCCGATATTCAGGCGATGCGCGCGATGGACCCGGCCGCGGCGGCGGCCTACACGCATCTTGGCAACCGCGTCATCGACCGCTTGGCTGCACAACCGTGCCCCGTCATCGTTGCAATCAACGGCTTCGCCTTCGGTGGCGGCCTCGAGCTTGCGCTTGCTGGCGACCTGTTGTACGCAAGCGACAAGGCGCAGCTCGGCCTGCCAGAGGTCGGCCTGGGCATCCATCCTGGCTTCGGCGGCACGCAACGGTTGCCACGCCGCGTCGGACTCGGCATCGCCAAGGACCTCGTCTTCACAGGCCGGACCATCGGTGCGGCGGAGGCGAAAGCAATTGGGCTTGTAAACGACGTGCAACCAGCTGCCGATTTGCTCGAACATGTCCTCGCTGTCGCTCGCAGCATCGCGCAGAAGGCGCCGCTGGCCGTGGCCGGTGCAAAAGCAAGTCTCGACCGCGGCCTCGGCACGGACCTGGCAAGCGGCCTTGCGGTTGAACAGGAGTCTGTCGTCCTGCTCTTTGCCACGAAGGACAAGGACGAAGGGCTCGCCGCCTTCGTCGAAAAACGCGTGCCAAAGTTTACCGGCAAGTAGGGCGCCAGCCGTCGGCTTTCCGTTGCTTAGGAACGTCGGCGTTGCTCCCTTCGCCCGCGGGCCCGCAGCCACGCGGCCCCGTTCTTCTTGCCATTCCTTCGTGCAGGGGCCGGCGCCGGGGGACTACCGGAATGGGTCGAGGGTCGTAATCAAGCAGGAAAACGGTTCCGTCAATTCCGAGAGTTTCGTGCTTAAGCCGCTTGTGCCGCTTCTCCAGGAAAGACCTTTCATGCCGGCTCCCTTGCACCGGGCGTGGCGGCATCGAAGTGGGTCCTCGGCCAGGTCAACCCCCCCGAGCCGGTCATGCCGATGCTGTCGTTTCTCGGTGACGGCGAAGGCGTTGCGGGCATTACGATTCCCAAGCTTGCGCCCGAGATGCTGCGCAAAGCATTCCGCACGATGCTGCTTGTCCGCACGCTGGACATCAAACTGACGAACCTGCAGCGGCAAGGCCGCATCGGCTTCTACGGCGCCTGCACGGGGCAAGAGGCGACGCCGATTGGCACCGCGATGGCGCTACGCGACGACGACTGGCTTTTCCCAGCACTCCGCGAAGGCTCGGCGGCGCTGTACCGCGGCCTCAAGATTAGCCACTACGTCGCCCAATGCCTCGGCAACGAACACGACCTGCAAAAGGGCCGCCAGATGCCATGTCATTACATGGACCGCAGCATCAACCACGTCTCCTGGTCCTCCGTCATCGCGACGCAACTCGTCCACGCCGCAGGCGCCGCGTACGGCATGAAGCTCAAGGGCACCGGCCAAGTCGCAATCGGATTTCTTGGCGACGGCGCAACGAGCGAGAATGACTTCCACAGCGCCCTCAACCTCGCGGCGGTCACGAAAAGTCCTTGCGTCTTTGTCTGCCAGAACAACCATTTTGCGATTTCGGTTCAACACGACAAGCAGACGGCCACGAAAACCTACGCAGAAAAGGCCCAGGCATACGGCATGCCCGGTGTCCTCGTCGACGGCAACGACGTTGTCGCCGTGCACGCCGCGGTGACCGAAGCGGCCCAACGCGCCCGGGCCGGACAGGGCCCGACCCTCATCGAGGCCTTGACATACAGGCTGGTTCCACACTCGACTTCCGACGACCCAACCCGGTACCGCGACGAGGCCCAGTACCAGAAGTGGTTGAAGCGGGACCCGCTTGCCATCTTCCGCCGCCACCTCAAGTCGCGCAAGATCTGGAGCGAGAAGTGGGAAGAGCAGATGCAGCTCGAGCTCGACCATGAAGTGGACGTGGCAATCAAGGAGGCCGAGGCGGCGTCACTGCCGGCGCCTGAATCTATGTTCTACGACGTATACGAACATGTGCCCGCGCTGCTCAAGGACCAAGCCCGAGAGTTACGCGCCGCTGTCGAGAATGGTCAATACGAGTGGCCGCCGAAGGGGCATTGATTCGCCGCTGTTCAAGATTTGAAATAGCGGCCATGTTCTGTCATGTCGTGGAATCTCCTGGCGTTCCCGGGCTGCGAGCCGCCAGGCCGCCGCCTGACCGGCATGCCATCGACCAGGCCCTTCGGGTCGTCGTCCTGCATGGCGTCCGGCTGCTGACGGGTTGGCTCGCCCCCCTCTTCATCGTTTTTGCGCCGTTGGACTGGTTCTTCACGGCTCCGGCGGAGGCGGGACATGCCGCCGCGATTCTCGACGCCATCGTCGGCGTCACGGTCCTGTCCGTTTTCCTCGCCATCCGGCAGGGCTTCTGCAGCGCGAGGCAGGCAAACCTTGCCGCCGGAGCCATGGCGGGCTTCGTGCTCCCTTACGTACTACTAAACATCTGGTTCACCGGCCTGCCGGTCCAGTCGGCCGGACTCGCGCTCTGGCAGATTGGCATCTGCCTCATCTTCCTCTCTTGGCCATGGACGTTGGCCCTGCTTGCAGCGTCCAATGTTTTTTGGGTCGCGGAGGTCCTGTGGGGCCTGCGCACGGGCCAGCTTGCGTCGTCCCCCGATTGGCTGCAGTACGGGTTCATTCTTGCCTCGTCAACCGTCATCGGCATCGCGGCCCACGGCGTCCGGCTGCGCACGTACCGCCGCCTCGAAGGCCTTCGCCTGGAAGAACAGAGCCGGCGCATCGAACTGGAGGAGGCCCTGACTGTTGCCCGCGAAGTGGACACCGTCCGACGGCTGAACGAAATCAAGACCCAGTTCATCAACACGGCGGCGCACGAGTTGTCAACACCCATGACGCCCATCATCCTGCAACTGCAACTCATCCGGACCGCCCTTGCAAAAAAGAATCTAAGCGACGACGAGCGCCAATCCTGGGACGTTCTCGAGCGCAACATCCTGCGCCTACGCACCCTGCTGCAGGATGTCCTCGATAGCGCGCGCATCCAGGCCGATCGCTTGCCGGTAAGCCATGATGTTGTGGACGTTGGCAAGGTCGTTTACGAAGCCGTGGCCGAATACCGCGAAGCGGCCCACAAGGCAGGAGTCAGCCTCGACGAAGTGCTCGAACCAGCCCTGTTCGTCATCGCCGACGCCAAACGGATCCACCAAGTGGTCGCCAACCTGGTCGGCAACGCCGTGAAGTTCACGCCGCGTGGCGGCACCGTCAAGGTCACGGTCCGGCGCGCCGCCACACGCGTCTCCGTCGAGGTTGCGGATTCCGGGATCGGCATCCGCCCAGAAGACCGGGCCCGCCTCTTTGCGCCGTTTGTGCAGGTCCAGGACGCGGCGGGCCCAGTGGGCGGCACCGGACTCGGACTCTATATCAGCAAGGGAATCGTTGAGCACTCGCAGGGCGAGATCGGCTGCCGGAGCGCGGGGCCGGCCATGGGCTCCACTTTCTGGTTTACGCTCCCCCTGACCCGGCAAGAAAAGGCGTAGCGCGGGACCACGCGATTCATTCCCCTCCATCTCACGATGTCACGGCGGCCCTGGCGGGCGCCGAAAATCGGCTAATCTCTACTATCCCGCGCCTCAAGGTAGTCTTCCTCGAGCCACAAGAAACGACCATGCCCGCCGAGCCAGCGAGGAAAACTGCGCGCCCAGCTTGACCAACGATGAATGCCGGGCCTAACGTCGCGTCCTGTGGCCTCTTTGCGGGTCGGAAGCGATTAACTGGCACGCTCCGTGCGCCGGCTGATGATAGACTTTGCCGACCCCAACATGTGGATCGCCTTCGCCACGCTCACGGCCCTCGAGATCGTCCTCGGCATCGACAACATCGTCTTCATCTCCATCCTGTCCGACAAGCTTGCCCCCAACCAGCGCGAGAAGGCCCGCCGCGTCGGCCTCCTCTTGGCCATGCTCATCCGCATCCTGCTCTTGCTGTCATTATCGTGGATCATCACGCTCACGGCGCCGCTCTTCACGTTGCTCGACCATCCGGTCACCGGCCGCGACCTCGTACTCATCCTGGGCGGCCTGTTTCTGCTGGCAAAATCGACGCACGAGATTCATGGCGCCCTTGAGGGCACGGAGGGCCGGGCGTCAGTCAAGGTCCACGCCGGCTTCACCTCAGTCATAATCCAGATCCTCCTGCTCGACATCGTCTTTTCGCTTGACTCCGTCATCACAGCAGTCGGCATGACGTCCGAGATCATCATCATGGTCGCAGCGGTCGTCGTGGCAGTCGGCGTCATGCTCGTAGCTTCCGGCCCAATCGCTGGCTTCGTGCGCGAACACCCAACCATTAAGATGCTGGCCTTGAGCTTCCTCATCCTGATTGGTGTCCTCTTGGTCGCCGACGGCTTCGGCCAGCACATCCCCAAGGGCTACGTCTACTTCGCCATGGCCTTCTCGCTTGGCGTCGAGATGCTGAACCTGCGGCTGCGCAAACGCGCCGCGCCCCCGGTCGAGCTGCACCCGGCGTACACCGAGGATGGACCGAAGGCCTAGAAGTCCTTTCAAACCCTTTCCGGCAAGGCGTCGTTTTCAGGCGTGCGCCCGGCGCATCCTGTTAGTTCGGCATCTGCAGGGGCCTCGGCAAACCGAAGTTGCCGAGCGCAAAAAACAAGAATTGCACGAATTGCACGAAAACCCGCTTGCGTGTTGGTACAATGACGGATGGCAGGGCCCTCGCGTTGCGACGGCGGCGCCTTCCACTAGCCGGCCCTCAAGACTCAATTCATGCGGTTGGAACACGAAGGCCCCCGGCCGAGCCGTCGAGCTCGAAGAGCGAGACGGCGCTGATGGCGGCCCGC
>CAZVJB010000016.1:0-62330 GCA_964627625.1 uncultured Halobacteriales archaeon
GATGCCGTCCATGCCGGGCATCTTGAAGTCGGACATGACGAGGTCCACGCGTTCCCCATCAAGAAGCTCAATGCCCTCCCGCCCAGTGGCGGCGGTGAGGACCTTGGTGCCCGGGAGGGATTGCTCGACGAGGTCCTTCAAGGTGTCCAGCACATCTGGCTCGTCATCGACAATCAGGACGACCCATGGACGCGGGGGCGGCCCACCGGGATTCTTCATAGCAGCCCTCGAAGCGGGGGGGGGCGCTCGCCATATTCTTGGCAGACCACTCTCCGGTTCTTAAAGGAACGACGCCAAGGACACGAGCCTGGATTCGTTTCAGGGCACTTCGTTTCAACCATGTTGTAATGGCCTGGGGGGCGGGCCTTGGCGGCGGTCAATGCGCCAAGCAGTACGCGACCCCCGCCAGGGCGGCTGTTGCGATGCCGTATGCTCCGAGGATGAGGCGGGTGACGCGGGGCGGCATGTCGAGGACTTGGGGTTTGTTTGGAGTCATGGTTCACCTCATGGGGCTTGGCTGTCGGTCACGTCTTCGACTAGGAGGTGGCCGCTGCCCTTGCGAGCGGTGACCAGGCCGGCGTTGTGCGCCGTCAAGGTCACGACGACGGGGACCGTGCCGACGCTGTTGTCGATGAGGATGAAGTCGTCCACGTCGCCGCCCTGGTAGGTGCGGATGTACACCACGGCCTGGACCACGGCGTCCATCTTGACCAGGAACTTGTCTACGTTTGAGTTGTCCGGGCTCAAGTGCGCTGAGGCCGCTCCAGATCAAGCCTGCGTTGAAGAACAGCGTTCTTGTTCACGACCTGCGTGCTAAACCCCGAGGGCCTTCTCCAACTTGGCGAAGTTGCTCATGACACCCTGCCGGCTGCCTTCCGTGTGCCCCGGCTTTGCCATCGGTCCCTGCGTGAAGGTCATCTTCGTTCCGCCGCCCGCTTCCGGAGGCAGCCCCTCAAAGTCGATTTCGACAACGATGGGGTACGGCCTTTCGCCCGGGTCGAGGAAGATGTCGAAGTCCCAACGCTGCGCCAAGCGCTTGTTGGGCACGACTTCCGTGTAGACGCCGTGGTTGTGCAGTTCGCCATGTTCCTTGTTGGACATGACGATGTCGTAGGCGCCGCCGACGCGGACGTCAAGCTTGTTGACCTTGAACTCGAAGCCCATGTCTTTGGCGGAAAGCTTCCACCACTTGTCGAGCCCAGCGGCCGTCGTCCACATCGCCCACACCTTTTCTGGTGGGGCGCGCAGAATGCGCACGAGCCGGAACCCTTCGCCGGGGCCGGGCGTCTCGACGGCCTCGCGCAGCTGCTCGAGTCCGACGCCCCAGCCCTGGCGGGCCATCTCATGGTACTCGCTGGGCACGCCGGTCACAACGACGGTCATTGTCGTGCGCTTGGCATCGAGGGCCGTGAAGGTGACATCGAGCAGGAACGATTTGTCGGCGGAGCCTGTAACGAGGTGGGTCGGCTTGTCGAGGACGTGGAAAACGCCCTCCTCATGGTTGACTTGACCATTGTCAAGGGGCATGTCGAACTTGACGCGGCCGCCGACGCGGAGGTCCCATTCGTGGATGACGAGGTCGGCCTTTTGGGGGCTCAACCACTTTGCATATTTTTTCGGGTCAACCCAGTAGGACCAGAGTTTTTCTGGTGTGGCGTTGAAGACGCGTTCAATCGTCAGGGTCGGCGCGGGCGACGCTTGGGTCAGATTTTTGCTGGTCATGATTCTTCGTCCTCCAGGGCTTTTGCGAGGCGGTCGAAGGCGGAATTCCATCGGGCCTCGGATTCGCGGATCCAATCGGAGACGGGGTGTAGGCCGTGCACGCGCAATCGGACATGTCGGCTGCGACCGTGCTTTCGTGTTGCCACAAGACCCGCCTCCTCGAGAACCCGGATGTGCTTCTGGACACCCATCAATGTGATGGGCAGCGGTGCTGCCAGGTCGCTTACGGTCTGCTCCCCTGTCTCGAGGTGCACAAGGAGTGCACGCCTGGTCGGATCCGCCAGCGCCGAGAACGCACGGTCCAGGTTCATGCTAAACCAATAGGTTGAGTGTCAATTTGAACGTTTTGGCCATGGCCCGTCCTCTTGCCACTCGGAGGCCTCCAATGTTGGTGCCACCGTCCGCCGTAAGTAGGTCCTCACGCCGCCTGACTTCCCACGCCTCGCCCGATGCCTCCCCATCTTAGAATTGTCGGGAAGGGCTTCTTTTACGTCGGATGCATTACTCCCGCGAGTTGAGTCCAATGCTCCCAAACCAACCTGCCAGCAATCACGCCACGCCGGGCAACTCCATTCTAATCGCCTCTGGGGGCGCAGCATGATGTCGACCATGGTGGTCCGCATGCGCGTCGTAGGACTTGCCGTCATCCTAGCCGGCCTCGGGGTGGCAGCAGCCGGGTTCCTCTACGGCTTGCCTCAGGCAAACGACGGCCTGGATGCCGCCCAAGCCATGTATGAGGACGAGGGCGTCATGCTCATCTACAACGAGGCCGGCCAACTGCTTGACCGCGGGACGCCGGAAGGGGCCAGCAAGATTCTTGCCCTGCTGGAGCAGGATTGGCAGTATCCCGTCAACCACAAGAATCTGGATCCGAATGACCCCCTCGTCAACACGCGCGACGAACTCATGTACCAATATGCGACCATCATCTACCACGTCAAGCACAGCGTTGTTCCCGTCAAGCTCACGGCGGCCGACGTGCCCATCACGTACCACGGCGTCACGTACACAGAGGCGGGAACCTACAACATCACCGTGGAGAAGTACTTCGCCGAGCTGGACCGCAACAATCCCATCGAGAAGCAGTTGCGCGACTCGTGGAGCGCCCTGGCCCTGGCCCTGACCGGATCCCTTGCCGGAGCCCACGCCAACCAGGCGGCAGGTGAGATTGCCCAGGCAACGACAATGGGGCTCGGGGCAATTGGCCTCGTCATTGCTTTTGCGGGCGGGGGCGTCGTTTGGGCAAGCTACGGCCGTGGCGCCGACGCTAAGAAGGACTAGAACTGGTTTCAAAACCTCTCCTGAGCGGCGTGGCTTTCCCGCAGCGGCCGCGTTGCGGGCAGCCGTAGATTTCGCAGATGGCGCAGATTCCCTTCGGGAAAATCTGTGCAATCTCCGTCATCGTCGGCTGCCATGCGCGGGGCCATGGGATAACAGGTTCGGCCCGCAGGCGGTTATGCAATGCCCTCCAGATGGTTTTGCAACATCCTCTAGGTACCTACCGGCGGACCGAAAGCACACGCCCGCGATGTGACGATTGCGCAGTGCCGACCGCCAAGACCCCGCCATCATGGTCAGATTTACGCATGATTGCCTGCATGGTTGCCGCGATGTCGTGCGTTGCGGCCTCCTGTTTCAGTTGGCCCAACCGTTGCGCGTCGGACGAGGCCATGGCAAGCACCACGCTTGTCCGCAAGACGAGCGGCCTGACATGCGCGCATCCCTGTCGAAATGCCTGACAAGTGGCAGGTGTCCAATCGTTCTTGTCCCCGGTTCACAGAGGAACAGTTGCCATGAGATCCTGCATGAAGCAAGCACATTGCGGCCCGGCCGTCACCCAAAGGAACAATGCGATCCAAGCACCGTCGCCCAGGCGCCTGCGCGGCGTCACCGCGGCACTCGGCCTCGTCGCCTTGCTGGTCCTTGCACAACCGGCCGGCGCGCAGAACGGTTGCACCGAGCCCGGCAAGAACGTGCAGTGCACGGAATTCGGCGCCATCACGATGGATAGCCAGCGCGACATCCGCGGCGAGGCCATTGACCTCACCGCGACCATTACCCTCAACACGGCCTACTCGGACCAGTCTGCTCGGTGGCTGCTGTTCTCGGTGCGCAACGTGACTGACGATGGCAGCAACCCAGTCACAATCACGCTCAAGAAATTCTCGTCCTATGCGGGCGACATCGTAACGACGCGCGTCGAACACCCGAGTGCCAACGAACTCAACCTCTGGGTCGATACCCTTGACACTCCCGTGGGCACCCCAATCACGCTGGGAATGAAGATTGGCTCGACCGACCGCGGGGCATACCGACTTGAGACGCTGGTTATGGCCTTCGACCGCGGCTACGCCCCGATCAAGGATTCATCCGGCAACGATGCGAGCCTGTTCTCGTTCACCCTGCTTGGTGTCAACAAGGAGACCGCTGGCGTCGAAACCGACGGCGGCTCGTTCCTCGAAGGCAAGAAGCTTCCAGGCTTGGAGCTCATCCCGGCTCTCTTGGCCGTGACGGCAGTTGCCGCGGTTCTGATCCGCCGGCGGCAGGCATGAGGCGCGCACAGACCTCGCGCGTCAGCGCGGTGGGTCAATCGATCCGGCGCATCGTGATGGAGCAACCCGGCATTCACTTCCGTGGGCTCGGCCGCGCCGCCAAGCTCTCGTCGGCAGGTCAACTGCGCCACCACCTCGATCGCCTTGAGCGCCAAGGCGTCCTTATCGAGGTCGAGGATGGCCGTTACAAGCGCTACTTCGTCGCAGGCGAGCACGACCCCAAGTTGCGCTCGGAGATTGCCCGCTTCGCCCGCGTCGTGCCGCGCCGCATCGCCAAACTCCTCCTGGTGAACCCAATGAACCGCACCGAGCTGCGTCGCAGCCTTGGGTGTGCGGACTCGACGCTTGGCTACCACCTGACCCGCATGGTCATGCTGGGCGACCTCGCAAAGAGCCGCGGCCCAAACTGCTGCCGTTACTCGCTAACCAGCGAGGACCTGGTGCGCAAAATGCTGGCCCTGCAGGTCACGGCTGATGAGGCCACGCCCGCTACGGCCGCCACGGCACCCCACCGCCAACCCGAAGACGACGAAAGCGTGCCCAACCCGCTCCGGCCAGGCCGCGATGCTCCTGGCGACATGCCTTTTCCGGCACGCCTGCCGAGCGACGAAACCGTTGCGCCGCCGATTCCAGACCCCGCCCCAGACTTCATGAGTCCGCCGCAAGACGACGCGGCAGCGGGTTCGCCGTGAAGGGTAAGGTCCTCATCGTGGATGACGAGCCCGACGTCCTCGACAGTACCGGCCTCTTAGTCGAGGCGCTTGGCTACGAGGCGGTCCGCGTGTCGGACCCTGCCGACATCTTGGATGCAGTGGGCCGGGAGCAGCCTGGACTCATCTTGCAGGACCTGAAAATGCCGGGCTTGAACGTGGCCGGCCTCGTGGCAGCCCTGCGCCTTAACCCCCGCACGGCGGAAGTCCCATTGGTCTTCTTCAGTGCCGGCGGCGACTTGGCAACCACGGCCGCACGCTACGACGCCTGGGGCTACTTGCCCAAACCCTTCGGGAAGGAGGAACTTTCCCGACTCCTGCACCAAGTCTTGGGCTCCTCCACCGTCGTTGGCGACGACCGCGCCGGCCGCGACATGCAACGCAAGGTGCGCGCAGTTTTCCATGATTACTGGAACCTCCTCGCGGCGCTTAGCAACTACATCTTGGTGCTCGATGAAACCCCCGGCCTGTCGCCTGAGGCGCAACGGTCAGTGCACGGCCTCGACGAGTTGATCCTGAAACTCGAGTCGAAAACCGACCGGCTCAACACCTACATCATGTCGCTCGTCAAGTCCCTGGAGCCGGTTCCAACCGCCGCCTCGGGCCAAGACAACTTGAACGGCCGGTAAGCGGCCTGAAACACGTCCATCCCACCTCTTCCCCTTCTTCCGCCCAGATTTGTAATGGGTTGTCACGAAAGGAGCCCCGCCGCCTGCCAAACCACCGATTGCACCGATACCGAAGTGATTCGGTGCCATCAGTGAAATCGGTGGTTTACTTGTGGGCACGGGTGGCCCACTCGGAAAACAGCAAGCGGTTTCATGACAAGCCCGCACGCTGGATGTCCGTAGTTCTATGGCGTTTTCGCGCGTCGGCTCCGGGCGGGTGGACGTCCCTTGTCATCGGCCGAGTGTTGACTGACCTGATCGAACGCGGTCGTTCGGGCGTCCGCCATGGCCTGATCAATCTCGGCATGCAAGGGCTGCCACTGCTCGCCCATGGCGGCGTGGGCTAGGGCCGCCTCGCGGTAGTGCTCGCCGAGATAGAAGTACTTCAGGCAGTCCTCGAGCGTGACGGTCGCAGCGCACAGGCGGTAGCTGGCGATTGCGCGCGAGCCCCAAGCGTAGGCGGCGACGCGGTGGATTTCCGCCGGCGGCGTGGTGCGAATCTCCTCGAGCGCCTTACCGATGTCCAAGAGTGAGGGGCGCGCCCCCAGGTCCGCCGAGGCCGGCACCGACCTCGAACTCGCCTGCCGTGGCGACGGCCTTGATGCCGGCACTACACGCCCCTCCCGGGTTGCCCTTCGACCGCACGCGGAGGGCCGAAGGGCCGGCCCTGGCTAATCGCGCGGTTCGATAATGCTCCCTTCTTGGCGCGCGCCTCGCACCGCGGCTCTGCCCTGTTTGACGTTGCAACCATGGGTATCCGACTCACCGCATAGGCCCGCGACAGGACCGGCCCGCCGCAAACCAAAGCATGGAACGGCAGAACGGCTGGGCCATACATGATTCCAGCCGCGACCTGACATGTTCGGGTGCGATTCACGCGTTGCTTGCCAAGGCCAACTCCAGATTCTTGGTCATTGCCAAGTGTAGGTGCCGCTCGTTACGGCCGTGCCCGTCGTCGGAGTGGCACGGAAAACGACCTGCGTCCCGGGGAGGACATGGATGCTCTTGGCCCACGTTCCCCAGGAGGTCTTCGGCAGGGCGGTCCAGGCACCGCCGTCCAGGCGCACATCGACGCCGCTAGGGGGCTCACTCCCCTGCACGGCGACCTCGACCCACCACGGGTTGCTGAGGGTCTTGGGCGTGAAGAAGGCCGTAAATGGTCCGGCGGCTGGCGGGGCGCCAAGCCAACTGTAGGTCCCCGAGATTGCGGTTTCTCCGGCGGCGTTTGTCGCGCTAAAGACGACGCTTGAGCCCTTGACGACATGGAAGCTTGCGGCCCATGCTCCCCACGACGTCTTGGGAAGGGCTTGCCAATTGCCGCCGTTCACCTTCGCCGCGACACTCGCCACCGCCGCGTTTCCGGTGACCGCGACTTCGACCCACCATTCGTTCGATCCCTTGGCGGGCGCAAAAAGGGCGCTGAAAGTCGAATCGCTAATGGTCCGGTTTGCCGTCGGAGGTGGGCTCGCCGTCGGCGCGGGTGCGACCGTCGGCGCGGGAGCCGCAACGGGCGCGGGCGCAGGTGCGCAGAGGGCCGCGACGAGCAGGTCCGCGCGCGCAAGGCCGAAGCCGAAGCTGTTGTCGCGCCCAGCGGGGCCCAGGTCCGCTGCCGTCGTCGCAAGCGCCGTGCGCAAGGCTTGGTTGCTTGTTTCGGGCGCGCAGGACAGCGCAAGCGCAAGCACGCCGGCGACGTGCGGCGTTGCCATGCTCGTGCCGCTCATGACTCCGTAGCCGAAGTTGCTCGTCGTGGAAAGGATGCTGGTGCCAGGTGCGGCAACTGCGACTTGCGGGCCCCGGCTGGAATAACTTGCCAGCCCCTTGTTGGCGTCGAGGGCGGAGACGGCGATGACCTGGCCATAGGCGGCAGGATAGTGCACCGAATTGTCGCGTCCCGCGTTGCCCGCGGCCGCGACCAGAATGACGCCATGGTCCCACGCGTAGGCGACGGCCGCCGAGAGGGCCTGGTTGTTCGTGGACGTCCCCAGGCTCATGGTGATGATGTCGGCCGCTTGGTCGGTTGCGTCAACGATGGCGCGCGCGATGTTGGACACGGAACCTGAGCATCTGGAACCCAGGACCTTCATGGGCAGGAGTGTGGCCTGGCTTATCCCGGCAACACCGATTGCGTTGTTGGTATTGGCGCCGACGGTGCCAGAAATGTGCGTGCCGTGGCCGCAATCATCGTTCGGATTGGCGTCGCGGTTGACGTAGTCGTAGCCGGGCAGAACGCGCGTGCCTTGGAAGTCGGGATGCCCGCGCTCGATTCCGGAGTCGAGGACTGCGACCGTGACTGAAGCCGAGCCGTAGCCGGCGGCGGCCCATGCGGCCGGCATTCCCATCATGGACGGGCCGTACTGCGCGCCATAGCGCGGGTCGTTCGGGTTGTCTAGCGCGTGGACGGTGCCGTCGGCCTCGATGTACGTGACGCCGGCGAACGCGCCAAGGATTGTCCCGGCGGCGTTCATGTCGGGCGCCGCGACGACGAGGAGGTCGAGTTGCGGGACGCGCGCCAGCACGCGCAGGCCCGCGATGGTCTGGCCGGGCTCCACCACGGGCAGCCGGCCTTCACCAAAACCGACCAAGAGCTGCCCGGCGCCCGGCTCGTCACCGGGCCATGGCACGAACTCGCGCGCTCGTGCGCCGACGTCGGTCGGCGGCGACGCGGCGGGCGGGCCAACCGCCGACGTGCTGTCTTGCGCTCCCGCAATCGGGCCGCTGGCAGACAGGGTCATTGCGCAGATGGCTATCGCAAGCAAGAATCCGGCCGCCTTTGCGTACCGCATTTCAGCCCCAAACATACACGTCGCTTAGCGCCGCGTTGCCCACATCGTTGGTCGCCCGGAACTGGACTTTGGCGCCGTCGGCAACGAAGTACGATTTTGCCCACGTGCTCCAATTGGTGGCCGGCAGGCTGGTCCACGCGCCGCCGTTCGTACTGGCTTCGACCTTTGTGATGATGGTGCTGGGGGCCGTGACCTTGGCCTCGACCCACCAGTTGTTCGTTTGGCTCATGGGCTGGAACGTGACGGCCGGCGCGGTTCCGGCACCCATCCAAGTGATATCGGGCGATGTGGCTGTGGCGCCAAATGTACTCGTCGCGCGCAACTGCACGGTGCTGCCGCGCGGCGCGTTTACCGACTTGGCCCAGGTATCCCAGCTCGTGGCCGAGAGGGCAATCCAGGCGCCTCCGTTCACGCGGACATCCACGCCAGCAAGCGGTTCGCCGGTTCGCACCTTGACATCGACCCACCATTCATTGATGTTCGCGGTCGGCTCAAACGTCGCCGCAAACGTCGTGGCAGGGGGCGGCGGTGGAGGCGGCGGAGGCGCCGTGCCCGGGCTGACGCTCGGCTTGGTCAACGTGCCGTCCATCCAGGTAAACGGCGCGCTTTGTGACGCGGCGCCGCCGGGGTCGGTGGCAAGGAATTCTACCGTCGTCCCGGCCGGCGCGTGCCGCGATGCGGTCCACGCTCCCCACGAGCTCTTCGTCATGGGCTCCCAGAAGGCGCCTGCGATGCGGATGTCCATTTTCGCAACGGTCCTTGGCGGGCTTGGGGCCACCGTGACTTCTTGCCACCACTCGTTTGGACTCTTCACCGTGAAGGTGGCATCGAAGGTCGCTCCAGGCGGCGGCGGGGGCGGAGGCGGCGGTGCCGCGGCCAGGGTTGGATACGGCAGGTGTGGGTAGACAGAATTGTACACGGCATGCGTGTCGTAGACCAGGATTCCCCCGCCGGAGACGGTGCTGTCCGCGGCGGACACCTCAACGACCCATTGCATGGTCCCCGTGCCCCACAGGTCTGCGATTACGGGTTCACGCGAAACTTTCCAGTGGGTCGTCGGGATGAAGGTCTCTTTGGCGCCCGTGCGAGAATCCAGGTACCAAATGCCGTCCCCGCCGGAGCCGGGGCCATTGGCAAGAACTTCCTGCACGCCGTCGCCATCCACGTCCGCGAGGGTCAGGTCCTTGTTGTTCCAGTAGGTTCCCAGGGTTTGTTTCCAGACGAGATTGCCGTTGTTGTCGTAGCGATAGAAATGGCCGGGGCCTGTGACCTTCCACGAATCGGCCTCATTGGCAGGCGGCTTGTGGCCAATCGTGTTCCAGTCGGCCCAATAGACTTCGTTCGTGCCATCGCCGGCTGCATCCACGATTACCGGATGCGTGTAAGTGAGCGGATTGCCATCGACGAGGTCTTGCTTGGCCCACAGAAGGCGGCCTGCCGAATCGAGGGCAAGCAAGAGCGCGTGATCCTGGCTGAAGTCGGTCGCGTTGTGGCTGTCGCGAGCACCTACGACGATGTCGGGGCCGCCCCTGCCGTCCAATTGTCCGATGCCGACACCCACCGGCATGGATCCGGAGCCCAAGTTGTGCGGTCCCGTGGCCCAGTAGGACCACATCGTTGCGCCCGTGCGGCCCTGCATCGCGGTGACAACACCGCCGTCCGAGCCGTACACGACGTCAAGCCAGCCGTCGAGGTTGAGGTCGGCGACGACCATCTCCGCGTTGCCGCCGCCGATGCACTTCTTCCAATACAATTGGCCGTCTTGCCGAATGGCGTACAAGCCAGACTCTTCGGTGCTGGCCAAGATTTCGTATTTGCCATCCTTGTCGAGGTCGGCAAGAACCGGCTTGGAATCGGAGCCTGGACTAACGAAACAATCTGACAGCCGTCGTTCCCATTCCTTGACGAACTTGAAACTCGTGCCTGTGCTTGCGCCTGGATCGAAGCGCCAGGAACTCAACATGGCGGCCGAATTCTGCAGCACAAGGCGAACCGTGCCCGCGGAATCGAAGACGGCGACCTCCGGACCATTGAAGGAGCGGGCGCCCCAGCCGGACGGGAAATTTGTCTTGACTTGGGCCAGGATGGCGCCGGTCTTGGAATCGAAAACGTACACCCATTGGTTGTCGTTCTGGGCGATAATCTCCAATTGGCCGTCGCCGTTGACGTCAAACAATTTTGGTGGATTGCCGTCGAAATTCTGGAACGCAACCAAGGGGTGAGCGGTGGCGGTCGAAATCGTGAGCGCCTGCGACGTAGTAGCGGCCTCGGCGCCGCCCGAGAGCGCGACAAAGATGAGCGGGAGGACGAGGATGGCGCCGGCGGCAAATGCTCTCATGCGTGCAATTTGGCTGGCGCGCGGCATAAGGGCGCGGGGACAAGGTACGCCATACCTCCGTCACCTCAGCCGCTGGACATCCTTGGAAATGGTTGCAAAACTTCTCCTGAGCCGCGTGAGGTTCCCGCGGTGGCAGCGTTGCGGCCAGCCGCAGATTTCGCAGATGACGCAGATTTCCTCGTGACTAATCTGTGAAATCTGCGCCATCGGCGGCTGCCCTTTCGCGGCTCCTGGCGAAAAAGCCGGCTGGCCCAGGGATGGTCGTGAAATGACCTCTAGTTTGACCCGCGCCAAGCCGCGTTGTAGCGCACGCCGAGGTCGAAGACCACGATGGCACCACGAGGCTCGGCATCATCTGTCGGTTTGATTGGGAAGACGAGTTGCATCGACCCGTCGTGGCGCAAATCAAAGAGTTGCGGGCCACGAGCCACCTTCCAATCGGACAGGGGCAGGAACGCTTCGGCAGCGCCCGTCTTTGCAGACATGCGCCACATCCCATCGTAGGGCCCGGCGGGTCCGTTGGCCAAGATGGAGAGCGCGCCGCGACCGTCGAGATCGGCCAAGGCGATGTCCTGGTTCGACCACCATGTGTCCATTTCGCGTACCCAGACGTCCTCGCCGGCGGCCGTGAGCCGGAACAGGTGTGCGGGGCCCAAGCGTTCCCAGTTGCCGGGGATGTGACCAATCGTGTTCCAGTCCATGCCGAAGATGTCGGCCATGCCGTCGCCGTCGACATCGTGCACGATTAGTTGCGTATCGCTCAAGGGGTTGGCCCAATCGGGTTGCCGCATCCACAGCAATTCCGCTTGGTACGTCACTGGATTCTGGTGGACGGCAAAAATAGCCATGTGGTTGTCTGTGTAGGTGTCCTCGTCGCCATCCAGCGCGTGCCGGGCGGTAAAGAGGACCTCGAGCGGCAGCACGCCGTCCAGGTCGGCGACTGTGGGTGAGACCGTGATGGAGGCGGGCGTGATGCCGGACTCTGTGGCGTCGAACGTCCAAAGGGGTTCGCCCGTCGCCCCAGCGAGCACGGCGAGGAAACCGCCATCCGAGCCGACGACGACCTCCGGTTTGCCGTCGCCATCCAGGTCGGCGATAACGGGCGCACTGTTGCCGCCGCTCCAGCACTGTCGCCAAAGGGTTGTCCCGTCGGCGCGCAGCGCGTAGAAGCCCGTCTCCTCTGTCTGAACCACAATTTCGAGTCGACCGTCGCCGTCGAGGTCGCCCAGGGCGGCCTTTGCGTCCATGCCTGGACTCTTGTGGCATTCAGTCATGCGTCGGTTGAATTGGCGGTCGAAGGTGAATTGGTCATCATTGCTTTTTGCAGGGTTGAATTTCCACGCGGCAACGTAGGCGGCGTGATCCGTGACAACAAGGGTTGCCGGCTCACCTGGGCGCAGGATGCCAGCTTCGACGCCGTTGAGGACACGATCGATGTGCCATGCGGGTGGATAGGAGGTCGGCAGCGCTGCAAGCACTTGGCCAGTCAGGGCACGAAAGACGTAGACCTTGGTGTCCTTGGCCATGGCGATAATTTCGTCGACGCCGTCGCCGTCGATGTCAAAGGCTTTTGGAGCGGCATCGAATTGCTCCGGCCAGTCCCCAAGACCCGACGTGGACGGCGCTCCAAGGCCCGCGAGCAATTTCGGTTGCCAGGCCTTGTTGACTCCGAGGTTGGATTGTGCATTGGTCGGAACGAACGCTTCGGCGGCCGCAGCCCCGTCGGAGCAGCCGGCCAGCATCGCCATGGCAAGCGTGGCAAAGGCGACGACGGCGAATCTGGATTTCTTGCGGCTGTTCTGCATCATGGCTGCGTTCCTTGGCTGCAGGAAATGGTCGGACTCTTGGGGGTCGGGCTCGGCATGAAATCACGTCGGTTGCGTCAATCCTTGCCACGACTGGATGATGTCCGGCAGTGGTTCCTGCGGCCAGGGTGGGCGAAGCAGGCTACCATGAGTGTCCACCAGGCATATGGGTTGCCTCGCAGGGACATGTTCGGGGCCCCGGCTGCCCCCAGGTCGCATACGGGCTTGGAGGGTCAGCGCCCGACTGGAGGGGCGCCACGGCCATCGCCGGTCCCGCTTGCGGCAGGCGGCGTGGTTGGAACCGCCGGGATTCGGAGATAGGACGGCTTCTCCCCGGACCAGACTTCCCGTGCGCTTGGCCGCGGGGCCGGTGCGACCGGCGCCGGGGGCAAACGTTGCCGCAAGGGGGCGAAACGATTGCGAACGAGGCACCAGCCGATGCGCAGCCCGTCGGCTGTGGTGAGCTTGGAGGTTCCCGTCCGTGGCAGGTAATCGACTTGCGTATGCCGGATGCGCAGGCGAAGCCTGGCGCTAAGGGCAAACAATTCGGATTCTAGTTCGAAGCCTTCGCTACGCAGCGGCAGCAGTCGCAGTGCATCGCTGCGGAAGCCCCACAGCCCGGTGCACAAGTCGCGCACGCGGTGGCCGTACAGCAAAGTCGCGCCGAGCGACAGCATCGCGTTGCCGGCGCGATGGACCGCCGTCATCGAGCCGTCGAGCGGGAGGCGGTCTCCCATGACGACATCTGCGTTGCCACTTGAGAGGAGTTCGAGGACGCGCGGGATGGCGTCGGGCGCGTAGGTCCCGTCGGCATCCAGCATGATGACGAAGTCGCCGCGAAACGCGGTGCGGGCTTCGCGCATGGCGGAGCCTTTGCCGTGGCCGCGATCCGGCATCACGGAGGCGCCCCAACTTCGGGCAATGCTGCGCGTGGCGTCGTGGCTGTGGCCGTCGAGGACGATTACCTCAGTCTCGTAACCTGCGGCCTGCAGGGTCGACAACGGCAGCGAACGCAGGGTCTCACCGATGGCGCCGGCCTCATCCTTGGCCGGAACGACAATCGTCACGAGGCGCGCAACCATTACGCGGCCGCCTTCGTTGTCGCATAGGCCTCGATCCGTGGCTGTTCGATTCCCATGCCGGCGCACCAGGACCCGATTGGGTGCCACGGCGGCGACGCTGCAAAGGATGTTTCGGCATCTGGCGTTTCGACGCGCAGGTAACGGTCCATGACGACGATGAGCGGGCGCCCATTGTTGCTCATAGTGGCAACAAGGTCGCCCCGTTCCTCCTCGGAAGTAAAGACGTCACTCTTGTACCACACGCGCCCGGCGTCATTCGTAAGGGCCGCCAAGACCAGTTTGGCCTGCCAATCACCCACGATAACGATGGCGTTCGGGTCCAGGTCGGCCTGCCTGGCCACGTCGCGCAGAGCGTCGAGTTCACAAGGATTGTAGAGGCGGTACCATCCGCCGGGGTAGGCGTCCGGAGTTCCCGCGTAGACGGCGCCGCCAAGCAGCGTGCAAATGAGAAGCGCGGGTGCCGCGAGCATGAACGGGCGGGCCGAGCGCCTTGCCGGCCTGGCCGGCGCCGCGGCGCGCCTGTGCATCGCATGGGCCGCAGCGCGCACGAGTGCTCCGGCTGCAACGCCGGCCAACGCGGCAAGTGCGACGCCGAGGAAAATGGCCGTGCGGTGGGGCAGAAACTCGCTGTTAAGCGGATTGAAGACGACGAAAGGGTACGTCGCGGCAAAGAGCGAGGCGGCCAGGTTGGCAATCGGGCTTGCGATGAAGGGCAAGGCAACGATGGCCGCAAATGCCAGCACAAGGACGGGCCAGCCGAAGGAGCGCGGCAAGTCGACGAACGCAGGCATCCCGGTCTGGATTGCAAGCAGGGTTGTGGCAACGAGCGCCACGGCAAGGGCGAGGCTCAGGCCCAAGCGGACGGCAAGGTGTGGCGGTGCGCGCACGAACCAACCGGTAAATGCGCGGGCACGAGGCGAGAGGACCATGACGAGGGAGGGGGCAAGCGCGAGAACCGCAATGCCAAGGCCAAGCGGTATGAGATTCGTTCCGTGCGGCAGGTTGAGAATGCCGCCGAAGCTTGGCATCATGAAGGCGATGGCGAGGCCCGACCCGAGAACCGCGATACACGCCACCAGGCCTGTCATGGAGGTCGGCTTGGCGCGTGACGCGGATGCTGGGAACAGGATGGCGCAGACAATGAAGGCCAGTCCCGCGGCGGAAAGGATCGCAAGCAGCCACGGGTGGGCGAGTGCCAAGAAGACGGCCATTGGGGCGGCAACACCGACCCAACCGAGGCGCCCCGCAAGGACGCGCAGCAACGCGTACAGGAAGAACGGCAAGATGGCGAGGTCCATCGCAGTCGGGCTCATCATGTTGCTGCGGAAGATGGCCTCCGGGGCAACGGCCATTGCGAGGGCCGCAACGAAGCCGGCTACGGGGCCGGCGGTGCGCCAGAGAAGGATTGCCATGCCAAGGATGCCGATCGCTCCGAAAAGCACGGGGCCGAAGAGGACTTGGCCGTAAAGGTCACTGCCGGTGTAGACCCAGGCTGCTGCAAGGAAACCGTGCAAGCCCGGCGGATAGACGGTCCCCTGCTCGTTAAGCGGATTCAGCTCGCCTGTGCGCAAGTGCTCCTTGACGAGGGCCATATGCGTGTAAGGGTCCTCAGCCGGCACGACCGGCGAAGACAGCGGGTCGGCCATGCGCAAGAAGGCGCCAAGCAGGATGGCGAGGGCGATTGCGCCGACGGCCAAGGCGACGGTTCCGTGGCTGGCGCGGCGGGGGGTCGCCGTCGTCCTGGGATCAAGCTGCACGACCGGACGGTGGCATCTCGCGTGCTAAGGCAGCATGGGGACAAGCGGCGGTGCCCATCACATGTCGTTCCCGCAGAGAGCTTATCCCCTGGCCGGCCGACATGGAGCGCATGATGCGTATCAAGCAGTTGGACCTCGACCTCATCGCCGCATGCATCGTGGCCGCGCTTGCCGGACTGGCGTTTATGACGATGCCCGGCGGCTCTCCCCTGCGCGTCGCGCTTGCGCTTGCCGTCCTCTTCTTCGTGCCGGGCTACCTGCTAATTGAGGCCGTGGCACAGCCCGCAGTTTCCCGCCAGCGCCGCGTCGTGCGGGCCTGGATTGCAATCGGGGTCAGCCCCGCCGTCGTCGGGCTCCTTGCACTTGCCACGGTAGCACTGCCGGGGGGATTCCGGCCTGCCTCGATTGTCGCGACCCTCACGGTTGCGTGCGTCGGCCTCGCGGGCGTTGGCATCTGGCGCCGCCGCCGCGCCGCCCGCCTGGGCTTGCCGTCCAAGATGGCGCCGGCGACCTGAAACATTCAACGCGGTTGGGCCAAGTCAACATTTTTCGCGAAGAATCTTCCGTCGTCGCCGAGGGCTGCATTGCGGCTTGCCCACATGTCAGGAGGCGACGTTGCACTTGTCCCAAAGGCGCCTTGTCTCGAACTTGCCAGACGTTGCAGCGAGGCCTTCGATGTCCCCCAAGCCCAAGACCCGCACTGCACCTATTACCTCGCGCCGACTCGTACTCGGAACCGTCCTCCTCCTTGCCGCAAGCTTGCTCGCTTTCGGCAGCACCGGGCCGGCCACAGCCACGGGTAACTCTGGGAACTCTGGCACCATCAAAGTGCATGAAGAGGGCTCCATTGGCGAGATGCACAACGACCCGCATGTCGCATGTCCGTTCTACTTCGAGGGCTTCAACATGGTCGCAACCTCCGGCTCCATCGTCGTCAAGGCGTGGCCGCCCACCGGCAACAAGCAGGTCGTCCTGACGTCCAACTGGACTGCTTCGGACAACGAGGCGACGGCTGACCACCACTTCCTCGCAGGCCCATACTCGCTCGCATCCGGCCACTACAAGGTATTCATCTCTAACGCGCCCGACCACGTGAAGATGAAGACCTTCTGGGTCGAGTGTGACGGTGTTGTCCCACCGCCCCCATGTGTCTCCCCCATCGGGATGACCACCTACCATTACTTTTTGGTCGGCGGCGTGAACTACACGAGTCTGGACGATCTGCCCCTGCAGGCCGGCGACGAGGTCACCATTGTCTTCACCCTTGAGGGCTGCGGCAACAAGGTCCTGAGCTTCGTGTCGTACAACGCGACGGCGAACTTCAACCTCCCCGACCAGACTGTGTACAGCAGCGACACGGGCAACTTCACGGCCGGAATCCACACGATGGACGTGATCGTGCCACCATGCTACTACCAGATTGACTTCGTCTTCGGAACCGTAATCGAGCACTTCGATTCGGCCGCCGGCGTCACGTACCACGGACAGAACCGCTTCATCGACGGCACGGTTGGCGGCAATGCTTGCCCACCGCCAACCTGCGAAGCAACCAACTCGTGCCCACCGCCAACCTGCGAAGCAACCAACACGTGCCCACCGCCGGCTTGCGAGGCGACGAACACCTGCCCACCGCCGTCCGAGACGACGACCACGACTGGATCCACGACCTCGACGGGAACCACCGGCCCCACGAGTACGACCCAGATCCCGGTCTTCCCGTCTGGGGCGGCCGTAGCACTCGGAGTCGGCGGGGCACTGGCCGCGACGTTCTTCGTCCTGCGGCGCCGCATGTAGGCAACGCCAAGCCATGACCTTCTCCCCTTTCCCATTTCCCGGACTTCCATGACGACTGAGCCCTCGCCGACGCAAACCGGGCCGACCACTGCCGCCAAAGCGCCGCGCAGCGCGCTCGCCGGCGGCCGTGGATACCTGGGGCTCGCCCTGTTGGGATGGGGGTTGTCAATCCTTCTCGGCGTGACGCCACACGAGGACTTGATCGTCGGCGCCGCCCTCGCGGCGTTTGGCGCCGCACTCGTTGTCACGGCACCCAGTTTGCCGAAAGTCGGCGCCATGTCGCCCGCCTGGGTTGCTGGCGCAGGAATCGCCATCGCCACGCTCGTTCTTACCTACATGGCCTGGTCGCATTCGGCCCTGGACCTACCGAAAAGTGCAATCATCCTCTTCAGTTTGGGCCTCGCCGCATCGGCCCGGTGGCTAAAACGCGACATCAGGCTCACGCCTCGCGGCGCGCCAATCCCGGTCTCGACAATCGTCGTGTGCACGATTGCGGTCCTCGGCGCGCCCTTGGCATTGTGGGCGGTGCAGGCGGCATTCAAGACGTCCATGGGTACGACCCCGATCGAACTATTCGTGCGCGTGGCCCTGCTTGCGCCACTCGGCATAATCCTCTCGCTCGTCGGCCTGCAACCATCCGTGCAAGGCCAGACGGTCACCTACGCGACGGTCAATGGACCTCTCAGCTTGGAGGTCGGCGCGGCCTGTTCGGGCGTGCAGGCCATGGCGCTCTTTGCGGGTGTCCTTGCCCTTTACCTGCTAGTCGAACGGCCAAGCGGGCGCCGGCTAGCGCTATGGTCGTGCATCGGCATCGCAGGGGTCTACGTGGCAAACCTCGTCCGGCTTGTCACGTTGTTTCTTGTCGGTTACCAGTGGGGCCCCGACGCCCTTCTGCGGGTGCACGCCGAAGCCGGCTGGATGTTTTTCGTGGCGTGGGCCATCGTATTCGCCCGACTTGCCCGAAGCAGGAAGTCGCCCGCGAGCGGACGCTCATGAAGGTGTCCCAAACGCATTGTCCCTGGGACTATTTGGCTCGGGGCAACGACATGTCAATTGAGCAATGAAAATGGTGACCGCTCTTAAGTCCCGTCAGGCAAGTGTCCAGTTTGCGGACCCCACGGCGCCCACGGGCGTCCAAGTTTCAACCCCAGCGTTTCTCAAAGAATGCCATCAATCTGCGCTGACGCGATTCCGGGGTCGTCGCGCCCGGCCAACTAGCTGCCTTACCATCGAGCACTCAGTGCCGGCAAAACCTGGCGACCAGGATTCGACTGGCCTGATTGTTGCCCACGTAAGCCAAGCCGTTACATTGGCCTGGGAAGCCGATCAACCAGGTAGCGCCCGCCAGAAGCGCGCCCGCGTCGAGGCCGGAATTCATCTTGTACTCGAGGACCTGGCCGACCAAGACATGCACGGCTACCTTGCCATCACAGACGCGCAGTGCGCCATCTACAATCCGGACTTGGTCCAACTCCTGCACGAGGCGCTCGACCGCACTACGTTCAGCCACCTGGGGCGCCAACCGGACGCACATTGGGAGGGCACTCTCGTGGAGCGCGTCCAACCGCCGTACTTGATTCTAGTTGTCAGCATTGACTTTGCAGCGCCCGCCTCCCGAAAGGTTCTGGGCGACAGGCCGGCGCCCCGGGCGCGGCGGCCGGCTGATTCGTAACGCTACGCCTGTTGGGCTGTCGGTGCGCGCTGGGCGGCCGCCCTGGCCACGATAGGTGCGGACTCCGCGGCGGGTTGTGCGGGCGTAGCCGGCGCCGCTGGGGCCGCGATTTCTGGCTGCAGCATGCGCAAGGCCGAGGCAACGGCCTCCGGAAGCCCGCGGGCAAGCATGTCGCTGAGACTCAGGGTGATTGCATCAACGAGCGCCTGGTTTCCGGGCGCGAGGGCGGGTGCTTCAGGCGCAACCACGCCCGGGACCGCCGCAGAAGTGGAAGCCTTGCGAGCTGGCCGCAAGTAGATTGGCGTGACCGCCGGGGCCGCGTCGAGCGCCACGGCGTCTTCACCGCCGGGTTGGGGTGCAGGCGTGTCGCGGCTAGACGAGCCAGGCTTGGCGCTGGTCCTCGCAGCCGGCTGCTCCCATTCCTGGACGGTGTGGCCGCCCAGCTCGCCGGGCGGTCGCGTACGGGCGACGCCTGCGCCACCAACGGCCTGCGTGCTTCGTCCGGCTGGTGCAACGTCTGTGGCAGGGACGGCGGGTTTGCTTTGGGGGGTCGGGGTAGGCATGACATCACGTCGGAATCGTCAAGCCTTGTCGCCGTCGGACGCCATCGGGTCCGGCAGCGAGGCGGGCAGACGAGTCCCACCATCCCTGTGCGCGACCTATATGGGTTGCCGCAAGAGAACATGTTCGGCAACACGTTCCGGCAAGTAGGCCATCGCCCGCATGACGCACGATGCCCGTTCCCGTGTCCCCAGCAATCAAGCTACGCGGCCCGCACACCGCCGCCGACGACGCAGTCCTTACCCGGCCGGCCCTCCATTTCATCGCCGAACTAGAGCACAAGTTTGGCGCCCGACGCCGAGAACTCATGGCGGAGCGGGGCCGCCGCCAGGACCGCATCGATGCTGGCGAGATGCCCGCATTTCTCGCCGCGACGCGCGACACGCGAGAAGGAGACTGGAAGGTGCGGCCGGCGCCGCCGGGTTTGCAGGATCGCCGCGTCGAGATCACGGGACCCGTCGACCGCAAGATGATGATCAACGCGCTGAACTCGGGAGCCAACGTCTTCATGGCGGATTTCGAAGACGCCTTGTCTCCGACGTGGCGGGCCCTTGTCGAGGGTCAACTCAACCTCATAGACGCCGTGGCGGGCACGCTTTCTTTCGACGCCCCGGACGGGAAACCGTATCGCCTCGCTGCCACGACGGCCACCCTCATGGTGCGGCCACGGGGTTGGCACCTAGAGGAAAGCCACGCCGAAATGGCCGGACAGCCAGTAAGCGCCAGCCTGTTTGATGCCGGGCTCTTCCTGTTCCATTGCGCAGCGCGTCTGCAAGAAAAGGGCCTCGGGCCGTACCTCTACTTGCCGAAGATGGAAAGCCGTCTCGAAGCCCGATTGTGGGCTGACGTATTGGCCTTTGCCGAGCGCCGACTGGATTTGCCGGCCGGATGCATCCGCCCGACAATCCTCATCGAGACCATCCATGCCGCCTTCGAGATGGATGAAATCCTGTTCGAACTCAAGGACCGCGCGATCGGCCTGAATGCGGGCCGCTGGGACTACTTGTTTAGCCTCATCAAGACCTTTCACGCGCGTCCCGACATGGTGCTCCCGGACCGAGCGCAACTCACCATGGACGCCCCGTTCATGCGTGCCTACGCGAAACTGCTCGTGCGCACCTGCCACCGACGCGGGGCCCACGCCATTGGAGGAATGGCGGCCTTCGTTCCCAACCGCAAGAACAGCGACGTGAACGTGCGTGCACTTGCCAAAGTGCACGAGGACAAGGCACGCGAGGTGGCGCAAGGGTTCGACGGCACATGGGTGGCTCATCCCGACTTGGTCCCCGAGGCGCGAGCCGCATTCGACGTGGGTCTTGCCGGTCAGCCAAACCAATTGGGCCGCGCCCTTGCCGAGTCGGTCATCACGGGGCCGGAACTTTTCGATGTTCGAATACCGGACGGACAAGTGACGCAGCAAGGACTGCGGGACAACCTCGCCGTCGGATTGCGCTACCTTGCCGCTTGGCTTTCCGGAACCGGTGCGTTAGTCGTATCAAACCTCATGGAGGACACCGCGACGGCGGAAATTGCTCGCGCCCAGGCATGGCAATGGGTTCGTCACAGGACACCTTTTGCAACCGGGAACGCTGTCACGGCCGATATCGTTCGCTGCATGCTTGACGAAGAAATGGAGGCGATTCGCAAGGAGCGCGGCGGCGACGCCGTGCGTGCTGGCCGTTTCGCGGAGGCGCGCGACCTGATGCTCGACCTCGTGGTGGACAAACACTTTGTCGAATTTCTCACGCTGGCCGGCGCACCCATTCTCGAAGCCGTCGACGTCGCCGCCTAAGGACTGCACGACCCGCGGTGCCTGTAGCCTTGCCGCACCCGAAACCCAATCCCCTGTGGACACAAGGCCCGTTATTCCCGCGCCCAACATGTTCGTCCCGCAAGGCAGGTAAGTACAGTGCAAACTTCGCCCGCGGTACAGCCACGGCCCATCGAGGCCGCGCGCCCTGGAGTTGCAAAACATGCAAGAACACACCAAGAAAGAAACCCAGCAAGAAATCAGGAACGTGTCTCGGGGCGCCGCTCCCGTCCACATCGTACAGGGACCGCGCTTGGGCGCATCTACATCAGAATCGTTGCGCGAAGCGCAGTTGAATTTGGTTCGCGCCGAGCAAAACCTCTACAACCTCGTCCAGGCCAACCAAGGCACCAACGGGTCCCAGTTCGGCTCCAGCGCAGGCTTCGGCTATCCCGCCGCAACCGGCTTCCCGGTTGGTTACGCAGGCCCCAGCTTCACGCCGGGCTTCACGGCTCCCGGCACTTTTTCGGCGCCGACCGGCCTTGGCCTTGGCACCATCCCCGGGTTCAACCCATGGGGCCCCACGCCGCACGCCGCAGCCTCGCCGTGGTCGACGTGGCAAAACGCGATGCCGGGCGCACCCGGCTCGCTACAGTACGGAACCGGCGTGCTACAGAGCGTCTGGCCGTCCAGTCCCGGAACGTTCGCAGGCGGCATGGCCAGCCGAACGCCCGCCTGCGACATCGTCGATGAAGGCAAGCAGTTCGTCTGCCAACTCGAACTGCCGGGCGTCAAGGCGGACCAAGTCGAGCTCCTGGTTTTCGAGCGCGCCATCGTCATCAACGCAATGCGCGAAACCGAGGGCGATGTGACGAACCTTGTCCAGTCCGAGCGCGGCAACGCAACGCAGCAGCGCGCCATTACGCTGCCTAACGAGATCCAGTCCGGCAGCGCTAAGGCAACGTTAAGCAACGGGATTCTCACCATCGTTTTGCCCAAGGCGCACCCGACGGATGGCCCGCGTCGCGTCGCCGTGCAAGGCTAAGCACATCCGCTTCATTGGATAGCGGAACCGCGGCTCGCCGGGGCGCGGCGGATGCGCTGGATGTCCATGGAACTCCGCGCTGCAATGCGCGCCAACAAGTCGCTCTTTTCCCTCTTCTTCCTTGCCATTTCTACTTCTTTTTTTTCGGTGGCGACGCGGCGGCGACACCACGAACAACGACATGGCGCGCACGGGTCAAGCATGAGTGGCCGAGGGCGAAACGAACCCCGGAAATCCAAAAAAGAAAAAGCGAGTTGGAGAAAATGAAAATGAAAATGTAATGGGAGAAGGGGAAAAGGGAAGGTGCTGGGGAGTCTTAGAGACCCGCGCCCAGGGCGCCCGAGGCGGCGCCCGTTGCGCCGGCCGTGAGGCCGCCTGTCATTCCGGTCGCGCTGGTCGCGACATCGGTTGCGGCCGAGGCGTCCACGCCACCGGCGAGGTTGCCCGCAAGGCCCGTAACGTCCGCGGTCAAGTCCGTGGCGGCGCTGGCCGTGAGGCTGGCCGCGACGTCCGCTGCGGCGGAGGCGTCGACATCGGCTGCGACTTGGGCGTCGGCGGAGGCGTCGGCCGTTGCCGCGACACTGCCGAACAGGTTGCCGAACCAGCTCATCAAGCCGGCGAAGAAGCCAACATCGGCGTCGGCGCTGGCTTCAGCGTCAACATCGGCGTCGGCCGCGACTGCGACATCGGCCGCAACGTTCGCGTCAGCTGCCAGGTTTGCCTGGGCGGTCGCTGTCGCGGCGAGGTTTGCCGCGGCGTCGACGGCGGCCATGGCGGCGGCGTCGGCCGCAACGCTGGCATCAACCGAGGCGTCGAGCTGGGCCGACGCATCAGCGTTGGCGTCCGCGTGGACATCGGCTTGCGCCGCGGCGGCCGCGTTCGCGGTGCCGGCCAGGTCTGCGCCCGCAGATCCTGCGGCGCTTGCGTCGGCGCCCGCGCCGAGACTCGGCAGGGCACTGGCGAATCCAGCCACGAGCAGAAGCAGGCAGCCGGTCAGGAGCGGCGCCAGCATACGGATGCGGCGGCCGGGCTTGTTTTGGGGGGTTTGTGTGTGGGTCATCAGAGACACCAACCAATCCTTTGCGTCCGGCGGCCATAAGGCGAGGCGATAGCGCGGGAATATGGCCAATGGGGGCACGCCGAGGCGGTTTGTACACCCGCAGCGACGCAACCGCACCCACCGCAACCGGTACGTTGCGCGTGCGTTGCACGCGCGTGCGCGTAAGGACAAGGAAGGAGCGACCGCGATTGCCCACCAGGCTAGTTTGATGCCATGCGTCCAGCGGTGCTCGAAGGCCGATCGCAAACGACGGTTAGGCGCACGGTTTTGCCCCTTTTCCATTATAGGCGAGCATCTCTGAAGGAATGGCGATGCCTCGCAGAACTGCGCTGTTGATGTTGGCCCTGGCCGCGTCGCTTTGTGTCCCTATTGCGGCCGCCCTGACGGTGGACGCCGTCGAGCCGGTGTCTGCCCTCGGCGACGTGATGCCCGCGCAGCCCGACGCCGCCGTCGCAAACGATGCCGTGCCTGTACTCCCGATACTTCCATCCCTGCCCGACGTGCCCCTTGTCGGCGCGGACCTAGCACAAATCTCCATCCAGGGCCAGGCAAAGGCCGTCGTGTCCGTACAGAGCGGGCCGGACGATTCAGCCGCCACCCCGCCACAGTCGGATGGAGCCGCCGCGAGCAGGCCCTCTATTGGCGCGCAGGTTGCAAGTGTAGCTGCCCCCGTCGCCGGGTCCGCCATTCTTGCCGCCCTCGTCGGCGCCTTGGCCCTGGGGGTCGAAGGTCTGCGCAACCTGCAAACCCGCATTTCTGGCCAATTCGGCAAGTTCGGCCGCGTATTGGTCGGCTTGATGCCCGCCATGTTCCTCTTCTCCCGCATCGAACGCGGCGCACTTCTTGACAACCCCGTCCGTGCCCGCGTCCACGACGTCGTGACGCAGGACCCAGGCCTGTCGCTGAGCGAAGTTCGCGCCCGCACCGGCATCGCCTGGGGCACCGCCGTCCACCATCTGCGGCGCCTTGAAGACCACGGCATGGTAGTGTCGGTCAACCTGCTAGCGCACCGCCGCTACTTCGCAGCTAACACGCCCGCGGCCTCCCAGCGCACCGCCCTTGCAGTCGTGATTCACCCGACGGCCCGCCGCATCGCGCAGCTCGTAATCGAGCGACCGGGAATCGATCAAAGCGGCATTTGCCAGGCGCTCGGCCTCAATAACCCGGCCGCCTCCAAGCACTTGCGGCAATTCGAAGCCCAAGGCCTCGTGCACAGCCACCGCTCTGGACGCAGCCGCTTCTATCGCCCAACAGACGCCCTCGGTTCCGCACTGCGCCTTCTGGAGCCCGCGCCCCTCATGGTGTCGGTCCCAAGCTATGCGATGGCAGTTCAACGCGTTCCGGGAGCGTCGTCAACATGAATCCGATGGATGGGCAAGTCCGTCGCGATGACGCAGACAACAACCACGGCCCCATGGCGAGGCAGAGCGATGCGATGGCATGGGAGTGCGGCGATTGCGGTTGGACGGTGCATCAAGAGAGTTTGCCTCCCGGACGAAGCCTCCACGACGTGCTCGATGCGCACGGCGAGAAGTATTGTGCACGACCACAAGCGTGGCCACTGGACTGACAGGATTCTCTTTCCTCTGGGCACGCCTTTCGTCCCTGTCGCCAGACATGTTCGCCTCCCTTGACCCCTTATCATGCGAACATCAATGCAACCTCGTCGGCCCGCGGCTCGACAGGCCCGTGACCCTGTATGAAGACCCCAACCTTGGCAACCGTTTACCTTGATCATGAACCGGTCGGACTCATGGGCGATCCAAGACCGCGCGTTTCGAAAATCGTCGTCGCCGGCGGCAAGAAACCGGAGGCCGTGCAAGTGCTGCGCGCCCGGTCCGCCGATGACACGCGCGGCCAACCAATCAGTCTTGAGGATACTATCGACCGCACCGCGGAACCGACGACGCCAATCTATCTGACTTGCATCGCCAAACCGCCGCGGTCGCCGCTTGCGAACAATCTCCCAACGCCATCGACCTCTGGTCACAAGAAAACGCCCCCCCAATACGTCGATTTGCCCGGCGACGAGGGCGAACCGCGGCTGCCAGATCCGCTTCCCTCCTTGGGCAAGGCCGGCGTCGAGAACGGCAACTAGGGACGTAGTCGATTCATCCCGCATCCAGAAGCCTGGCCGGGCCAGGACCACGATGTTTCCAGGGTCGTGCGGCGGCAAACCACCACCGACGCCGCCAGGCCATGCCGGCTGGCTGGACCGCACAGGTCCGGTCGCGGACGAGACTTGTCCCACTAACGACAAGGCCACGCGCGACGCGACTACAGGCTGCATCGCGCATGTACGGAATTCTCCAGCCCCGGCAAAAATTGGTCCTAACGACTGATTCAAGGCTTGCCGTGGGCCTCGAGGCCATGACGCTGAATTTCCTGCATCAGACGCGGCAAGCCGCCATGGGCCGCTTTGCCGTCCACAAGATCCTGATGCGGGACTGCTTTACGGTCCAATGCGCCGTTCCGGCACGTTCGGCAACCGGTCCTGGCACGGGGACCATCGTCGCCCACGTGAGTGCGCCGGTTCTCAAAGCATGGACGGCGGCGGCATCCGGCTCCCCGGCGCAGCGTGAAGCGCACGTTTTGGAACAACTTCGCCTTGTCCTGCAGGATTTGTCCGATCACGACATGCACGTTCATCTAGCGCTCACTGACACGCAACGGAGGATGTATGGGCGCGACGTGGCCCAACTCGTGAGCGAAAGTCTTGATCGAACCAGCTTTTGCAAGTTGGGACGCGAGGCCAACGTCCACTGGGAAGGTACCCTGGTCCGGAGCTTGCAACCGCCGTTTCTCGTGCTCGTTGTCAGCATCGGCTTCTAGGGTCAAGCCGGTCCCACGGAAATTGTCCCACAACTGTTGTGGCTGCGAGGGCGGCACATCGAACATGTAGGAGGCCAGGCCGCGCTTATCATCGGCCGCGCCGAATGCAAAGAGTCGGGATGTGTTGCATGAAGACAGAATTTTCGCCAGTGTACCTTGATAACGTCCCTATCTCGCTCATGGGCGACGAAGCCAGACCTCCGCTTTCCCGCATCGTGATTGCAAGCGGAAAGCGCCCGGCCGACGTCGAGGTGCGGTGGCTCAAGTCCCCGTCCGATGCGACGGGCCAGGCCGTCGACCGCGACGAGATCATTGACCGGACGGCCGAGCCAACCAAACCGATCTATTTGCTTTCCGTGACCAAGCCTGGACCGCTACGCGCGTCTTCTACGCGCGGCGCGCCAATCGTGGCGCCCGCAAGTGACCCCGTCGTCCCGGATTCCGCTAGCAACCAGGTGCCGGCGTCCGCCGGAGACCGCGTCGTCGCACAACTCGGTGCCGCGCCGAACCCGGACAGCGCGCAAGCCAACGTTGTCGAACAGTCAACTGCCGTCCGGCGCGCATCGCGCCCCCTGATGCCGACGGATGCCGTTGCGACGGCGCCGCTCGGACCAACCCTGTCACTTGCGGTCAAGCGCGCCGAAGAACAAGCCACGGCCGAGGCCGAAGCCGAGCAGCGCCAAGAGGAGCAGCGCGAATCCGAAGACATCCTGCAGGACGAACAGGAAGCCCTCGACGAAGCCGATCGGGACGACGATTAGGCACGGATGAAGTCCGACGCTGCAGCCGCCCGCACGGCCAAGCCGCAGGTGCTACGCAATTAGCCCAGATGACCGTCGCCGAACTACGGCCGGCAGCGGCGCACGAAAACTCTCACTAAGAACGCCCTGGCTGGGATTCGAACCCAGGTCGGAACCGTGACAGGGTCCCATGATAGGCCGCTACACTACCAAGGCAGTTAGTCCGGCCACAAAGGGCCCTGATTTAGCCGTTTGCAGGGCGACTCCAACCGGGGAATGGGTCCAACCGGATTTGAACCGAAGGCCGCGCAGGCGCGGCCTCCGGGTTCCCCCGTCGCCTGCGGCGTGGGCAAACCCGGCTGTCCCCGACCTCCCAGGCTCGCCGAGCTCGCCGGGAGGAATGGGTCCAACCGGATTTGAACCGGTGACTTGCTCCGTGTGAGGGAGCCGTCATAACCGCTAGACCATGGACCCGTTGGTGTTCGCGACTTGGGGGAGTGATTTGAGGGTTTGCGCGGCGACTATGTGGGCCCGAGCGCAGCGAGTGGCCCACGCCGTGCGGGTCATGCGTAGGGGCGCAGCCCCTGCGCCGGCGCTCATGGGGGAGGCATTTGAGGGTTTGCGCTGCAACCGTCCGGCGTCAAGCCCTACCCTTTTCATTGGTATGCGCTGGCAGGGTTGTGCGGCAGGCGAAAGGCAAGAAGGGCGCCGCTGCAAGCCCCGCGACGATATCGGATGGCTCGACCAAGGGAAAATCCGTCCTGCTGTCGACGCTGCTTGCCGGCAACAAGCGCTACGTGGCTTCCGACTGGGATCCGGCCGACAAGGGCCTGGCAACCCCGCCGACCCTCAGGCTCGCGGTCGTGGCCTGCATGGACACGCGCCATAACGTCGAGAAGGTCCTCGGCCTGCGGCATGGCGACGCGAAGGTCATCCGGAATGCGGGGAACCTGCTCGACGACGGTACATTGCGGTCGCTCGTGGTTGCCGTCCATCTCCTGGGCGTTCGAACGGTGGCCATCCTGGGTCACACGAAGTGCGGCATGACCCTTGTTGGGCGTGGCGAGTTCCGCATCGCGCGCAGTATCGCCGCGACGACGGCCGTGCCGCTGCATGAAGCCATGAGCCCCGACTTCCAGCGCTGGTTGGGTGGCTTCGTGGACGCCGAGGAGAACGTGCGACGCAGCGCCCAACTTGTTCGCAGCCATCCCATCATGCCAAGCGACCTCGAGGTCATTGGATTAGTATACGACAACGAGACGGGCCACGTGCGCGCCGTGGACCTCGCTGCGGCACGGAACCCCGTTCAACCATAGCCGTGGAAGGCCGGGTCCGTCGGGATGCCCAACGCTGTCGTGTAGGCCACTTGATCGAGCCGGGCGGCAAGGGCATCCACCTGGTCCAGCATGCGCCCGACCTCGGCGTCGGCAAGCCGGTAGACTTGCTTGCGGCCGGCGCGGCGGGCGGCGACCAGCCCTTCCTTGCGCAGCGTGGCAAGGTGGTGGCTGACGTTGCTCTGCTCATCTCCCACGGCGGCCACAAGCTCGGAGACGGTGCGTTCGCCGCTGCGCAGCGCTTTCAGCAGGCCGTACCGCGTCGCTTCGCTGATGAGGCGAAGGAGCGCGGCCGATTCCATGACTTGGGACCAACGGGGCTGTTCTTGAGGGTGGCGAAGTCGTCCGGCTCGGGCCACCTAACCAATCTGCAGCAGGGCGAACATGATTCCGATTCCCCCGAGCAGGCCTGCAAGAATGAGAACGACGTGCCGGTCGCCCGTGTGGTGGTGCAATTCTGGAATGAGGTCGGCGGCCGCGATGTAGAGGAATCCGCCGGCAGTCACGGGCAGGGCGATGCGTTCGAGGCTTGTCTGGTCGAGGGGCAGAATGAGAAATAGTGCGGCACCCAGAAACGCCGTCACGGCCGAGAGGAAGTTGTACAACAGCGCCCGACGGGGTGGCACTCCGGCGCGCAGCAAGACAGCGAAATCGCCAAGCTCTTGCGGAATCTCGTGCAAGGCGACGGCGACAGTTGTGGCGATGCCCAAGGGTACATCGACGAGAAACGCTGCAGCAATGACGACGCCGTCGAGGAAGTTGTGCACGCCGTCCCCGATGAGGTTCATCCAGGCAAACGGGGCGACCCGGGCGGCCGGCGTGGCAAGTTTCGCATGGTGACCGTGGGCAGCCTCGTCGTGTGAATGCGCGTCAGCCTCCAGCACTTCACCGTGCGCGTGCTTCCATCGCAGCACTGATTCCATCACAAAAAATGCTAGGAAACCCGCAATGACGAGGGCGGCAAGCGGCACCGTAAAACCGTCCCACAATTCGGCCGCCTCGGGCAAGAGGTGCAGAAGGGCATCGCCGAGAAGCGAGCCGGCGGCCAGGGCAACGAGCGTCAGGATGACCAAGTGGCGTGTGAGGAACCGGGCTCCGGCTGCGGCGCCAATCAGGCTGACCATACTAACGGCTGCGACGGCAAGCAGGGTGGGGATCCAAACGGATTCCATGGGCGAGAAGCCAGCCAGTCCGCCGCCCTAATAACATTGTTCCAAAAGTTATGAGAAATGCCCCGGCGTGCCTCACAATTGTGCCCATCCTCTCGGCCAGCCTTCCCGCCGACCTCGTCGCGGACATCGACACCGCTATCGACCAAGGAGGCTACAAGGGCCGCAGCGAATTCCTGCGTGCCGCGGCCCGCGACCACCTGCAGAACCGCACCGTCGCAAGCGGCAAGCATATCCACGGCTCCATTACGATGCTGTATCCCCACGACAAGGAACCCCGCATCTCCGACGCCCGCCACGCCTTCCACGACGTCGTCCTGTCGCTGATGCACACCCACTGCGAGCCCGACACCTGCATGGACGTGCTCATCGTCGGTGGGCCACCGGCGCGCGTGCAGGCTCTCCAGGACACCCTCGAACGGATGCGGGAAGTCAAGCGCAGCCGGCTTGTCGTGATGGCTTAAGTCCGGGGGGCTGCCTCCACGACCGTGGCGAACGGCGAGTTCAAGGAGCCTCGGATCGGCATCTCCAAAGTGTACACCAAGACCGGAGACAAAGGCGAGACTGCCCTCGTTGGCGGCCAGCGCGTCCCAAAGGATTCGCTGCGTATCGAAGCCTACGGCACGGTTGACGAACTCAACTCGTGGATTGGCCTCTGCCGCGCCGCCGCGCTGGACCCCACCGGCGCCCTGCCGGAGTTTGCGGCGACCCTGCTTCGGGTCCAGCACCAACTCTTCAACCTGGGTTCTTGCCTCGCTACCCTGCCCGCCGACCTTGGTCCCAAGCAGCCGCGCACGACCGACGCTGACATCGCTTGGCTGGAATCCGAGATGGACCTACTGACGCCGCAACTTCCCGCCCTGACTTCGTTCGTCCTTCCGGGCGGGTCGCGCCTGAACGCCCTCCTGCACCTTGCACGCACGGTCTGCCGGCGCGCGGAACGCGTGACAGTCGCATTGGAGCGCGCAGAAGGCGGCTGCGCGACCGAAGTGCGCTACCTCAACCGCCTGTCGGACGCCTGTTTCGTCTGGTCGCGTTTGGCATCAAAGGCCCTGTCCCAGCCCGAAGTCCTGTGGCAGCCGAACCAGGCTTGACGGCGCATTGCGCCCCGCCGGACGGGCCGTGCAATTCGCGTTGGCCGTGCACCGGCAAGCGAGGCCCGACCGTCCAGCGAAACTCGAACCTGTCCACGGTCGCCGAAAGGGTCCATGCAACCAGGCCCGAAAACCAACGGCTCCAAACAAACATGGTTCAGAAGTGTGACGTTAGTCTAAACTGATTCAAGTATTGCGCACGATTGCTGAACTTCGTTTTTCGTAAGGGCCTCTTGGCCGAACCTTTTTATGAAATAGGTCCGTAGCACGGTTGCATGGACTTCGGCCCGCTCTACTCCCGCGCGAGCCACGCCGTCAAGGCAAGCGAGATTCGCGAGCTTCTGAAACTTACCGAGAAGCCCAACATCATCAGCTTCGCAGGCGGCCTGCCAAACCCAGGAACATTCCCCGTCAAGGAAATCGAGGAAGCCGTCCACCGTGTCTTGCGGGACCACTCCAAGTCGGCGCTGCAATACTCCACCACAGAAGGCGTTACGCCGCTACGCGAGGCGGTCGCCGAGCACCTGCGCAAGGACGGCCTGCGCGTCCACCCCGATGACATCCTCATCACAAACGGCAGCCAGCAAGGCCTCGACCTCCTCGGCCGCGTCTTTCTCGACCCGGGCGACACCGTCATCGTCTCCAACCCGACCTACCTCGGTGCCCTCCAGGCGTTCAACTATTTCGGTGCAAAATACGCAACCGCCGACTCCGACGAAGACGGCATCATCCCCGAATCCGTCGAAGCCACGATTCAGCACCTTCACCTCACGGGGGCCCGCGCCAAATTCCTTTACGTCGTGTCAACGTTTGCCAACCCGACGGGCACGACCATCTCCGCCGCACGGCGCCGTAAGTTGCTCGACATCGCGCACAAGCACGACTTGATGATTGTCGAAGACGACCCGTACGGCAAATTGCGCTTCGACGGCGATGCCATCCCCTCGATGCATTCGATGGACAAGGACGGTACACGGGTCATTTACCTCGGAACATTTAGCAAGATTCTCGTCCCCGGTTTCCGCCTTGCCTGGTCCGTGGCACCTCCAGAGGCCACACGCAAAATGGTGATTAGCAAGCAGAGCGTGGACCTGTGCACAAACGCCTTCACGCAATACATCGCAGCAGATCTTCTCGCAGGCGGCCTGATTGACCGGCACCTGCCCGAAATCATCAGCCTTTACCGCAAGAAACGCGACCTCATGCTAACGGCAATGGACCGACACTTCCCGAAGGAGCACACACGCTGGACCAAGAGCCATGGTGGCCTGTTTACCTGGGCCACGATGCCTGAGCACGTGAACGCCACCGAGATGTTGCAGACCGCAATCGGGCGTGAAGTGGCCTACGTCCCAGGAAAGTCCTTCTTCCCCGACCCCAAAATTGGCTTCAACACCATGCGCATGAACTTCAGCCACCCCGCCGACGACAAGATCAAGATCGGCGTCGAGCGCCTCGGCGAAGTCATGGTGCAGACCATCGGGCAGAAGCGGGCGAAGGCGTTGGCGGTCTGAGGGGTATCCTCGAGTCCATTTCAGAACCCCTCCCACGCAAGCCCCAAGTCAGGACGCAGGAGCGGAGGGTGGGACTTGCGCGAGCGCAGCGACGCGCACGGGTCGCCGAAGGCGGCCCCCGGACAAACGGGTCGACGCCGAGCGCAGCGAAGGCCTCCACCCGTTTGGCCGCGCTAGAAGAGCTGCCCGAAACTCCACCCTTTCGTCTGTTGGACAGCGTCGCGTAGGTCCCGGATGCGGTGGTCGCGATGCACGAGTCTATCCAAGAGAATGCGTTCCTGTTTTGATAGCGGCGCGCCGATGGCGTGGGCCGTAAGTCCGGCACCATCGAGGATGGCAAGAAGAGCGATTGTGGAATCGTCCGCGGAGCGCTGGCCGTAAAGGGTCCCTTTCAGGTGATCACGCATCTGGGCGAATTTCTCCGGGTTGTGCCGGGGATAGCGGAAATGGCCGTTTTCGCGGGCGATTGCGACGTGGCCTCGGCCCTCAAGCCGCTTCATCACGGCGTGGCGGTGGCGGTCGGCCTCCTTGCCCAGCCTGTAGACCCATTTCTCGAAACGCTTGGGGCGGGCCTGCCGCAGTTGACCGAGCGCCCAGTCAAGCGTCTTGTCGCCGGCGTCGGAGTGGCCGCGGGGCACGACTTTCTTGTCGTCGATCTTGATGTATCCGTCCACCAGCAATTCGGCAAGCCAAGCGCCCGCAAGACCGTATTGGATCGAGCCTTTGCGGGGCACTTGCCAGCGACCATCAGGCCGAAGGGCGAAGAGGAGGAACTCCTCGTCGATTCGGTCGATAATCACGATTGGCCGATGCCCCTTTCGGGTGAAAGAGTTGCTGGAGAGGTTCTGACCGACCAAAGCCGTGATTGCGAGGCCGTGGGCACTCCTGGTGCTGCGGCGACCAACCCTGGCAATGTGGGCTCAGGTGCCCTGCAGGACGCGAATGTCGCCAAGCACCGTCTGCAGGGCGAGGTCCTGGACGCGGCGAATGGAGTTGTCGACCCGGTAGCTTAGCGTGTCGCGCCCCGAAAGGAGTGCCTGGATGCGCTTGCGGTTAAAGTCGTACGCGGATGACGGAACCAGCTCGCGCAGGAGTCCGCTTGCACTCACAAGACCAAGCAGCATGATGGTGCGCGCGTCCGGGTTGCCGCCGCCAGCCAGGGTGCGCACCAAGCGGTTCTCCAACTTGTCTTTTGCAGACTCATCAAGCAGAAACAGTTGCGACCGGGCCAACACGCCGAGCTTCCGGGTGCGCTCTTCACGCAGGACGCCGCGGCGTTCCAACGCCTGCACCCAAGGCCGAATCCTGTCGGGAAGTCCCTTGGCCAGGCGTTCCATGGCGACTTGGGTTGTAACGGGGCCAAGTTGGCGAAGTTGGCCGGCGAAGGCCGCGAGTTCCGGCGGCAAGGCGCCAGCATCTTCGACGGCAAAACGCCCGCGCTGGACTTTGACGGCGCCGCGCAAAGCGAGTTCCAAGAGGAGGCTGCCAACGATGGCGGCACCCTGTGCGCCAGGACGAGCGCGTTCCATGGCGTCGTCCCACCCCGGCTGGTAGGCAACGAGCAGGAATTGCTCGGGGAGGCTGAGCCCGGAGGCGATGTCTCCTTTGGCGGGCATCTCCTGGCTCAGGGGCATGCGGACCTGTTGGGTCACGACCGCCTGCTGGGTGCCGGCGACGGTTGGCGTCTCCTGGTCCGCCTCCTCCATGACGACCGTGCCGACGTCCATCGCGTCGTCGTCATCCGGTTCATCCCGCCGTTTTGGACTGGGCTCTTCGGGGTGCTCGATGGGCGCTGGTTCGCGTTCCGGATGAATTGGCTCGTCCGGGAGTGGCCGCGGCGCAGGCGACGGCTCCATGTCATCGTCCGCGCCGTCGTCATCGCTTTCTCGGGCGGGCAATTCGTCGTCGTGGGGATAGGAGGTGAGCTCGGCAAGCGGCTCCGGCATGGGCTCCGGCGTAAGACTCTCGGCCGGGACGGAGTCCTCCACGATTTCACTTGTGAGCGTCCATGTTTGGGCTGCGACCATGAGCATTTCACTGGTCTCAGGTTCCGCGTCTGGCTCGACCGCGCCGAGGATTGCAGTTGGCAGCGCCCGGCCACGGGATTTCTTGCGCGGCGTGGTCGTCGTTGCTGCTCCGGCCTCGACCCGCGCATTGCCGGCGATTTGCGCCGGGGGCGCTTCGTCTACGACCTCAATCCATCCGCCCTCCAATTGCCAGTCTCCCGCGTTTCTCCCCTTGCGTGAGCGCGTTGCCTTCGTAGCCAACCCCTTCGACGCGCCGGTCGGCTTCGTCCTTGCGGACCTTGATGTGGCCTTGGGCTTGGAGGATTTTCGCGGCGCGGCCGCCAGCGCCGCGTTTTTCTTCGCGACGGATTTACGTCCAGCCGCCTTCTTCCGGGGGGAATGCGGGGCGCTCGAACTCGCCTTGGCGGGAGAAGACCGCTTTGCCATCAGGAATCGGCGAGGCTCACAAGACGGATGAGCTCTTCGACACCGTCGATGGCGGCTTCGGCTTGCGGTGGGACCGCCATGCCCGGCCTGCCGTAGCGCGCCCAGACCGTTCGCATGCCCACCGCGCCAGCGCCGGCCATGTCCTTCTCCGGCCAATCGCCAACCATGAGGATCTGGTGCGGCGGCACCCCGAACAAGTCGATGGCGGCGCGGAAACCCTTCTCGTGCGGTTTTCGTTCCCCCGAATCGTCGAAGGCCAGGACGAAGTCGAAGAAATCAACGAGGCCGGCCGCCTCAAGCCTCTGGTAAGCCTTGAAGCGCGGCGCATCGGTAAGGACACCGAGCCGGATTCCTTTGCGGGCCAGCGCAAGCAGGGTGCGGCGGACGCCGGCGTAGGGTTCGGTGTGCAGCATCTTCGTGCGCAAGTAGGCATTGACGGCGGCCGCCGTGATGCGATCGACCTGGTGCTGCGACAGCGAAAGTTTCTGTTGGTGGTTGTTGCGCAGGAAGCGCGCAAAGACATCGTTGCCTTCGATGTCCTCAAGGTACTCGCCAAACAGGATGTCGCCCGCGTCGGAGGGCGCGAAGGGAAAGTCCGCGCCGGCCGCCACCATGGCGTGCGCCGCAGCGTCCGAAGCCCTGCGCTTCATGCGCATGAAGTCGACGAGCGTATTGTCGAGGTCGAACAGCACTGCGCGCACGGCCATGGGCGGCGCGACCTGGATGGGCATCGAGGTCGGCACGCGGCGCGGACGATTAGGATTTGGGCCGGTCGTGCGGCTCGTCTGGGCCACGCACCGGGGGGTGTTGCGCGTCCTGGCCAGGCGTCCGCGCCGACGTCTTGGCCTCGTCGCGCGTCGTGCGCGCTTGTCCGACGAAGTCTTTGATGGCTGTGCGCACGTCATTGACGTTGAGGAGGATCTGGATTAGCAGCGCGAGCAGGCCGACGACGCCGGCGCCGAACAAGGCCATGGCCGTAAGACCGATGACACTTTGGAAGGGCGAACCCGGCACAATCATCTCCATTCGGGCGGTGCAGAATGTACCGTCCGACAACTCGGCATTCCCCGTGACCTCGTATTGCCCCGTGCCATATTTGGTGAAGTCCTTGACGGACGCAACGCCTTCGCGCACGAGTCCGCTGTCGGCAGGGAAGCGCTGATCGAGGGCGGGAATCGTGAAGGGCCCATAGTGGACCTCGACCTTCCAGCGCACGACCGGCAGCGGGGATTCGATGCGGTACGTAACGTCGCCACTTTCGGGGACCTCGATTTGCCCCGAGCCGCTCGACGCATCCTCGCCCTGGATAATCATGACGCAATTCCCAGTTGCACTTGCGGCAGCCGGCGGGAAGGGCCCCAGCAAGAACGCCAGAACAATGGCTGCGACGGCCCATGTCGCCTTCATGCCTTGTCCCCCCGACGAGCCTTGCGCAGCAGGGAATTCGCCCACATGACGCCAACCAGGCGCCCCAGAGATGGTGCCGCGATGCCGAGGACCAGGCCGAGGACCAGGGACCAGAGGAGCGACGTGAGCGAGAGAGTAGCGGCGCCGAGTTGTTGCAGCAGAACGAGGCCGCCGACGGTCAAGAGGACGCCGCAAAGTAGGGCTTTCCAGTCGATGACGATGTGCCATCGGAGGGGGGCCGGAAGGCCATCGGGCGCGAGGGCGAGCGCTTTACGATTGCGGGCCACGCCCACCCATCCCGGCGACGGGGAAGGGCTTTGCGCCGGCCGGACAAGTGCATTCCGGACAGCGGGCAGGCCATCCCGAGCGTTCGGCGTCGCCACCCGCGCAACCCGGATTGCTTGAAATGAAGCGCCGGCGTGAGGGCTCTGTGGCAAGTACGCTGACCGGCTACGGGGGGGTTGGCGAGATTGGCGGCAACGCCTTCATCCTGGAGTCCGGCAAGCACCGCATGCTTCTGGACTTCGGCAAGCGGTTCGGCAGCGACAAGAAGGTCGAGTCGGGCGGAGCCAGGCCGGGGTGGGGCGACTACTTCGACGACTTCCTCAAGCCGCGCACTTTCCGCTATGTGGGCGACCTTACGACGCTTGGCCTCATCCCGGATTTGCCATCCATCTACCGCCCCGATCTTGGCGGAGCAGCCGGCCCGTCGGGGCTTGCCGGCGTCGTCGTAAGCCACGCCCACATGGACCACGCCGGCATGCTTGGCCTCTTGAAGCCCGAGATTCCCGTCTTCTCGTCGGGGGCAAGCCGGGCCATTCTAGCAAGCATCCAAGAGACGGGCATGGGTTCTCCCGAAAACGATTTCGTTGCCACCAAGGCGAAAGGCCGGGTTGGGCGAACGAAGGACGGCGACCTATCGGCAAAGCCGCGTTTTGTCGACGGCCCCGCGCGTGCGTGGCAAGACCATGCGTCCGCCGATGCGGGGCCATGGAAAGTGACCCAGATGGCTGTCGATCACAGCATCCCCGGGGCGCAAGCCACAATCATCGAAGGCCAAGACGGCAGCCTGTGCTACACGGGAGATTTCCGGCTGCATGGACGAAACGGCCACCTCTCAGAGAAACTCGTGGAACGCGCCGGCGGCGTCAACGTCCTCATGGCCGAGGGCACGAACATCCACGCGCCAGGCCACGACCATCACAAGCAGACCGACAAGGAAACCACCGTGGAGGACACGCTGGACCAACTTGTCCGGCATGAGGACTCCCGCCCCGGCCGCACCGGCTTCATCGGTGTCAGCTATCCGCCGCGCGACCTCGACCGGTTCGTCTCCATCCATGCCGTTGCCAAACGGACGGGCCGCCGCTTTGCCATCTCGGTCAAGCAGGCGCACCTTCTGGAGGCGTTGCGGGCGGCCGGTCGCGACGACCTTCCTGACCCGCGCACCGACATGTCGCTTGCCGTCTATTTTGAGGCGGCAAACAAGGGGCTGCTGCTGGCATCGCCCGACGCCGTCCCCGTGGCATCGTCCGACCTGTCCGTCGTTCCCGTGGACGCACGCGGCGGCGACGTCTATTCGAACCTGCTCGAATCTGACTACAAAGAATGGGCGCGCCCGTACTTGCACGCCCCAACATTCATCGGGCCACTACAAGTTCGCAAAGAGCCCGGCGCCTTCCTTTTCTCCATCAGTTATTGGTCGATTACGGAACTGTTCGACATTTTCCCCGACCGCGCTACGGCCAACGGCCTTTACATCCACTCGGCCACACAGCCGTTCAACGACGATATGATTCAGGACCGCCGCAAACTGGACCGATGGCTGAAGGCGTACAACCTCGACCTTGCGCAGACCCACGTTTCAGGGCACCTGGACTCCGACACGCTGGATTGGGTGCTGGATTCCATCCGGCCACGGCTGCTTGTGCCCATCCACAGCGAGGCGCCCGGCGTTACAGCAGACCGATACATGGCGCGGACCGGGCAAAGAGCAACCTTGGCCCAGTATGGCAAACCATTTGCCCTTGGCTGAAGGTCGGCCCGGCTTGCGCCGCGCCGCGGCAAAAACCAACGTTGCTGCGCCGTCGTGACCGCTACCCTCATAAAGGTCCAGTTCTCCGGGACTCCTCGCAAGCGAAAATGTCTCCTGAAGATGAAACAACGGAAGGTGAGCACCAGGCACCCGAGCGGACGCTTTTCAAGAGGAAAAAGCAGGATCCGTTGCGTGGCCACCCCATCGCCGACCCGTTCGGCGTCCAAAAGGCGCTAACGAAGGGGTCGCCCGCTGCGTTGGACATGCATCTGCTAAACCTGCGCGCCCACCGCCTCAAGGCGATGCGGCACGAGGGCATCACGACGCTGAGCCAACTGCGCCGCAAGATCAAGATTCTGCCCCATCAGGTGAAGGCGGCAATCAAGGTCCTGAACCAGATGGGCGGCCGCGGCATCCTTGCCGACGAGGTGGGCCTTGGAAAGACCATCGAGGCCGGCATCGTGATGAAGGAATTGATTAGCCGCGGCAAGGCGAAATCTGTCCTCATTCTCACGCCGGCATCTCTTGCCAGTCAGTGGCAGGAAGAGTTGTGGAACAAATTCGGTGAACGTTTCATCCGACACGATGATCCAGAGTTCCAGGGATTTGCCAAGCACGACAAGATTGTCTCATCCATTGACACGGCAAAGTCGGCACAGCACTACCCCGACATCATCGCCCGCGAATGGGACTTGTGCATCGTGGACGAGGCACACTACCTCAAGAACAAGAAGACGCAGCGCTACAGCCTTGCCGATGACATCACCGCCCGCCACGCGTTGATGCTGACTGCTACACCCATCCAGAACAACCTCATCGAACTCTACAACCTCATCAACCTCATCAAGCCGGGACTTCTTGGAACGATGCAGAACTTCGAGGAGGAATACATCGGTGACGCGCAGGGCCGCGTCCTTCTGCACGCCCAGCGCCTGCAGACGTTGCTGCAACAGGTCCTGATCCGCAACCGCCGTTCCGAGACCGGCCTCAAATTCCCCGCCCGCAAAGTGGAAACCCATCGCGTCAAAGCCTCGAAGGGCGAATACGAGTTGCACCAATCCGTCTCCCATTTCATTCGCACGTACAAGCAATTCTTTGAGAGCCACCTGGCCCTCATGGTCCTGGAACGCGAAGTCGCCTCCTCGGCGCCGGCCCTTTCCAAAACACTGGGCAACATGGTGGAAAAGCAGCACGACCCCGAGGTCATCAAAGCGATGGAGGACCTCAAGGCGCAAGCAGACGCAATCAAGCGCAATGCCAAGGTCAACCTGATTCTCGACATCGCGAAGAACACGACAGAGAAGATGATCGTCTTTACACAGTTCCGCGAAACACAGGAACTCCTCAGCCGCCGCCTCAAGCAGGAGAATGTGGAGAACGTCAAGTTCCACGGCCAGCTTACACCCGGCCGCCGTCGCACGGCGCTTGAGGAATTCCGCAGTGACAAGAAGGGCGCGCCCCAGGTCCTTGTCGCGACCGATTCCGGCTCCGAAGGCTTGAACCTGCAGTTCTGCCACATCCTGGTCAACTACGACTTGCCCTGGAACCCGATGCGCGTGGAGCAGCGCATCGGCCGCGTCCACCGCATCGGTCAGGAATCGTCAAACGTCGTCATCCTGAACCTAGCGGTCGCAGACACCATCGAGGATTACGTTTTGCAGGTATTGTACGAGAAAATCAAGCTCTTCGAGGTCGCAATCGGTGAGATGGACCTCATCATCTCCGACATCGACGAGACCGGGGGGCTGGAGAAGCGCATCCTCGACATCATCATGGAGACCCAGAATGACAAAGAGGTCAAGGAATCTCTGGACAAGGTGCAGCGCGAGGTAAAGAGATCCAAAGAACAGGCCGAGGAAATCAAGCAACTCGACGCCTCCGTCTTCCACCAGTTTGACCTCTCAACTGCCAAAGACGACGTCAAGATCGAGGACTCCGTGAACCTGGAGGCCGAAGTCCAGACGTTTGTGACCGAGTTCATCGCAGCGACCGGTTCCGAGGCCGACGTGGACCACAAGATTACCACGGTCAAGTTGCCGCGCACGTTTTGGAAGAAATTGGGCGGTGTGCACACCTATACGACGGATCCGGAGACCTTTGAGGAAAAGGACGGAGAGGTCGAACTTCTCAGTCTCGGCTCCAAATTCGTTCAAGGTGTCATGGGCATGTTGCAGGAGGAGGGCGCCGTTGGCCAAGTACGCACCGCCGAAGTCGACCAGTCTTTCACGGTCCTCTACTATCGCTACTTCATCGAGACCATCCGCAGCGAACTTGAGGCGTTTGTCACAATCAAGGTCCACGACGACGGCACAATCGCTGAGATTGAGGAGGATCTGGCCGAGGTGCCGCTAGGAGAGGCTGAGGCTGGACCAACCGGGCTCACTACTGCGCAGTGGGAGGCCGTCGCAGAGCGCGCGCGATTCGAAGTCGGCAACATCCTCGTACCCATCCTCCAGACGAAACGCGAGGAGGCGCAGGATGAAGTACGCCGCACCGAGAAACGTCTCGAGGAGTACTACGAGAAACAGAAGGAAGAGATTCGCGCCGAGGAGGCGAAGATCCGCCACAAGATGGGTCAGATCCGCAATCGTCTGTGGTTCACTGAGAACGGCATCCGCGAGCGCAAACTCGAGGACCAATTCGGCGCGCTCGAAGCGCAACTGCACGATGCGACCTTCAAAAACAACCGCCGGGTCGAGGAACTCGACAAGGAATTGAAGGACCGTCTCGCCCGTGAACAAGAGAAGAACGAGCCGCGCCTCGTCGTCGAACTCATCGGCGCAACGAGACTTGTCCCTGCCGAACCGATGGTGCCGGTCGCGGCGGTTGCAAGGACGCGCGAAGCCGCCGTCGTCGCCGGCTGAAGGCGGCATTGCCCGAGCTGCATCAAAACGGGTCCACGTTTGCCGTCGAGCGTGTTGCCAAATAGGGTGGGCACCAGAGTTCCAATCATGCCTGACACTATCGTCGTGCTGGCCGCGCTGTCGGTCCTGGCGGCACTCGCGGTTGTCGACATTTTCTTCGTTTTCTGAAGGCGCCAGTGCCGTTGTGCCTAGACCGCTTGGTTGATTGGCAAGAGCCGCGTCGCCGCCTTGGGTCAACCACATGGCAAGTACTCCCAAAACAGCGAAGACCACTGACGTTGCCGAATACGTCGCGAAAGAGACCGGTCTCAGTGCAAAAGATGCAAAGGCCGCCATCGCGGCAACTTTCGCGGGCGTCGCGAAGCTCCTGAAATCCAACGACCGCGTGAATGTTAGCGGCGTTGGGGTCTTCTCGAAGACGGTGAAGCCGGCCCAGAAGGGCGGCCAGAAAGCCAAGAACCCCTTTACCGGCGCCGCCTACACGACGAAGCCGAAGCCCGCCACGACCAAGGTCAAGTTCCGCCCCGGCAAGGGATTCAAGGCCGGATTTGGCGGAAAGTAGCGTTCACGAATCCTGCACCAGCGCTGGACGACGTCCTCACCCGTCACGAGGCCTTCATGGCGCGGCCGGACGCGCAGCCGAAGCGAAAGCCGGCGGTTGCGAAATCCACCAGGCCGTAAGCGCCGGAAGGGCGAAGCCGAAGACGTTGATGATTGCATGGCTGCGCACCATCGCGTCGACGCCAATGAAGTACCCGGTAATCTCTCCTGTCGCGTAGACGACGGCGAGCGCCATGCCAACCGGGAGGGATGCAGCCGACAGGCCCCACAGAAGGCGCGCTCCAACGGGCCCGGGCCGCAGGGCCAGACGTGCATGGACGGCGCTAAGCAGCAGCATGGCAAGGGCGAAGTAGCCCACGGCGACGCTGTTGATGCGAGCGACCCCTTGCGCGTGCAGCGTGATGCCGGCTGCGACGACGGGCAGGCCGGAGACCGCGCCGAAGGCTGCCAGGGTCGACAGCCGTCCCGGCAAGGCGCGTGTGGCAAAGCCCGCCAGGACAGGAACCACGATGCCGGCGAGGTTGAAGTGCGCCGCCGTCAGAATGGCGATCGGGTCGCCGAAGCCCAGCAGGGATTGCCCGGAGCGCGATACGGCAAGCCAGAAGGCACCGACGAACAAGAAGCCGAGGCCGGCGTCGATGGCCAGTTCGCCCATGGGAAGGCCGCGGTGCCCGATAAGTCGGACGAGGGCCGCGAGCCCGAGAAGACTGGCAAACGCGAGCCACGGAATGGTCCAGGCGGTCGCGATCACACCGGCTTCGTAGTGGAACGAGACTGCGGCTGCCGCGGCTGCCGGCAACTGCACGGCGCACAGGGCACTCCATGCCATCTTCCAACGGGCACCGGGCCGCGGGGGCGGAACCATGGCGAGGACAAGGGGGACTGCAACGAACGGGCCGATAAGCAGGAGGCCGACGAGGAGGCTAGGCTGCAGCCACAGACACGCGGCCGCCCAGAGCACGATGCCGACTATGGCGCTGGCGGGGAGTTTCATGGCCCACCCAAGCAGCGGCGCGCTCAAAGCACTTCGCGACGAACACAACTTTGTAATGGTTGTATGTTCACGAAAGGACATCTCGGAGGGCTTGTCCGAGGTCGGTATGGCGAAACGCGAAATCCTGGCCCTGCAGCGCAGCGGGTCGCAGGTCCTGCCCTCCGGTCAACGCCGGGCCCACGCCGCCTCCGAAGCGCAACCGGATGGCCCACAACGGCACGGAGGCTTGTCGCGGCTTGCCTGCGGCGACAGCTAACGCCGAGGCAAACGCGCGTTGCGTACCGCTCGCGGCCCCGGGCGAAACGACGTTGAAGGGGCCCGTTGCCTCCCCGTCCAGCGCCCAAAGGAAGGCGCTGACGACGTCGTCGATGTGTACCCACGGCATGGGTTGCCGGCCGCCGGCAATCGGGCCAGCAAGGTGCAGGCGCACGAAGGGCAGCAGGGCGCTGAGGTATCCGCCGTCGCGCGCCAGGACGTGGCCGAGCCGAAGGAGCACAAGCCGACCGGGGGCAGCCCGGGCTTCAGCCTCCCAGTCGCGCGCGAGGTCGGCAAGGAATCCGGTACCTGGTGGCCTTGACTCCAAACAGGGTCCGACGGCGTCGTGGCCATAGTATCCGGCCGCGCTGGCCGACACTAGGGCGGGGGGGCGGTGCTCGCGGTTCATCCACTCGACTACGCGGCGGGTCACAATGATCCGGCTGTCGCGCAGGGCACGCATGTGCGCCGCGGTCCAGCGCCGCCCGACGACGCGCTCCCCGGCCAGGTTGACGACGGCGTCCGCTGCGACATCGGGGATTGGGGAACGGGCGTCCCACGCTACCGGCTGGACGCCCTCCGGCCAGGGATGTCGTTCGGCGTGGCGCGACAGGGCCACCACGGCGTCGCCCCGGAGGACGAGGGCAGCCACGATGTGGCGGCCGACGAAACCGGATGCTCCCGTGACCAGGACCCGCACGCCCCGCGATTGCCGCAGGCGGGCAAGGCGTTTCCCGTCCGTTGCAACTTGCGCACAGTTCCATCTGCTTGTCTGGCCGTCACTTGCGGTCTTTGCCCACCTTGACCGGCCGTCCGTGGATGTCCACGTTCTCCTTGCGCTTTTCCTCCTTTGCCCGACGCGCCGCGGCGCCAACCTTCTGCACTTTGTAGGAGAAGGACGCCTCGGCGGGGCCTTTGCCGTGCTTGACGTGCGGTGTCACGGCCACGACGGAACCGGCGCCGACGGTGCGGCCCGAGACTCGCAGGGCGAACCGGCCGAGGGCGGGGCCCGCTTCGGCACCCTCCACGACGACGGGCGTGCTCGGGACGAAGCGGGCTCGCGCGACATCGCCTTTCTGCAAGGTCGGGCGGGAGGACACCAACTCCTCGCCGGAGGCGGCATCGATGCGTGACAGGACTTCGTCGAGCCGGACGGCAACGGACGCGGTGTGGCAGTGCAGCGTCGCCGTCCAACCCTTGCCGGCGTGGCCGATGTCGCCCGTGATTGCGACGCGTGCCTCGAAGGCATCCACGGCAATGGGCGGGTCATCCGCTGGCCCTGCGACATCGCCGCGCGATAGGTCGGATTTCGAGACGTCCCGTAACGCGAGTCCGACCGTATCGCCGGCTTGGGCTTCATCGACGCCTTGGCGGTGGACCTCGATGGACTTGATCCTGGCGAGTTTCCCGGACGGTTCGATTGCCAGTTCCTGGTCCTTCCGGACCGTGCCGCGCTCGATACGGCCAATCACGACAGTGCCCACGCCGCCGACGGTAAGGACATCCATGATGGGAAGGCGCAGCGGGCCGTCGCCGGCGGATGACCGGGAGTCGAGGCCGTCCAGCGATTCCTCCAGGGTGCGCCCTTTGTACCAAGCCATGCGCTCGCCGCGCTTCGTGAGGTTCTCGCCTTCCCACGCGGAGACGGGGATTACGTCCACCTTGGCGAAGCCGAAGGGTGCAAGAAACTCGCGCAGCTCCTGCGCCCGCGCCGCGATGCGCTCTTTGTCGTAGCCGACGCGGTCGACCTTGTTGAGCGCCACAATTAGTTGCGACAAGCCCATGGAACTCGTGAGTTGCGCGTGCTCCCGGGTCTGCGGCATGATGCCCTCGGATGCATCCACCACGAGCATCGCCGCGTCGGCGCCAGCCGTTCCCGTGATCATCGAACGGACGAAGTCCTGGTGGCCGGGCGCGTCAATGAGGTGGATGCGGCGGTTGCGGGTGTCGAGGTCCGCATAGCCAAGGTCGAGGGTGAGACCGCGTGCCCGTGATTCCTCGCTGCGGTCGAGGACCCAGGCGTACTTGAAGGAGGATTTCCCGATGAGTTGCGCCTGGCGTTCGTGGCGGGCCACCTCTTCCTGTGACACGACGCCGGTCTCAACGAGCAGGCGGCCAAGAAGCGTGGACTTGCCGTGGTCCACGTGACCAATCGTGACGACGGAGACGCGGGGCTTCAATCGTTCCAGCCGATGCCGGCCCTGCATTTGTCCGCTGCGGCATCACTTCGCCAAGGGCAACTCGAGCACGGAACGCCCGTCGAACGACACCTGGTAGTCGGCAAGCAGGGGCATCCACCACGACGGGTCGTTCGATGCGACACGCAAAACCAGGTGGTCGCCGGCCTCGAATGCAGCGCGGACCCAATGGAACTGTAACTCGACTTGACCCTGCGGCGCGTCGCCGGCGTCGAGCGGCGCTGCGGCGGCATGGGTTAGAATCTGGCTTTGGCCATCGGCGCGCACGCGGCTAATCGTCGCCGTCACCTGGAAGGCAACGCCGCCAGCACTTTGCTGAAGCGCCAATTTTGGCGCGCCAAGCAGAACCGTCGGCTCGTCGAATGACGCCGTGAACGTCACGGAAGTCGGGTCGGCGCGCACACCGTCCGGCAGGAACTGGTTGGGCTCGTCGGTGCCGTCCCACAGGACGGATGGGTCGTTGGCGGGGTTGCCCACGAGCGTTTGGCGAATCGTGAAACTGGCGGCGCTTGCTGGACCTTCGTACAAGTCTGGAGTCCGTAACCGAAACGACGAGATTGGTGGGTCTGGGAATTGGGCGTACGCCGTGAAACCGCCAAGCCCAGAGGCATCAACGGTCTCCAGTGCCGGCCACGTGTCGACGCGTGTGTCAAAGCCTGCAAGGAAGAACTTGAACCAATCGAGGGTGCGCGTCCAGCATGCCTCATCATTGCTGCCGTGCCCGCCCTGGTAAACGTAGGCGCGAACGAATCCGCCGGCGTTGCGCCAGACCGTGTCAATCTGTGGGAACAGGCTCTCCTGCATGCCTTGGCAGACAAAAATTGGCTTGGTGACGCCTGCCATGTGGCCGACGACGCTGCGGTCATCCATCTGCTTGCGCACGGCATCGAGATTCTCGCGGGTGTAGGCTTGTTGGTACCAGTCATGAATAGCCGGGTCATAGCGGCCTTTCGCGCCGACCAAGCCGTAACCGTAGAGCGCCTGTGCCCAACCAATTTTTGGCACGTTGGCCGGAATGAGGCCGCCCGCCAGGTCAGTCCATCCATAGTGCGACACGACGGTCGCCACATCCGCATTGTTCGCCCAGGCAAGAAGCGCTTGGCCCCCGCCGTACGACTGACCGACGACGCCGATATGCCCGACCGGGCCGAACTGCTCGCGGGCATCCTTGATGATGCTGCCGAGGTCGGATTGGTCAGCCGGCCCCGCCACCGTCGCATTTCCACCCGATTCGCCAAAGCCCCGGGCATCGTAGGCAATGGCAATGAAACCAGCCTGCCCAAACCTTTCGAGTTCGGCGGCATAGTTTCCCTTGCTGTCGCCCCAGCCGTGCAGGAAAATGACGACCGGCCATGCGTGCTTGCCTGCGCCGGGGATGGTGTCGTTCGTCCACGGGACAATTGCGACGGCGGACAGCATGTTGCCATCCCAGGCCGTCACGGTGTAGTTCGCCGCACGAACGCCGTCCACGTGCACGAGGTCCGCATCGTACCCAATTTCGGCAGGGTTGACGGAACGTGGCGCATCGGATTGCGATCCAAGGCAGCCGGCGACCGGGACCATAAGAACGACCAAGGCGAGTGCGATCCGGGCGTGCACAGGCAGCCAGCGCCGGTTGTCCCCCTTAAGCGTTGCCGCCGTCGGCGACGTCGGCGGGCGTGGCCTTGCCGGCTGGCTATACCTTTTACGGCCGTGACCTAAATAGTTGGGTGACCACAAACAGAATCGGCACCCGCCGAGGTTTGCCATGACGTCGACCCTACACGCGCTTCTAAAACGACATGGACTCACCGTCTTCATGGATGTCCGGCTCCTTGCCCGCGGCCTCAAGGCACGTCTACGTTTTGCCGCTGCCCGTCGCCAGGCGGAATACGTCCTCATCGACCACCATCGAGTGCCCGTCGGCTTCGATGCCGAAGGCCTCGCGCGCCTCCACTTGAATCGGATTCACCATGTCCGCGACGGCCTTGGCTATACCAAGTGGGCCGAGGTTCCGCGCGGGTCCGGTATGCCCGTGCCAGCCGGAGAGCACGCTGGGCCGGGATTGCGCATGACGCGCCCGCAGCCGCGGCACGCGCATGGACACGGCGCGCAGGCCCAGCGGTAGGGCGGCGAGGGGCTCGCGCAGCGGCGGTTACAATAACTTCAGTAGGTCCGCGACGGCCTTGCGTACATCCTTGCCCTCGTAGAGGATGCGGTAGATTTCGGCCGTAAGCGGCAGAGGGATGTCCTCTTTCTCGGCCTGCTCGTGCACGAATTTGGCCGCAAAGACACCCTCGGCGACTTGACCGCCCATGCTTGCCATGGTGTCCTTGAACGACAATCCCTTGCCCAACAATTCGCCGACGCGGTGGTTGCGGCTACGGCTCGATGTCGCAGTGAGAATCAGATCGCCCAGCCCTGACAAACCAGTGAAAGTCTCTTTGCGCGCCCCGTGGGCGACGCCGAAACGCACCATCTCGTCGAGGCCGAGCGTGATAACAGCCGCTGCGGAATTCTGGCCGAAGCCGATGCCTTGGGTGACGCCCGTTGCGATTGCGGTGATATTCTTCATGACACCGCCCAATTCGACGCCGACCACGTCCCGGCGCGCGTACGCCTTGAACCAGTCGGTCGTGAACAGGTCACATAGAACGTCAAGCGCGGCGGGTGATTTGCTGGCAATCACCGTGGCCGACGGCATACCGCGCGCAATCTCCTCCGCGAAGTTCGGGCCGCTCATCGTTGCGACCGGGAACGACGCGCCAAGTTCCTGGTGGACCACCTCACTCATGCGCATGTACGTCCCATGCTCGATGCCCTTCGCGACGTTCAGGACCTTGGCGCCGCTTTGCAGGTGCGGTGCAAACGAGCGCACCGTCTCGCGCATCGCTTGGCTGGGAACCGCGGCGACGACGACCTGGGCACCCGCAACGGCATCCTGCAAGTTGGAGGTGATCCAGATGTTGATGGGCAACTTGACGCCGGGAAGGTAGCGCCGATTTTCCCGCAGGTTGGACAATTCCTGCGCGTAGTCGGTGCCGCGGCACCAGAGGCGGACCTCGATGCCTTTGCGTGCTAGAAGGGAGGCCAGGCAGGTGCCAAAGCCGCCGGCCCCGACGACCGCCACGGGGACATCCGCCGTAGACCCCTTAATCAAGGAGGCTTCCGACGAGGGCTCCAGATAAAAGGATGGGCTTGGCAACGGAGCGGCGCTTGCCGGCGACCTGCCGCCGTGCGCGAAAGCCTCTTGTAGCGTCCGCCGGCCTCTGCCGCTGGAGTCTGCATGCGAGTCCGTTGCCCAAAGTGCGATGAAACGTTCCCGGCCAAGGCCAATGCCAACCGGATCAAATGCCCAGGCTGCGGCTGGCGCGAGGCCGCGCCGGAAGGCGGATTTGGCGCCGCGTGGGCTTCAGGCAAGCCGCGCACAGAGTTCCGCCCGATGGAGAGCGCCGTCGCCTCCGCAGGGACGACCACGGACCCGCGCCTTGTATGGGGAGCGATTATCGTCGTTGCTTTGCTGGCCGTTGCGGGCTGGTGGCTGTTCATGCGCGGCGGCGAATCCGCGACCAACGACGGCCCCGGCAACGTCGCTGGCGAGGGCGCCTGCTCCGGCATCACTAGGGCCGGTCTCTCCCTCGAATCGCCCGGCAACGACGTCGCCGCCCTCGACACCGACAAGGGCTGCATCGTGATTGAGCTCTACAACGACAAGACCCCAATCACGACCGCCAACTTCCGGACCTACGCCTCGGAGCAGTTCTTCGACGGCACCCTTTTCCACCGCATCGCGCGGGGGTTCATGATTCAGGGCGGCGGCATGGACACGAACGGCCAGTTCCGCGAGCCAACCCACCCGATGATCCACAACGAGGCACGCGAATCAGGATTGCTCAACGCAAAGTACACGATTGCAATGGCCCGCCTCGGCCCGGAACCCAACTGCAGCACTTGTCCTGACAGGCCGGATTCGGCCACGAACCAGTTCTTCATCAACCACGCCGACAACGCCAACCTGGACCCCAGCCCCTCATCGGCCGGCTATGCGGTCTTCGGCAAGGTGGTGCAAGGCCAAGATGTCGTCGAAGCGATCGCCACTGTACCGGTCGCGCCCATGAAGCAAGGGAGCCACTGCCAGGACGACAATTGCCCTGTCCAGGACGTCGTGATTCGCACCGTCCGGATTCTTGGCGCAACCAGCGGCACGACGACCCTGCCGGCGCAGGCAGAATCCTCTTGCGTGTCCCTCGACAACGGGGCGCCGCCAGCGCCCGCCGCAGTCCACGTGGACCTGATTACGCCCGGCGTTTGGAACGTGTGCTCCAACACGGAGTCGCAGTACGTCTGGGTGCACAACAACGGAACGGCGCCATTGGACTACACTTGGAGCCTTACGGGTGCGGGCGGCGCGGCCCTCCCCGCGGGCTGGACCGCAACGTTCGTCACACCGTCGGGCACCCTGGCGGAAGCGGGGGCCAAGGAAGGCGCTTGGGCAGCCACCGTCGTTAAGCTGACCATCCCCGCGTCGCAGCCAGCCGGGCAGATTCAGGCCGAACTGCATGCAGGCGGCGCCACGCGGCCCTTCGTGTTCCACGTGGCCGAGGAGCGCGGCCGCGTCACCGTTTCCGGCGAGCATGTGCAGACGCACTACGACCTCGACGACGACCGCGGCACGGCCATCCAGCACAACGGCGATTTCTGCGTCACGCTGGGGCCCGGCACCAACGCGGTGCAGGGCTATGCATGGGGACTGATTGGATTGGCCAAAGGCGAGACCGTCACGTTGGTTGTACCCCCACCGTTTGCCTACCATTACAGCGGACACTCCCTGTCCGCCAAGACGCTGGTCTGGAAGGCCACCATTAATGGCTACAGCACGACGCCGCCCGACCAACAGACGGCTCAATGCCCCGGCGCGGCGTAGCGATGCCGTGATCCAGGCCTAGGCTGAAATGGCGGGCGCACATGCACGGGTGCCAGCCCTGCCCTCAACCCGATAACGGCGCCCTACCAAGGTGGGGAAACCCGTCGAATGCTTCGGGACGCTGGGGCTGGCATCCACTTCACGAGGAGAACGTCCAAGTGCGCGCCGCGACTCGCTGTGATTGGCCTGTCCCTGCTCGCAGCCGGATGATGGCGCCCTACCTCCAGGTGGGGAACAACGCCACGTGAACCTGGACGCCGGGGCGGCCGATACTTTTTCTCGAATCAAACATCGGCCTCCATTGGCCTTCGCCATGGCCGCGTTGCGCCCTTAAGTCACGAGGCAGGCGTCGTTGCCGGAGCGGCCGGCGTCGAGCTTTGCTGTTCAATGCGGGCCCGAATGTCGTCCTGCTGGGCACCATCCAGCGCTGACAATGGCACCATGACTGCGTTTACCACGCCTCCGCCCCGCCGGTAGTCGGTGACCATCAGCAGGGTGTCGCCTTCGACATGGGCGCCCTTGAATACTCCCCACGCCACCCATGAACGGGCGGTGTGAGTCACCCGATACAGGCCCGTCTCGTCCCAGCTTGCATCAACCTGAGGTAACCACAACGTACGGTGGCGGCCATACAATTGGACGATTGGAAAAAGAATGGCCAGGATACTAGAGACGACGACGCCGAGAATGCTCCACGCCAGCGGCGAAGCAAAACCCGTGACGGCGAGCAGTGCAATCGCAAGGGTACTTGCGAACAAGATCGCGAAGACCCGGAGGACGATTCCCAACGGTCGCAGCCGCCGATTGAACCGACTTAGGTTTTCGTCGAGCCGATGGATGCGCCGATTCCATCCGACGTAGTTGGGCGTCGATTGCGGCCGCGCATCATACCTGCGCGTCGAGCGAAGGAAGGCACGCCAATCCGCTGGACGAATCTGGAAGCTTATCGGACCGCCCATACGGCCCTCAGTCGTCCATTGCGGAGCTCCAGCCGCGGAGCCCAATTGGTGAACGCGGTCGAGCTTTCTTCCTGCCTCGGCGAGCGTCCGCCACTCGGCTGCGTTAGATTCGGTATATGCGCGGCGCGGGGCCCACACCTCTAAAGGGGAACCGTGCGGGGGGGTGGGCATCAAGAAGGCGATTCCGTTTCTCGCTGGCAACAAGGTCACCAAATGCCAAGGTCGCCATCGCCAGAACTCCGCTGTCTTCACGGTAAATCCGTCCCTGTCCCATGAGAGGGTTGTTTCTGGCATGGGGAACTCGCTAGGTTTTGCCTTGAACAGTTTGACGAATACCGCAAGGACGCCTGCGGCCAAGCCAACTGCAGCGAGGCCCAGAAGCAGCCATGGCCTGTTCCTGAATTCCAAAATGAGTGCGACCACACCTAGAAGCAAAAAGAGGACGAAACCAATTGCAATCCACGTTTGGGTATGTAGTAGGATGTGCCGGGTCGGAATCACGGGAGGCCAGAGCCGCTGCTCTTCTGGCATCGTCTGCCACGCGATTTGTCCCGACACAACGGCAATACCGCCGGGGCCGAGATGAACGCGCCGGAAGGCATCTCGACGGATGCGCTCGGCTACATGCAAGGGCCAGGATTTGAACCTGGGAACCACACCCGCCCGGCCTACGGCCTCGCTGCGGAAGAAAACGGTTGCTACGCTCCGTTTTCATCCGCAAGGACAGGATCCTCAGAGCCCTGGCGCAGGGGCTGCGCCCCTACGCATGGCCCGCGCGTCGTGCGACCTCGCTGCCGCTCGGCCGCACATAGCCATGCCGCCGACATGTTGCGACATGCACCTATAGGTCGCCACATGCAGAACAAGAGTGCAGAGGCCAGGATTTGAACCTGGGAACCACAAAGGACAGGATCCTAAGTCCTGCGCCGTTGACCGGACTTGGCTACCTCTGCGCATTCGACGCCACCCAGCGCAACTGCATAAGGCGACCGCCGCAGCGCACGCCAGCCAACCGGCCTGGGTGGCCGCGCCCGAGCGCAGCGAGGGTCGGCGCCGACGCCGCAAGCCGGGCGAGCGGCGAGGCACGAGGGGAGCCGACGTGCCTCAGCGAGCCCGCGGGCGAAGCTGTGCACGGATGGCGAGCGGCCACCCTCTCCTTCCGGGGGTGCGGGGGGCGAAGCTCCCCGCTGCTCCGAGTCCGACGAAACGGGTTCGAGCGAGCGGAAGCGAGCGATGAAGCCCGTTTCGTCGCGTTAGTGCGTTTTGGCCCAGTTGTAGCTGCGTAGCTTGGCCGTGGCGCCGAAGCCGCAGTCGGAGCAGCGCTTCTTCTGCATGTGGTACGAGTGGCGGCCGCAGCGGCGGCAGCGGATGTGCGTGCGGCGTCCGCCGCGCATGGAGGGGGTTCCGGTTCCCATGAAAGACACCTGGCCCTTTCGGGCCGAGTGGTTCGCGCGACAAGGGGGGTCTTGATAACCATTTGGGGCATGGCTGGAGCGTGTCCGAGGAGCCCCGAATCCGCCGCCGTGCAAGACTAAGGAACAAGGAATCGGCCGATCTCGTGCAGCAGGTCGCTGCGGCGGTCGGGGGCGCAACGCTGTGGTCGGAGACGGCGGCCGTCGAGTCAGGCGAGTTCATGGACCGCGCGCTTCTGCTCGTCGACAACAAGCTGGTGGGCCTCTGGGACGGCCCACAGCCGACGGGGCCAGCGTTCCTCACGGTTCGTGGACTTTTGGCGTACCGACCCACGGGCCGCGCCGTCACCGTGGACATGGGCGCCGTGAAATTCGTCGCCAACGGGGCCGACATCATGGCGCCAGGCATCGTGGCCGCTGATCCCGCCTTGCAGCCGGGAGATTGGTGCTGGGTGAAGGACGAGAAGAACGGCCAGCCGCTCGCGGTGGGAAAGTGCATCGTCGCCGGAGCCGTCATGGTACGGGGCAAGGGCAAGGCCGTCAAGTCCATCCACTATCTTGGGGACAAGATCTGGACGCTGGAGCCATAAGGCAAAAAGGCAGCAGCCTGCCGCCCAATGTTTCGACAACCTCACCGCGTTGCTTATGTGCCGCTCGCCCGCGTCACGGCCATGCGCCTCGCTCCTTTGCTTGTCCTTGCCCTCCTCGCCGCCGGTTGCGCGCAAAACTCCCCGCCCTACGCCAGTCCATCAGGAACCGAGGGGGCCCAGCCGGGCGGCGTTGACTCGGACGGCGGAGTTGGCGGGCTGGACGGCGAGTCCGGGGCCGTGGCCCCCCATCAGGTCACCATTGACGAGACCCTCACCTACAAGGCCGCGGCCAGAGGCTGCCCGACGCCCTCAATCATGGTCGAAGGCACCTACGCTCGCCTCGACCTCTCGGACGCCATTGGCCTGAACCTCACCCTTGAGTGGACCGCCGGGGGTACGTTAGACGCAACCATGGGATTCAGTTTCGCAAGCGGCACTGGCCCAAGCAGCGCCGGACCAACCGACACCGAATATGCCAGCACCAGCGGCACGTCGCCATTGCAGTGGAGGATGGATGAACGGCAAGCTGCCGATGTCCAGGAATCCGACCGCCTACGCACGACTGGTCCGGTGTGCACCGCAGGCGCCCCCCCAGACGCCCAAACCCTCATTGACGTCTCAATCCACGTCACCGGCACCAAGACCGTGGCCTGAGACAACTCCCAAATCTTATGTGGAAGGACGAGGTCCGACGGTTAGGGATGCGTATGGGCCTCAAGTCGCTTTTCAGCTCCAAGCCGGCCGCCAAGGGGCGCACCGACGGCAAGGACTACATTGACCTCGAAGAGGCAACCGCCGGGACCGAATTCTTCGATGCAACCTCAAGCATGATGGTGCGCGTCGCCGAGATCCAGAAGTACGAGGACCTTCGCGAGTACGCCAATTACGTCTACCAGGGCAACCTGCTCCTGCTGGACTTCTCGCCAATCGCACAGGACGAGATTGTCCTGCGGCGCGTTACGGGCGACCTCAAGAAGCTCGTGACCGACATCAACGGCGACATCGCCGGCCTTGGCAAGACCATGCTCATCATCGCTCCAACTGGTGTCCGCATCGACCGCCACAAGGCGCGCGGCGGCAGCCGGTAGGGCATTTCACAGATTGCGCTCCGCGCACCTCTTCAGGGAGCTCACAGATTGACTGCACGCGCTGCGCCAGTGGTCCGGCACGTTCAATCTGTGGAATCTGCTCCCATTCAGAGTGAGTACCAGCCTAGCGCAAAGCCCAACTGCTCCATGTTCTCAGCGGAATCTGCGGATAAGCGCCGGGGCGGTTGGCCGCAAGCGCCCCCTGCCCAACGCTTTTTCTAAGCCTTCGATTCGCCAAGATTAGTGGTTCGTACTTTCCTTGATGACGCCTTGTGCCCTGCGTGCCTGGGCGTCGGCCTTGAGTACACGGCGGCACAGGTGGACTTGCCCTATCTCGGGGAGTCACTGGAAACGATGTTGCGCTGCGAGGCGTGCGGGTACCGGCACACGGACTTCGTGCTGACGGCTCACAAAGCACCGACCCGCTACAGCTACGTCATCAAGGAGCCCAACGACATGATGATCCGCGTCGTTCGCTCGTCGTCCGGGACGGTCCGCATCCCTGAACTCGGCATTTCGATCGAACCTGGCGTAGCCTCCGAAGCATTTGTCTCCAACATCGAAGGTATCCTGGTCCGCGTCGAACGCGTCCTGGACCAATTGGGCCGCGACGCCGAAGACGAGGAAATGAAGACCCGCATCCTGGACCTACAGGACCTCATGGGGGGCCTGCGCGAAGGACGAGGCGGGCCGGTCACGGTTGTGCTTGAGGACCCCTTCGGCAATTCTGCAATCCTCGGCGACCATGCCCAAAAAGAATCGATTCCTCCCGAGGAAGCCGAGGCGCTCAAAATTGGCGCCCACGTCTTCGACATCGAGGGAAAGTTGGAAAAAGAGGAAAAGTAGGGGGATACGGTTGGCCGAAGTGCGGGCGGGCGCCTACGCTTCGCTCCGGCGCCACGGGAATCTGAAGCGCCCGGGACGTCGCTGCGCTCCGTCAGGTCGTCTTCAGAATCCCTAACGTCGGCTCGTACACGAGACCCTTGTCCATGAGGCGGTTGAGCGCCTCCTCTACGTCCTCCGCCGTGACGCCCGCCGTCGCGCATGCCCCCAGGATGTCATCCCAGCGGGCGCCCTTCTGGCCTTCGAGTTTTTGCACGGACGCCAGAATCGAGTTGTCCAGCGCCTCCGTAGCGGCCTCCTGCTCGGCGCTCGGTTTGGCCGGGCCCGCGGGCGGCTTCCAAGCGGAGGTCTCGGCCGGCGCGGCCTCGCGGGCCGGGCCAGGCGGAACCTCGATGCGGTGGACGGGCACTTCGCCGCCCGGCAAAAGGTGCGAAACAGCGGTGCGCGCCATGCCGGCAAAGCGCAGGGTATCAGCCGGACCGTAGTGGTCGCGTGCAAGGATTGCGCCGTCCGCGACGGCGGCCGAGATGCCCTGCCGAATCATGGTCGGAGAATCGGCCCCTGCCCCGGCAGCCTTGGCCGCCTTGAGCCGTTCAGAGGTGCGGCGCGTTGTGTCGAGTATCCACTGGTCGCGCGTCGCTTGGTCGACGATGGTGACGGATTCGGGTCGAATCGAGACGAAGACGCTGCCCGGCTCCGGCTCGTACGTTCGCGCCTTGCCCGTCACGGCGACGTATTGGGGCGGCTTGAGTTGCGACAGCGCCTGGGCCGCTTCAGGCTGGTAGTTGCCGGCGTAGACGGTGAAGATGCCTGTCGGATCACTGATGCGAGCGCGCCACACTTCGCCGGATTCGCCGACGGGTTCGATGTCCGTGCAGACGCCAACGACGTGGATGCGGTTGATCTTGGCGCCCAGAGGCGTCACAAGATAGCTTGCGTCCTTCTCGCCTTGGCCTTTGATTTCCTGGCGGCTGGCGTTGAACTCCATTGCAAAAACGCGATGCGCTGTTTCGCGCTGGATACCGCGGGGCGCTGGCTTCGACGACCCGGCCGGATCTGCAACGACGGTTGCTGCAACGGTCGGCGTCATTGGGTTGCCTCCAGGACGGCCAAAGCGGCTTGAGCAGCGGCAGTCCGGTCCTCCGTGTGCGGCGTCATGCCCCGCACGATGAAGGTGATGCCATAGTCGTCCGACAAGGCGTTGCCGCGCACCGAGAAGACCCGCGCCGTGAGTTTTTCCTTGAGCTGCTCCTGGATGAGGTCGGGGCGGAAGGCGTCCTGGGCCTCCTTCTTGCACTGCTCGAGTGATTTACCAAGGAGAGTCTCGGTTACCTCGCGGCCAGCGACCAGGTTGACGGCTCCGGTGCCGTCGTCCAGAATCGCCTTGACACGGATGTCGGGGATTCCTTCGACCTTGTTGTGGATGCGACACATGCCGGAGGCAAGCACACGAGTGCAACCGGGCGTGGCGCACCGCAGCACCAGGCCGGAGCCGGGGCGCACCTCGAGCAGGCTGCCGACCAAGTGAAGGTCGGAACCGCCGCCGCGAGCGAGCAATTCCCGGACTGGCATAGGCGGCCGCACTGCGAGGATTTCGGCCGTGGGCAGGTCGCCGGTTGCCGGCGTAACTGTGGCTTCGGCATCGAAATTGAGCGCCGGCACGCCGCGGTAGGCGCGCACATATCCGCCTTCAATCGTGACGGCTTGGCCGGCGACTAGTTTGTGGTCGGCCCAGGAAGTGAACTCGATTCGGCCGGTTGCGTCCGCGACGGCACCACTGTACACCGTCTTGGACTGGCCCTGGACGGTAAGTTCGCGCGGCGCTACATCAAGAATCCGGCCCGTGATGCGAATCCCGCGCGAACCTTCCTTCAGTTCGGCAATGGGCATGTCATTGTAGGTGACGGGGCTGCGTGGCAGGTCGTCGGCGACTTTCTGGATGCGAGTGCGGTCGCCGAAGTTCACCTGTACCTGGCCGTTGAATTCCTTCGTGTAGGCCCCCTGGACTTCCACGACGTCACCCTTGGCGAGGCCTTCCAGCGGGCGCCACGAGGTGTAGGGCACGACGCCGGATTCGTCGCCGAGGAGGCCGTACAGGATCTCTTTCTGCTCGCCGCGCGCCGTCACGGGTTTGGTCTGCAGGCTGAGGATTCGGACCTTGAGATTGACAAAGGGGCTCTGCGGCGGCAGCTTGTCGAGTGTGAGGCGCTCCTGGCTGACTGGTCCAGTTGGGCGCGACGAGGGGGTCGGCGCAACGCCGTGGTGGCGCAGGATGGTCTTCACGGCCTGATCCATCGGGACGCCGTATTCCAGGTATTTTGCGAGTTCATCGCGTAGGTCCTGTTCGTCGAGGTCGGCGGATTTGGCGCCCAGGGCTTTCTTGATGCTCTCCAAGTGGGGGGCAAGATCAGCGCTGCGGGCGCTGCTTGCCGGTTGGGTGGTTGCTTGCATGTTGGTTTCTCCACGGCCGGTGGTTGTCATGGCCGCAATCGTCGGAAGCACGCGGGGTTGTTGGCCTGCGTCGGACAGGCCCCGTCGTGTCCGAATTTACCTATGGTGGCGACAGGTTTGAAGCCTTGGGCCGGGGGCGAGTGAAACCAATGGAACCGATGGAAGCGCGCGACGCATGGGTTCTATACACGACGACGGAAGTCGGTGCGCTTTGCGGGAGTTCGCGGGCATCGGTTAGATCGGTTTCATCGGTTGATGGGTCGGCGCGCGGCGCCGGGCTCGTCAACCGATTGAACCGATGAAACCGATGGGGGGCTCTGCCGGGCCTCGGCGGCCTTGACGTGTCAGGCGTTCTCGACCGCACATGCAAGAGTCAATGTCGCCGTGTTTGGTTTTGCGGCTCGCGTTGCCGAGATGGGCGTCCCACGGTTTTGCGGCCGAAGCCACACGCTACATGATTCAGGGAATCCCGGTAGCCGGCGGCAGCAAAATTCCGGGGGGACGCGGCGCCTCGACGGTGCCTGCCTCGTAGACCTTGAACCGGCCGCGAAGGCGGATGCACAGGAGGCCGTCTGCGACGAGGCGTGCCAGACGATGCTGCGTCGTGCTGCGGCTCCAACCGTGCTCACTCTCCATGGCATCCAAGATGTCCTTCTGCGCGCAGGCACCGTGCGCAAGCGCCCACTCATGCAACTCGCGCAGCGCAGGGTCGCGAAGGACTCCAACACGATTCCACGTCGCCTCAAACCGCCCGTGGTTCTCGAAGAAGCGCAAAACGTTGTGGTGCGGCTTCTCGACCACGAGGCCGGACCGCGTAAGGACGGTCAAATGGTACCGAGCCGTGCCTGCGGCCACCCCGGTTTGCCGTGACAGTTCGCGGAAATTGATGCCGGGGCTTGACAAGACCGCGTCGTAGAGCAGCTTCCTGTTGGGGTGCCCGAGCGCCTCGGACTTGCTAAAGCGAGTGAACAGCAACAGGCCAAGCCAGACCAAGCCGACTACACCACCTGCAACCGCCAAACCGGGGCCCGCCATCCGGACCGCCGAAAAGCCCGTCACGTCGACAGTCCTTTCGTCGAAGTGTGCGGAGCCGAGTTCGCCTGATAGCGTTCCGGCCATGCGCCCGTCTTCCGTGTGGACATGTGCAAGCATCAGGTGCCCGGAAGCATGCAGCGTCTGATTGGATGGATCGATGCACGCGCAGTTGCCCGCCCCGGACGCGCCGGGCAGGCGGAGCCAACCATCGACCGCGATATCCAATGACGGCCCTCCGAGCAAGGCATAGTCCAATGTTCCTTCTACGTTCAGAATGGAGCCTGGCGGCGGCTGAAGTTCGATGTACGAGCGTTCCGTATAGGTGATACCGGCGTCACCCGCACTCGGACTCGACGTCGTTTGCGAACCTCCGCCGGGCAAGCAACTCGATGAACATGAAATTGATGCGCCATACCATTCCATTCGGGAAAGGCCGACGACTTCGACGTTGAAGGTTGCGGGAACTCCGGGCGTCGACAGGACAATCATCGCGTCGCCGTCGGGGGCTGCGTGGTTGCGAAACACGAATCGGCCACTTTCGTTTGGCGGCTTTGCTAAGCCAACCGACTCGTCAATCGGCTTCGGCTGCACGGCCGCCTCGAAGGCCGTGGCGTTGAGGACAATGCTCTGCGCGAAGATCCAGAGCGATCCTGCCCGGCCGTTGCCGAAGGAAAGGCTCGTCGGCGACAATTCGACCGATTCGGACCGGTCGTCGCTTGGGCCTTCTCCAGCCGGCTCGGTCGTCGGCGGGACCGTCGCAACGACGACTGACCGCGTGTGGTTCGTCAAGATTGCCGATCCCTGGGCATCCAGTTCGGCCTCCGCAATCGACGCCGGACTGAAAACAAGGACCATCCACTGGCTGCCATCAATCTCGGCGGCCGGGCCGAAGCCGCCGGGACTCGCGAACTGAAGGGGCGATGGCTCGAGCGCCGCAGCACCCGGAACAAGCAGAAGCAGGGCTAGGGCAAGGGTTGCTCGCATTGCAGGTCTCCGAATTGCCTGATGGTTGCGGACAACTCAACACTGTCCCAGTAGTCGGCTGTTCCAAGGTAGTCGGTCTGGCCCGTCTGGGCATAAAGCATCGGGTAGTGCATCTCGCCTGGGGCAAGCACTTGCTGGCCCTGAACGTTGTGCGAAATCGTATCGAGTGTCAGGAGCGTCACGGTGGTATTGTGGGCCCATGCAATTTCATCGACGATTCGTACGCCGTTCGGCGGAGAATCGAATTGGGCAAAGGCAAGGCTCGATGCGGGGTGGCCCTCAAGCCCCCATGTCCATGTGGCTTCATGGCGAATCGATGCATTCGCGTAGCGGACATCAATCGGGGAATACTGCGTTGGTGCACCATACGTTTCCCCGACGTACTTGGCGACGTCCTTGTCGTCAAACCACATTGAGGCGAGGACCCACATTAGGGTATAGTTGCCTTCGCTGCACTTGGCAGGGGCTCGAAATCTGTCGTGAAGTTCCCAAACCATTCGAATCGGACCCCTCTCGAATGGACCCCACGAGAGCCGCTCACACTCCACCAGGAAGATTCCCACGGTGCTGCCGAAGGCTCCGTCGGCCTGTCCTTCCCAACCCGGCGGGGTATCGCCGGGCCCCGTCGATTCTGGCCAAATGAATCCCGTATTTCCACCGGAGCAACCCGTCCATGCAACGGTGCGAGGCGTTACGTTCGTCCCGCCGGAAGCCGGCCCATTCGCCACGCCGGTCACCGTGTTGCTCGGTGCGGAATTTCGTGTTCCGGTTTCGGTCTCTGGTGGGTCACCCTCAGGTGAAACAGCCACGGATCCAGACATACATCCCGCGAGCAGCATTGTTATGGCCAAGAGCGACAGCGGGCGCAGGCCCGCGGCGGTCTTCATGGTGAGCACTTCGCGTAGCCTCCGGCGCTCACAATGACTTCCATGAGTCCAAGAAGCTGTACACTATGGGGAATAATTGATTGCCCCTTGCGGTCGGGCCAGGTGAACCCCCAATCGAATGCTTTTCCTGCTCCAACACCGGATCCCATGGGCCCTGGCATGAAGGAATCATGATGCGGACAGGTCACAACTGCCCAGACGCAATCCGGCGGCGCAATTGCAGTCGAGTTGAGCAGGTTGCAATCCGCGGCCATGACGGTCGCAAGCAGACCCTCGCACGTTGGCAACATCGCCGCGTCGAAGGTCTCGCCGCACCGCAGGAGGAGCTCGATCAGGTCGCCGCGGATGGGGTCGATTCCGGGAATCGTTTCCAAGACTTCGAGTGCGTCGTCGATTGGCGTTGTTGGCTCAGGCGAATCAGTGGGCGCGGGCGAATCATCGGTCGGAGAGGCCATCGCCGGGGCAAGCAGAATCAAAACACACAGGACGGAGATTGGGGTTTTCATCGGGGTTCACTCATCCATGTTACCGTATTATCGAGTCGCCAACACGCGTTTGGCGACACACGCCCGAATGCAGGCCATCCATTAAGACCGTTCGTCCAAACCTTGGTTTTGCGAGGATGGCCCCGATTTAGCTAGTCAAACGCGGAAACGAACGCCGTCGCGCGCGCCGGTTGCCCAGGAATGGCAACCTTTCAATCCCGCTGGCATGGCAATACTTGGGCTGGCGGACGCCCCGCCATTTTTATGGGGAATTGACCAAAAAGGCAACGTCAAAAATCCCTGAATGTAAGCTAACATGAGGGGCGCGAACGACGCGCTACCCCGCGTCTCCAAACCTAATGTTATGGTTAGCCCATCTGCCTTGGCCCGCCCGCCTTGGAATGCGTCACGACGGCGGCGCGGCGGCCAATTCCTCGACCCGGGCTGCGACGTTGAATTGGAATGCGGCAGCGGGCGACGCGTCTGCCCACGAGCACAGGGCGACTCCTGATACTATGCGCGTTACTCGCATGCGCAAGGCGCTGTTTCTGGTCGTCACGACGTCGCCGACGGCGAGATGAGCGTTGCCCACGTCCGGGCCAGCGTTCCTGCTCCTAGAAGGCGCTTGCGGAGACTCATCCCAATGCCCAAGACAGGCGTGCGCCGTGGCCTCCAATAAGCGTGCAGGCGTTCCTCGCCCTCAAGCGCACGGATCCGTTTCCGTCGCCGCCCCTTGGCTGACGTCGACGTAGTCGGCGGCATAGACGCTGAGTTTCGCGGTGGTGGACCCGGATGCGAATTGCAGGCAGGCCCGCGCGGGGAATTGCACAACCGAGGCGCGGTCATCCAAAGATGGGACGGTCCAGGACGCGCCGACGCCACTCAGGGTGACCGTGTGTTCTGCGTCGCCGTCGTTGCTGACTTCGATCTTGTACCAGTCGCCGGCGGTCACTTGCGCATGGGAAACCTCGACGATTCCCGTGTCATCCACGGAAACTACCATCTCGCACGGCGTGGCTTGTTCACAGCCGATTGAGCCCGTCGACGAGGTGGCAGGCCCGCCGCTGCAACCGGCCAGGAAGGCAGCCACGACGAGGGCGAACATGATTGCGGGCGTGTTGTAGATGGATTGCATAGCGGACACCGGTTGGAAGGTCAGGGGGGAGAAAAGGGCAAGGGAAACGGACGCGGCAGGAATCGACGGCTCGGCACCACTACGGTTGGCCAGCTTCGACTTGGTCAAGGACTGCTTCCAGTTTGGCCTGCAATTCCTCAATCTTCTGCGCGATATCGTCCAAGCGGTCGAGAACGCGGCCAATCTTCGCATTGAGCTCGTCGGTCTGCTCGACGGAAAGGTCGCCGCTCGCAAGTCGTTCCATGAGCCCTTCAAGGGTCGCGTCGAGGCGGTCCAAGCGGCCCCCGAGCACATCAAGGGTCTTCTCAATGGCATCGACGCGGCGGCCAGCCTTCATGTCTGGCGCGTGCGGGTCGCTGGGGTGCTTGCGGCAACCCTCGCCCATCTTGAGCACAACATCGACGCGCTCGCCTGCTGCGACGGTTTCCTCGCCCGCATCGACGGTGACACCGGCTTGCTGGTGCACGCCGACGCCGCCGTTCTGGCCTTCGCCGGGCGTGGGGCAGGGCGGGTGGCAGGGGTGGAACATGCGGCCATTTGCGCCGCCGACACCAACGTCGGCGCGCTCGTGGACGTCCACTGCTGTTGCGCCGACTTCGGCGTTCGCGTCAAGCCGTTCGTGGGCGGCAACCACCGGCCGCGGGCCGGGGCTTGGTCCGCACGGTCCGCACTGCATGGGCTTCACGCCAAGGGCAGCGTGCTGCTTGGCATCAATCGCCGCATCGCCGGCCTCCGCATGCACGGCGGCGCCTTCGCGCACGCCGGGCATGGGAGCGGGCCCGCACGGGGGCGGCGCGCAGCCGCCGACC